>NZ_JBITMD010000003.1:0-759552 GCF_044465905.1 Nonomuraea sp. NPDC049480
ATCGACCCCTTACCCGGCCGCTGATACTTCGGCGGCTCCTCGGCCGCCAATGCCCTTCGCACCGTGTTCCTGGCGACGCCCAGATGCCGCGCGATTGCCTTGATCGGCATGCCCTCGGCCCGGTGCAGCCGACGGATCTCCGCCCAGTCCTCCACCTTGATCACCCTCCAGAGAGTGGAGGGGTCAACATTCAGCCGTCGCCTGGGGGTCAGTATTCACGCGTCGTCGACAGCGGGCGCGGTCGGGCAGTTCGCCGAGCTGCCCGCGCGCCTCGCGGATGCCCAGTTCCCGCCCAGGTGGCTGGCCGCCCGCCTCGGGTGGCGCGGCCGCGCTGGCGGCCGGGTCGCTGTCGCTGTGAGCCATAGGGCATAGGTGTACACAATGCACACCTTGTGTCGCAGGCGTTTCCGCCAGGGCGCGGCCGTCGCGGTGCTTGTCTGCGGGATGTCCACGGCGATGTGCAGGTGGATGTCCACGGGTACGTCGGGTGGACATCCACCCCCACGCGTACGTGCGTGCCGGGTGGAGGCGGGGGCGGAGGGGCGCCTGCAGCAGGCAGGAGACTCATTGGCGGTGCGCAGACGGCAGGCCTTATCTAGGGTTGGAGGACCCTTCCAGCGGGTCAGAGGACGATGATCTCTTCTTTCACGTAGGCCAAGTTGACCGAACGCAGCCCGGACCCAAGAAGAACCGAGCGTGCGGAGAGCGCCTCGAGGTCGTTAAGGGCGCGTCGCAGCACTCCGACATGTGGCGTTTAAGTGATCTTGCTGGTGGGGGCGGAGGCGAACCGTGGCCCCGCAAAGGGCGCGGCCACGGTGGCGCGATTGTGGTTAAGCCTTAATTGGTGCGGGCCGCCCTGGCGGCCTGCTCGATCTTCGCGCAGTAGGCTGCACGGGCTTCCTCGTCGATCTGCTTCTCGTATTCGCGCAACCCGGTCCGGCCGTCGAGGCCCTCGCGCAGGATATCCGCGTGCCCGGCATGCCGGGTGGACTCGCCGAGGACATGGACCATGATGGCGAACAGGTTCGTGTGCCAGGCCGGCGTTGACTCCGGCCACCATGGCACGTGGCCGGGGGCGTCGAGGGGAAGCTCGTTGATCGTCGCGTCCGAGTGTTCCCACGTGCGCCGGTAGAACCCGATGATCTGATCGCGGGTCTCGTCCTCGGTCGCCCACAGATCGCTGCCGTCGGAGTCCTGCCAACGGGGCAGCGGTTCCAGGGAAGGGCGGTCGAAGACCTCGCCGAAGTACCTGGCCTCGACGGTGGCCACGTGTTTGACCAGGCCGAGGAGGTTGGTCCCGGTCGCTGTCAAAGGTCGGCGGGCGTCGTATTCGGACAAGCCGTCGAGTTTCCAGAGCAGCGCCTTGCGGTCCCGCCGCAGTCTCTCGTGCAGGTTGTCTTTCGCGAAATCCAGCTTGATCCCGCCGTCCTGCAGGACCGCATCGACCTGAATGTGTGCCGGCAAGACCGGCTCGACGGAATCTTTCACGAGTACTCACATGCCGCTTGACCTGCATGGACGTAGTTTTCAGCAGCGCAGAAGTCTGTGTGGAAGGCGTCGCTGCCGGTCGCAACCCGCGGCTGAGCTGCAACCGCGGCCTCATCCCGGAAAGCCGGCAACGCCTCAAAAGGCCACAGCAGCGCACTGGCAGCCAGGACGACACCGGCGAGACGGTACCGGACCAATCCCGAACGGGGAAGAGGGACGCTGGCGATCTTCGCGGAGGAGGACAGTCAGGCAAGAACTGGGTTACCAGCCCCAAAGCAACCATACGCAATCAGGAGCTCCCAATCGAGACTCTTTGCCTCCTGGCATGGTCGACCGGCTCCGGATTTTGGAGCTTCGGCGGTGACTGCGAGACTACACGGCTTGACCAAGCCCGCCGATTGAGTGGTCTGGCCGACCGCTCATTTCAGGGGCCGTGATCGGCGAGCTTGTCACAGCCAGCCGTGCTCCGTGGCCAGCCGCACGGCCTCCGCCCTGGTCCGTGCGCCTGTCTTGCCCATGGCGGAGGATAAGTGGTTACGCACGGTGCCTTCGGACAGGCGAAGACGCCGCGCGATGTCAGCGACCGTGCCACCGTCCGCGGCGGCGTTCATGACCTCCACCTCGCGGACGGTGAGAGGACTGATGCCGGTGCTCAGCGATGTGGCGGCCAGGTCCGGGTCCACGACGCGCAACCCGGCGTGAACCTTGCGTACGGTGTCGGCCAGGTGCTCGGGTTTGGTGTCCTTCACGACGAAGCCGGCCGCGCCGGCGGCCATCGCGCGGGCCAGGTAGCCGGGACGGGCGAACGTGGTCAGCATGATCACTCGGCAGCCCAGGCCGCGGAGTGCCGCGGCCGCGGACAGCCCGTCGCCGCCCGCCATCTGAATGTCCAGCAGGACGACGTCGGGCCGGGCGGCGCGGGCGGCGTCGATCGCCTCCGGGGCGGAGCCTGCCTGGCCGACCACCTCGATGTCGCGTTCCAGGCTCAGCAGCGCGGCCAGGGCACCACGCACCAGCGCCTGGTCGTCGACGAGCAGCACCCTGATCATCGCGGGCACTCGGCGCGCAGGCGGTAGCCGCCACCGGGCAGGGCGCCTGCTTCCAGAGTGCCTCCGATGTCACGCAGCCGCCTGGCCAGCCCTGCCAGCCCGTGGCCGCCACCGTCGCTGGTGCCGGCGCCACCGCCGGTGCCGGTGCCGTCGCCGTCGTCGGTGATGTCGATGAAGGTGGGACCGAGCCGTACCTGGCAGTGGCGTGCCCGGCTGTGCTTGACCACGTTGGTCACTCCTTCTCGCACCACGTAGGCGAAGACGCTTCGGTAACGGTCGGCCACCTGGTCGGCTCCTGTGGGGAGGCTGGCCTGGATGCCCGCCGCGTGCAGCACGGCGGCGGCGTCGGCGAGCGCGGTGTCCATCGACAGGTGGTGTGTGGCGGTGACAGCCGCCCGGACGTCGGCCAGTGCCTGCCTGCCCAGCACCTCGATGTCTGTCACCTCGGCGTGGACCGGCTCGTCGGCGTGGCTTTCCAGCAGCCGCCTGGCCAGGCCCGCCTTGACGGTGATCGTGGTCAGGGTGGAGCCGATCACGTCATGCAGGTCTCTGGACATGCGCTCGCGGTCGCGCAGGACGGCCAGTTCGGCGATCGTGGCGTTGGCGTCGACCAGCGCACGGTTGGAACGCCACAACGCGGCGAGCGCGACCGAGGAGAGCACCACGAGGAGGAAGATCATCGTGGTCGACCTGCCGTCCGACGCCGACAGCACCCCTGTGACGATCATCAGCACGATGGCCGCGGCGGCCAGGCCGAAGGCGGCCGTCCATGGCAACATGAAACCGACGATGGCCAGCGCATAGCTGAGATTCCACACGTGCTGGCCGTAGACCAGGACTAGCGGAGCCGACACGGCGGCGGCCAGCGCACACAGAGCCAGCCGCCACACCAGCGGCCTGTCGATCGTCAGGCCGATGCCCGCCACGTAGCAGGCGACGTAGACCGCGATCAGCAGGGCATGGCCGATCTCGCCCACCGACAGCGCCTTTACCAGGTCGAGCCAGAGCACGGCGGTGAACAGCAGGGCGAAGATCCACCACGTTCGGGGGTGTCGAAACGGCCAACTGGTCGAGGAGGGCCGGACAGAAGGGGGCGCGGACATCAGGGGACAGCGTAGTGCCCGCGCCTGGCTCAGATCCGAGCGGCCTGTCGCCGGTAGAGGCTGATCACCACACCGCCCACGGCCACCAGCCACGTGACGGCCACAGCGATGCCCAGCGGCTGGATGGCTGTGCCGGTGAGCTGAATCCTGGCGTTCTCCGCCAGCCAGTAACTCGGCAGCACCTTGGCGAGGCCGGCCATGAAGCCGGGCAAGGCCTCGACGGGGACCCACAGGCCACCGAGCATGGCCATCGGCAGGTAGACGGCCACGCCGGCACCGCTGGCCGCATCAGGCGCGACGGCCAGGCCGATGGCCAGGCCGATCACGCCAAAGGGCAGCGCGCCCAGCCAGGCCGCGGCAACCAGCGCCACCCACTGCCCGGCGGGCAGCTCGACTCCCTTGATCACCAGCCCGGCGACAAAGACCAGGATGATCGCCGGTAGCGCCATCGCCATGGCCACCACCACCTTGGCGACCAGATACGACCAGCCGGGCATCGGCGTGAGCCGCAGCTGCCTGTGCCACCCGGCCTGCCGCTCCAGGCCCACCCGGGTGCCGACCGCGATCGACACCGAGATGGCGGCGAACGCCGCCATGCTCACCATCATGTAGCGCGGCATGTCCAGGCCGCCCGTGCCCAGTCCGCCGAACACCTCGGACATGACCAGGAAGAACACCACTGGGAAGCCGATAGTGATCGCCAGGAAGGTGACGCTACGCGCCAGGACCTTCAACTCGGCGGTGACGAGGCTGATCATGACACTTTCTCCTCGGCGGTGAGTACGGCGAAGGCGTCCTCCAGCGACATCGGCGTCACCGAGATGTCGCACGCGGACGGAACCTCCGCCAACAGGGCGCGCAGCGCGGCATCGGAATCGGAGCAATGCAGTTCCACCACATCGCCGCGCCGCTTGACCGCGCTGACGCCCGGCAACAGGGCGAACGAGTGCTCGCCTGCGGCCCTTGCCATGATGGTCCTGGTGTCGATGGCCGCGCACACCTGGCTGACCGAGCCGTCGGCCACGATCGCGCCCTGGCGCATCAGCACGACACGATCGGCGAAGTCCTGCGCCTCGGCCAGGTAGTGGGTGGCGAACACCACCGTGCGCCCGCTGCCGGTGAACTCCCGCATCGCCGTCCAGAACTCCTGGCGGCCCCGCACGTCCATCGCCACCGTCGGCTCATCCAGCACGAGCAGGTCGGGATCGCACACCAGGGCGGCGGCGAACCGGACCCGCTGTTGCTGCCCGCCCGACAAGTCGCCGTACCTGCGCTTGGCGAACGCGGACACGCCCGCCCTGTCCAGGGCGTCGCCCACCTTCAGCGGCCTCGGGTATTGCGCCGCGATCACCTTGACGATCTCCCTGGGCGTCATCTCCCTCAGGAAACCGCCTGCCTGGAGCATCGCGCCGACGAGCCCTTCGGCCACCGCGCGCGCTGGCACGCGGCCGAACAACGCCACCTGACCCGCATCAGGCGTGGTCAGACCGAGCAGCATCTCCATCATGGTCGTCTTGCCCGCACCGTTGGGCCCGAGCAGCGCCACCACTTCACCGGGCGCGATGAGCAGGTCCACATCGCCGACCGCCTGCACTTCGCCGAACGCCTTGCGCAAGCCACGCAGGCTCACCGCGGCGCCAGCCGTCACCAGATCCTTCATGACGCCGACTCTTCCGGTCATCACCTGGGCATACATCGCTCGTCTGTCACGAGTTGACCATGACAGATGTCATGGTGCGCGCGTCTTGGGGTCCCGGACTGGAGCAATGAAGAAATATCCGTGCGCCCAGCAGAACGGAGGTGAAGGCGTGACGTCGCGGTGGATCTTGTCGCCGTACGCTCGTCGTCGCTTGCCGGTGGAAGTCCGGCCCGCTTGGCCAGGCGGCAGAACAGCTCATAGGCCGTCCCGTACGACATGGCCTTGCCCACCGGCGCATGGAACAGGTTCACGAACACCATGTCCCCGGAGTCCCCGGAGTCCCCGGAGTCCCCGGAGTCCCCGGAGTCCCCGGAGTCCCCGGCGATCTCGGCCCGCTCGAACTGGTAGCGCGCATAGAGCTCGATCGTGACCTCGTCC
This sequence comes from Nonomuraea sp. NPDC049480, assembly GCF_044465905.1. Lineage (NCBI taxonomy): Bacteria > Bacillati > Actinomycetota > Actinomycetes > Streptosporangiales > Streptosporangiaceae > Nonomuraea > Nonomuraea sp. NPDC049480. Next base: position 5,718 of record NZ_JBITMD010000003.1, read on the forward strand.
ACCGGGATCGCCCGGGGCTGCCGGGCCTTGGCGAACACCCCGTTGGCGTTGACTCGCCACCGGACATGAACATCGGCCCTTCGTGCCGGCAGCCCAGCACGCGAGAATCGGGCAGCAGGTGCATGTCCTCGCGGCGCGGCCCGAGCGCTTCGCCAATCCGCATGCCGGTCTGCGAAGGAAGCTGGATGAGGAATTTGTCGCGCTCGTGCCGGGCCAGGCCGAGCAGCACGTCGATCTCCGCATCCGTCAGCCACTCATAGCCCGGGATCACGACCCTGTACTTGATCGCGCGGGCCTTGATCGTGCGGTGCTGACCGTCCTCGCCCGGATCGAACCCCGCCGGTAGGTAGCGCAGGAACTTCGGCTGAGTGAGCGTGTTGACCACCGTCGGCGGCACCCAGCCCTGCAGGCTGCACCACGACAGGAACTCCCCGACGGTCCCCATGATCGCGTTCGCGGTGCCTTCGCTGCGATACCGCACCGGAGCTCCCGGTTTGCGTGATCGCGCCGGCATCGGCTCGTCCACCAGCCAGCGCATCATCGCCATCAGCTGCGGAAGGCTCGGGCTTGACCAGTCCACGCCATGACCTCGGCAGTACGACAAGTACAAGGCGATCCGGCCCGCGTAGGTCTTCTCGGTGTTGAACGCCCGGCCCGCCCCGCCAGGTACGCGCACGCCTCGACATGCAGCCCGAGATCCTCGTCGACAACCACCCACGACACCGACTCGTCGGCGGCCACCGCTCGTTCAGCCCGGTAATGCCGACCGGCCGCTGACCTGCCCAACATGCCGTACGAACCCCCAGATACTGTGCGTCAAGCAGCCGCCCACGCTACTTGAAGTACTTGCTGCACGACTGAGAGTCACCAAAGATAACGTACGAAGCAGTCCCACGCTCGTGACTCGTCGAGTATCACCCTGCCTGGGGCGAGCCTGCCCTTCGCGGGCAGGTCAGCCGCCTGTGGCTGACCTGCAAGGCGCGGAGCCGGCCGATCAGCCTGGCGATGCGGCGTTCACCCATGACGAGAACCTCGACCCGCTGGAGCCGGACGACCCCACGAGCCATAGCGCCATCGCCATCGCGAGCGCGTTCTTGGAGTCCGGGGGCCGGATCTCAGCTCGAGGTCACTCTCGACGATTGGTTTCCTTCCGAAAGATTGACCTGCACCAACGCTCCACTTTGGGGCACATCGCAGTTACCCGAGCGCAGGGCCTGGTCCGGAGGAGGCATCCAGCTCGGAAACGGCGTAGAAGGCCCCTGGTTCCAGGAGCTGGCGACGTCGATTCTCCATGCTGCGCACGTCAGCGGCTCAGGCCGGGTCCGTGGTCGACGCTGCGGCCGGGTGATGGCCGATTGGGCTGCTGACGTTCTCGTTCACGCTCCAGCTCAGGTGTCGACCGGACTGGGCCGCCCTGCCGGATGGCCACCTCGCGCTGGCGCTGGGCGTGCTCGGCGCGGGCGGCGCGCTCGATGTCGCGCCGGTCCGGTGGCAGGTCGACGCGGCGTGTTTCCTCTTCCTTGAGGGTGGCGAGCTCCTGCTGGAGTCCGGCTTGGGCGGCCCGAGCCTCCTGGGCGCGCAGGGCGGCTTCGGTGACGTCGCGGCTTCGAGCGCCGCGCTGGGCTGAGTCGAAGTCGCGTTCCAGGTCGGCGTGGCGGCTCCGTACCAGCGGCCAGGTGACTTGTGCTGGGGCGTGTTCGGCGGCCTGGCGGGCCGTCTGCTGCCGTTCCGTGCCGAGTTCGAGGACCTCGTTGAGGCGTTCTTGCTGGCGGGCCTGGCGGTCGCGGACCGCCGACAGCTCGGTGTCCAGTTCGCGGCGGCGCGCTCGGTTCCAGGGGCGCAGGGTGTCGAGCTCGCTGGTGATGGACTGCTCGCGCTGGCGCAGTGCCTCTAGCTGCTGGCGGGTCTCGGTGATGCTCTGGCGGGCCTGCCTGAGCTGGCCGGCTGCCTGGGCTGCGGCTTCGGCCAGCCGCACCTGCTCGGCCAACCGCTCGCGTTTGGCCAGCAGTTCCCGTTCGGCTCGGCCGCCGCCCTCGCGGGCGAAGCGGTCCTTGTCCTGTTCGGCGGCCTGAGCTTTGGCGGCCGCGGTGGCGATCTGCTCGGTCAGTTCCCGCATCCGCGCTATCAGCTCAGCATCCGAGAGCAGGCCCACGCCGTAGCGGGACTGCGACAGCGTGAGCAGGGCGGTCGCGCGGCGCACGGAGGTCAGCGCCTCCTGCTCGGCCTCGACCGAATCCGCCCGCGGGGTGTCACCTGGTGGGCTGGGGGCGCCCGTGGCGAGCCTCTGATCGAGAAGATCGAGATGCTGCAGGTGCAGGCGACACATCAGCGCGTGAGGCTCATCGAAGCGGCCTTCCAAGACCATCGACAGGTCACCGATCTTGGCGCGCATCCGGCCCAGCGCCAGCTCGGGCCAGGGCCGCACCGTGTCGTTCCCCAGCGATGCTCCCCGCGCTCTCAACGAATACTCAACAAGTTCTCAACACCGCCTGGCGCACCATGTGGATCGCCCGTTGATCAACAGGACAAAGGGGGCAAGATGCGATTCGGGATCAAGGCGGTAGGAATGCTGGTTGCGACCGGCGCGATCATGGCGGCGACACTCGTGAACGGGCCGGCCGCGTCGGCCACCCCGTCTCCGTGTTCCGTGTACGACTCTTCCATCTCTAACCTGGACGGCGGCTACGGCGTGATGAAGGGCTCCTACAACCTCAAGAAGGGGCCCTATGCGGACCGGTGCGGGAACGTGACCAGGCTCGGCAGGGGCCGGGTCATCTACCTTCACTGCTGGGTTCGGAACGGGCGTGGCCACCTCTGGGTCTATGGCCGGGTGAAGGGGACGGGGACGTACGGCTGGATGTCCGTCGACAACTTCAGTTCCATCCGTCATTCGAACTACGAGACGTGCAGGCCGGATGCCGATCGCGACCACTCGTAGAAGTACTCCTTGGGAGAATCAGGAACCAGCGGCCATCACCTCCATCCTGGCGGCGGGTCTGCTCACCCCCGGACCAGGAATGCTTGGGCTTGCGGCAAGGCGGAAAGCGGCGCAGGTGCGCCTTTCCGACCGACGCCGCAACCTCGGCCTTGTCGCGGACCAGTCGCTTTCATCGGCGAGTTGATGAGGTGACGGCGCGTCAGAGCCCTTTGTGCGAAGCGGGCCGGAATTGGATAGGGGACAGACGAATGGTTGACACGCCGAGAGCAACGGCGTCCCTTCTCGGGCTGGTCTTGGCAGCAAGCCTCGCTGCCTGTTCATCAGACGGAGACCAGCCCGGGGCGGGAGCGGACGCCGGCCACAGGTCTTCGGAGACTGGCACCAGTGGAGACTTCACCCAGCAGAACATGATCATTACGGCTGTCTGCTCGCGGGGGAACGGCAGCGGCGGAGTCATCAACGTCGATGGCTGGAACCCGCAAAGCTGGAAGCACCTGGCGCATGCGGAGTTCCAACTGCCGGACACGGCGATTGTCGAGTACGACAGGCCCGAGCCCAACACCGCCGTGAGGCAACTGTGCGAGCCCGATGAGCTGCCCGCTGATGCCGAGGATGTGACAGCCATCAGATCGCTCTTCGACCAGGACTTCACGAAGATGGCCGTGGTCACCCAGGACCCGCAGATCGCGGCGACTCATGTCGGCTACGTCGACCGTGCGGGCAAGTTCACCGACCTGACCGGGAACGGGGACTTCGGCAACACTCCGCACGAGCACAACGCGGCCTTCTCCCGGGACGGGAGCGCGGTCTGGTTCACGTACGAGGTGACCGACCAGCCGGGGATCTCAACCAAGGACCGGGTCGCGAGCCGAGCGCTTGCCGGAGACCACAAGGCGGTCGACCAGTTGGAGGTCAGGACTGCCCAAGAGCTCATCATGGTGGGGAGAACTCCGAGCAGGGCCGTGGTGGCCAGCAGCGCCTTCCTCTCGCCGGACGGCAAACGCCTTCTGGCGAGAGGTTACGTCCTGGACGTCCCGGCGGAGGGCCAAGGGGTGAGCCCGGACCTCGTGGAGAAGGGCAGATACATCTCTTGTGGTGGTGGCTGGCTCGACAACGACACGGTGCTGTGCAGCGCGGACGGCAGGTTCGCCGCGCTCGACATCGCCTCGGGGGCGAAGCCTGGAGCGCCCATACTCCCCAGCAACGACCACGACAACCACGCCATGGTGATCTCCCCTGACGGTCAGAGATTCGCGTTTCTCTCCCAGAAGGGGGCCGCGATGGATTACTACCTCTGCGACACCAAGCCGGGATCCACGCCTCAGAAGGTCGAGCGAACCGGGAAGTTCTCCGCGCTCGGCGACACTGCCGCATTCATCGAATGGCGCTGAAGCACGTGCCTCCAGCGGGGACCGTCACCATGATCAATAACGTCACCGTGGCCCGTGCGTGGCAGTGGGCACTGGGTGAGAGCAACCGCGCCGGATCGGAACCTTGCGGCGATCTCGGCAGCCGAACCGACCGACGCGTTCTGCTGAATGGAGGATTCGTGTGAATCGGCCCAGGTGCGTACTCGTGGCGGTGGTGGCCGCTGGCCTTCTCACTTCCTGCGGAGGAGGCGCGGGAAGCGATGACTCGGGAGGGTCGCATGGATCTCGGACCGGCACGGCTACGCCGTCCTCGTCCGCCTCGCCTGAGCATGTCGCGCCCAGAACACAGCTGTCGGTCCCCAGCCTCTATGACACGTCCCGCGGCTGGGAGTCAGATCTGCCGGGGGACCAGCTCACCCTGCCGCACTCCGGGGCGGTCGCCGTCTTCCGGCAGGGCGGCAAGAACGACGGCACCTTCACCGTGCTCGATGTGACCAGCGGCAAAAGCCTGTGGAAGGCCGAGGTGAAGGGCCCCGGACTGATGTCAGCGTTCTCGGTCACCGTGCAGGGAAAGGACTACCTGGTCGCCTCAGCGTCCGGCTTTCAGGGCACCGACGTGGTCAGCAAGGGCCGACAGGTCACGACGATCGACATCTTCCCCGCCCGTGCCGCTGGAGACGGCGTCAAGTCGGCTCACCATCTCGAACTGGACGGCGAGGGCGCGGTCAGCAACGGCGGTGGCGGACTGCTGGTGGAGCTGGACAACGACGTGGTGGTGACCGTGGATCCGGCCACCGGCGCGACGAAGACGTACGACCTCAAGAAGATGGAACCCCCAGCCAGCGAGTGCAAGCTGTGTTTCGCTTCGACCGAGGCCGTAGCGGTCACGTCGCGCGGGCCGCTGCTGGCCACCAACACCCAGCCGCGCCGCCACTACTGGGTGCCGGGAGCCTGGTCAGGCGGAACTCTCACCACCAACAGCGAGCACAAGATCTTCATCGCCCCGGTCAAGGACTCCCTCGTCGCACAGTGGCGCGACGAAGGTGCGCCCAACGACACGTGGGCCGTCCTGGACCCCGCCACGGGAAAGGCCCGCGCCAAGGTCGACTGCGCACCGGATCAGCGCGTGACGGCCGACGACTCCAAGGGAGCCTCCCTGTCCGCCAACGGACGCTATCTCGTCCGCAGCCACACGGCCTTCGACCTGGACAAAGGCACCGGCCACTGCTTCGAGGAGACCGACCAAGACAAGCCGGTCCATCTCACCGGTGTGACCGATGCCGGCGTCGCCTTCGGTATCGGCGCCTCGACCGCCGACCAGGCCGACCCGCGGGTCACCATCGACCTCGCCACAGGCCAGGTCCAGCTCGGCGACTACATCGTGGCTCCCTTCGGCGACTACTCCGGATACGGTCTGTTCTGGGACGACTCCACAGACACCATGGTCGCCTATCCACACGCCAAGTGACCTCATGCGTAAGAGCCCGATCGCGCTCAGCGGTACAGCCGGCACAGGCCCCTGGATGCGCCGTACCTGATGCTGGGGCGAACCGAGAGAAGACCGGAACCTGCGTGAAGGCCGCTGCATGCGAAGGATCAGGCCGTGAACGAACTATTTGACGTCATCGCCACATGGTTCGACGGCCGTTCGACCACGAGCATGGTGGTGTGGGGGTGGCCCATGCTGGTGTGGGGCCGCGTCGGGAAGGTCATGTTGTACTTCGCCGCGCTGTCCATCGTGTTGGACCTTCTCGACCCCCACAAGCTGCGAATGCGGGGCGGCGAATTGAAGGTCCGCGCTACCGGCGCTCTCGCTTGTGCCCGGCTCAGGCTGTCTCAAGCCGGCGTGGCCCGCCTCAACACGAATGTCCGGGAGCAGTTCATGCACGGACACGCCTATGATCAGTGGGGCATTACCTACTACGCATTGGCTGAACGTAGCCGTCCGGGCTACGTTCCCCGCGCACTGGGCTGCTCGCTTGAGGAGTACCAGGCCTTCCATCAGAGCGTCATCGCAGAGCTGCCCCGCGTCCACGCGGGGGACGACGGCAATCCATGCGACCGCGAGCACGACGCTCTGTGCGCCGGACAGCGTCGTCACATTTCTCTGCGGATCGACGCGTTCCTGACGGAACATGTGCCCGCTGATCGGCAGCGGTTCTTGGATGGAGGCTGGAGCTGGCTGCTCGCCAAGGCAGCGTGGTGGGCTGTGAGGGGCGCTTTCGAGCTGCTTCTCGGCGCGCTCCTGTATCGCACTCGGCCGCTGCATCTGTTCCGCTGGGCGGCGTTCGCCCTGGTGCTTGTCGGCGGACCGCTCGACACGCTCGCCGCATGACTGCCGGTAAGGAAAATCAGCCTCATGCCCACCGAACCGGACTGGTGATCATCGCACGGTGAGCGCTTTCCCGCGCCCGCATCACTTTCACCGAGTCGCATCGGCCGACCCTGCGTGGTCGGCCCGGGCCGAGTCGGCCGCCCTGCGCCGCCTGGTGGCCGACGGCGTATCGGTCGCCGAAGCCGCCCGCACGCTCAAAATCCGGCCGCTCCACCACCTACACGGCACTCACAGAACACTGACCAGCCATTACCTCAGCCCGCGGCCGTTTCTGCCGCCAGTTTGGCACCCCACATGAGGAGTGAGCTGGGAGCGGGTCATGCTTGTCGCCGGGCGACAGATGTTCAACGCCAGGAGCAGCAGGACCGTTGCGGCCGGCCTGATCGCTGTCCACCGTGTCACCTGATCTCCCTCAACGCGGTCCATGGGACGTCGAAGGCGGGCGAACGCGCGCCAGGTCGCTGCCGAACCCAGCGATCAGATCTCCGTCGCCGGTCACTACGAGAGCGATCGGTCTGGTCGGCAGGATTATCGGGTGGCAGAGATCGTGTCCCGTCTCCAGGTCGGTCAGTGAGATGGTGCCGTCCGCGCGGCCGACGTAGACGGCCGGCCACGCCCGTTCCGTCGCCGTGGTGACTTCTGTCGTGCCCCGGATGTCCGGGCCGATCCGGGTGCCGGAGACACTCCAGACGCGGACCGTGTCCGGCCTGCCATGTCCCGGGACGGTGTGCGCGGCGACGACGCCGGGGCCAGCAAAAGCGAGAACAACGTCGTCGTCGGCGTCAGGGATGGTGATCGACGGGGCGGTCAGGTCGTCGAGGGCGTGCAGGGTCATGGGCCGGCCGTAGCCGGACAGCGCCGCGAACGGCCTGCCGTCGATGACGCCGGTCGCGAACCCGGTGATCCTGGTAATGACCGCGGTCTGGGCTTCGTCAAGGAGTATGCCGTCGGTAGGGTGCCAGATCTTGATCCGGCCGTCCCGGCCGAACGTGACGATGACTTCCCGCCCTCGCAGCACGATGTGGGAGAGGCCGTGCACAGACGTGGGATGCGCGAAGATCGGCGCCCCGAGGGGGAGGTGGCTGCTCAGATTCCAGCGTCGCAGGTTGCCGTCCTTGAGGTAGCGCGAACCGGCGCCCGTGGCCACGATGGCGTCATCGCCGTCGAGCCAGACCGCGGCCGCGCGAGTGCCATCGACACCGCTTTTCAGCGGCGCGGCCAACGGCCGCCCGTCCAGGCTGTGGCGCACCACGATCGTTCCGCCCTCGTCGACGCTCGCCACTACGTCCGCGGATTCGGCCGAGGAGACGGCGCTGATGCGCTCGTCGTGTCCGGGTTCGGGGTCAACCGGCCGGTCGAGGTCCCACAGCGCCACCACTCCTTCGTAGGCCGAGCTGGTGAGCAGCAGGTCACGATCCTGCCACCGCACGGCGCGCACGGCTGCGCGCGAGGCCGGCCACGCGAGCGGTGGGTCCTGCTGCTGCGAGGTGCTGAGATCCCATAGGCGCACCCGCCAGGGCGTGGGCACCGCGAGCCTCCCTGACATCGTCGCTAGCCTCGGATAAGGATACGAATCTGACCACATGTCCATCAGCCCATGCGGGTGGCGGTTGAGATGGGCGGTGATGTCGACACTCGTCCGGGCGCCGGTCGCTGGATCGAAGGTGACGATGGAACCGCGCTCTTCGATCACGGTGACGAGGTCGCGACCGTCCGTCGTGGACAACAGGGTCCGTCGCACTGTCCCCAGGTCAGGCGGAATCCTCATACTCAGCCGCCCACCGCCGTCCAGATCCCAGAGCGACAGATCGCCACCGTCGGTCAGCAGGACATGCCTCCCGTCGGCCAGCCTGCCCCCGTACATCGAGTACGTGCGGGACGCGCTGAAGTCGGTCACGTGGCGACCGATCGGGAGCGACCAACCGCTGACGCGGCCTTCCAGATCTTGAGTCACCATCCGCCCGGCAGGGCCGGAATCCACCACGTGCAGATCGAGTAGGTCCGCGTCACCGATCCTCAGCGTGTGCCGCAGCGACGCGTCCGCGACGTCCCAGATGCCCACCAGCCCCGATCGTGACCGGAGACGAGCAGGGGGTACTCACCGGCCGTTGAGAACGCCAGGCACCGGACGGGTTCCGCGCACGGCAGCAGACTTGACTGACCGGACGGCACATCCCACACTCGCAGCCGGTACCGCCCCTCGGTCTCACGCCTGTCCTTGGCGCAGACGGCTAGCGACGGACGATCCCCCAAGATCCCCCAGGCCACGCTGGTCACCGGCCCGACATGCAGCTTCAGGACGAGCCGCGGATCGAGATCGGTGCCGCTCGCCCAAGAGACCCGCCACAACTCGGCGCCACCGCGCACCCGAGCGCGAGCTGGGTCATGCAAGCGATCAGGAACCTGGTGATGGATCTGGACGATCCGGTTCACCCCCGGGGCGTCACCCGAGCAGAGGCGTTCGCAGAAGTTGGCATCGGTTGGTGCCCGTGGCACGATCGACCCCTGTCAGGGCGATCGTGGCGGTCGGGTTCGGGAGGGGGATGAGCGAGTTATCGGCGGGGCCACGTGGCCATCAGAGCGGGGCCCATCGTGCGGCCCGCGTTGGGCTGGTGGCGGGGCTGTCCGCTGTGGTCGTTTCGGGATTGCTGCCCTGGGTCGCGCTGGCTCGGTCGGGAACGGCCGTACAAGCCGAGGGATTCGTTCCGGGTTTCGGCCAAGCCGTGGCCGGCCATCTGGGACTGTCCTATCTGGACGTTCATCGCGCTGTTCCGGTGATGATCCTGGTGACGTTCGCGTTCGCGGGTGGCGCGATCATCGCGTCGTCGCTGGCGGCGATCGCCCTGATCCGGCCGTCAGGTGGCGTTCATGTGCTGGGCGCCGCACTCGCTGCAGCGGACGTTGTCGCGTGCGGTGCGGCCATCCTGCCGTCTCATCCCGATTTAGTCCCCAGTATTGGGCCTGTGGCGGGCTCGATCGGATTCTTCGCGCTCGCGACCTGCCAGGCCGTGCTGGCGCGGGGGGCTCCACGCCGATGTTCAGCATCCGGCAGATGCCCTTGACCTTCAGCCCATCCGGAGTTTCCCCGAAATGGCACGCTCAATGCTTCCTCTCACCCCATCCGATCCGCGGCGTTTGGGTCGTTACTGGCTGGCCGGCCGGCTGGGCGCGGGCGGCCAGGGCGTCGTCTACGAGGGCTACGGGGAGACAGGAGAGCGGGTCGCGATCAAGATCCCCCGGTACGACAGCGCCGAATCACGCGCCACACTCGCGAAGGAGGCGGCGGCGGCCCAGCGGGTGGCCTCGTTCTGCACCGCCAAGGTGATCGAGGCACAGGTCGATTCGGCGCCGCTGTACATCGTCAGCGAGTTCGTGCCAGGGCCGAGCCTGAGGCGGGTGGTGGCGGAGTCGGGGTCATATGAGAAGGACGCGCTGCGCCGGCTGGCGATCGGGGTGGCGACCGCGCTGACCGCCATCCACCAGGGCGGGATCGTGCATCGCGATCTCAAGCCGGACAACATCATCATGGGGCCGGACGGGCCGCGCGTGATCGATTTCGGTGTGGCCCGTGAGGTGGGGCCGACGACGAGCGGGCCGATCATGGGCACGCCCGGATACATGCCGCCGGAGGTGTTCTCGGGGCGGGGCGTGAGTGAGGCGGCCGACCTGTGGGCGTGGGCGATGGTGGTGCTGTTCGCGGCCCGGGGCAAGGACGTGATTGAGGCGGGGGATCCGGCCGCCGTCATTGGGCGGGTGATGGAGTTCGAGCCGGACGTGTGCGGCCTGCCTGAACCCCTGGATGCGTTGGTGGCCGCAGCGCTTGCCCGGGATCCCATGGAGCGGCCGGCCGCCGGGGAGGTGCTGCTGCGGCTGGTGGGCCATGGCGGCGAGGCGCTGCTCCGCCGCGGCGATGACCTGCTCGAACGCGGCCTTACGCAGGCGGGTGCTCTGACCGGACGGCCCGAGCCCGACCTGGGTGCGATCGCGGAGGAGCTCTACTGCGAGCTGACCGAGGCCGAGCGGGCGACCGTGCCCGAGGTGTTCCTGCGGATGATCGACGGCGACGAACTCCGGCTCGTCAGCAGAGACGAGTTGCCGGACTCGCAGGCCGTGGACGCGATGCTCACCGTGTTCGGCGCCGCGGGCCTGGTCACGCGGTCCGGTGCCGCGTACGAACTGGCCACGCCCGGCCTCCTGCACGCCTGGCCCCGGCTGCGCGACTGGGTGGCGGGCAACCGCGAAGGGCTGCCCGTCCACCGGCGACTCGCCGAGGCGGCCGCGCTGTGGAATGAGCATGGCAGAAGACCGGCCGACCTGCTGCACGGCTCGGCACTCGACCGGACGCTGCAGTGGGCCGCCACCGCGCACAAGGACCTCACGCTGGGACGGCGCGAACGCGAGTTCCTCGACGAGGCGGTGAGCCTGGCCCGTAGGAGGGCGAGGAGACGCCGTCTGGTCGCGGCGGCCCTGGCCGTACTCCTCGTGGTCGCGCTCGGCGGGCTCGGCGCTGCGGAGTACCTGCGCAGGGAGTCGAGCCGCCAGCGCGACGACGCGCTGGCGCGGGAGCTCGCGCTGCGAGCCGCCGACCTGCGGCAGAGCGATCCTCAGGTCGCGAAGCTGCTGAGCGTGGCCGGTTGGCGGCTGAGCCCGGAACTGCCCGAGACCCGCGGCGCGCTCTACGACTCGCTCTCTCAGACCACGACCTCCGTCTTCCTCGACCCCGACTACACGGCCGCGACCGTGCAGAACCTCGGCCAGGACGGCCGCGTGCTCGTGTCCCTGGACGGCGGGACAGCCAGGATCTGGGACATCACCGGCCAACGGCGGATCGGCGTGCTGTCCGGGGTGAGCGCGGAGGTGTCCCAAGCCGCGCTCACCCCCGACGGGCACACCCTGGCCCTCCTCGACCGCGAGGGGGTACGGCTGTGGGACACGCGCACCGGAAGACCGCTCGGCGCCCCCATCGCCCGTCAAGGCAGGCAATCGGCGGGCGGCACACTCAGCTTCGACGGCTCCGGGCGCTACCTCGCCATCCCCTGGGGAGCGAAAGCCCTGCCCGAATGGTGGGACGTCGCCAAGCGCAAGCAGCTCACCGCTCCCTCGGGAGCCGCGCTCAACGCGATCAGCCGGGACGGCCGCTTCGGCTACGTGGTGAAAGGCCATGAAGCGGAGTTGTGGGACCTGCGCCGGGGCAAGAGGACGCCGATCCCGCCGACCGAGCGGGACAAGGGCGTCATCAACCAGACCACCTTCAGCGACGACGGCAAGATGATGATGACCACGGAGCTTGTGCATTCGAAAGAGACGAGCAGGATCCGTATGTTCGAGCTGCCGTCCGGTGAGGAGGTAATGACCCAGGAGGGCGGGGTGGGCCCGGGGGGCGGAGTGGGCCCGGAGGCCGGTTTCGTCTTCGGCGACGCTTTCATCGCCAACTGGGGCAGCCGGGAGCGACTGACCTTGCAGCGGCGCTCCACCCCTGACACGGTGTCCAACCAGGCCCTGCCCGCCTTCTACAACACGGTGTACAGCCAGGCCCTGCCCGCCTTCGTCGGCGGGCTCCGCTTCGACCTCGCCGGCCGGGCCGTCCGCTATCTGGACGGACACGGCGCTGTCCACACCGAGGATGTCTCGATGGTGTTCGACCCGCCGGGCGGCGGCGGCAGCGAGAGCGGGAACGTACGGCTGGCCCCCTCCACGCGCGTGCTGGCCGCGATCTGGGAGGATCGGATAGAGGTCAGGGACGCGGCGACGGGCCGCGCTTTGATGAAACTGATCAGCCGGTCGGGCGGTGGCGGCGCGACTGCCTTCAGTCCCGACGACCGCCGGCTCGCCTTGGCCGCCGACGACACGGTCCACATCGTGGATCTGACCGGGTTTAAGGTGTCGGCCCGGCTCAAGCTGGGGGGCGGCGTCGAGCAGGGCGCCCAGGCGCTGGCGTTCAGTCCGGACGGACGCACGCTGGCCGTGTCGCGCTACGGGCAGCACGGTCGCGTCGAACTGTGGGACCTCGAACGCGGATCTCAACGAGCGGAGACCGGGACGGGCGCGAACGACCTCGCCTTCCGCCCCGACGGACGGCTGCTCGTGACCGTAAACCCGCTCCAGCTCATCGATCCGGAAAAGGGCGCCACCCGGCCTCCCGAACAGGGCACCGGGCAGCTCGCCGGCGCCTTAGCCTTCAGCCCGGACGGCCGGCAGGTGGCCTTCTCCGGGCCCGGCCGACTCACCCTGTGGGACGGCGACATCAGGACCAAAATCGCCGAGTTCCCCGCGGTGCCGGGCAGCGAGGCCGCCAGGCTGGCCTGGTCGCCTGATGGGCGCACGATCGCGACGTACGAGCAGGGCTCGCGCGTACGTCTCTGGGACGTGCCGAGCCGGCGACCTCTGGGCCTCGTCTTCGACGGCAAGCAGGCGGCGGACAGCGCCCACAGCGGGTGGGTGGCATTCTCTGCGGACGGCACGAAACTCCACACCGCCGCCCCCGACGGCACGATCCGTGTGTTCGACGTGGACGAGCGGCACGTGGCCGCGACCCTGTGCGTGCGCGCCGGTCGTACGCTCACCGCCGGTGAATGGTCCCGCCACCTGCCTGGCATCGAACCGTTCACGATGTGTCCCTAGCCAGTACGGCCTTGGTGAATACCGGAGCAACCAGTGAGAAAGCTCCATCCTGTTTTCGCACGTAGATGTGGCTGGTGTGGTGGCGATCAGGTGTGAACGTCGTGGTGGCGGGGCGAGATCATGGAAGTGGATCGTCTGTCAGCGGGTGACTTCGAGGCGGGTGAGCACCAGCAGGCGGTGGATGCAGTGTCGGCGTACCTGCCTGGGCTGAAGGTCGTGGCTGCCCTGGATGACGCCATCGACTACTTGGAAGAGCAGTTCGTGGCCCGTCGGCGGATCCTGCGCGACTCGGATGCCGACGACATCCCCGGTCTCCGCGGCAGCCATCCCGGCGAGCCGTTGCCGGCGCTCTTGCTGGTCGCTCGCCTGGACGAGAGCGACCACTCCTATCTGGAGACGCTCATGGGACTGGCACACAGGTACGGGATAGGGGCGTTGCTGGCGGGGGAGTGGCCGTGCGGGACCAGTTGTGACGTGAACGCCGATGGGGTGGTGGCGACAGATTCCGGTGAGCTGGCGGATGTCACCTTGTTCCACGTGCCTGTGGCTAACGCCGAGAGCCTGCTCCGGACGCTCGCTGCCGGAAAGGGATTCGTCGAGGACGTGCCACAGCGCGAACCGGACCTGGCCGCGCCACCACCCAGTAAGGCGGAGGTGCCGGTTCGATTCGGCATCGTTGGGAAGCCAGTCCTCGAAGTCGAGGGCAAGGTGGTGGGCATCTCGGGACGGACCAAGTCCCAGGAGTTGTTCGTCCTTCTCGCCTTGCATCCTCAAGGGCTCGATCGAGAGAAGATCTGCGCGCACCTTTGGCCCGACGTGGAGGAACCCCAGGCGGGATACCGCTTTCACGCCGCGCTCAAGGATCTCAGAGCCACGTTGCGCGAAGCGACTGGGAGAACGGACAAGGAGGCCGCCTTCGTCGAGGCCGACGGCAAGATCTACCGCATCGAGACGCGGAACGTGGCCGTCGATCTGTGGACCTACCGCCGCAGCCTCGACGCTGCTCGCACTGCCGCTGACGCGGAAACCAAACTGGTCGCGTTGGAGGGCGTCGCGGCACTTTGCCGAGGGCAATTGGCAGAAGGTGCGGACTATTGGTGGATTGAGCAAGACCATCGGTGGCCTCTCACCGTGACCAGCATCCGGGCCCTACTCCAACTAGGAGCGGTACACGAGCAGAGAGGACGGCTCGAACGGGCAGTGGAGGTCTTCGAGCAGGTGTGTGCCCTGGACCCGGATGTTGAGAGTGCGGCCGTGGGCACTGTCCGGCTTCTCCTCAAACTCGGCCGTCGTGATGAGGCGATGCTACGCGGCCGCCATCTCAAGAAACGCCTCGATGCGTTGGGGGTAACACCGTCCGCGGAAGCGCAGGCCGTATTTGGTCGCCTCAACCATCGGACCTAGTCACCGGCTGACTACGAGTAGCTCAAATCGGCTGATCCCCGGCACGAAGACATCCCGAAGGGGGGCACGCCAGCGAGCTCCTTATGCGCTGGCGATCGACTCGCCCCTTGCACCGCCGCCCTGGAAGCCAGGTGTCGGGCGTGTCGATTCGGGAGAGTGTGCTGCGTGCCGGGGGGGCGACGTCCACGACGACCACGCCTGTGGTGTGCTCGTTTGTTGAGGTCGTCGACATTAGCCATGTGCGATCGGCTCAGGTTGTCCACATGGAACTTGCCTGCCCAAGCTGGCAAGCCGCTCTACTTTGGGCCCATCTCCTCGATGCGGTGTTGCCAATCTCCCACGACCGTTTTGATGGCGAGAGCTAGCCCGAGGGCCACCCCGGCGACGATGGCGGTGATGATGACCCATTCGGGCTCTTCGAAGTTAGGCGGGGTTGAGGTCCCTGCGGTTCTTGCGGGTTGTGGTGGCGCAGCGCGTGCGGAGCCGCTGACTCCTCAGCGGTCCGGCGGGATCCGTCGTCCACGTTCAAGGCATGGCTGTTGCTCATGTACAACTACTCGTGTTTGACTAGTCTCGTGAGTTCGATCAGATTGTTCATTCTCGGCGAGCTGGCCCGCAAAGGCCCGATGCACGGCCACCAGATCCGCCGGGCGGCGCAGCTCGACCACATCGACGTGTGGACCGACGTCAAGCCCGGCTCCCTGTACGGCGGGCTGCGGCGGATGACGGCTGAAGGGCTGGTACGGCAAGTGCGTACCGAGCGTCCGGGAGGACACCCCGAGCGCACCGTGTACGAGATCACCCAGGAGGGCCGTCACGAGCTGGAAATCCATCGATCCGCGGCGCTTCGCGACGCCCGGCTTCGTCCCGACCCGGTCGATCTCGCGCTGACGCACGCGCAGGACATGCCCGCCGACTCTGTACTCGCCGCGGTACAGGAACGCCGAGACTCGCTGGAACACCAGCGGCAATCACAACTGCGCCTGCGCGATCAGGCCGAGCCCTATCTCACCGACCTCGAACGGCTGATATTCGACCACAGTCTGCGGCGCCTGGGTGCCGAGTTGGACTGGCACGACCAGTTGCTCAGCCACCTCCCCAAGGTGCTCGCCACCGGCGATCAGGAAGCGAACGATGGAAGCCGTCATGAGTGACCGCATCGCTGTCACCGGCGCGACCGGGCTGGTCGGGCGCGCGGTTGTCGCGGACTTGATCACGCGCCACCATGAGGTCGTGGTGCTGGCCCGTGACCCCGGCCGTGCCCGCAACGCCATCCCCGGCGCCGCCGATTACGTGGCCTACCAGCAGGAGCACGTGGGCGACTGGGCACGCTCACTGACATCGGTCGACGCCGTGGTGAACCTCGCCGGCGCACCGCTGTTCCGCCCCTTCACCGGACGCAGATACTTCCGAAAGGTAACCCGTCAGCGGGTGGAGGGAACCCGTCACCTGGCCGCGGTCCTGCGCTCGGCCGCACGACCGCCCCGCCTGCTCATCAATGCCTCATCTGTCGGTGTCTACGGATTCGGCCCACCCTCAGACGAGGTGGTCGAGGAGGACACGGCACCACTGCCGGGCCGGCACGCACCGGGGTCGCTGGCGTGGGAAGCCGAGGCATCGCAGGTCGCACCTTCCACCCGGGTGGTGCTCCTGCGGATGGGGTACGTGCTGTCCGCGGACGGCGGCGGACTTCCGTACCAGCTTCAGCAGGCGCGCAATGGCAAGGCCGCCTACTTCGCGCCCGGGACGCAATGGCTGCCGTGGATCCATCTGGCCGATGTCGTGAACTTCGTCGCCCACGCCCTAGCTGAAGAACACTGGCGCGGCGCCTACAACCTGGTCGCGCCCCAGGAAGTACGGAGCCGGCAGTTCGCCGAGACACTGGCCGGGGTAGCGCAGGCGGATCCGCCGAGGCCGACGCCGGCCGTGCTGGCGCGCTTGTTCGTCGGAGCCGGCGCCGACATCATCCTGGGCGGCCGACGGGTCGTCCCCGCACGGCTGACCCAGGCCGGATATGAGTTCATCCATCCGGACCTGCACGGCGCCGTGCAAGCCTGCGCCCACGCCGGGTAGCAAAGTCCCGCGTGCGCGGAGAGCATCCTCCGGTCAACGTGTGGAGCTCTCACAGCCACGTCGCCCCCGCCTGCCTGAGATCGTCCACACGAGAGGCGCACCCCATTCGGGCTCTTCGAACTTGATCAGGGTTTGAGGTCCCGCCGGGCCCAGGAGGCTTGAGAGAGCTCGTGGCTCTCAGTGATTCTTCTTGTTGTCGAGGCAAGAAGATCACAACAGAGAAGCCACGAGCATGGTCAACGATACGACGCTGCTGCTCGGCCTGGACGGGGTGACCGTCACCAGGGTCGTCGCCGCAGGCGAGGAGCCACAGGATGAGCCGGTGGTGCACCTGGCCACCGACGATGAACGGGCCAGATTCTGCCCGCAGTCCGGATGAAGGAATGGGTGACCACCCGCCCGCGTGACCTGCCGGTCGGCGGGCGGCGGTGTGCGTTGCGCTGGCGTAAGCGTCGCTGGTGCTGTGACCAGGCGTCTTGCCCGCGCCAGACATTCACCGAACAGGTGCCGCAGATCCCCGCACGCTCCCGGCTGACCCGGCGATTACGCCAAGCCGGCGGTGCCGCCGTGGGAGATGGCGGGCGAACGGTGATCCAATCGGCGCGGGATCACGGGGTGTCCTGGCCGATCGTCTCGGCCGCTTTCACCGAGCACGCTCATCGGGTCCTGCCCGCCCAGCCCGAGCTCGTCACCGTGCTGGGCATCGATGAAGTCCGCCGCGGCCGGCCGCGCTGGATGCTGGACGAGGCCGCCGGCACGTGGACGACGGCGGTGGATCGCTGGCACACCGGGTTCGTGGATCTGTCCGGCGAGCAGGGCCTGCTCGGCCAGGTCGAGGGCCGCACCATCGCCGCCGTGACCGGCTGGCTCAACCAGCGTGACCCGGCCTGGCGGCAGCAAGTGGCCTTCGTCGCGATCGATATGTGCACCATCTTCAAAGCCGCCGTACGCGCCGTGCTACCGCAGGCCACGCTGGTGGTCGACCACTTCCACATCGTGCAGTTGGCCAACCAGGCCCTCACCGAGGTCCGCCGCCGCGTCACCGTCCAGATCCGCGGCCGGCGCGGGCGCAAAGGCAACCGCGAGTGGGAACTGCGCAACCGGCTCACCCGCTCCGCAGCCCGGATGCACGGCTCTCAACTGGATCCGATGGTCGATGACCTGCATGCCCTGCCCGCACGACTGGGCAGACCGATTCTGACCGCGTGGAACGCCAAGGAAGACCTTCTGGACCTGCTCGCCCTGGCCCGCACTCACCCCGACCGGAGCGTCATCGCCGACCGGCTGTATCGCTTCTACAACCGCTGCGCCGCCTCCGGCCTGCCCGAACTCGAACGCCTGGCCACCACCGTCGAGAGCTGGTGGCCCGAGATCCTGGCCTTCATCCAGACCGGCATCACCAACGCCGGCTCCGAAGGCACCAACCGCGTCATCAAGACCACCGCCCGAGACGCCTACGGCTTCCGCAATCCCGAGAATCAGCGTCTACGCACCCGATGCGCCACCACCCGACGCGGCCGTGGATATCTCAACCCCGCTCAACTTCGAAGAACCGGCATGGTGACTATCCTCAGCCACCACCCTTGGGGCATCACGGTCAAGATCCAGGGATATGACAAGGTCGGCGCGTCCTTGGACATTATCCGGCGTGGCAGTGAACCCGAAGTCCGCCGACTGGCCCAAGATCTTCCGCCAGCGGGAACCACAATCGAACTACTCGTCGGCGAGGTGAGGATATGGCACCAGGATCCCGGGATCTGGGTGGACCTCACCGCCTGAACAGAGAGTCCAGAGCACTCACACGTGCCAACTCACGACACGTCGATACGCGATGGCGTCAGTACGTCGGCGATGTGACCTTGAGCTGAAGGCGACCGCCGGAGACTGGCCTGCCTACCGGCATCGCCTTGTGCTGGATGGCTGGTCGTCGTGACGCTGGTGGCGCATCGTTGAGGGATGACGATGTCTCCGCTGCTGCCGCGTCACTCTCTCCTGCCCGACCTGCAGCATTCCCGAGCGGTGCTGGTCGGCTGTGGCGATTACGCGCCCGGCTCACCTGGATCCTGGCGCCCAGAAGAGATGGCCCGCGACCTTGCCGGGGCACTCACCTCGCCCGACGCGGGCATGGCATTCGACGCCGCGCACACCTGCGTGCTGGTGAACCCTGAACGTCCTGCCGAGGTGTGCGACGCCGTCCGGATGGCGGCCGGGGAGGCGTCCGACACCCTGCTGTTCTACTATGCCGGGACCGGTTCACGGCACCAGGGGTTCAATGCCGCCGGGGCCGCCGGTCTGGATGGGCTGGAAGTGGTCGCCGGGCTCCTGGGCACCAGCCGGGCGGAGCGGTCCGTCGTCATCCTTGACGGTGCGGACGTGTACCGGTTCAAGGAACTCACCCCCACCTCGTTCATTCTCGCCGGTTCGAGCTTCGGGTCGGGCGATCAGCTGGTTCCGTTCACGCCGACGCTTGTTCACGCCTTGTGGCATGGCGTCTTTGACGGCCCGCAACTGCTGGACCTGGTGACACTCCGGTACGCGATCGAGGCGTCCTTCTACGAGGCGCGGTACTTCATCGAAGACCATTGGGTCCTGGGACCGGCCAGCCTGACGATGCGTCACCCGCACCGGTTCCGCATGGTGGCCCTGGGGATCAACCCGTCCTTCGGCGTCACCGACCGCGCCGGCACGGGCGCGCTGCCGCGCGACGAGGCCGCCCTTCACGAGGAGTACGGATGGTGACGAGGTCAACACCGTTGCCAGCGTCGGCATCGCGAACGTCGGTAGGCCCATCTTCGGCGGGGGTCGGCTTCGGCAAGGACGGCGTCTATGTGCCGTCTCCCTGGGGGCGGCGTCTTCGAGCCGGCGACGTTGCGGCCGGCCAAATTCGGCGTCAACTCCGGTCTCGGCACGTTCGGGTTCTTCTCCAGGGACGTCAACGCCGACAACCGCAGCGACGTGATCGGGATCAGCGAAGGCCGGGTCGTGATTCCCTTCCCGCAGCGGCGGCGACGGCGGCTTCCACGCGCCGTAGGCAGCGACCTGGCAGTACACGTACACCCAGCATTCCTCTGTCCGGGTCGTCGACGTGACGGGGGGCGGGCGCGCTGAGATTCTCGCGGAAACCAGCCACGGTGTGGTCAGGTCCACCCGGATAGGCATCGACGTACTGCTGCTGCCCGGTGGATCCGTTCCTTGTGATGCCAGAAACATTAGCGGCCACATGCGCGAATATCTGCCACAGCGAATGCAGATTTTCGGTTCCGGGAACGGTAGCCTTCGGCCCGCGCCGTACCTGCGCGGACGCTCACTCCGTGCATGAGCGCCGCGATCAGGGCAGCATGGGCCAGACTCGCCGCGCACCCGTCGCCAGCTGCCGCAGGCCACCGGCAGCGCCGTCTGGGTGGCGACGCAGGAAGTCTGGGTGGCGACGCAGGAAGGCGCCAAGCTCTGCGACGGCCCAGCCGGGCAGGACCAGGGCCAGCACGGCTTCCATGACGCAGCCAGCCACGAGCGCGAAGACAATGGAAGTGATCACTGCGACGGCTCCGTGCGCCGTCGACCAGGCGTTATCGATGGGTTCACTGTCCCGAGCCTAGATTCGTCCCTCGCGCCGAGCTGGCCGTGCACCGCTGAGCAGAGCGGATCTTTGCCGTGCTCGCCACGATCCTTTGTCCGGCGCGGGTTTAACCGGCGATGGGCCGCGAAGGCAGGGCAGTCCCGTCCCGCAGCAACCCAGAATGGAATATCTCCGGCCGATGCCTCATCTCAAGGCATCGATTTGCCCTCGTGCGGCACGTCGGTGACCGGCAGCCGACGCTTGGCGGCGCCGGGTCTCAGCCGCTGGCCGCGGTGTGCTGGAGCCGGGATCATGGTCCCTATCGCAAGGCGGTTTCGGCTGCCGGGGAGGGGAGCGCACTCGGCGGCGGCTGTTCAGAGGTCGCCACGGTGGAGGGTGTGGCTGTCGGCTGTTCGGGGCTGGTGGTCGCTGGAGGGCTGCCTGTGGGTGCAGGCGTGACGGACGCCGTGCCGCTGCTCAGGTCAGGGGTGGGAGTGGCTTGCGTACCGGTCGCAGACGGCGTGGGCGACGGGGAGGCCGATGGAGAACCGGATGGCGTCGGCGTGGCCGAGCGGGGCTGCTGCCAGCGCACGGCGGGCTCCGCACGACGCTCCTTGGGGCCGTGCCGTTTGCCCGGCCCGGCCTTCTTGCCGATCGTGCCGTTCACCTGGTCGGCCACGGTATGACCGGCCAGAACCTGATAGATCAGGATGCCGCCGAAGCTGATCATGAACACCAGTGCGGCGGCCGCGCCCAAGGAAAGCCGGCCCAGCCGTCCGCGCGGCGCGTGCGGCACAGCGGCGGGCGCACCGTCCATCTGTTCTGCCACCTCGGGCCTGGTCGGGCGCTGCCGTCGGCCGGTTGGGGTGTGCTGCTTGACCTTGGCGCTGGTGCGCCGCAGGTAGTGGGTGTAGATGTCGGTGCCGACCGTGGTGGCCACGCTCATCACCGCCGCACCGATCACCGTTCCCGCCACCCCGAGAGAGGAGGCCGCGATCGCGGCGGTGAGCGCGGCCAGGGCCCCGCCTGCGATCTGAACAACGCTCAACCGCACACCGCTCGCCTTCCCGCCCACATTCCTGCGGTTGCTGTTGCTGGTGCTCCTGCTTTTGGCCGGGGTCTGTTGCCTGCCGGTCATGCCTACGCTGGCCAGCCTTTCCTGGTATCGGGCGCGGTGCGCCGCTGCGCGTTTCGTGGTGCTGGCGCCCGCCCATGGAAGATCCATCGAGGGTCCGGAACCCGGGCCGGAGCCAGATCATCGGCGTGATGGACGGCGCGGCGACCAGGCCAGTGACGGCTGCCGATGACGGCCGAGCGACGGTCTGCGGGGGCGCTGGTGGAACGGCCACGATGACATACCAGGGCAAAGTCGCCGACACCGACGCGCCTGATGATGCCAGACCCTGATCAGGACGTTGCCATCTGCGGACATTCGTCGCTCCCGGCTGATTGAGCCCGGCGATCGAACTCGTCCCGGGTGCTGTCGCTGTCCGGGTGCCTACCGGCCCGGGGGCTGAATGCTGCCCGCGGCTGCCTTGTCCATGGGCGTGTGCTACTCATGTGTGCCGTACCCGTACGGAGACAGCCAGAGGGAACAGCGCACTCCAAGTCTTCGGCAAGGCCACATCGCGCACCCGCAGTGCTATGGAACGGAATCCGGCGTTGACCATCTTGGAAGAGGCGAGCGAGAAGGCTCACTGACCAGCGGGAACCGCGTTAATGCCGGATTCCGTTCCAAATCTCTCTGGCCCCGACGTCCTGGCCGAACCCGAGTGGGCCGCCCTGCTCACCCCTCCGGAGCGCTCGGGGCGAGGGCGGCGACTCGGCGTTTCGCTGCCGGCGTTGCTGATGAGGTTGCTCTGGCGAGCGGAACGAACCCGATGGTGGCCGTGCTGCTCCGGCTGGCCGCGTTCGGCGCGCAGATGCTCGCGGCCTGGTACTCACCCACAGGCCGCCGGTCATGGACCGGGTCCATCTCGGGCTGGCCCAGCAGAACGGCATCACCGCGATGATCCTGGCCTTCGAACGGGACTTCCCCGGTTTCGTAGCGATAATCGCCCCGGCGATCCTTAACCAGCAGCTCAGCGACGACCGTCGCGGTCGCCAAGTCGAGGTTGGAGCACGGGTGGGCGTTGCCCAGCGCGCGGGCGATCGCGGCGCGCTGCTGCTCTCCGCTGGGCAACGCCGTGGCAGTTCTCCGGCGTGCGCGGCGATCCCGACCCTTCCAGTAGCTCCATCGTCTTAAGGCGTGTCCTGTGGATCTTTATCGGGGATTCTTCGTAGATCATCCGTGTGGATGAAGAGCGTCTGAAGCATCACGGTCTGGCCCATGGGCACTGGGAACGGCTGTTGCCGCTGCTGCCGGTCAACCGCGGCAGGGCGATCGATGGGCCGGTCAGCGGATGGTGATCAACGGTGTGCTTCCGGACGTGGCCGTTTCTCATCGCAAGTGCCCTGTTCTGCAGGGTGTGTTGGGCGCGGGATGGCCGGCCCACCCTTGGCGCCGATCCCATCGGGCCCCGGCTCGGCCTGAGCCGCACCGCCAGCCTGCCCGGTCTCCGGCACGTCCGTCTCGTTCATCTCGGCTCCTGGCATTGCGCCGCCGGTAGCACTTATTGCTCACGTGAGCAATAGTGGAGACATGGCACCCCGTGTGCGGCTCACCGCCGAGGCCCGGCGAGCCCAGATCCTGCACAGCGCGATCGAGGTCATCGCCGAGGAGGGCTACGGCGCGGCGACGTTCGCCCGGATCGCCCGGCACGCCGGGCTCTCCAGCAGCGGGCTGATCTCGTATCACTTTGCGGAGAAGGCGGACCTCATGCGCGCCGTCGTGACGGCGGTGTTCGGCATGGCATACGACGCGATCCGCCCGCGGATGGACGCGCAGCACTCGCCCTCCGCGGTCCTGCGCGAGTTCATCCTGGCCAGCGTCGAGTTCTACGCCGCGCATCCGCATGCGACCGCCGCGCTCACCGCCGTACGCGGCAACCTGCGCCGGCCCGACGGCCGCCCCGAGTTCGGACCGGAGATCCACGAACCGGAGCTCGCCGAACTGGCGGGCTACCTGCACGACGCCCAGCGGGCCGGGGAGATGGTCGCGTTCGACACCCGTGTCGTCGCGGTCAGCCTGCGCGCCGCCCTCGACGGCGCGGCACTGGAGATGTCCCGGCCTGGACACCCAGATCCCGCCCACTACGGCCGCGAGCTCGTGCGGCTCTTCGCCGCCGCGACCGGCCGCCAGACGGAGGAGACATGCCCGCCCTGATCCTGTTCATGCTGGCCCCGCTGCTCTCGGAGTACCTGCTCGGCAACATCCCCCTGGACAGCGTCGGCTCGCTGGCGGCCTACCCCGCGCTCGCCCTGCTCTACGGCGGCGGCGCGCTGCTGATCCGCGAGATCGCGGTCCGCCGCGGCCGCGGCTGGCCGGTGACCGTGCTGCTCGCCGTCGCCTACGGCATCGTCGAGGAAGGGCTCATCACCCAGTCGCTGTTCAACCCCACCTATGTGGGCCTCGACCTCGCCGGGTACCGCGTGTCGTGGCTGGTGTTCGCTTTGACCATCCACTCGGTGTGGAGCATCGTCATCCCGATCGCCGTGACACACGCGCTGTTCCCCACTCGGCGGCGCACCCCCTGGCTCGGGCGCGGCGGCCTGGCCCTGACGACGGTGCTGTACCTGGCCGGCGCCGTCGTCCTCGCCGCCGGCACCTACCTGGAGGAGAGATTCCTGGCGCGACCTGTGGAACTGGCCGCAGCGGCGGTGGCGGCGGCCGTCGTCGCGGCGTGCGCGCTGGCCTACCGGCGCCGGGAGCTTGCCCTGCGCACGTGGTCGCCGCCGCTGCTGGTGGCGGTCGCACTGACCGCGGGAACCATCTTCTTCCTGCTGTACGAGTTCGGCGTGAGCCGGCGGATGCTGCCCTCGGCCGTCCACGTCGCCGCGACGCTCGCGCTGATCATCGTCATCGTGATGGTGGCGGCACCCCGGCCAGGGTGGGCGGCCGTGCACAGCTACGCACTGGTCACCGGTGCCGTGCTCACCTACTGCTGGGCCGGCGTGCTGGTCCAGTCCAGCCAGTACGGCTACCGCCCGGTCACCGCGGTCGTCCAGGCCACGCTGATCCTCGGGGCGCTCGCCCTCCTGATCCTCACCCGCCGCCGGATCCGCTCCTGAGGCCTCCCGGATCACGGAACGGCAGCATCTGACGGGGTTGCGGAGCCAGCCCTGACCGAGGCCACATCGATGGTGCCTTGATAGATCTGCTCACGCTTGCCGGTGCGCAGAGCGACCGCCCGGAATGCCTTTAGCCTGTTCACACACCGCTCGACGGTGTTGCGCTCTTTGCAGCTTTCGATTGGCCGTCGCCCGCCTACCGGAGCGTGGCCCGAATCGTCGCCGCCGTACGCTCCTCGATCGCGCGGATTACCGCCACCATATCGGTGCCGCCGAGCCCCAAGGCGGCGCTTTCGCCGAACAGGGCGTGGCAGACGTCAAGCAGCGGCGAGGCGATCCCGGCCGCGCGCGCCGCCTCAGCGATCCGCCGGCAGTTGTTATCCAGGACGTCGGAGATCGCGGCCTGCACGGCGAAGTCCCGGTCGACCAGCTTGGCCGCCTTCACCTGGGACACGCTGCTCGCCATAGGCCCTGCGTCGAGCACGCTCACGAACCGCCGCAGGTCCAGGCCATGACGGTCGGCGAAATGGGCCGCCTCGGCCAGGCCGGTGACCATGGTGATCAGGAACAGGTTGACCGAAAGCTTCATGAGCAGCGCGTTCGGGACCGGCCCGCACACAATCGTCTCATGGCACATCGAACGGAGCAGCGGGAGTACGTCCTCCGTGCCCGGCGGCTCGCCGGCCACCATCGCCACGAGCCGCCCGGCCTCGGCCGGCTTACGCGAGCCCGAGACCGGCGCCTCGACATAGGCACCGCCGGCGGCGCGGATGTCGGCTTCCAGCCCGCGTGAGTATTCCGGCGACGTTGTCCCCATGTGGACGATTGCGTGCCGCGCGACGTACGTCTCGAACACAGGGGTGCCCCGGCCCAGGACGGCGTCGATCGCCGTGTCGTTGGCCAGCATGAGGATCACGGTACGCGCCTGCTCGAACACCTCGGTGGGGTGCGCCGCCACCTTCGCGCCTGCCGCGCGCAGCGGCTCGCTCCTGGCCGCCGAACGGTTCCAGACGACGATCTTCATCCCTGCGCGCGCCAGGTTGAGCGCCATGGGCTGCCCCATGACGCCGAGGCCGATGAAACCCGCGTCCATGACCACCTCCCCGGCCATCGTACTATGACAAGCGTCATATAGGGAAAGGTGGTCAGATGGCGCGCGGTCCGAGAGAGCGCATGGTCTACAGCGCGGCGCAGCTGCTGCGGACGCGGGGGGTGACAGGGACCGGCATCCGTGACGTGGTCGAGCGCGCGGGCGCGCCGCGGGGGTCATTCCAGCACTACTTTCCCGGCGGCAAGGACCAGCTCGTGGGCGAGGCGCTGCTCTGGGCCGGGGACTTCGCCGCCGAGCGGGTCGCCTCCTACGCGCGCATCGCTGCCGACCCGTCACCTGCCGGGCTCTTCGCCCACATGGTGGAGCAGTGGAAGGCCGAGTTCTCGGTGCGGGGCTACGAGCGCGGCTGCCCTGTGATGGCCACGGTCGCCGACCTGGCGGGCGGGGAGTCCGCGGTCAACGAGCAGGTACGTGCCGCGCTCGGGCGATGGGAGCGCGCGGTGGCCGCCGAGCTGGTGCGGCTGGGCGTGCCCGGGGAGCGCGCGGGCGCGGTGGCGACGCTGATGATCGGGGCTCTGGAAGGCGCGATCATGTTCGCCAGGGTCCGTAGGAACGTCGGTCCGCTGGACGCCGTGGTCGCTGAACTGTCGCCCTTGCTGGACTCGTACCAGACCTGATGGCGGGGCCCTCCCAACGGCACCCGCGAGGCTGTCCGGCGCTCCAATGCACGGTTCACTCCTTGCCCCGCGGGAGCTCCGCCGGCAACCGCACCCGCCGGCCAGCGAGGGCGGCGTGGGTGATGCTCGCCGGCGCGGGCCGGCTCGCGTCTCAGTTCGGTGATGCGGGCGGTGAGCTGCTTGCCTTGGCGGCTCCCCGCCGGCTCGGCCAACCTGCGCGTGAGCAGGAAGGTCGTCACGCTGGACGTCCCGGTCACGACCATCATGCGCGCGCCCGGGGAGTCCAACGGCTCCTTCGCGTTGGAGGGTGCCATGGACGAGCTGGCCGACGAGCTCGGCATGGACCCGCTCGACTGCGCAGGAAGAACGGCCCAACAGATGTGGAGTTCCTGAATTATCCGGACACACTGCTGAGCGACCTCAGAGCCCGCGACATCGGCGAGCTCAGCATCGTCGGAGCGGCGGCGTCCGTGGCGAACGCCGTCCACAACGCGACCGGCAAGCGCGTCCGCGCCCCCATTACCCTGGACAAGCTTCTGTGACGTCGTACCAGGCTCAAACGCGAGGCTGCTAGCCGAGGCCTGGTCTCCGGGAGAAGATCACCGTACGGCGACCGCCACGCTGGAACGGACCCAGGCCGCGCTCGAACACGCCCGCGCCCTCATCGACCTGGGCGCCGCACTCCGCCGCGCCGGTCAGCGCACCGACTGCAAGCAACCGCTCCAGCAGGGAATGGCGCTGGCCGAACGCCTGCACGCCCGCCCGCTCGCCGAACGCGCCCACTCCGAGCTGCGCACCATTGGGTTACGGCCCCGGCGCGCCGCCATCATCGGCATCAACGCCCTGACCCCGGCCGAACGCCGGGTCGCCATGCTGGCTCTCAACGGGCAGAGCAACAGCCAGATCGCCCAGACCCTGTTCATCACCACCAAGACCGTGGAGACCCACCTCGCGCGGGCGTACCGCAAGCTGGCCATCACCGGCCGACAGCAACTGCCCGACGCCTTCACCCCCGCGCCAGAGAAAACATCAGGGTGGTCACCCTGACGTACGCCATCCCGTACAGGCGCGAAACTTCCCTGGTGAGCCGCCATTCACGAAATGACGTTGGACGGGCGCCCTCGACCGAACGCCGAACCCCGGACGGCGCCCAGCCCTTCACAAGGAGAAGATGTACATGCATCGTGCCATTCACGCCCTGATCGGCATCGCCGCGGCCACCGCCGTCATCACGGCAGCCGCGCCCGCCGCGTCCGCCACCTCAGGGGACGGCATATGGGGACGGTACTACTCGAAGTACTCCGGGGATACGCGGGCCTACGCCGAGGGCAAGGTCTATCTCGACGACAACGGCAGGCTCGTCGTCGGCGGCAAGCTCTACGCCAAGCGGGCGCGGCCTGGCCTCTGCGGCTACGTGCAGGTCGCCTACGAGGACTTCGAACCGGAAGACCGCGGGACCGAGTTCTACTCGGCCAAGTACTGCGACCCGCAGGGGTTCCGGCGGTTCCGCTTCGCCGAGTTCGGAGCCGGCACGGCCCGGCTGCGCGTCTGCTATACCGACTCCATGCGAGGCAGGCACGCATGCAACAAGTGGCACTACATCTACGAATGATCACAGGTAGCCGATGACCGACCGTGCCCCGGCGGATCCGCCTGGGACACGGGTCTCACTGTTGGACAGCCAGGCGCGGGACATGCGCCGCGGCGATGGCCGGCTCGATCCCCAGGAGTGCGAGAGCTACCTGTACCGTGTCAAAACGCAGCCACGATGGCTCTGACCTGTGGTTTGACGGGGTCCGTGCCCGCAGACAAGATCGCGTCTTGTGCTTGTCTCGCCTGCTCTATGATCGCGCTCCGGTGTTCGGCCGGCGGATACCAAGGCTCGCTTCCAAGCGACGTGGCTCTCCCTGTCTGCCCACCCCGGCCGGGGTAGGCAGACAAGGAGAGCCACGTCTGGCGGTACACGCCGCGTCCGACCGTTCAAAGTCGTCGTAGGTCGTGGCAGCGTTGTCGGGCGCGTTGCGGCACATATGGGCGGTGATCATCGTACGGATGGTCGACTCCGCATACCGAGTCCCACGCCGCCGCAGCCCGGTGACGATCTCCGGCACGGTGAAGCTGTCGCGCCCGTTTCTCGCCATGACCCTTTGGGCAGCGGCGAGGATCTCCCGGCGTGCGGATGGCGCGATGTCCATCTCCACGTCTCCCGGCCGCGTGTAGGCGCCGTTCTCGTCCCTACGGACGCCATGCCGCAAGGTCCCCCCTCGGAGGGTCTGTACGGTCACTGACTGGACACACCCGCCGGCCTACAAGATCGACGTCCCTCCTGGGCGGTGTGGCGGCAGGCGGGCTTTCCCGCGTCCGCCGGAGCCCCAGGCAATGCATTCACCATTTGTTCTCGAATGACTATCCATAGGCATGAGGGTGGGCGGCTGGCTGCTGGAGGCCTCCCGCTGAGGCAGGGTCACCCGTCGGATTCGCGCCGACGTCCCCAGCGCCGGCCGTCGGCTGCATTTCCGGCCTGTCAAAAAGTTCCGCCAGTGTGCACATCGACACAGACTCGGGAGCCTGACTGCCGCAAGAGTGGACCGTGAAAGGCCAGACGCCCGAACGGCGGAACAACGGGCCGGGCGATGCACTCTGACAAGCAGGCCCGCCGTCCCTTTATGAGTCACGGCACCATGACATCGATCTCCAGGAAGATGGCCGCCTTCGGCACGGGCGCCGCCCTTGCCGGTGGTCTCATGGCCACCGGTCTGACGAGCGGCGCGGCCCACGCCGCCTCCCTCTCTGCCGAGAGGACCGCAGGGCCGGAGAGCGCTCACCCGTATGACGGAAAGGATCCATACCGGAGCGGGTGCGCCAAGACCAAGGTGAACACCGGGAAGAAGGCCTCGCTGAAGAACGAAGTCGGAGACCACCTGGGCACGATCCGGTTGTTCTACTCCCGTCACTGCGGCACCAACTGGGGCGAGGTGTCGGTCGCCAGGAGCGCTTCCGGCACCATCACGGTCTACACCAGCACCAAGAGCCGATCCTTCACCTACCGGCCCGGGAACGGCGGCCACCACTGGGGCAACATGCTCTACGCCCCCAGCGGCGTCTGCGCCAAAGCCACGGGCACGGTGACGGCCGGGACCGGCCGCGCCAACAAGGGCAGTGGCACCACAGCGAAGGCCTGCGACTAGCCACGCGGGCGCTCCGCGTAGGCGCGCGGGTCCCGGGAAGGCCGATGGCCCGGCTCTGCCCCATGCTGGGCCGGGCCGTCGCGGGCCCGCCCTCTATCTGCCGGTTCGACGAACAGGCTTCGACAGTTTGGATCGGGATCTGCCCACCTTTCGACATGTGGGCGGATCCCTCCACGGGTACGACCGTGGGCGTTAGCGCACGCGGGCCTGATCCCGGGCCTGATCCCGGGCCGCCGTGGACGCGGTAGGCAACTCTAGGAGGGGGATTCCGGGCGGCGGCCCGTACGTAGCTCGACCCGGTGCGTTGCCTGCCGCGATCGGTGACCAGGCCGGCTTGCTTCATCGGCTCCAGCAGCTGATCAGCCCGGTCCCCGGCCAGAATCCGGTCGCGGAAGTCAGTCAGGACGCTGTGATGGAAGCCCGGCTCGTCGAGCTCCAGAGCCAGGGCGTACGTGAAGTCGCGGGCAAGCGTCGACGCCACCTGCGGCGAGTGGAGCCGGTCACCAGGTGACAGGCAGCTCGTGCATGCCGTACACGGTGGCCTCGTCCTTGAACGTGAGCTGGTCGGCGGGGACGGCCAGTCGCAGGTTCGGGATGCGCCGGAACAGGGTGTTGAAGACGATCTCCAGCTCCACCCGGGCGAGGTTCTGGCCCAGGCACTGGTGGGCGCCGTAGCCGAAGGCCAGGTGGTTGCGGGCGCCGCGATCGATGTCGAACCGCTGGCCGTCCTCGAACACCTCCGGGTCGCGATTGCCGGCGTTGGCCAGCATGAGCACGCCGGATCCGGCGGGGATCACCGTCCCGCCGAGTTCCACGTCCTCCAGGGTCACCCGGGCCATGGCGAACTCGGCGATGGTGAAGTAACGCAGCAGTTCCTCGACGGCGTTCGCCGCCTTGTCCGGGTCTTCGCGCAGTGCGGCCAGCGCCTCGGGCTGTTGCAGCAGCATGTACGTGCCCAGCGAGATCATGTTCGCGGTGGTCTCGTGCCCGGCGATCAGCAGCAGGAACGCGAGGCCGAGCAGTGCGGAATGGTCTACCTCGCCGTTGTCGCGCTGCTTGGCGATCTGGCGGCCGAGCAGGTCGTCGGTGGGCTCCTGCTCCTTGGCCTTGATCAGCTTGTCCAGGTAGATGGCCAGTTCCAGGGCCGCGTGCTGGCGCTCCTGCTCGGTGGCGCGGCGGTTGAGCAACTGCGCCGAGTGCGTCTGGAAGAAGTCGTGCTCGTCGTACGGCACCCCGAGCAGCTCGCAGATCACCAGGGAGGGCACCGGCAGGGCCAGTGCGCGCACCAGGTCGGCCGGGCGGGGGCCGTCGAGCATGGCGTCGAGGTGCTCGTCCACGATCTGCTGGATGCGCGGCCGCAGTGCCCCGATGCGCCGGACGGTGAACTCACCGACCACCGCGCGGCGTGCCGGGCCGTGCTCGGGCGGGTCCATCTCCAGCATCATCTTGGGCAGCGGCGACTCGGCCATCCCGCCCGCGCTGTCCTCGGTCAGCCGCGGCACGCTGGGGTGGCGGCGGTCGGCGCTGAAACGCGGGTCGCTCAGGACCGTCCGGATGTCCTCATAGCGGGCAGCCACCCAGGCGTCGCTTCCTGTCGGCAATGTGATCTTGGCGACCGGCTGTTCGCGGAGGAGCCGCAGGTGTTGCTCCGGTGGGGCGAACGGGCAGCTGCGGGCGGTCTCGAGCGTCACAGCGGGGTCAATCGTCAAAGCTCTCCCCATTCGGTGTGGTGTCCGACTGCACAGATAAGCTACGCCTGTACGGTAACAGACTACTGTCCGGGACAGTACACTGGCGGCCGTGGCAACCATCAGAGACCGCGGAGCAGAACAGGGCGACCGCCGGATGCGACGCACCCAGGCGGCCCTGCGGCGCACGCTGATCGAGCTCGCCCGGCAACGGAGCCTGTCGCAGATCAGCGTCGCCGACGTCGCCGAGCAAGCCAACGTGGGCCGCTCCACCTTCTATGACCACTACCGTGACGTTCACGAGCTGGCCGAGGCCGCCTGCACCGCGATGATCGACGAGCTCATCGACGCCATACCCCGCCACGCCGTCGCGGCCGACGGCTCGTCCGAAGCGCCGCCCGACAATCTGCTGATCTTCTTCACTCACTTCGCCGAGCACGCCGACCTCTACCGCAGCCTGCTGGGCCCCCAGGGCAGCGCCCGCCTCATCGACCACGTACGCCGGTGCGCCACCGTGGCCACATACATCAGCGCCCATCAGGCCGCCGGCGGCGACGGCCCAGACCACACCACGGACATCCCGCACGACGTGCCGTCCGCCTTCACCGCGGGCGCGCTCCTCGGCGTCGCCATCGACTGGCTCCAGCGCGGCTGCCCGCGGCCCCCGGACGAGATGGCCACTATGACCCGGCCGCTCCTCATGGCCCTCTACCAGAGCGACGACCGCGCGTCTCCGAGTGCCCGTGTCACCACCTGAGCTGCCAGCCGACACCTGAGTACGGGCGCCCGGAAACGACATGGACGACACCGACCTACTGGCAGCCCCTTGCTCAATCCGATCTTCCATCGGCACCGCCCCAGGCTCATCGTGATCAGGTGGTCGCTGCCCACGAGCCTGATGCGGCCGATGCGCGTTGTAGTGATCGAGATACTCGTTCAGGACCGAGTGAAGGTGACGTTCGCCGTAGATCAGCATGCGGTCGGTGCACTCGGCGCGCACCGTCCGGATCCGGCGCTCGGCATAGCAGTTCGCCCTCGGGGTCCGCGGCGGAGTCTTCAGCACCGTGACGCCCGCAGTGGCGAACACCTCGTCGAAGCCGGTCGTGAACTTGGCGTCCCGATCGCGGATGAGGAAGCGAAACGACCCTGTCCGCTCGCCGAGGTCGATCAGGAGACTGCGGGCCGGTTGAAGAGTCCATGCGCTGGTCGGACGGCTGGTCACGCCAAGGACGTGCACGTGTCGCGTGCGGACCTCCATCACGAACAACACGTACAAGCGCTTCAGAAAGATCGTGTCAATGTGGAAGAAGTCGCAGGCTAGGAGCCCTTTGGCCGGTGACTGTAAGAAGACTCGCCAGGAGGTGCCGAGGTCTCGGGGCGCCGGGCGGAAACGGTAGGAGCGCATGACGCGCCGCACGGTCGCCTCGCTGACCTGGAGGCCAAGCCGCACCAGTTCCCCCGTGCACCCGGCGATGGCCCCACGCCGGGTTCTCCCGCGCCAGGCGGGTAATCAGGTCCCGCATCTCTGGAGTCGTTCTTGGACGCCCGGGCCGCTGCGGGTGGGTCCAGGCCTGTCGCAACAAGCGACGATGCCATGCCGGCAACGTTGCCGGGGTGACCAGCCGATGAGCGCGCAGCACCGCCGGCAACCACCGGGCCAGCGCCGCGAGAACGGCCCGATCGGCCCAGTCCGGCTTCGGCTGTCCGACCTGACGCCGCAGCACCGCCATCTCATGACGCAACACCATGATCTCTGCGTCCTTCGACGCCTGGTCGCGGCCCAGCAACGTCAGCCGGCCGAACACCCGAAGCATGATCAGATAGAGCAGGCGAACAGGCACAAGACGCGATCTTTCCTGCGGGTACGAACCCCGTAAAGCCACAGGTCAGAGCCGTCGTGGTCGCGTTGTGACGTGGTACAGCCGGCTCCGTTCGGGGCGCCCCGCCTGACGTTCCCCTCCTGCGCTGGGAATCACCGGTGAAGGGCGCGCGCGACCGGGCGGGCGACCAGCGTCATGGCCGTGGCACGTCCCTCCGCCACCGCGTGCGACATCCGGCGGGGCACCACGCAGTCGCCGATCGCCACCACGGTCCGCCCGTCCGCCGGGACGGGCCACGGAGCGCGCGCGATCCGTTCGCCGACGACGACGAGCAGGTCGGCCTCGACCCGGCGCGCCCTGCCGCTGAGCACGTCGCGTGTCTCGATGGCGGCGGTCAGGGTGGCCGTCACCGTGGTGAACGGCATGACCCGCAGCGGCGCGCCCTTCAGCCTGTGCAGCAGCTGCGCCCTGTTCTCCACCGACACGCCCATGGCGAAGCCCGCTCCGGGAGTGAGCAGGACGACCTCGGCCGCCTCCCGCTCGATCGCGGCCTGCACCGCGCCGATGCCGGACCACCATCCGAAGCCGTCGTCGAGCACGGCGATGCGGCTGGCCCGCGCGGCGAGCCCGGGATCGCCGAGGAACTCCGTGCTGGACACGACCGGCAGATCACCGGGCAGCTCCGGGGCCTCCTCGACGGCCCCCGTCGCCACCACCACGGCGCCGTACTCACGCAGATCGGCGGCCGACGGCGGCGCGCCCGTGCGTACGCACACGCCAAGGTCGGTGAGCTGCGCGTACTGGTAGTCGACGAACCGCTGCCAGCCGCCGCGCTGCGGCGCGAGACTCGCCAGCGCCGCCTGCCCGCCGACTGACGGCTCCGACTCGAACACCGTCACGGCCACTCCGTGCCGGGCCAGCGTCAGCGCGCACTCCATGCCCGCGGGCCCCGCCCCGACCACCGCCACCGGCCCCGACCCGCCGGCCCGTGTTCCTTGACGGCCGTCACCCTGGAGAAGGACGAGCGGCGCCGCGGGCCGGCGGGTCTCGCCGGGGGGCGCGAGCTCCGGATTGACCGCGCACAGGCCCGTCGGCTCGAACGTGCGGCAGTCCTCGTTGCAGGAGGTGCACGGCCGGACGCCCCGCTCGTCGCCGGACAGCAGCTTGTTCGCCACGTCGGGGTCGGCCATGAACGGCCGCGCCATGCCGACCAGGTCCGCGCCCAGCCGCAGCGCCCGCCCGATGTCGGCGGCCGTCCGGAACGACTGGCTCACCAGCAGCGGGACGGAGACCGCCCGGCGCAGCGCGGCGACCGACTCCAGCAGGGGCGGCCCGGTGGTGGCCATACCGGGCACGTAGGTGTTGCGCACGCCCGTGGTGACGTTGAGGTAGTCGAACGGGGACGCGGCGGACACCCGCCGGGCGATGTCGAGCAGGTCGTCGAGCTCCAGCTCGGGCTCGGCGCCGTTCGCGATCGACAGGCGCACCCCGATCGGCCGCCCGCCGATCTCGGCGCGGACCGCGTCGATGACCTCGCACAGCAGCGCCGCGCGCCGGTCGGCGTCCCCTCCGTAGGCGTCGTCGCGGCCGTTGGTGACCGGCGACAGGAACTGGGCGAGCAGGTACCCGTGCGCCGCGTGCAGCTCGACGCCGTGGTAACCGGCCTCGACGCAGTTGCCCGCCGAGACGCGGAACCCCTCCACCACGCCGCGCACCTCGTCCACGGTCAGCGGGCGCGGGGCAGTCGGCTCCCGCGGGGAGCGTACGCCGCTCGCGGACACGGGGTGGAAGTGGTTGCCGGCGCCGAGGGTCTCCCGGCCCAGGTGGACGAGCTGGGAGATCGCCACTGCGCCCTCGCCCGTGATGGCCTCGGCGCGGCGCCGCAGCGCCTCGCGGATCGGTGGCCGGTACGCCTCGGTCAGGTAGCGTTGCCGCAGCGTCGACTCCCTGGCCACGACCGTGCCGCCGGTGATGACCATGGCCGCGCCTCCCGAGGCGAGCCGCCGCCAGTAGGCGGCGTCGGTCTCGGTCGGGGCGCCGTCGCGCACGTCCGCCAGTCCGTGCGCGACCGCCACCAGCCGGTTGCGCAGCCGCAGCCCGGCGAGATCGAGCGGGTCCCTCATGCCGCCGGCCATGTCAGAGCCGCACATCCTCGTGGCCGGCTCCCGCCGCCGCGGGGGCGTCCGCCTGGGCCTGGTGTCCCAGCTCGGGCCCTCGGCCGCCGACCGCGGCCAGGTAGCCGGTCGTGTCCGTGCGCCGCTCGCCCCACAAAATCTCCAGTACCAGACTGCTGATCCGCCAGCCGTCCGCCTCCCGGCGCAGCCGGTTGTGGTACCGGCCGACCAGGACGTGAGCCGTGTCCGGGGCGGCGGCGAAGCACTGGTGCGAGGTGTGGTAGACCAGCGCGCTCGCCTCGTCCCCGGCGACGTCCACGTGGTAGACGCTGAGCAGGTGGTGCTGCCACAGGCAGTCCCGGGTGGCCTCGTCGATCCACCGCGCGACGGCGTCGCCGCCGGTGACGGGTTCCGCGTTGCCGTACTGCGCCCGCAGGTCGTCGGCGAACGTGGCCCGCAGCCCGCCGAGGTCCCTTCTGTCGATGCACGAGGCGTACCGGTACAGCACGTCGGTCACCTCGGCCCGGTCCAGCGTCGCCGCCACCTCTGACTGGGTCCTCATGGTCGCTCCCTCCACGTTCGTCAGCCGACCTTCATCCACACGCTCTTGACCTGGGTCAGGTCGTCCAGCGACGCCGCGCCCAGGTTGCGGCCGTGCCCGGACAGCTTCACGCCGCCGTAGGCCACCGTCGGATAGACCATCTGGTAGGTGTTCACCCACACGGTTCCGGCGCGCAGCGCCCGGCCGGCACGGTGGGCCCGGCCGAGGTCGTTCGTCCAGACGCCGGCGGCCAGGCCGTAGTCGGTGTCGTTGGCGATCGTGTACGCCTCCTCCTCCGAGCCGAACTCCAGCACCGACATCACCGGCCCGAAGATCTCCTCCTGCGCGATGCGCATGTCGTTGCGCACCGAGGTGAAGACGGTCGGCTGGTGGAAGTAGCCGACGTCGCCGTGCCGATCGCCGCCGAGCACCAGCTCGGCGCCGTCCTCCAGGCCGTAGCCGACGTAACGGCGCACGCGCTCCAGCTGCTGCGCGGACACCAGCGGGCCGAGCTGGCTGCCGGGGTCGAAGCCCGAGCCGATCCGCAGGTCGCGCGAGCCCTCGACGATCCTGCTCACCAGTTCCTCGCGCACGTCGCGGTGGACGAGCACCCGGCTGCCGGCGGTGCACACCTGGCCGGACGCGCCCCACACGCCCATCATCGCCGCCGCCGCCGCGGCCTCCAGGTCCGCGTCCGGGAAGACGATCAGCGCGCTCTTGCCGCCCAGTTCGAGGCCCACCCGCTTGACCCGGGCGGCGGCCGCCGCCTGGATCGCCGATCCGGTGGCCACCGAGCCGGTGAAGGAGACGGCGTCCACGTACGGTGACGTGACGAGCGCGGCGCCCGCCGACTCGCCGGGCCCTTGCAGCACGTTGAACACGCCGGGCGGGATGCCGGCCTCCAGCGCCAGCTCGGCCATGAGCACCGCGGACATCGGGGTCTGCTCGGCGGGCTTGAGCACGACGCTGTTGCCGGCGGCGAGCACCGCGGCCACGAAGGCCAGCACCGAGGTCGGCCCGTTCCACGGGGTGATGAGGCCGATCACGCCGATCGGCTCGCGGTGCTGGTAGACGACCAGGTCGGACGGCACCGACGGGATCGTTCCCTCCAGCTTCGTCGGCCAGCCCGCGTAGTAGTCGATGCCGTCGACGGCGAACTGCACGATGAAGCTCTCGTACCACCGCAGCAGTCCCGAGTCGATCACGTCGAGCTCGGTGAAGACGTCGGCCCGCTCCGCGAGCAGGGAGGACAGGCGGCGCAGCCGCCGCTCCCGCTCCAGCGGCGCGAGGAAGCGCCACCGGCCGTCGTCGAACGCGGCCCGCGCCGACCGCGCGGCCCGTTCGGCGTCCGCGGCAGAGCCGGCGGCCGCGACGGCCACCTGCCGTTCCGTCGCCGGGTCGACGACCGGCATGGTCGCGCCGTCGGCGGACGGGACCACCTCGCCGTCGATCACGTGACCGAACAGCGGGCGGGACAGCTCGCGGACGGTGTCCGCCGAGATCGGGTAGACAGAGGGGTCGGTCAACGTGCTGCTCATCCGGCAACACTCCTTTCAGGTGGCGGACGCATCGTCGGGGCCGGTCCGGCGTGCCTGTGCCCGCCGGCTGCGCCGGGTGTGGGTGATCTGTCTGCTCGCCAGGGCCACCGCGATCAGCAGCGCCGCGCCCTGGAACAGCGGCTGGATCCAGAAGGTGCCCGGCCCGAACGACAGCTGCAGGCCCTTGACGCCGAACGCCAGGGCGAAGTACGCGATCAACGTGCCCCAGACGTTCGGGCGGCGGGAGAACTGCGACGCGCCGAAGAACACCGCCGCCAGCGCCGGGAAGAGCAGCCCCGGCCCGGCGTCCGCGGTGTAACTGCCGACGCGCATCGCGAAGACGACCCCGGCGATCCCGGCCACCGCCGCCGAGGCGATCAGCGACCCGTACACGAGCCGGGTGGTGGACAGCCCGGCCAGCCTGGCGGCGTCCGGGTTGCTGCCGACGGCGAACAGGTAGCGCCCCGACGGCGTGTGCTCCAGCACGAACCACACGGCGGCCGCCAGCAGGAGCAGGTACAGCACCACGAAGGGGATGCCGAGGACGTCGCCGCTGCCCAGGTCGGCGAAGCCAGGGGAGAACTCGCCGATGACCTGACGGTTCTCCGACACCTTCAGCGCCACCGCGGACAGCAGCTGGCTCACCCCGAGTGTCGCGATCAGCGAGTTGACCCGGAACCGGACCACCAACACCCCGCTGATCAGGCCGACGAGGCAGCACAGCAGCACGCTGCCGAGGCAGATCAGGAAGATCGGGATATCGGTGTTCACCGAGAACCAGGTGATCATCACCAGCGACAGCCCCATCATGGCGCCGATCGACAGGTCGTATACCCCCGCGGCCAGCGGGATCAGGAAGGCCAGGGCCAGCACCGCGGTCACCACGCCTTCGGCGAAGGTGATGCGGAACGTGCCGGCGGTCAGGAACAGCTCGGGCCGCAGCGTGCCGAACACGATGAGGAAGGCCGCGAACAGGAACACCGCGCTGTAGCGGCCCAGGATCGTGCCGATCGGGGTGTGCGGCGCCTCCTGCGGGGCGCCGTCCCCGCCGGCGACGCCGCCGGCGACGCCATCGGGGGCGCTCCTTGCGGGGGAGCGGGTGGAGAACAGGTTCAATGCGTACCTCCTGCGGAGACCTGAGCGTGGTCGATGGCCTCCGGGGACAGGTCGGCGCCCCTGCGCAAGACGCGCACGACCCTGCCGTGGCTGAGGACCAGGACCCGGTCGGACAGGCGGGCCAGTTCGTCGCTGTCGGTGGACACCAGCAGGACCGCGAGCCCCTGGCGGGTGCTGCGCTCGATGATGGTGTGCACCGCGTCGCGCGCCTTGACGTCGATGCCGGCCGTGGGATCGTCGAGCACCAGCGCCTTCGGCGCCAGGCGCAGCGCGCGGGCCACCAGGACCTTCTGCTGGTTGCCGCCGGACAGGCTGGTGATGGGGGCGTCGGCGCTCCGGGTGACGATGCCGAAGTCGTCGATCCAGCCGTGCACCTCGCGGCGCTCGGAACGGGCGTCGATGTAGCCGCGCCGCAGGTGCCGGCGGAGTGAGCCCATGGTCAGGTTCTGCCGTACGGACAGGGCGGGGAAGGTGCCGTACCGCGCGCGCTCGCCCGGCACGAAGGCGAGGCCGGCCGCGAGGGCGGCGGCGGGGTCGCCCGGCGGCACGGTGGTGCCGGCCACGCGCACGCCGCCGGACCGGTCCAGCCTGCCAGAGAGCATCGGCCCGATCGCCTCCCGGCCCGAGCCGGACAGACCGGCGACGCCCACGATCTGGCCGTGGTGGACGGCGAGGGAGACGTCGGCGACGGTCCCTCCCGAGATCCCGCCGAGCTCCAGGGCCGCCGGGCCGGCCGGCTCGGCGAGGTCGTCGCGCTTGTGGCGCCCGGCCGACAGGTCGAGGTCGTGGCCGATCATGAGCCGGCCGAGGTCGTTGTGGTTCATCACGGAGGCGTCGACCGCGGCGACCTTCCTGCCGTCGCGCAGGACGGTGATCCGGTCGGCGATGTCGAGGATCTCGTCCAGGTGATGCGAGACGATCAGCACGCTGTGCCCGGCGCCGCGCAGCCGCCTGATCGTGGCCAGCAACCGCTCGACGTCGTCCGCCGGCAGCGCCGCGGTCGGCTCGTCGAGCACCAGGACGGCTTTGCCCTGGCCGGCCTCCGGCAGCGCCCGGGCGATGGCCACCCCGGTGCGGTCCGCCAGGCTGAGCTCGCCCACAGGCCGGTCCACGTCCACCTCCAGCCCGACCCGGGCCAGCCGCTCGCCCGCCTTCAGCCGGGCCTCCCACCAGTCGATCCGGCCGGGGAACACGCGCGGATAGGGCACGCTGAGCATGACGTTCTCCATCACGCTCAGGTCGAGGGCGAGCGCCAGGTCCTGATGGACGAAGCGGATGCCCGCCTCGTGCGCCGCGACCGGCGAGCCGAGCTGCAGGGGCAGACCGCGCGCGGTGGCGACGGCCCCGGGATCGGGGCGGTGGTAGCCGGCCAGGATCTTGATCAGCGTGGACTTGCCGGAGCCGTTCTGCCCGACGAGGGCGTGCACCTGCCCTTCCACGAGGGTGAGGTCCACCCGGTCGAGCACGACCTGGCCGGAGAACGTCTTCGAGACCGTGTGGAGATCCAGTGCGGGGCCGCTCACCTAGACGCCCCACAGCTTCTTGAACGTGTCCTTGAACCCGGAGGGGCCGGGCCAGCCGTCCTTCTCTCCCTCGATCTCCTTCGCCGCCTCCGGCGTGGTGACCAGGTAGAACGGCGGGATCGCGGTCTTGCGCTCGTCCCCCAGAGACCATGCATCGGCCGAGAGACGGGCCATCTGGTCCGCCATCGTCCACATGGCCAGCTCCTGGGACAGGGCCGTCCACGCCTGAGAGGTGCCGTTGACCATGCCGGCCATCTGCGCCTGGCCGCCCTGCGTGCCGACCAGCTTCACCCGCTCCAGGAGCCCGGCGGACTTGAGCGCGGGGTGAACGCCGGTCTCCAGGCCGTTGTAGGTGAAGAACAGGTGGTCGACGTCGGGGTCGGTCTGCAGGTACGAGCTGATGCGCTGGGGCACGGCGCCGCCGGCGAGGTCGTTCACACTCACCTCGAGGAGGTTGAGCTCGCACCCGGGGCAGTTCTTGGCCAGCTGCTCGCGCATCGCGTCGGTCTGCGCGTTGAGGATCGGGTACGACGGGATGGTCACCGCCAGGATGTTGGCCGTGCCGCCGGAGTCGACGGCGAGGTGGTCGGCCATGGCGTGGGCGTAGGCC
Organism: Nonomuraea sp. NPDC049480; assembly: GCF_044465905.1. Taxonomy (NCBI): domain Bacteria; kingdom Bacillati; phylum Actinomycetota; class Actinomycetes; order Streptosporangiales; family Streptosporangiaceae; genus Nonomuraea; species Nonomuraea sp. NPDC049480. The sequence continues at coordinate 46,051 of NZ_JBITMD010000003.1, forward strand.
TCGGCGGCGGTGGCGTCGTTGCAGTCGGAGTACAGGTTGTTCTCCGGGCCCTTCGGCACGTCGGTGGAGTAGCAGAGGAACATCGGGATGCCCCTGGACTTGGCCTCGGCCATCTGCACCTTGAACAGATCCGTGGGGTAGCCGGTGGTGGAGATGTAGTCCACGCCGGCGTCGATCGCCTGCTGGACGGCGGCGCCCGGGTCCGTGGCCGTGGCGCTCACCGTGACCAGTTCCCAGCCGAGGGACTTGACGGCCTCGTCGAGGTATCCGGCCAGGATGGCGCAGCTCGGGTCCGCGCACTGGACGAAGGCGACCTTCTTCTTGGGCGGCGCCGACTTCAGCGGCGTCGACTGCACGATGCTCGTCGGCTGCTTCAGATACTTGGTCTGGTTCTCCTTGGCCGCGGCCAGGGCCACGGCTGGAGCGGACGCCTGTCCGGCCGCCTGCGGGGCCGGCTCCGAAGTCGTCCCGCACGCCGCCAGGGCGGTCGCGAGCACGCCAGTGGCGAGGAGCGTCAGGGTCTTGGTGCCATACATGTGACTACCCGTCGTAGTGATCAATTGGGGGTGGTCGAACGGGTCTATCGGGAGTGGCGGCCGGAGCGGCTCGTCGCACCGGGGCGTGCCTCGGACCATAAATGTCATGAGGATTAACCGCAAGTACCAGAATCCTTGTTGTTATTCCTCATGAGGATTATGGTTCGGTACATGCTCGAAACAACAGTCCGGCCCGGTCCACGCCTGTGCCACGTGAGGGAGAGGAGGAGGCGGACGTGAAGACGCGCGCGGCCTTGACCCTGTGCGACGACCGCGCTGTTGCGCTGGTCGGCACGATGGACGAGATCGGCCAGGCCTACGAGGACATGCGCGCCTGGCACGGCATCCGGGGCGTCATCCGGTTCTGATCCCGAGTCTTACTCAACGGTAGCCTTGATGCCATGTCCACCAGGCGTGACAGCGCTGAGACCCCCGCCATGAGCCGCGTCGCGATCGGACGTGGCGACGGCCTGATGCGTGTCCTCAAGACGTCCGAGAGCATGGCCCGCGATCTCGTACGCGACATCATCGCATCCGGACGGCAATCCGGTGACGCGCTGCCGTCCGAGGCGGCCATGCTGGCCGAGTACGGCGTCAGCCGCGAGTCGCTGCGGGAGGGCCTGCGCCTGCTGGAGGTCCAAGGGCTCATCTCCATCCGCCGGGGGCCCGGCGGCGGCCCCGTGGTCGGCATGGTGGACCCGGCCAACCTGGGCCGCACCGCGACGCTCTACTACCAGATGGCCGGCGCCACGTACGAGGAGCTGTTCGAGGCATGGGTGTTCGCCGAGTGCGAGCTGGCCGCGCGCGCGGCGCGCCACCCCCTGCGCGACGCGCGGTTGGCCGCGATGGCGCCCTTCCTCGACTCCGATGACTGTGCCGATGACGAGCAGCAGGCAGGGGTGGAGGACTTCGTGGCGCAACACTCGTCCTTCCACGCCACCATCGCCTCGCTGGCCCGCAACCGCGTCCTGGAATTGACGTTGCAGACCATGGGACAGGTCGTCACGCACCACGTCGCGGTGAACGAGGACCCCAGAGTGATCCGCGACCTCATCGCCACCAGCCACCGGCGCCTGGCCAAGGCGATCGTCGCCGGCCACGGCACGCTGGCCCGTACCCTCATGCAGCAGCACATCGAGGACATCAGCAACTATCACCGCGACCAGAGCAGCGTCCAGATGGACGAGGTCATCGAATGGCAGTGAGCCCGGAGCGCACGGCGATCCGGGAAGCCGAGGCTGCGCCGCCGCCCGCCGCCCGCCGCCCGCCGCCCGCCGCCCGCCGCCCGCCGCCCGCCGCCCGGCGCCCGGCGCCCGGCGCACCGCGGCAGCCGCCGCACGCGCCGCGCGGAGACGCAGGCGGCCGGGACCCCCGCTACGGCAGGCGCACGATCTGACCGCTCGCCGCGCCGGCGCGCGCGGCGTCCAGAACGGTGGCGGTAGCCACCGCGTCCCACGGGTCGACGGGAACCGGCCGGGTGCCGCGGACCGCGCCCGCGAACGCCGGGTAGAACGTGTCCCACGCACCACGCGCGGAGGGCACGGGCTCGACGCGGTCGCCGCGCAGCACCCTGCCCCATCGTTCCTCCGGCTCGGCTCCCCAGCGGTCACCCAGTGACGCGGGCGTCGCCCCGCTGATCAGCAGGCCCTCCTGCCCGTCCATGGGGCCGTCGACGACGTACGTGCCGGAGGTCCCCGCCGCGCGGAATCGGGGGCCCGGCGCGCCCTGCCGCCAGCTCCCCCAGATGTGGGACCGGGCGCCGTTGCGGTGCGTCAGCGCGACGAAGACGTCGTCGTCGAGCCCATCCTCGCCGTCGCGGTGGTGCATCTCCGCGTAGACCTGTTCGACCGGTCCTGACAGCACCAGCGCCTGGTCGACCAGGTGGCTGCCGAAGTCGCGCAGGGTGCCGCCGCCGGCGGCCGGCGGGCCGGGTTCGGGGGCGAACCTCTCGAACCGGGACTCGAAGCGCGTGAGCGTGCCGAGCGCCCCGGAGTCGATCAGCTTCCGCAGCGTCAGGAAGTCGGAGTCCCAACGCCGGTTCTGGTAGACCGTCAGCGTCACGCCGAGCCGCTCGGCCAGCTCCACGGTCTCCCGTGCGGCGGCGGCGTCGAGCGCGAACGGCTTGTCGCACACCACCGCGAGTCCGAGGCCGAGGGCTTGGCGCACCAACGGCATGTGGGTGTCCGCCGGCGTCGAGATCGCCACCGCCTCGGCGCCGGCCGCGGCCAGTTCCTCGAGCGAGGCGTACGTCGGCAGGCCGAGCTCCTTGCCGACCTGTTCGCGGCGCTCGGGCGAGTTCCTGGTGACCACGCCCAGGAACTCGCACTCCGGGGCGGAGGCGAGCAGCGGCGCGTGGAAGTACCGGCCACCGAAGCCGTAGCCCACCAGTCCCATGCGCAACGGTGTGATCACGAGTTGTCTTCCTCTCAGCCGCCGTCCGGGGCCGGTCACGCTGTCACCGGCGTTGCCATCCTTCCGGGCAGAGGCGCCAACCGCTACCAGGCCGCGGACGCGATCACCCGGCGAGCGCCTTTCGCGCGTGCGGTCGTCGCCGGCGGGGTAGGAAGGCGGTTCTTCGAGGACGGCCCACTGATGGACGTGATGATTCTTCGCCCATGGTCCCCAACACAGCCGGTCACCGTTCACCCATCTCAAGCTCCGAGTCAGCGCGCTGAGATTCTGCCACCAGCAGGCCGCGCTGATCCGGCGAGACCCGCCCCCGGCTCCATCCACTACACCCTGCCGGGCGTTCATTAGGTCAAGGGGATGTCGGGAATGGATCTGTCGGGTTCGCCTCGTCTCGTCGAGATGACATCCGATCTAATTAGTAGATGCTGGGAAGGGCATGGACGTGAGCGGTTGGGCAACCAGATCGGTCAGATCGCGGCGCGGCGGCGCCTGCCCCACCGACGGCTGAGGCCCTCGAACAGGTCCTGGCCTGTCAACGGCCGCGGCCTTGACGTCCAGCTGAACATGGCGGGCAGTGGTACTCACAGGCATCCGTCAGGCCGTGAGCGGAGCCGCCCCGGCCTGCACGACGCAGGCCGGGGCAGCAGCATCTTGCTCCGAACGATGACGCGGTCGCATCGACCAGGCCGGCGAGCACGGCAGAGCCTGACAGGCAGCGTCATTCCGGGCGACGAAGTGATCCTGGCGGTGCGGCGAGGACGCGTTCGTTGCCGACGCCAGTCGGTCTCACCCGGCCAGGCCGAATTGTCCGGGATCACACTGTGGCGGGGACCTTGTCCAGGAAGCCGTGCACCGTGGTTATGCGGCCGTCGGCATCCAGCACTGCGACGTCGAACCCGATGACCAGGGCCTCGCCGCCGGCCTGCCCGAGAGCCCAGGTGAGGCGGGCGATGTCGTGGTGGGCGTCCACCGGTCCGGCAAGGGTGAAGGTCAGGCCCTGGAATTGGGCCTGGACGGCCGCGATGGTCGCGTCGATGGCGTCACGGCCTTCGGCGACGCCGATCGGGTCGGTGTAGGTGCCGTTTTCGGCCCACAGTTCGGCGATGGCGGCGCGGCGGGTGGTCTGGTCGGTCTCGTTCCAGGTAGCGATGTAGCGGTCGATGAGGTTGCTGACGTCGTTCATGGCGTCCTCCATATTCTGGCTGCGTTCGGTCACAACCTTAAGAAGGACGGCGTTTCGGCGAATCTGTCGCGCTTAGGCATTTTCGTTCGGACTGGTTGACGCGCATCGGTAGCGTCATGGTCATGCTGTACGGGCGGGAAGCGGAGATATCGGCCATTGACCGGCTTCTGGCCGGCCTCCGCGGGGGCGGCAGTGGCGCGCTGGTGCTGCGTGGCGAACCTGGCATCGGCAAGACGACGTTGCTGGAGCACGCCGCCGCTCACGGGCACGGGCTGCAGGTCATCCGGCGGGTAGCGGTCCCGACCGAGCAGGATCTGGCGTTCGCGGGGCTGCATCTGCTGCTGCATCCCGTACTGGACAGGCTGGACGCGTTGCCCGAGCCGCAGCGGCAGGCGCTGTCGGGGGCGCTCGGCCTGGCCCCGTCGGCCGCGGGCACCGACCGGCTGCTGGTCGGGCTGGCGGTGCTGTCGCTGCTGGCGGAGGCGGCCGAGGAACGCCCGGTGCTCTGCCTGGTCGACGACGCGCACTGGCTGGATCGTTCCTCGCTGGATGCGCTGGCGTTCGCCGCCCGGCGCCTGGATTCCGAGGCCGTCGTCCTGCTCGTGGCCACCCGCGGTGACGAAGAATTGCCCGGCCTTCCCGAGCTGCGGCTGAGCGGCCTGAGCGCCCCCGCCGCGGCGGCCCTGCTGGACGGGACCGTGCACAACGGCGCACGTCCGGACACGGGGACGGAACCGGCCCCGGCGCTGCGGTACCGGGTGCTCGCCGAGGCACGGGGGAACCCGCTCGCATTGATCGAACTCCCGGCGGCGCTGCGCGACGAAGCCGTCGGCGAGGACGCCGCGCGTGGCGGACGCCTGGATGCGCTTCCGCTGAGCAGCCGTCTCCAGGCGGCTTTCGCCGGGCAGGTGGACCACCTGCCCGAGTCGACCCGGATCTTGCTGCTGATCGCCGCGACCGCCGACGGGCTCGGCGAGGTGCTGACGGCGGCCGGCCGGTTCGGGGCGGGCGCGGCCGACCTGCTGCCCGCGGAGAAGGCCGGATTGGTCAAGGTGGACGAGGAAGCCGTGATCTTCCGGCACCCGCTGATCCGAGAGGCAGTGTACCGCCGCGCCCCGATCGGCCTTCGCCTGGCCGTTCACGCCGCGCTAGCCGACGTGGTGCCCATCAGGACGACGGTGAGGGCTCTTGAGAACAACCGTCAGCCTGCGGCCGCCTTCTGGGTGGCTGAAGCCTCCGCCCGGGCCCGGGTCTGCGCCAACCGGTAGGAGTGGGTGCCGGTCTCGATCCGGGTCGGGATCGACGGTCAAGTACGCCATGGTCAACGCGCCGGGCGCGTCCACGACCTCCAGACTCACCCCGCAGGGGTCGCTTCAGGTGATCAAAGTGCCGCCTTCGCCGTGTTCCAGCACCTTGGCGGCGGCCTCGCTGGCCGCGCGTCACAGATCGGTCAGCCCCGGTCGGCCAGGCCGGCACCGGTGCCGAAGGCCCGCACGGCCGCCCGCGGCGTGACGAGGTCGTCCGTGATCGGCCATTCCAACCGGAACCCCGAGGTCACGTTGATCGCCACCTTCCGCCGCCAACGCGCCATCGTTGGGAAAACTCCTGCCCCGCTGGCAATGTGACACAAACCCGGCCGGTGACCTGCGGCGATACCGATGGGCGACGAGATCGTGGAGCTCATCGGTGCCGTCACCGTGCGAGGGGCCAGATACGAGGCGGCCCCGGCCGATGTCGTTCGGCCGGGGATGACGGGTCCGGGGCGTTGTGCGGTGTCAGCGGGATGGGGGCGGGCAGAACTCGGCCTCGACCGCCTTGGTGAGGGCGGCGATCGGGTTGTTCCAGTCGCCGTTCATGTTGGTGACGACGGTGTGCTTGCCGTCGCGGCTCCCCATGGCGTAGGTGTAGGAGCCGTTGATGGCGCCGCCCATGCCCCAGACGGTCTCACCGCAGGACAGTTGCTGCTGCCAGGTGCCCATGCCGTACCGTGTGCCGGGGATCCAGCCCGCCCCTTCGGTCGAGACGCTGGTGTTCCAGATCTCCTTCTGCTGGGCCGGCGGCAGCAGCGTGCCGTCGTGCAGTGCGGCCAGGAAGCGGCTCAGGTCCCCGGTGGTGGAGACGACGCCGCCGGCCGCCCAGGCGTAGGAGGCGTTCTGCTCAGTGACGTCGTAGGTCTTGGCGTCGGGGTCGGCTGACCACAGCCGGGAGTAGTGTCGCGGGTGCGGTCCGCGGATCCTGGTCTCGTTGCCCGGCAGGTAGGTCCCGGACAGGCCGAGCGGGCGGGCGATCCGTCGGGCGAGTTGGTCGGCGTAGGGTTTGCCGGTCGCCTTCTCGACGATCATTCCGGCGAGGTCGTAGTTGGCGTTGGAGTAGCGGAAGGCGGTGCCGGGCTCGAAGTACGGCGGGTAGGCCATCGCGACCGCGATGAGTTCTTCAGGGTTGACCTTGTCGAAGCGATGCTCGAGGAAGCCCGGCCCCGAGTACTTGTAGAGCATCTTCTCGTCCAGATACATGTTGTAGAGCCCGCTGGTCTGGTTGAGCAGTTGCCTGATGGTGATCTTGCTGCCGTCGTTGCCGTTGCCTTTGACCAGGCCGGGCAGCCACTGCTCCACCGTGTCGTTCAGGCTCAGCTTGCGCTCGGCGGCCAGTTGCAGCACCAACGTGGCGGTGAACGCCTTGGTGATGCTGCCGACGCGGAAGCGTTCCTGCGGCGTGCGTGGGCGGCCGGTGGTGGTGTCGGCCACTCCCGCGGCGGCGAACCTACGCCTGCCGCGGTCACGCACCTCGGCGACCATGCCCGGAATGCCGGCGGCCACCGTCTCGTCCAGCACAGTCTGGACCGCCGAACGAGTTACGGCGCTCGCCGGGGCGGCCGCCACGGCGGTGGCTCCTGCCAACGTCACCGCGGTGACGAGCGTGCGCAAGGTCATCAAAGAGGGCATCAGGAACTCCTAGTGATCGAAAGGGGTGTCAAGGAGCGCGGCAGGTCAGGCGGCGGGGCGGAAGGCGGCGTCGAGGATGTCGATGAACAGGCCCACGGGCGGCATGCCCCAGTCGCCGTTGACGTTCTGGACGGTGACCAGGTCGCCGTCGCGGGTGCCGTACAGGTAGGACCAGGTGCCGGTGATCATGCCGCCGTGTCCGTAGACGGTAATGCCGCTGGGCAGGGTGACCGAGGAGATGCCCAGGCCGTAGCTGTAGCCGTCGAGCCACTTGCCGTCCGGGACCGGCGTCATGGTGAACATCTCCTCCATCTGGGCTGCGGGCAGCAGGCAGCCCTTGAGCAGGGCGGCGAGGAAGAGGTTGAGGTCGGCGGCGGTGGAGACGAGTTCGCCGACGCCGAAGGCCCAGGCCGGGCTCTGCTCGGTGACGTCATGCACGGGGGCGTCGGCGTCGGGAATCATGAGCCGGGAGTAGGCGCTGCCGTGTGGGCCGCGGAAGCCTGTCTCGGTGCCGGGGGCGTAGGTGCCGGACAGGTTGAGCGGGCGGGCGATGCGGCGGTCGATGGCCTCGGCGAAGGAGACACCGTCCGCCTTTTCGACGATCATGGCGGCGAGGACGAAGTTGGTGTTGGAGTAGCCCCAGCTCTGGCCCGGCTCGAAGTCGGCCGGGTTCGACACGGCGATCTTTACCAGGTCCTCGGGAGTGGGGTTGTCGAAGCGGTGCTCCAGCAGCTTGGGGCTCCAGTAGCGCTCCAGCATGCCGGAGTCGAGGGTGTAGGCGAAGATGCCGCTGGTGTGGTTGAGCAACTGCCTGATGGTGATCTTGCTACCGTCGTGGCCGTTGCCCTGGACCAGGCCGGGCAGCCACTGCTCGACGGTGTCGTCCAGGCTCAGCTTGTGCTCGGCGGCCAGCTGCAGCACCAAAGTCGCGGTGAAGGTCTTGGTGATGCTGCCGACGCGGAACTGCTCATCGGCGGTACGCGTGCTGCCGGTGGCGGTGTCGGCCACGCCCTCGGCGGCGAACCACTGCTGAGTACCGTCACCGACACCGAGGATCACACCGGGGTAGCCCTGCTCGGTCACAGCGTCCTGCAGCAGGTGCTGAACGTCGGCCTGGCCGGGAACGATCAGGTTCGCGGGGGTACTGGCGGGAGTATTCATTGGTGAGGTCTCCTTCGGGGGCTGGCGGGGGCTGGCGGGGGCTGATCGCCCCCGCTCCGTCATCGATCTTCGCGACGAAGGAAAAGTTACGTTGCATGCGACGAATCGTCAATCATAAATACGCGAAGCAACATGATTTGCGCAGTTCAAAGGCGCATATTTGTTGCATGAAGGTTGTCGGTTAATGCAACATAGGGCGCTGCGAGTTGCATGTCATCGCGGTCGGATGCACACTGTCCGTCAACCGAGATCCGCTCAGCCGCACGCGCGCGGTCGAGCCATCAGGAGGCGGACGCCATGCCCGGAGACAGGCTCACCCAGCAGGACCGCCGTCAGATCGCCGACGGACTGGCCGACGGTCTCACCTACGCCGAGATCGCCCGCCGCCTCAATCGGCCTACCTCGACCGTCACCCGCGAGGTGATGCGCAATGGAGGCCCCGGCGCCTACCGTGCCGACCAAGCCCAGCGCGCCGCCGACCGGCGCGTCCACCGCCGCAGGACCATCACCCCGGCGGCCGCGCGCGGCGATGCCGACGCCGACGGACGCGACCTGCAAACCGTGCGCGAGGTGGCCGACCAGCTCACCGACCTGCTGATGCAGAGCGGGATCCCACAGATGATGGCCAAAGTGCTGGCCGCCCTGTACACCACCGACAGCGGCAGCCTCACCTCCGCCGAACTCGTCCAGCGCCTGCAGGTCAGCCCTGCCTCGATCTCCAAAGCCGTCGGCTACCTCCAAGCCCAGGAACTCATCCGCCGCGAACGCGACCCCCGGCGCCGGGCCGAGCGATACGTCATCGACGACGACGTCTGGTATCAGGCCATGGTGGCCAGCGCCCGCGCCAACGCCCTGCTCGCCGACACCGCCCGGCAAAGCGCCCGCACCCTCGGCCTGGCCACCCCGGCCGGCGTCCGGCTGGAGAACATGAGCCAGTTCCTCACCCGCGTCGGCGACGACCTGGTCCGTTCGGCCGAGCACTGGCGCCAGGTCTACGCCACACCGCAGACGAGCGAGCAAGGGTAGCCGGCGTTGAAGACGTCTTCGGCAAGATCCCGCCCATCCTCGACGTGCCCAGAGTGAAACTCTTCCGCTGGGAGGCAAGGAGGCCAGGATGCGCGTGCGGGTGCGGCGCTGCGGCCAGGTCGTGCGCGACCGTGAGACCACGCGCTCGGAGGCCGTCGCGCCTTCTGGGTGCTCGCGCTTTCGTCGTCCGGGCCGGCGAGCTGACCGGGCACGGCGACGACCTGTTCTATCTCAACCTGGAAGAACTGCTCGACCTCCTGCGCGAAACGAAGCCCGGCTGGAGAAGGCCCTCCCTGCCATTCCCGCGGTCGGCCTGCGGCTCAGTGCGGTGCGTGACGGCGAGGGCTGGGTCCTGAACGGCGGTTCTGAGTCACCAACGTCGGGCGATGCGGCCACGTGGGTTGGCGTTCTCGCCGCAGATCAGCGCACCGAGGCTCCCCAAGGGCGTGGGGACGACCCGGAGTCCGTGCCCGTCGACGCCTCGATCATCCCCATGATCCCACGGGCCACCACCAACCTGCCGGTCGTCGCTCTCGCCGAACATCTTGTACGGGGTCTGGTTTGAGCAGCGTGCTGGCGATCTCGAGTCCCCGATCCTCTGTCAGAGCCGCAGACTCTTGGCCGCGAGCCGGCACCGGAACTCAGGATCACTGGGTTACTTCGTCTGCGGCACCTTGCGGGTCGCCGTACTTCTCGGCGAGTCCGCGGTAGCGCCAGATGGCGGCGGCGGAGAGCCAGGAGGCCGCGAAGACGGCGACGACGACGTAGCCGAGCAGTTCGAAGTGGTCGGCCAGGGAGGCGTAGGCGGTGAGGAGTCCTCCGGCTCCGGTGGCGTCGGCGACGAGCCCCGCGAGGTAGACACTGGCGATGAACGCGGCGACGGCCACGGTCATGCCGGTCATGGCGATGTTGTAGTAGAGCCTGCGGGCGGGACTGCGGTACGCCCACGAGTACAGGCGTGTCATCAGCATGCTGTCGGCGGTGTCGAAGGCACTCATTCCCGCGGCGAAGAGCAGCGGGAGGGAGAGGACAGCGAGGGTGGGCAGGCCGGACCCGTGGACGGCGGCGCTGGCGGACAGGGTGAGCAGGGTGATCTCACTGGCGGTCTCCAGGCCGAGGCCGAAGAGGATGCCGACCGGGTACATGTGCCATGAGGAACGGATCAGCGCGCGGGCGCGGCGGCCGAGGAGGCGGTTCATCAGGCCCCGGTTGAGCAGGTGCCGCTCGAGCTCCTCCTGGTGCAGCCGGCCCTGCGTCATACGCCGCCACAGGCCGACGATGCCGGTCAGCACCATGAGGTTGAGCACGGCGACGAGCAGCAGGAACAGTACGGCCACGATCTGCGAGACCAGGCCGCCGACGTGGCGGAAGGAGCCGATGCCCGAGCCGGCGTGCCCCGCGGCGAGCGCGACGACGAAGGCGAGGGCGAGGACCACGGTGGAGTGGCCCATGGCGAAGAAGAAGCCCACGCCGACGGGTCTGCGTCCGCGTTGCATCATCAGCCTGGTGGTGTCGTCGATGGCTGCGATGTGGTCGGCGTCGAAGGCGTGCCGCATCCCGAGTGTGTAGGCAAGAGTTCCGGCTCCGGCGAAGGCCCCGGCGCCGGCCGGGCCGCTGGCGTAGAAGAGATACAGGCTCCATCCGATGACGTGCAGGGCGGCGATGACGCCGACGATGCCTGTGATGCGCAGCCGTTCGGCGCGGGTCCATCGGCCGGGGGTGATGGTCGTTGTGGTCACACACATGTCCTTGGCAGGGGCACCGCGCGGTGCCGTCGTCAGCAGCGAGAGGGGGCGGGCCGCACCCGTTGGTGGGGAGCCACTCGCGGGTGCGGCCCTGGCGGGCGGGGGTGGAACGGACGACCTGGAGGTCCGGGCCTTGGAACGGGTTACGTCCCGAGCAGGGCACGCATCTCGTTCTCTCCGACCAGACCGTGATCGACCAGTACGTGTTCGAGCGCCGCGAGCCAGTGCTCGTAGTACTGCCAGCTGCCCTGCTCGGCCGCGGGGGCGGACTCCCATGCGCCGATGGCGGCGATGAGCCGCTGCTGGAATGAGTCCCAGGGGTAGTGGCCGAACTCCGACAGGGCGACGGCGACGCCGAACGCCCGGCGCTGCCAGTCGGCGTCGAAGGTGGGCGCGTTCATGTCGGTGACGCAGGTTTCGTGCAGGGGTGCGGTGGTGGCGGTGGCCTCCATGGGATTCCCTTTCTCTGGAGTCCGGGTGCTGCTCAGGCGGCGGGTGAAGGAACCTCGGCGATGCCGATCATCGATTCGGTGGTGACCAGGGTGGCGAGTTCCTCCTCGGTCATGTCGTCGGTTCCGGCGGGCCGCTGCGGAACGACGAACCAGCGAGAATGACCGCTGCTGTCCCACACCCGCAGTTCGACGGACGGGTCGAGGTCCAGGCCGATCTCCTTGAGCACCACACGGGGCTCGCGGGCTGCGCGGGCACGGAAGGTCGGGTCCTTGTACCAGTACGGTGGGAGGCCGAGCACCGGCCAGGGGAAGCAGGAGCACAGGGTGCAGATGACCAGGTTGTGCACGCCGGAGGTGTTGGCCACGGCCTGCAGGTGCTCGCCTTCGGCACCGTCCATGCCGACGGGGAGGTCGAGTTCCGCGACGGCGGCCGGCGTGTCCTTGACGAGCCGTTCGGCGAACTCCGGGTCGGTCCAGGCGCGGGCGACGATCTTGGCTCCGTTGAGCGGCGTCATGTCGGTCTCGAAGTAGCCGAGCACCTTGTCGACGGTCGCGCCGGTGATCACGCCCTTCTCGATGAGCAGGGCCTCCAGCGCCCGGACGCGGGCGGCGCTGCGGGCTTCGCGGTCTTCGGGGTAGCCGAACTGTACGGTCACTGCTGTTCCTCCGTGGCGGGGGTGAGGTAGGCCTGGTAGAGCTCGCCGTAGAGCACGGCGCCGGGTTCGGCGAGTTCTCCCCAGATGCCGGTGGGTTCGAAGCGGACGGCGTAGACGGGCATGGGCTCTCCGATGCCGTCGGGGCCGGTGGAGCAGAAGTAGCCGTAGTCGCCCTCGAAGACGCGCTCCACGGTGCCGGTGCGGCCGCGCAGATTGCCCGGCAGCCGGGTGTGTTCGGTGGGCGGCACGTTCTTGACGGTCACGCGGTCGCCGACGGCGAAGGCCGGGGACTCAGCCGGACCCTGGCGGGGGGAGTCGCCCTCGCGCAGGTAGCGGATGACCTGGTCGTCGATGCGTTCGTCCCCGCCCTCGAGCTGTGCGAGTCCCGGATCCTGGAGGTACTCCGCGGCCTTCGCCTCCAGTTCCTCCGCGGTGATGTAGCCCTGGGAGACGAAGAACCCGCTGATGCCGCCGAGCCACTTCTCGTAGTAGCGGTACTGGAAGTAGGCGAAGGGGTGCATCGCCTCGGCGCCCTTGCGCAGGTCCGCCCAGGTCCAGACGGAGGTGAAGGCAGTGGGCACGTCCTCGATCGGGTACTGGGGCCCGGCGTCGCCGAGGTGGGCGCTCAGGCCCATCATCGCGATGTGGATGCCGAAGATGCGCTGCTCCCAGTCCTCGACGAAGACGCGGGGTTCGTAGGTGACGGGGCCGAGGTTTTCCAGGCCTCCCAGGTGGTGCTGTAGTTTCATGACCGTCCTTCCGGGGCCGGCTCGGCGGCCGGGCGTGCGGTCATCGCGGCTCCCCAGTGCTCCGAGGCGATGCCGAACACCGCGCCGAGGACCATGGACAGCGCCGCGACGAGCGCCGGGTTGCTGATGGATGCGGTGGTGATGCCGTGGCCGGTGGCGGCCACCGTGCCCACCGTGGAGGCGAAGCCCCACACGATGGCCGGGATCTTCGAGAGCAGGGGGATCTTCGACGCCTGCACCATGGCGGCGCTGCCCACACCCACGGCGACGACGGCGATGGCGGTGCCACCGCCCAGCGCGTGGATGACCAGCAGCGTCAGCGAGGCGATGACGATGCCGGTCAGGTTCGAGGCGATCGACCTCACCATGCCGTCGGTGCCGGCTCCGAGGATGAAGAAGGAGGCCCAGGCGATGAAGATGACCCAGACCGGAATGGTCAGGACGGTTGCGGTCATCAGCGTGGCGACTCCTCCGAGTACGCCGATGCTGATCGACAAAGCATCTAGCTGGCGCATGACCAAACACTCCTCTGGCGCCGAGTTCTAACGGCTCGGCGAAATTCGTGCCCGAACACGGGCAGGCGGCAATTGGCATGCTGAGGCGCGGAAGAGAATTGGGTGCCCTGGCGTGAAAGGCTTTCTGAAGGCTCGATCGGCGATGTCTAATCCGGTAGTTCGAGTGCTTCGATCTGGACGCGGATTTCCACGCCTATTCGGCTCCTGCCGCCGCGTGGCTCCCGGTGGGGAACGTGGCAGCAGCTGCCTTCGGTGCCGATCGTGTCGGCTCTGAGGTGGGAAGACACCAATAGGTTCCAGCTATTTTGTTTCATGCGAGTTAAAGATGCTTGAACAAGCGATTTCTGGCATTGACTTCCGCTGTCTTATGACATAGGGGCAGGAAAAGCCGCCCAGGCCTGCCGGTGAGGCCATGGGCGGCTGCGAGGTCGATATGAGCACTGGACCGATCAGGTCTTCGTGCGGTTAATATTTCTTCCCATGAGGCCGACGGAAGTGCGGCGCTTTTACTGACAGCTCGAAGCGATCGGTATCATCTATTCCAGGAACTCGGATCCCGGATTCCCCGGCTTCCACGTTCCCTCCTGGGAGGACAGGAGCCAAGGGCTGCAACCGACACACGAGCCACGATTTCGGACACGATGGGTAGCCCCGCACTCCCCGGGAGGAGGCCGGACCATGAACCAGAGCATCGCGGCCGCGGACAGCGGCACCGAACGCACGATGGTCTTCGTGCTGTACGACAAGGTGACACTGCAAGACGTGGCGGCGCCGCTGGAGATCTTCGCCCGGGCCAACGACTTCGGGGCCCGCTACCGGGTGCTGCTGGTCTCGCCCACGGGGCAGCCGGTCGGGACGACCGCGTTCACCCGGCTGAGCGCGGACATTCCAGTGGCCGACGCCCCCGACTCCATCGACACCCTCCTGGTGCCGGGAGGTGTACCGGCCGACTTCACCTTCGCCCCGGGCACGCATGACATACCGGAGGAGCTGACCCCGGACACGGTCCCCGAGGCGCTGGCGGCGGTCCGCGAGCTGGCGCCCCGGGCGTCGCGGATCGCCTCCGTCTGCACGGGCGCCTTCGTGCTGGCCGCCCTCGGGATGCTGGACGGACGCCGGGCGACGACCCACTGGGCACATTGCGCGCGGCTCGCCCTGGAGTACCCCCGCGTCATGGTGGATCCGGACGCCCTCTTCGTCCAGGACGGCCCCTTCATCACCGGCGCCGGGATCAGCGCGGGCACCGACCTGGCCCTGGCCATCGTCGAGAACGATTACGGCACCGACGTCGCCCGCAGGGTCGCCCGGTGGATGGTCGTCTTCCTCCAACGTCCGGGCGGCCAGGCCCAGTTCAGCGTCTGGTCCAAGGCGGGCGCCCCCACCACACGCGGCCTGCGCCAGGTCCTGGACGCTGTGGTCCTCGAACCCGCCGCGGACCACTCGACTGCCGCGATGGCCGCCCGCGCCGCGGTGAGCGAACGCCACCTGGCGCGGATGTTCCGCGACGAGGTGGGCATGACACCGGCCCGCTACGTGGAGCAGACCCGGCTGGAGGCGGCCAAGCTTCTCCTGGCGACCGGCGACGAAAGCCAGGAGTCCGTCGCACGGCGTGCCGGCTTCGGCTCCCCGGAGACGATGAGACGGATCTTCCGCCGCAACCTCGGAGTCTCGCCGGGGAGCTACCGCATCCGGTTCCGTACCACCGGCATCGACCCCCGGGAGCCGGGAGTCCAGCCGGCATGACTGAGCCGGCGCTCACGGTGCAACAGCTGGTTCGGGGTGGTGGTGCTGATGGTCGTGGCCACCCTCGTGTGGGTGCCGATCGGCGTCTGGATCGGGTTCTCCCCCCGATTGACCCGCATCGCTCAGCCGCTCGTGCAGATCCCGGCAGCCCTTCGGCCGAGAGGCGGGAGCTGCATCTGTCCACTTTGCGCATCGAATCACATGCGGGCGCAGCCGGCCTTGGCGAAAGGCGTTTTCTCGGCCGGAGGCGAGCGGGGATGGGTCCAATGCCGTTTAGTTAGCGATCTTGCTGGTGGCGTCGCTTGATGATCTTGATGGGTGAGTTAGGCGGTCCGAATCGGTTGACGGATCTCGTGGCGGTCGGCGCGTTGACAGCACTGATCCCTCGCCAGGTCCTGCACGCGGCCGTCGCCGCACACGAGTGCCGGGGAGCGTCGGGTTCGCAAGCTGCCCGCGCACGTGGTCGTCTATCTCCTGATCGCGTTGTGCCTGTTTCCAGACGATGATTACGAGGAGGTCGCCGAGAAGCTGACTGGGATGCTCGCATTTGTGCCGGGCTCGCGGCGGGAGCCGCCGACGCGAGGTGCGCGCGGCGTTGCGCCGTGGCCGAGGCCGGCCGCTTCCGATGCCGGTTCACCGCTTGCTCGACCTCCCGCCCACCAGTGACATGCGTTGCTCCTATGTCAAGCCGCTGCCGCGAGTGCGGTCGGCTGGACGGTTGTTTTGTCGGGTTGGAGGGTGTTGTAGACGATGCGGGCGAGGCGCCGTGTCACGGGCGTAGTCCAGGAAGGTGGTCAGCCGCGTGGACTCGTCCCAGGCGGGAGGCGTATCGGTTCGTTGCGTCATCGCGAGGAGTTTCCCGCAGCTCGGAAGGGGTGTCGAGTGATTAATGAGCGGGACCCTGCCGGGTGATGGCGGCACCTCGCCCTGGGGACGGCTGAACGCGGCGAGGACCTGTCGCAGGCGGATCGCCTCGGCGCCAAGGTGGCCTGGGCGAGTCGACGTAGGGGGCCTGCGTCGCTGGCCGGCTGCCTGGCGGGCCGGCTCCAGCGGCGCCAAGTACCGGTCACTCGACCACGAGGGCAGCATGGGGCGTGGGCGGCAGCACGGAGATCCACGCCGCGTCGGCGGACGCGGTCGAGCGCGTCGGCGTGGCGCGCCATCCTGTGACTCCCTGCCCAGGGCGCGCTTGCGTGCTCGTTCAACGCCGTCGAATGGTAGGCCAGCGCCATTGTCTGACGCGGCTGCCTGAACGTGGCCGTGGCGTAGCTCCTGAACACGCCTGGATCTGGTCGACGTGGTCACGGCTCAGTCCCGGCGCCGTACCCCGAGGTGCGGCGCCGAGTCGAGCAGCTTGCCCAGAGCCGAGGTGAGGGCAGCGCGCTCTTCGGGTGTCAGGAGCTCCGCCCACATGCGTTCGCGGATGTTGTGCTCGTGGTAGGTGTCCGCGATGGCTTTCTGCCCTGCTTTGGTGAGGGCGAAGGCGACCGCGCGACCGTCGTGCGGCGACTTGGTACGGCGGAGCAGGCCTTCGCGCTCAAGGGTGTTGGCCTGGCTCGACGCGGCCTGGCGACTCATGCCCGCGATCCGAGCGGCATCCTTGGCATCCATCGTGCCCACGATCCACAGAGCGAACATCAACCGGAAACCGGCCCAGCTCCAGCCATGCGGTCTGTGCACGGACGATTCGAGGTCGTAAACGACGGTGCTCGCCGCACGGTGCAGGGTCAGGACGAGTGCAGCAGCTTCGGTGTCAACCGGAGGCTCCAGTCGGCCGGCGCGGTCGAGGGCGAACCTCACGAACGACTGGAAGTCGAGATCGTCGATCGGCGGCGGCTCGCTCTTGTCCGTGGTCATGGGATCAGCTTGCCAGCACTGCAGACCTTCGCAGGCGTCACCCGTCACCTTGCTCAGTTACGCGATCATGGCGCCCGCGGGACGGGTCTGGTCTCTGCCAGCGGTCGGAGGCCCAGGAATCTGAATGCCAGCGCCACCATGGGGCCGGCCGCTACCACGAACAGCAACGTCCCCACACCAGCCGGGCCCCCGAGCGACCAGCCGATCACGAGTCCGATTCCCTCCGACACAACGCGAGCACCACCGACACCCAGCGGGAGCCGGAGATGGATGGCGAGCATGAGGCCGTCACGTGGTCCCGAACCGAGATGTGCTCCGACGTAGATCGCGCACCCGATCGCGAAGACCGCGATGCCGACAACCAGCGCTCCCAGCCGCTCGGCCACACCGGTGGTCCCCATCGACGCGAGCATCGGGGTCGCGAGCAAGAGGTTGAGACAGGTCCCGATCACCAGCACGTTGAGGATCGTGCCGATGCCGGGAAGGAGGCCGAGAGCGGCGACGATCGCGACGAGGAGGCTGCCGATCGCGATGGAGGCCGTGCCGATGCCGATGCCGAGGCGCTGCGCCAATGCGATGTGCAGGACTTCCCAGCTGGCGACACCAAGATTGGCGCGGATGGTCAGCCAGATCCCCGCCGACGTCACGATCAGGCCGAGCAGGAGCTGGACCACCCGCCCCGGCACGGTCGTTGGCCAGGTCACCCTCACGCGTCGGTCTCGATGGCGGAGACCCCCGAGATGGCGGTCGGGTTCAGGTCGGCCAAGCAGGCCGTGATCATGGTTTGCCTCCGGGCGTCCGCACGTGCGCGGCCTGAAAGGGATCCGCTCGAGGATCGATGTCCATCTCGATTCTCGAAGCGCATGGTGGTCGTTGACTTGGCCCGATGTGAACGACTCTTGGCGTAGTGCGAACAGTCCAAATGTGACTCTTTCCGGCACTGTCTGAGCACTCTCAGAATGAGCGCAGGCTCGGTCGAACGACCGGGCGCAGGCAAACGACCTGACCGGGAGAACTCGCCATGACGCTGCAGGCCGATGTGATCGTTGTCGGAGCCGGCTCCGCGGGCGCCATCCTTGCTCGCCGACTCGTGGACGCGGGACGTGACGTGCTTCTGTTCGAGGCCGGTGGCGAGGATTCCAACCCTGCGCTCCACGACGTCCTCCGCCTCGCCGAGCTCTGGTTGAGCCCCCAGGACTGGGGCTACTACACCGTGCCCCAGAAGAATGCGGCGAACCGGTTGCTCCACCTTCCCCGCGGCAAGGTGCTGGGCGGGTCCCATGCGCTGAACGCCGCGATCTGGGTGCGGGGCTGCGACGAGGACTTCGCGCACTGGGAGAAGTTGGGAGCGAGCGGGTGGGGCTGGGCCGATGTAGCGCCGGTCTTCGGCCGAATCGAGGCCTACGACGGCCGGCCGGCCCGTGCTCGTGGCACTTCCGGGCTCCTCGACGTGACCGTCGACTACCAGCTGGATCCCGTCCAGCAGTCGATCCTCGACGCCTCGGTGCAGGCGGGCCTCGCGGTCAATCCGGATTACAACTCCGGCACGCTGGACGGCGTCGCGAAGATGCAGTTCAACATTCGGGGGGCCGAGCGCTGGAACACCTACAAGGCGTACCTGAAGCCCGTACGGGACCGGAACAACCTCAAGATCGTCACGGGTGCCCGCGTGAATCGGCTGATCGTCGAGGACGGGGCCGTTGTCGGCGTCGAGGTCGACGTGGAGGGCATCGCCATGGAGGCATACGCCGCCGAGACGGTCCTGTGCGCCGGGGCCCTCGACTCTCCGCGCGTCCTGTTGCGCAGCGGAATCGGGCCGGCCGCGGAGCTTCGGGACCTGGGTGTCGACACGATCCTCGACCTGCCGGGCGTCGGACGCAACTTGCAGGACCATCTGCTGTCGCCCGTGATCTTCGAGACGACAGCGCGCGAAGTCGGTCCTCCGACCCCCGGTCTGGCGGCAGCCCAGACCCATCATTTCTGGCGCAGCCGCGAGGGGTTGGACTCTCCCGACACTCAGCCGATCAACTTCAGTGTGCCGATGTACTCCGAAGAATGGATGAGCGGCCCTGATTCGGGCTTCTCGCTCATGGCCGGCCTCGTCCGGCCGGAGAGCCGCGGCTCGGTCACGCTGACCGGACCGGGCGCCGATGATCCGATCGCCATCGACCTCAACGTGTTCGACGTGGACAAAGACCTCCAGACGCTCGTTGCCTCGCTGCGCAAGTGCCGCGAGATCGGTCAGCAGCCCGCTCTGGCCACCGAATGGGGTGCACGTGAGATCTACCCCGGCCCTGGCGTCGAGACCGACGAGGCGCTCGCCGACTATGCGCGCAGAACGGTGATCACCTACCACCACCAGTGCGGCACGTGCGCCATGGGCACGGGACCTGATGCGGTGGTTGACCCCGCTACCCTGCGGGTCCACGGGTTGCGCGGACTCCGCGTCGCGGACGCGTCGGTGTTCCCCCGAATCACCAGCGGCAACACCAATGCGCCTGCCTGCCTGGTGGGTGAGCGCGCCGCCGACTTCATCCTCGCCGAGGAAGCCGGCTGAGACAGGCCGGGCCCGCCAGAGTCAGCCACCTGGAGCTTCGGTCAGGTGGCTGGCATTCCCGCCGAACGGAACTGACGCGGTGAGACGCCGTACGCGATCTTGAACACACGGGAGAAGTGCGGAGCATCGGGCAGACCCCAGCGCGCTCCGATCTCGGACACGGACCGGCCTGCGTGCACCGGGTCGACAAGCATCCGACGACAATGCTCCAGGCGACGCGTGCGGATCCAGGACGACACGCTCATGCCCTCCGTGCTGAACAACTGGTGCAGCTGCCGCACCGAGATGTAGTGCGCGGCGGCGATCTGAGGCGGCGCGAGCGATTCGTCGTCGAGGTTCGCCTCGATGAAGTTCTTGATCTGGTTCAGCAGCCTTCGCCGAGGCTCGTTCGTCCCTTCCAACCCGACGTCGAGCTCGGTCGCGAACAGAGTGGTGACCAGGTCGATCGTGGTATGCGCGAGCCGCAATGCAGCGCCGCCGTTCAGCGACTCGAAGTTCTTCGCCATCCGGAGCAGGAACGGGCTGATCACCTGGCACATCGCGCGGTTCGCCGGCAGTCTGGTTGCCGTCAGCTCGCCCAGGTCCGCGGTGGGCAGGTCGATCGAGGAGCGGGGGAACATCAAGACGATGTGCCGCATGTTGTCGTCCGATATGAGTGTGTACGGCCTCGTCGTGTCGTAGAGGGAGATGTCGCCGGGGGTGAGCAGCGCTTCCTTGCCGTCCTGGAGCAACAAGCTGCTGCCGCGTAGCTGCATCGAGAGCTTGTAGTAGTCGCGACTCGAATTCGTTACCAGTTCCGGGGTTCGGAACACCGAGTGCTGACTGACGCGGATGTCGAACATGGCGAGCCGGTCGATGCGCTTGGCGCGCAGTTGCCCATGGAAAGAGTCGGGCCGGTCGGTCTGCACCTCCAGCGGAACGAAGCTCTCGGAAACGTGCGTTCGCCACTCGTGGAAGTCCGAGGTGAGGTAGCTCTCGACTCCATGTCGTGAGCGCGGTGTTGAACCCACCGTCATGAATCCTCCCGGTCCGATTGCTCGAGTCCACTTTGCACCCTCGATGTGACCGGCGACACAGTCTGGCACAACTTGCTCCTGCGTGCTAAAAATCCTGCACGGTGAGACAAGTTCCCAGGATCACCTCTGAAGTATTGGAAGTGATCTTGCTAGGGAGCAAATGATCGTGGGCGGCGTCGATAGTCCACCGTATACTACGATAAGTGATCATTCGTGTACTCTGGCGAATGTGGCTGTGCCGGAGCGTCGTCCGTTGCGGGAGCTGGTGGTCAGGTCGCGGGAAGCGGCCGGTGAGCTGCGGTCGACCGGTGCGGGCAGCATGCTGGGTGAGCTGGTCAAGGCGGTGCCGGAGCGGGCGTTGGGATCCGGGCTGACCGTGCATCTGGGCTATGCCACGGAGGCAGTACTTCCAGCGGATCCGGCACCGCACCGCCAACGCGGCCTGGCCGGTCGGAAAAGTTCTCCGCGAACTGCAACACGCTGACCAGCGCCAGCACAACTGGCGCAAGACCCCGTCGGCCATCAGCTGGAAACCAGCCGGCGAAGACCTCTCGCAGAACACTCCCGCCAGCCGGTCCCGGACCCACATCGCCGGCGTCGGGGACGGGTTCGCAGCCCACGCTGCCCGCACCGTCTCCACCGGGATTAACCGACCGATATCGCCAACCATCGACACCGCCCTCACAGACGAGCGCGGTCGACTCCTGCCAGCCAGGCATCCCGCAAGCCCGAGATCACCAGACCACCCCGAGATCACCAACAGCATCCGATCAATGATCCGTCCCCAGATACGTGCGTTGGAGCCGTTCAGGGTCTTCCACCAGAACTGATGCCGGACCCCGGTAGGTCAGCCGGCCTCCGGTGATGACGGCCGCCTCGGTCGAGATTCCGAGAGCGAGCTGTGCGAACTGTTCGACCAGCAACACGCCCATACCGTCCGCGGCGAAGTCCTTGACGAGTGGCAGGAGCCGCCTGAAGACCGCAGGGGCCAGTCCCAGCGACATCTCGTCGACCAGGAGGAAGCGGGGTCGGGTGACGAGCGCGCGTGCGAGCACGAGCATCTGCTGCTCTCCGCCGGACAGGAGGGTCGCCGCGCTGTCATGACGCTTGCGGAGCTCGGGGAACAGCTCGAAGGCGCGCTTGATGTCCGCGGATGAGCGCGTGGCGACGCGAAGGTTCTCGGTCACCGTCAGGGAGCCGAACACTGTGCGGCCCTGCTCGACGTGCACGATCCCCAGTCCCCGTCGACCGACCTTGCTGTGCCGGGTGATCTCCTGGCCGTCGCAGGTGATGGAACCCCGCGCGACGTCGACCAGTCCGGAGACGGCCTCGAGCAGGGATGTCTTCCCGGCTCCGTTCGGGCCGATGAGTGTCGTCACCTCACCCCGTCGGACGGTGAGGGACACGTCGGTGACGACGCGGCCACCTGCCCGGTCGACGCAGACCTGCTTCAGCGTGAGCTCGCTCATGTCGACTCCTCCCCGAGGTAGGCCCGCATCACCTTCGGGTCATTGAGGACGACGTCTGGTGTCCCGGCAGAGATCACGCGTCCGAAGTCGAGGACGACGAGTGACGTGCAGACCGATCGGACCATGTCCAGGTCGTGCTCGATCAGGAGGACCGCCGTGCCGAATCGTTCGGGGACCGCCTGGAGGTGGCGCCCGAAGCGGATGTGTTCCTCGTGCGACAGGCCCGCGGCGGGCTCGTCGAGCAGGAGCACCCGAGGACCACTCAACACGTGCGCGGCCACCTCCACGAGGCGGCGTGTGGCCAGGTCGACGTCGGAAAGGAGGGAATGCGCCGGCGGGCACTCGAAGTGCTCGAGCGTCTCATCGATCGCCGCACGATCAGGACGCCCGTGGGCGACCATGCGCACGTAGGCGCCCACCCGAAGGCCCGGCGGAACCCGATCCTGCTGGAATGTGCGACGCAGACCTGCCCGTGCCCGCGGCGTCGGCCGCAGGCCGGTCACGTCACGGCCACCGAGCTCGACCACTCCGCGCTCGGAACGGGTGAACCCGGTGAGGACATCGACCAGTGACGACTTCCCGGCTCCGTTGGGGCCGATCAGCCCGACGATTGCGCCAGTGGGTATGTCGAGGTCGACATCGTCGAGGGCGGTCACCGCACCGAATCGCAAGGTGATGCCGCGAGCCGACAAGGCCGGCCCGTGCGTCGCTGACGGCCCGGTCGGTATCCGGAGAGCCGGACGATTCGCCTCGGAGTGGGCGGTCGGCGAGGGTGCTGCGGTCACGGGTCCTCGTTCGGTCAGGTGCGTTGCCTCTGGTACCCGGCGTCTACGGAGCCGGCTCAGATTGTCCCCGAGGCTGTTGCCCGATGCGACCGCCTGAATGCCGGCGAGCCCGAACACCACCAGGGCCCAGTCCTGCGGAACGCCCCAGATGCGCAGCAGTTCAGGAATGCCGACCCAGAGCACGCCGCCGACCACCGCTGCGACGACGGCCTGCGCGCCCACCACTACCGCCAGGACGTACAGCGTGAGCGATGCGGTCGGTTCGAAGCTGCTCGGGTAGAGGACGCCGACCTGTCCCGCGGTCACGCCGCCGCTGATCCCGGCCAGGAGCGCGCTGAGACCGAACGCCGAGGTCTTGGCGAAGGGCACGTTGACGCCGGCCGCCGCAGTGCCTCGCTCGGAGTAGGCCACGGCGCGCCAGCTCGAACCGAGGCGCGTTCGCCCGAGATAGGTGACCAGGACCACTGAGGCAATGAGGACAGCGGCTGCCAGGACGAAGTAGTCCGGGTCGGATGCCGCCGCGTTCGGCCGACTGATGAAGAGCCCGTCGTTGGTCCCCGGGAACTGGGTGAGTCCGAGGGTCTGTCGAGCTGCCGCCGCGAAACCGAGAGTGACCACGGCGAGGTTGACACCGCGCAACCGGAGGGCTGGGAGGCCGATGACCACGCCGACGAGCCCCGACGCTATGCCGCCGACGGCGATCCACCCGATGAGCCCGCCGGGTGCCTGCCAGATACTCAGCTGGGCCACGACGACCGCGCCGACCGCGGCGAACGAGAGCTGACACAAGGAGATCATTCCGGCCCGTCCCGAGACGACTCCGATGCCGACCAGGGCGATCGCGGCTGCGACCACGGTGATGCCCAGAAAGATGAGGTACGGCGAGAGTGCACGACTGGCCACGATCGCGAGGAGCAGTGCGACCACTGCGCCTGCGGCCGGCATGAGCGGGTGCCGGCCGAAGTCGAAGCTGCCGACGAGCCGCGCCAACGGATTGCGGCCCTGCGCGTCGCGAGACTCGCGTCTCGCCTGAACGGCCGCGGCGCGACCGGTATCAACGGGCGACATCCCACACCTGATTTCTCTGGCTCCACAGCAGGAGCACGAGGATGACCGCGAACGGAATCCAGAACTTGAGGACAGACAGCTGGTTCGACTGGGCGAGGGCGCCCTGCAGCATGCCGAGCCCGATACCGCCCGCGACTGAGAGCCAGATGGACCGGAAGGCGCCGACCAGCGCGGCGGCGGCAGATGGCACCACGAGCATCGTCAGTGAGTACTGGTCGTTCGTCTGGGTCGGCGCGACGAGGGCGACCGCCACCGCCGCCACCACGCCGGTGGACAACCACACTGCGACGGTCAGAGACCTGGCGGGGACCCCCAGCAGCTCCGCTGTCGACGGTCGCTCCGCCAGCGCCCGGAGCAGTACTCCGGCATCGGTCCTGCGCAGCACCAGGTGCGCAGCACTCGCGACCGCGACCGCCAGCAGGCACATCACCACGGCGATCCACGTGACCACCGTCCCGCCGAGGTCGACCGCCGCACCGTGAACGAGCGGCGCGAAGTTCTTGGGTTTCGTGCCGAAGGCCATGAACGACGCCGACAGCGCGAGGAGCAGTGCTGCGATAGAGACTGCGGATCGGTGCGTGATGTCCGCCTCCGGCATCCAGTGTGCAAGCACTGCACCGAGGATGCCGGAGGCCGCCGTTGCGACGGCCACTCCGAGAAGCACGGCCAGAAGGGCCGGCATTCCATGGTCCGCCAGCGTGACTGCTGTGTAGGTCCCGAACATGGCCAACGCGAGCTGGGCGAAGTTCACGACCCGGATGAGCTGCGCCATCAAGGTCAGGCAGACGGCGATGGTGGCGTAGAAGCCGCCCAACGCCAGTCCGCTCAGAGCTCCTGAGATCATCGACTGCTCAACTCAGCCTTGGTCGACAATGAGCCAGTTGTCGGCGGCGTTCCGCCACGAGCCCTTGTCGAGGACGATCGGCCAGCCGGCGTGGTTCGGCTGGTGGCTGTTGCCCGGCCCGAACTGGTATGGCGTGCCGACCATGGCGTTCTCGATCGGCGCCATCTTCTTCAGTGCCTCGGTCACCGACGTGCGATCGATGTCGCCCTTGATCGACTTGAGGATGTCGACGAAGTACGTGGCTGCGAGGTATCCGCCCTGTGAGAACGACGTCAGCGCAAGCCCTTGCTTGGTCATGAGCTCGCGCCAGTCCTTGTTCGCTGTCGCGTTGGTGTCTGTGAAGGGGAGGAACTCTGCCGGCACGTAAATCTTCTGCCCCGCCGGCGCGGCCTTCGCGAACTGCTCGGAGTACACCGAGGTCAGGAACAGCCAAGTGATCCCGGTGACGTTCTGGGCCACCGCGGCCTTGAGCATGCCCAGGGCATCCGGTTCGACGAAGTTGGCGAAGACGGCGTCGCAGCCCTCCTCCTTGACCTTCACCGCCTGGGGCGTGTAGTCGGCGTTGCCGTAGGGCACGGTGTCGTCGATGTAGGCCAGCTTCGCGCCAGTCGCCTTCGTCCAGGCGTCGATCGCCGACTGATAGGCGGGCTTGGAGGCTCCGGTGATCGCGACGAAGGCACAGATCTTCTTGACGTGCAGCTTTTCCGAGCCGAACGTCAGCGTCATCTGTGAGTCGAGGTAGGGCCCGGCGTTGACCGGGGCCATCACCGGGCTGTTGAAGCATCCTGGCCCGACCCCGGTACCGACGATGCTCATGATCTTCTGCTGCTCGTAGAACTTTCCGTTCACATCACAGTCGACCAGGCTCGCGCCGCCCACCATGGCAACGGCATTCTTGCTGGTCACGATGTCTCGCGCTGTCTGGGTTGCGGTCGCCGGGTCCGCCTTGTCGTCTGCGACGACGTACTGGATCTTGCGTCCGCGGATCCCACCCGTGGCGTTGACCCCGTCGAACACCGCCTGCGCCGCCGCAGATGCCTCGGGAAATGTCGCCGGACCGCTGAGTGCGTTGATGGAGCCGACGACGATGGGTTCGTCCGCGGATCCTGAACCACCACCACTGCCGCATGCGGCGAGAAGCAAAGCTGACGTTGCGGCAGCGGCAAGGGCCGAGACCTGATTCTTCATGTGGAGCCTTTCGACAGGACGTCGGATGTCCATCGGGGCCAGCGTCGCCGCAACGTTAGGAACACCGTGCGCTTCCAGGCTTGGCGCAGCGGGTAGGGAACTTGGCCCAGCGGGCACGACCCCATCTGCATGCCGGCTGTGCTTCACAGAGCCGACGACTCGTGGTTATGGTCCTACTCGTAAAAGGTTTTACGAGTAGGACGGCGGGTGCCAAGATGCCCCCCGTCACCCGAACAGATGGGATCGGCATGGCCGGCAAACCCTTCGCGTCCTCGGCGGACATCAGTGCGAAGCAGCAGACGCTCGAGGTGCTCGCAGAAGGGGTATACGCCCTGACCGCGGAGGGCGACCCCAACGTCGGCGCCATCGAGGGCGAGGACTTCCTGGTCTGTTTCGAGGCGCTGGCGACGCCGACCGCAGCACGAGACTGGCTGGCGGAGCTCAGGAAGCACACGGACAAGCCCGTGAAATACCTCGTCCTGTCGCATTACCATGCGGTGCGCGTCCTCGGTGCAAGCGCGTTCGACGCCGAGGTGATCGTGGCGCACGAGAACACCCGCCGGCTGATCGCCGAGCGTGGCAAGCAGGACTGGGCGTCGGAGTTCGGGCGGATGCCTCGCCTGTTCAAGGATCCCGAGTCGATCCCGGGGCTCACCTGGCCGACGGTGACATTCACCGACCGGTTCACCATCGATCTCGGTGGTGATCGCGGTGACCTCGTGTTGCAGTACTGCGGGCGCGGCCACACGGCCGGCGACATCGTCGCGTGGTTGCCCTCGCAGAAGATCCTGTTCGCCGGTGACCTCGTGGAGGCCCAGGCGGCGCTGTACACCGGAGACGCGTTCCACCGCGACTGGGCGGCGGCGACGCTCGACAACGTTGCTTCCTTCGGAGCCGAACAACTGGTGGGTGGCCGTGGGGCTGTCGCGCGCGGTGCGGAGGCCGTCAGCGCGGCGATTGAGCAGACGCGCGGCTTTCTCACCACCATGATCGAGCACGTCGAAACCGTCCAGAAGCGTGGTGGCACCCTGAAGGAGGCGTTCGAGGCGACCCACACAGCGTTGGCGCCGAAGTTCGGGCACTGGCCGATCTTCGAGCACTGCCTGCCCTTCGACGTCGCGCGGTTGTGGGATGAGCTCTCCGGCACCGACTGGCCCCTCATTTGGACCGCCGAGCGCGACCGCCAGGTGTGGGACCTCCTTCAATCCTGACGGGACGCACACGATGAATCAGCACCAACCCGTGCTCGTCCTCGGAAACGGGCCCGTCGGTCAGACGGCGGCCCTTCTTCTCGCTCGCTGGGGGATCCCCGTCGTTGTACTCGACGGCCGCCCCGCTCGCGATCTCGTCGGATCCAAGGCGATATGCCAGCAACGCGACGTCCTCGACATCTGGGAGAGCGTCGGCGTGGGAGCGACTCTTGCGGCCGAAGGCGTGACATGGACCCGGGCGCGCACGTTCTACCGCGATGACGAGCTGTTCACGATCGATTTCGAGGACCCCGGCGCCTCGCCGTTCCCCCCGTTCGTGAACATCTCCCAGTGCCGCACCGAGGAGGTCCTCGACGATCAGATCGAAGCCCAGCCGCTGATCGAGGTGCGCTGGGGCCACCGCGTCATCGCGATCGCGCAGGATGCCGAGGGCGTGACCGCGACCTGCGAGACGGAAGCGGGGGAGATCGAGGTTCGCGGCAGTTACCTGCTGGCCTGCCCCGGAGCCCGTGGTGATGCCATCCGGGAGATGCTCGGGCTCTCGTTCGAGGGGCACACCTTCGGTGACCAGTTCCTCATCTGTGACCTGCGCACCGATCTTCCGGGGTGGGAGCGCGAGCGGCGGTTCTACTTCGACCCCCAATGGAACCCGGGCCGGCAGGTGTTGATCCATCCATGTCCGGACTCGACCTTCAGAATCGACTGGCAGGTGCCGGAGAACTTCGAGCTCGCGGAGGAGGAGCGCACCGGAGCGCTCGATGCCCGCATTCGCCAGATCATCGGCGACTGCGACTACGAAATCGTGTGGAAGTCGGCGTACCGCTTCCACTCGCGCGTGGTGAACCGCATGCGGGCCGGTCGTGCTCTCCTGGCCGGCGACGGAGCACACCTGGTGGCGCCCTTCGGCGCCCGGGGCCTCAACTCGGGCGTGCAGGACGC
Organism: Nonomuraea sp. NPDC049480; assembly: GCF_044465905.1. Taxonomy (NCBI): domain Bacteria; kingdom Bacillati; phylum Actinomycetota; class Actinomycetes; order Streptosporangiales; family Streptosporangiaceae; genus Nonomuraea; species Nonomuraea sp. NPDC049480. Next base: position 74,102 of record NZ_JBITMD010000003.1, read on the forward strand.
GGAGAACGCCGCGTGGAAACTCGCCTACGTGCTCAACGGGTGGGCGCCTGAGTCACTCCTGGACACCTACCACCACGAGCGACACGCGGCTGCCCTGGAGAATCTGGAGGTCACCGGAGCGACCATGCGCTTCCTGGTTCCGCAGACCGAGGAGCAGTGGGAGGACCGCAGGCGGACTCTCGAAGCCGCGCGTCACGACACGGACGCCCGTGCCCGGGTCGATTCGGGCCGGCTGGCCGAGCCGTTCTGGTACGTCGACTCGCCGCTCACCACGCCGGACTCCCGCGGCCCGTTCGCCGGTCGGCCGGCCAAGGGCACGATGCCCACACCGGCGCCCGGTGTGCTGATGCCGGACTTTCCCGTGCGCGGCGCCGACGGTGGCGAGACGCACCTGCGCCGACTCCTGCGCGACGGAATCACGGTGCTCGTTGGCGCGGCGTGTTCGCCGTCGGTACTCGGCCAGGCCCGCGAAGGCTCCGTGGGTCCGGTTCAGGCCTATGCGTTCGCCGACCTGTCGCCCGCCTTGGCGGGCGTCATGGGCGCAGAAGCCGCCGAGGTCTGGGTCGTACGACCCGATGCCCACGTGGCCGCGGTCCTCCGTGACCCATCGCCGGCCGAGCTCACTCGAGCGCTCGACCGCGTACTCGCACGCGGTCTTCCCGTCACCGCCTGACCATTCCCACCCTTCGACCGACCCGGAGGCACTACGCCATGGCTCACTACCAGCGTGTCGGCAACGTTCCGGCCAAGCGCCACACGCAGCACCGAGACGGAAGGGGGCGGCTCTACTACGCTTTTCAAGAGCGGCGAGTCGCGTGTTGACCGTGAGAGCCGCGAGCTTCCAGGCGCTCGTCTCCTCGATCCCGCTTTCCCAGCGGATGATTCTCGTCACAGGCGAGAGGTCAATGGAGGCGGCGAGTCCGGCACGGAGAATGGCGTGCGCCAGCTCGACGGCCTTCTCCTTACCTTCGATCGTCGTGTGAACCTCGATCAGTTCCGCCATGAGGCCATCCTTCGCGGAGGTGGGGATCATCACCCTATCTGCGGGATGCGCTAACGGGCTGACTTCGTGACAGGCAGCGGGTAGGCGACTTCGAGCGCATCACCGCGCGCTATGAACTCCTCCATGAGCAAGGGACGATCTTTGTTCAGAGTAATTCTGGTGATGTGCAGAAGCTGGGTTCCTGGAACGGCTTGGAGAGTGTCGGCCCAGGGCATGGGCGTCCGGAAGCGAGGCGTCGTCCGCCCATGGGGTCTCCGCCGCAACGCTGAACGGGAGAAGGATTCGGTGGAGGCGGCGCGTATCTCCGCAGCTCTGCATGACGGAGCGGACCAGCATGGGTTCGCCGGTGGGAATGCCTAGATAGTCGGCATGCGTCACCGTGGCGTTCTGACGGACGACGGACGGCGTATCGAGGTCCTGCCACGTCAGGTCGCACTTGTCGGAGTAGCCCTCCGGCGACTGGACCAGCCCTCTGTCATCGCTACACGCGGGCCGCGCATGCGTGGAACGGACGAACGTCCCCAAGGGTCGCTTGACCTCGACCAAGCCCGCCGTCTTGAGCTCGTTGATCGCGTTGCGGATGGTGGGGCGGGATAGGCCGAACTCCTCCGCTAGCTGCTGCTCAGAGGAAAGCGGCTGCCCGGCTGGGAAGGTGCCGTCAAAGATCCGCTCTTTGAGGTACTCGGCAACCTGCTTCCAGCGGGAGACCGGCGTCTTGATCTCCACCATGTGCGGCTCCTAGCTGGGGTGCGACATCCAAGCGTGGGAGTACGTGCCCCTCGGTCCGTTCCTGGGAAAGTCGTTCCACACATCGATCTCGCCGCGGATCGTGCCGCTGGCGGCCTTGGACACAGCGAGGGTCGCCCCGCCCGCGCGGGACCCGCGGCCGGCGGAGTACCTGGACGACAGCAGCGGCTCTCCGTGGGGACTCGACGTCCGCCTCGACGTGGCCTTGAACGGGCACGTGATCTCGCGCCCACCGTTCGCGTCGATGTACTGGACAGGGGGCCTGGGCGAGGTACGCGGCCGGATCACCGCCGGCTGACACCGGGTAGCCCGACGCGGACACCGGGTAGCCCGACGCGTTGCGGCCATTGCCAACAGGTCGGCACGCAGATCCAAGCCCCCACGTTCGCCGCCTACCGATACTGGGCCGGACATCAAGTTGTGGGCGACAGGAGAGCATGATGACCGAGAAGCTGTTCATCGAAGGTGAGTGGGTGTTTGCGTCGGGCGGGTCCTTCGAGACTTTGGATCCCGCCACCGGCGAGACGATCACGGAAGTCGGAGTCGCCTCGCGAGGCGACGTCGACGCGGCCGTGGCGGCCGCGCGCGCCGCGCTGGGGGGCGCCGATTGGACCGGGCTCCTTCCGGTGCAGCGTGCAGCGCTACTCTTTCGTCTCGCCGCCCTGATCGAGGAGAACGCCGAGGAGCTGGCCCAGCTGGAGACGCGGGACCAGGGCCAGCCGATCGGCATCTCCCGAGCGGTCTCCGTCGCCGGCGCCGCGGAACACTTCCGCTACTACGCCGGGTGGGTGACCAAGGTGCAGGGGACCGTGAACCCGGTTTCCTTCCCGGAGACCCTGCACTACACCAAGCGCGAGCCCATCGGAGTCAACGCGCTGGTCACGCCCTGGAACTTCCCGCTGATGATCCTGGCCTGGAAACTGGCTCCGGCCCTCGCCACCGGGAACACCGTGGTGATCAAACCCAGCGAAGTGACGCCGCTGACCAGCCTGCGACTCGTCCAGCTCTGCGCCGAGGCGGGCTTCCCCCCGGGCGTGGTCAACATCGTCACCGGCGACGGGTCGGTGGGCGAACTGCTGAGCCGGCACCCCGACGTCGACCACCTGTCCTACACCGGCTCGACAGCGGTCGGCCGGCGGATCACGATCGCCAGCGCGGAATCCAATCTCAAGCGGCTCACGCTCGAACTCGGCGGAAAAGCGCCGAGCATCATCGCGCGCGACGCCAACATCGACGCGGCTGTCGGGGGGAACTTGCTCGGCGGGACGCTGAACACGGGACAGGTGTGTGCGGCGTACACCCGGTTCTACGTGGACAAGGCACGTGAGGCGGAGTTCGTCGACAAGCTCGCCGCGGGCATGGGTTCCCTGCGCCTCGGACCTGGGGCCGACGAGTCCACGGCTCTTGGGCCACTCGTCTCCAGCCGGCACCGCGACCACGTCGATCGTCTCGTGCGCACAGGCGTGGAGGAGGGTGCTGAGCTGGTCACCGGGGGGAGCCCGGTCGACGGTGACGGTTACTTCTTCGAGCCGACGCTGTTTTCCGGAGTGAACGACGAGATGACGATCATGCGCGAGGAGATCTTCGGCCCGGTGCTCGCGATCACGACGTACGACGGTGACGCCGAACTCGACCACCTGCTCGCCCGCGCGAACGACACTGAATATGGCCTTGCCGCGACGATCTGGACGAAGGATCTCGCGATGTCGCAGCGGCTCGCCAACGGCATCAAGGCCGGTGCCGTCTTCGTCAACATGCCGCCAATCCCGGACATGGCTGCACCGTGGGGCGGTTACAAGGCCTCGGGATGGGGCCGAGAGATGGGTCCGTGGGCGATCGACGCGTACACCGAACTCAAGTCCGTCTGGCTGCACTACGGAGGTTGACGACGCCGGCTGGTGGGACGGAGGGTGACGGTTGCCACCGTTCATCGACCGAGGTGAGCGGGGCCGCGTGCGGAGCACTCGGATCCACGTCGTCGGCCGTTGACCCGGCAATGGTGCGGCCTCGCCACGCAGACTGGCGAGGCCGGAACCACCTCTCAGCTCCCTACCGAGGATCGGGCGGCTTCAGATCGGATTGCCCATGCGTCGCGAGGGAGCACGTAACCATCCTGCTTTGCCACCTTGAGAGCCGCGTCGACCTGCTTCAGGTACCGCTTATGGGTGCCATACATGTCGTGAAGCTGGTCAGCGGAGTAAGGCACGTGTGCTCCGACCAGGAAGCACAACCCGGCGCCGATGTTCCCGGCATGGTTGGCACTCGTCGGTGCGGTGAAGCTCGGCAGTCGAACGCCACCGACCACCTGTCCATCCCTGTCGCGCGCGATCGAGCCTGCCGGTGCGCGGTCGAAGTACGAGCTGGGGGCGGCTGGCTTACCGGTGGTGACCCAGCGGTTGACGGACTCGACAGCGGCATTGAGGACGACCTTGGTGTTCACCGCACTGAAATAGGGCTTGATCGCGCAGTCACCGATGGCGCTCGAGAACGACAGCGGTCCTGACGGCCCCATGATCGACTGGTCGCGCAGAACCATCCGATCGACATAGGTTCCAGCGTCCAGTGAGGCGTGGGACGACCCGGCGACCTCCCAGTGGCGCACGAACGAGGACCCGACCGTCTTGGCGGGAAACATGGTGGACCACGCCTCCGAGTCGACACTCACTGCCGGTGTCCGCAGGTCCGCGCGCAGTCGGCTGGCGCGATCGAGGAAGACGAACCCATCGAAAAACCCGTACAGAGGCTGAATGGCGTTGTAGTAAGTGCTCAAACGGCCTGCTGATTGCGACTCGCCCATGGCCAGGACGCGCTTCACCACCCGACCGGGAAGCGGCTGCGCCGGTGCCTTGTTCGCCTTGAGCGAGGCCGCGACCTGCGTCATCACGTCCCAGGACAGGGGGTCGACTTGGGCGCAATTCGGCATGCCGCATACGTCAACGGGACCGTTCGTGGCGGGATCTGTGTTGTCGGCAGCCACGTCGAGGTCACCGTAACGCGCTGGGCTCCAGCGCTTGAGCTGCTCGACGCCGACCCGCTGCGCCGACACCACCGCGACGGCGTACCCGGCACGCATCAGGTGGTCGTAGGACTCAGCCCAGGCGAAGTCGATGTCCTGACCCACCGTCACGTTCGCCCACTCGACGACCAGGGTTCCGTTGAAGGCGCCCGGCCGGGGAGTACGGACGAGCACACGCGTCTTGTAATGCCACCCTGCGTCGATGATCTCGGCTGTCTTGAGCGAGTTGGAAACAGCGCCGCGGTAGCGATGAGCAGAGCCTTCGGCGTAGTACTCGCGCTCCGAGTAGCCGTATTGCGACAGGTCGACCGCGGCAGCGGCGAGGGGCGTCGTATCCGGAACGTTGACCGGCACGAGTACTGCCTTGGACACAGTCATGTGGTGTGGGCCGGCGTCCGAATGGGCGACACCCATCGCGGGGCTGTTGGTCAGCGCGATAAGCGCCAAACCGATCCCCAAGCCTCGGATCAGGGTGGTGAATCGCCGCTCAGCGATTCGTGACCGTGAGGGATTGATCGTCATTCACCTTTACCTCTCGATCGAACACAGGCCGAGCGCGCGCTGGAACAACCAGCCCGTATCAGAGCGCGGCCACTCGAGCATTTGCTTGATCCTCTGTCCACGACCGCGCGCGAGGTTGGTCGGACCGTGCAGGATGGTTGGCCCTGCGCGCACGTTCGCGACACCTCCGGACCCCGCAGGTGGAGTGGGCATGCGCGAGGAGCTTCGGCGTCGCCCTGCGGGGGACGTCAAACCGCCCCAGAGCTGCGTTGGCTGAAGACCGTCGGGGTGAGCGTCTGGGGAAAGGCGCACGTGATGCGTCAGGTGGGGACCGGGAAGGCGAACGCGAGCGAACCGTCCGAGGACGCGGTGGGACGGCTCGCTGGCCGACCTGGCCCAGGCGCTGCGTGACCTGCGCCGGCGCGCCGGCGCAGGTCACGACCGGATGCCGGGACACGCCCCGGCTCATGTGGGCGAACCTTGCCCGCACCGCTCGCGCTACGGGAGGCGTGTCTCCTCCGTTTACGCGATCGGCTTCGTCGTCTCCCCGCGGGCCTCGCTCGGGGTGAGGCTGAACCTGGCGCGGAAGAGGCGGGCGAAGTGGGCCTGGCTGGAGAACCCCCACCGGTGCGCGACGTCGGCGATCGTGGTCCGCCGCGCCCCGGGTCCGGTGAGCTCCTGATGCGCCCGGACCAGGCGCCGCTCCATGATGTACCGCGCCGGCGACCTACCGGTCGACTCGAAGATCCGCGCCAGATGCCGTACCGAGATGCCCATGACCCCGGCCACCTGAGAGGCTCCGAGACAGGGGTCGTGCAGGTGGCGCTCGATGTAGTCCTCGGCCACGATGAGCTGCGACTGATAGGCGTCGGGCCCCGTCCGCCCGCCCGTACGCTCCTCGGCGAGCTGCCTGAGCAAGTCGAGCACGGCACGTTCGGCGTCGCCGGGATCGTGCCTGTCACGCAAGGCGGCCAGCCCGCCGAGCAGGGAGCTCAGCGCGGCCACGAGCGCGCCCTCCCGCGCCGTGCCTCGCCCGAACAGCATCGGCCCGGGCAATCCGCCTCCTACGCACGCCTGCGCGAACAGGTCACGTGGCACGTCCACCAGAATCTGCCGCATGGGGGAGGAGAACCCGAACAGGTACGGCCGGCGCGTGTCGTAGACGACCAGTTCGCCCGCTGTGGCCGCGAGGCAGCCGTTCTCGTGCAGGAACACCGCCTCCCCCTTGACCAGCAGGGTCGCGAACACCGAGTCCTTGGGCGTCGATCTGACCGTCTGCGGGCTGCGCTCGATGGCGTGGGCGTTGCCGGCGATGTCGGCCAGGCGCAGCTCGCCCAGCTCGATGTTGGTCTGCCTGGCCAGCAGGCCCTGCTCGGAGTAGGAGGTGCAGGACAGGCCCACCAGCGCCTTGCGAGTGTAGTCCTCCCAGTAATGGATGCGCTCGGAGGGTTCGACGTGCTCGGTGGTGGCCTGGGAGATCACGGAGAGGGCGGACATGCGACCTCCTGGTGTTCGTGCATGTCAGGGGAAATCAGCTTAGGTGACGGGTCACACCGCCAGGTAGCCCCCATCCACAGGGACGACCGCGCCGGTGACGTATGAGGCCGCCGCCGAGCACAGGAAAGCCACCACCGAGGCGACCTCGCCCGGCTGCCCGAGACGCCCGGCCGGGATGCGGGCCAGGACCTGGGCCGTGGCCTGGGGATCGTCGAGCACGCCCCGGGCCAGCGGGGTGATCACGAAGCCGGGCGCGACGGCGTTGACCCTGATGCCGTCGGCGGCGTACTCGGCCGCCAGCGACTTGGTGAGCTGGGAGACGCCGCCCTTGCTCGCGCTGTAGGCGGGCCGGTCCCGGCTACCCGAGAAGGCGAACATGGACGAGACGTTCACGATGGCGCCGCCATTCTCGGCCAGGGACGGGCGGGCGGCCTGGCAGGCGACCATGACAGCGGTGAGGTTGATCTCGATGACCCGCTGCCAGCGGGCGAGGTCGTACTCCTCGCGGTCGTGGCTGACGCCCGCGCAGTTCACCAACGCGTCCAGCGGCTCGCCCGCAGACAGCAGGCCGGTCAGCCCGGCACGATCCAGCACGTCGTGCTCCACCACGCGGACGCGCGGGTGGCCGGGCAGATCGCCGGGGTCGGCGGGCGGCAGGCCCAAGGCGGTCACGTCGGCGCCCAACTCGGCGAGGAGCACGGCCGTGGCCGCACCGATCCCCGAGGTGCCCCCGGTCACGAACGCCCGCCGCCCCGCGAACTCCCCGCTCACCACCGCTGCTCCCCAGGTCGTACCAGCACTTTGACCTGCTCCTGTCCGCGCAACAGCGCCTCGAATCCATCACGTACGACGTGCTCCAGAGGGATGGTGGAGGTGACGATCCCGGCCAAGTCCACGCCCTCCTCGGCCACCATGCGGATCAGCTCCGGATAGACGTCGCGGTATCCCACGCTGGTCATGATCGTCTGCTCGTTGTTCACCAGGGCGAAGGCGTCCACACTGACCGTGCCGGTCAGACCGAGCAACATCACCCGCCCGCCCCGCCTGGTGGCGGCCAGGCAGGCACGCAGGGTGTCCTGTGAGCCGACCACCTCGAACGTGACGTCCGCCCCCTCGCCGCCGGCCAGGCCGGCGAGGTCCGCGCCGGTCTCGGCGGCTCCCAGGCGCAGAGCCATCTCGCGGCGAGCCGGGGACCGGTCGGCGGCGACGATGCGCCCGGCGCCGTACCGTGCGGCGAGCTGGGTGACGAGCAGCCCGATCGGGCCCAGGCCGAGAACGGCGACGCTCTCGCCGGGGCGGATCCCGGCCCGGCGCACCGCGTGCAGGGCGACGGCGGCCGGCTCGAACACCGCTGCCTGCTCCAAGGAGACCGGCTCGGGCAGCCGGTGCAGCATGTACGCGGGCACGGTGGCGTGCTCGGCCAGCCCGCCGTGCCCCATGAGCCCGGCGAACCCGAAGTGCCGGCAGATGTTGTACTCCCCTGCCAGACACCGTGGGCAGCGACCGCACCGGTAATGCGGCTCCACCGCCACCCGGTCCCCCGGGACGAGGCCGGTGACACCGCTGCCGATCTCGGTGACGGTGCCGCAGAACTCGTGCCCCAGGATGAGCGGAGCGGCCACGCCGGACTCCGGGTGTGCCTCGCCCACGGGGACGGCGTGCGGCCCGTCGGCGTATTCATGAAGGTCGCTGCCGCAGATTCCGCAGTACGCCACCTCGATCGTCACCTCGCCGGGGCCGGGTGGCGTCACCGGGACGTCCTCGACGCGGACGTCCTTGGCCCCGTACCAGAGCACCGCCCTCATGCGGCCGCCCGGCGGCGCAGCACGGCGGGAGCCGTCTCCTTCAGCGCGAAGCACAGCGCCACCACGACCAGCGCGCCACCTGCGGCGATGAACATCGCGGCCTGCAGCCCCCACTGGTCGGACGCCCAGCCCGCGACCATCGGTCCGAGAAAGCCTCCGGCCAGCTCGCCCACACCCATGATCACGCCGAGCGCCGTGGCCAGCGCGCCGCGCGGCACCGTCTCGGCCGGGATCGTGGCCATGAACAGCGTGAAGCAGCCGAGCCCGGTGTAGGTGACCACCATGATCGCGCCGAGCAGCACGGGGCTCTCGACGTAAACTACGGCGAGCGGGCAGCACACCGCGAGCACCGTGAACCCGATCAGCGCCGGTTTGCGACCGATCCGGTCGGAGATGGCCGGGGTCGCGAATCCCCACAGCACCCACGCCACCCCCAGACAGGTCATGACGCCACTCATCGTGCCGGGACTGAAGCCCTTGACCGAGGTCAGATACGTCGGGGTGAAGGTGATGATGGTGACGAACCAGGTGAGGTAGCAGCAGGCGATGAGCATGCACACGACGATGTTGCGCAGCTTGAGCACCTCGCCCAGCGGCACCTTGACCGCTGCCGCCTTTTCCTGGGGCGCTTTGGCCGGCGTTCGCGGAGACCGCTCGCGCACGAACTTCCAGATGAGCGCGGCCATGACCAGCCCAGGGATGATCGTGACGTAGAAGGCGACGCGCCAGTCGTATGTCTCCGCGATCCACACCACGACCAGCGGCGCCAGGATGCCGCCGAGCAGTCCTGCCGACGAGCCCTGCAGCAGGCCCATGTTGAGGCCCCGGCGGCTCTCCCGGGACGCCTCGACCATCAGAGACTGCGCCATCGGCAGCACCGCGCCCTCGGCCGTGCCCATCAGCGCCCGCGCCACGAGCAGCCCGGCGAATCCGCCCATGAGCCCGGACGAGGCGGAGAACAGCGAGAACAGCACCACGGTCACGATCAGAATCGGCTTGCGCCGGCCGAGCGCGTCGGACAGGCGGCCGGCGAACATGCCGGCCAGTGCCCAGGTGAGCGCGAGCACGCCGGAGAGGGTTCCGAGTTCGGCGTTGGACAGGCCGAAGTCTTCGTTCATGTACGGCGCCAGGAACGACAGCGCCTGACGGTCGAAGAAGACGAACCCGAAGGACAGGAAGAGGATGACGAGCAGGCGGATCTCGTACCGGTCGGCCGCGCGGGCTTCCGGCGCTGCAGTGGTGTCAGTCATGACGGTCTCACTTCAAGGGGGGTGCGCCGCGGCTCAGCGGAACAGGGAGTCGACGTAGTCGGCGCCGATCCCGACCTTCTCGTAGTGCTCGCGGCACATCTTGATGTAGTCGTGCACGTCGAAGAAGCCGTCGGGGTCGCCGTGCTCGTCCAGCCAGATGAGCGGGCCCTTGACGATGAAGAATGTCTTCATCGGCTCGTCGCTGTCGTAGGCGATCAGTGTGTGCCCCTCGCCCGGGGCCTCGTAGACGAAGTCGCCCGCGGTCGCCGTCCAGGGCCGCTCCAGGTAGCCCCACTTGCCGGAGATCGTGTACGCGAACACCTCGTGCGGGTGGTAATGCCGGTTGACCAGCCCCGCCTCCTTGGCGCGCAGGATGTCGGCCCAGCTGTTGTCCTTGACGTTGATCCACAACGGTCGGGAGCCGACAGTCTCGGTGAACGGCACGTAGTAGCGGTCGTCGTCGGTGGCCACCTTGGACAGGTAGACCTCGGGCAGAGCGTCGGGGCGGAAGGAGTTCTCGATCGGCTTGAGATCCTTCCAGAACTCTCCGGTAGGCATGTCGGGCATGTGAACGGCCCCTTTCGTCGCTTGTTTCCCGGAAGTGAATCCTGGAGGGGCCGGTGCCGTCTTTCCCGTGGAAGACCTGGCCGCTTGCAGATTCCGGACATCCGCCGGCGGCGGGCACGATCAGGCTCGCGCCCGCCCGGCACGGTCGCGACGTTCGGGTAGGCCGGCATCGAGGTCTTTCACGCATGCCAACGCGACTGCTGACCACCGGTGGTCAGCTGGTCGAGCTCAGGGTGCACCTCTCCCAGCCCTCGTGCCACGCGCAGCGCGTGCGGTTCTCCACGCCGGATGCCGCGATCGTCATCCGGACGGCCGACAAGCCCACAAGCCGATGCTTTGTCTCGACGCTGCCGCTGACACTGACCTGTGATGATTTCGCCGGCAGGAGAAGGTCAGCTACAAGGTACTTCGCCGTGGCGCCCACGTCGTGGAGGTCCATGATGAGGTTCCTCGCGAGTTGGGTGGTCCAGGCTGCGGTGGAATGGGCGGTGGCGCTGAGGACGCGGTCGCGCTGAGGTGCGGGCTCGGTGTTCGGCCAGGCCGTTTCGGGCGGGATGCCTTGGCGTGGTGGCGGCGTAGTAGGTCGCGGTGCCAGCGTAGGACGGTGTCCGGGGGGAGACGATCAGGTGGAGCTGTCGCAGCCTGAGCCGGGGGAGGCGGTGGAAGCAACGCGGCGAGGAACGCCCGGTCGGATCGGGTGAGGCGTACGACGGCGAACAGGCTCGTGAGCGCCAGGCAGGGCAGTCGCAGCAGCACCATGCATCATCCTGGCGTACCCCGCCTCGTGGTCTTCAGATGTGTCGAGAACCGGCAGGTCACAACCCATGGATAGGGGTTTCGGCACCTACAGGGCAGCCGGGGTGGGCGCGGCGGGCAGGACCGCTCTCCCCCTGGCCAGGCCGCGTGGGCCCGCCGGACCGCGCCGCTCGTCTTCGGATAGGTGATCTCCGCCGGATCCCGGGCGGGTCAGGATCGGCGTCATCAGGCACGGGCCTCTCGGACGAAGGGCAGGGTGAGCGCGGACGGCGACCGGCTGGCGCCGGTCAGGCCGCTGACCGCGAGCAGCGCCAGCAAATAGGGGGACATGACGAGGACGGCCGTCGGCAGATGGATGCCGAACGCCGGGGCGGCGAACTGGAGGGCCTGGGCGACGCCGAAGAACAGGCAGGCGAACAGGGTCGGCCAGGCCCGCCAGCGCCCGGCGATGACCGCGACCACGGCGAGGTAGCCCGCGCCGGAGGTGAGGTTCTCGGTGAAAGCGTGCACGTCGGAGAGGGCCAGGTGCGCCCCGGCCAGCGCCGAGGTCAGGCCGGTCAGCAGGACCGCGCCGTAGCGGAGCGCGGTGACGGGCAGCCCGGAGCGGTCGGCGGTGGCGGCGTCCTCGCCGATCGCGCTGACCGCGAGGCCGAGGCCCGTCCGCCGGCCGAACAGGACGGCCAGCGCGGCCACCAGGGCGAACGAGACGTAGCCGAGGGCGGTCTGCTCGAACAGGGCGGGACCCAGGAACGGGATCTCGTGGAGCAGGGGGATCTTCACCGGGTCGAAGCCCGGCACCGACCGGTCCTGGGTGAAGATCAGCCGGGTGCCGTAGGTGGTGGCGCCGAGCGCGAGCGCGTTGGCGGCGATCCCGGTGACGATCTGGTCGGCTCTGAGTGTCACGCTGAGGACGGCCTGAAGGAGCGCGACCAGCAGCCCTGCGGCGAGCGCGCAGCCGACGCCGACCAGGGCGCTGCCGCTCTGGTGGGCACCGACCGCCCCGGCGAACGCGCCGGTCAGCATCATGCCTTCGACGCTGAGGTTGAGGACTCCGGCGCGCTCGCTGACCAGTTCCCCCGAGGAGGCCACCAGCAGCGGGATGGCCAGGCGTACGCCTCCTTCGAGCAGTTCTCCCACTGCGCTCACCGGGCGGTCTCCTTTCTGAGGATCATCGCTCCGGCGATGACGATGATGAGGACGCTCTGGACGACCTGGACCGAGGAGGCCGGTACCCCGGCCGCGAGCTGGAGGTTGATCCCGCCGGAGGCGAGCATGCCGAACAGCAGGGAGATCCCGGCGACGGCCGTCAGCGAGCGGCGGGCCAGCAGGCCGACGACGAGTCCGGCGAAGCCGTAGCCGGAGGTGAAGTTCTCGGCGAGCACATAGGGGACGGTCGCGACGAGGGCGGCTCCGGCCGTCCCGGAGAGGCCGCCCGCGGAGGCCAGCGCGCCGATCTGGAGGCGGGCTACCGGCAGCCCGAGCCGCCGGGCGGCGGGGGCCGACAGGCCCACCGCGGTCAGCCGGGTGCCGGTCGCCGTCCTGCGCAGGACGATCCCGGTGACGACGGTCGCCGCCACTGCCACCAGCACCGCGATGGTCGCCGGCGACCCGGTCAGGACGAGCAGCGGCAGCCGGGCCCCCGCTGCGAGCGGCTCGGACTGTGGCAGCGTGTCGGCCGAGGTCACGGGCTGCCGCAGTAGCCCCTCCTCGTGGACGGCCAACGAGACCAGGCCCAGCCCGACGAAGTTCAGCAGCAGCGTGGTGATGACCTCGTTGACCCCGCGCCGCGCCTTCAGCCAGGCCGCGATCGCGGCCCACGCCGCTCCGGCGCAGAACCCGGCCCCCAGCACGAGTGGCACTGCCAAGACGGCGGGTGTCGCGTCGGGCAGGTTCACCCCGACCGCGGTCGCGCCGATCCCGCCGACCCCCAGCTGCCCCTCACTCCCGATATTGACCAGCCCCGCCCGGTAGGCGACGGTGAACCCGGCCGCGATCAGAGCGAGCACGGCCGCGGCGTTCAGCGCACTGCCCAGCGCATAGGGAGTCCCGGCCATACCCTCGGCCAGCGCACCAGCGGCCTCCCCGACGGAGGCCCCGCTACCGACCACCAGTGGAACCCCGACGGCGAGCGCAGCCCCCACCGCCCCCGCATAAACCAGCAGGTCCCGCACCATCCGCCCGGTCCGCCCCGCCCGCTCGATCCGCAGAACGTTCGCGACGCGGCGGGCGAGCCAGGTTCCACCTCGGGCGCTTCGCCTGGTCAGGGAGGCGGCGCCGGGAGGCGGCTGCTGTTCGGCGCGGCCTTCGGAGTCGCTCAGGGCCCTCGTCATGAGGCCACTCCCACCATGAGATCGCCGATCTCAGCGCGCGCGCTCGGCGCCGAGCAGGGGACGGGGCCGAGGAGGCGGCCCCGGTAGGCGACCATCACCCGGTCGCAGAGGGCCAGCAGCTCGGACAGCTCGCTGGAGACGACCAGCACGGCCGCACCATCCTCGGCGGCGCGCCGGATCCGGTCCAGGACTGTGTCCACCGCGCCGAGGTCGAGGCCGCGCGTCGGCTGTGCCGCCACGAGGAAGCGCAGCGGACGGATGGCCAGTTCCCGGGCGAGGACCACCTTCTGCTGGTTGCCGCCCGACAGCGTCGCCATCGCCGCCGCGGGCCCCGCGGCCTTGATGCCATGCCGCTCGATCACCCGAGCCGCCTCGGCGTGCAGAGCCTTCCGATCGAGCAGCCCTCGCCGCCGGAACCGCGCCAGCTCCCCGAGGAAGAGGTTCTCCGCGACGCTCATTCCGGGCACGCACCCCTCGTGATGCCGATCCTCGGGAATCACCCCGACCCCGGCCGCGGTCCGCCGTCCCGGACCGACCCCGCTCAGCTCCACTCCGCCGACGCTGAAGCGCCCCTCGGCATCCAGCGCCCCGCTCAGAAACGCCACGAGCTCGCTCTGCCCGTTGCCCTCCACCCCCGCGATCCCGACGATCTCGCCGGCTCCGATCCGCAGGTCGACTCCGTCGACTGCCGCACTCCCATCTCGCCGGACGACGCGCACCCCCTCGATCGCAACCCCGGCCAACGCCTCAGCCTCAGCGCCGCCCGGCCCCGAGCCTCCGGCCGACGCGACGGCGTCAGCGCTACGCGAGAGCGAGGACTCGGACGACGCGGCGGCGGGAGCGTGCCGCGGGGCCGGGGATGCCGAGGGGATAGCCGGCAGGGACGGGGCGGGCAGGTCGAGGCCGGCGGTGAGGAGGGGGTTCAGGTCGGTCAAAGGGCGGCCGAGCATGAGGGAGACGAGGTGGTCGCGGCCCAGGCTGGTGAGGGGGCCGGTGCCGGCCACCCGGCCGCCGCGCAGGACTGTGGCGGTGTCGCCGGCGGATTCGATTTCGCCGAGTTTGTGGGTGATGAGGAGGACGGCGTGGTCGGCGGCGGCGATTCTGCGGCAGGTGGCCATGAGGGACTGGACTTCGGTGGGGCCCAGGACGGCGGTGGGCTCGTCGAGAAGGATCAGGCGGGGAGAGCTGAGAAGGGCCTTGACGATTTCCACCGACTGGCGTTCGCCTACGGGGAGGTTGGCGGCGCGAGCGGTCAGGTCGACCGACAGGCCGTAGGAGGACTCGATCTCGGCTACGCGAGCCTTGAGCTCTCTGGTCGGGAGGCGGAGGCGCAGGCCATCGCGGAGCAGGAGGTTCTCGGCGACCGTCAGGGTCGGGACCAGGCTGAAATGCTGGTGGACCATGGCGATGCCATGCTTCAGTGCATCGGCGGGGCGGCGCGGGCGGTAGGGCTCGCCGTAGAGGCGCATCTCGCCCTCCTCCAGCGCGGCCGCGCCGTAGACGAGATTGCAGAGCGTCGACTTCCCGGCGCCGTTCTCGCCCAGCACGCAGTGCACCTCACCCGCGCGGATCATCAGATCGACGCCGTCCAGAGCGCGCACGTTGCCGTAGGTCTTGCCGACGCCGGTCAGCTCCAAGGCAGGATTCATCAGGCACTCCCTTAGCGGTGTTAGGGCCGCTGGCGGCCATGCCCCGAGGGGCGCTCCGGCTGACGCCGGCCGCGACGCGGCCGCGGTGCGCCGGGCAAGAGGGAGCTCGGTAACCTCGTCGCGGCGGGCTGACCGCCCGTTCACAGGACCGGCCAGGGTGCGGCCTCTTCGAAGGCGAACGCCGCGTTCAGGACGTCGAGGTCGGCGAGATGCCGGCCGACGAGCTGGATCCCGACGGGGAGACCGTCGGCGGTGAGTCCGGCGGGCAGCGAGATCGCGGGCTGGCCGGTCAGGTTGAGCGGGAGCGTCATCGACAGCCACGCGGACGGGTCGACGTCGCGGCCGTCGATGACGGTCGGGCCGATGTTCCCCGGGGCGAACGCCGTGACCGGCGAGGTCGGGGTCAGCAGCAGGTCGAAGCGTTTCATGTGGGCGGCCATGGTCCTGCAGACGCGCTGCCGGACGGCGCGGGCGTCGGTGAAGTCCTCTGCCGTCCAGGGCCGGTCGAGCAGGTTCCTGAGATAGGGAGCCGGCTCATGTTTGAGCGCGAGTTCCCGCAGACCCCGCAGATCGGTCTCGTTGGCGATCATCGCGCCGAACGCGGCGAACGGATCGGGAAAGCCGGGATCGGCCTCCTCGACCACGCACCCGAGCCCCTCGAAGACCTCGGCGGACCGGCCGGCCAGCACCCGGATCTCCGGTTCGACCGCGGCATAGCCCCAGTCGTAGGAGAGCCCCACGCGCAGGCCGTCGAGCGGACGCCGGGTCACGGTCGCCGAGGCGGCAGGCAGGCTGAAGCGGTCGCGAGGGTCGGGGCCGGTGAGGACCGCGTAGGCGAGGGCGGCGTCGGCGACGGTGCGGGTCAGGGGGCCCAGATGTTCTAGGGCGTCCCAGCTCGATACGCCAGGGAGCCTTTCGTCCTTGCATCCGGGGTAGGCGGGGATGCGGCCCATTGACGGCTTGAAGCCGACCGTTCCGCAGAGCGCGGCGGGGATCCGGATGGAGCCGCCGCCGTCGCTGCCGAGCGCCAGCGGCACCAGTCCGGCCGCGACCGCGGCGGCCGAGCCCGCACTGGATCCGCCGGGGCTCAGCGCGGTGTTCCACGGGTTGCGGGTCGAGGGGAAGATGAGGTTGTCGCCGACCGCCGCGTACCCGAACTCCGAGGTGTTGGTCTTGCCGACCACGATCGCGCCGGCGGCGCGCAGCCGCTCCACCGCGATGTCGTCCTCGTCCGGGACATGGTCGCGGTAGGCGGCCGACCCGAACGTGGTGCGCAGGCCCCGGGTACAGACGAGGTCCTTGATACCGACCGGCACCCCGGCCAGCGGTCCCGGGTCCTCGCCGCCGGCGATCCTGCGCCCCAGATCGGCGGCGGCCTTCCTGGCACCCTCGGCGTCAAGGGTGCAGAAGGCGTGGATTTCGGGCTCGATGCGGGCAGCGTGCGCGAGGAACTCCTCGACCAGGTCCATCGGGGCGAGGCCGCCGGTCCGGACCTGCTCGGCGACGGCCGCGGCCGTCAGCGGGCGGGCTGCCATCAGCTCGTCTTGATCTTCCCGGCGGCCAGGTCGGCGCTGATCTGGTCGATCTTGGCGGTGACGGTCGCGTCGGCTCCGCAGAGCACGATGCCGGAGGCGCCGGTGCCCGAGCCGAGGCCGAACGGCTTGGCCTCGGCCTTCCAGGTGCCGGCGACCAGCTGCTTGACTCCGTACTCGGTGGCGAAGCCGATGTCGGATTTGGTGAACCCGGCGAACGCGGCGTCGGTGGAGCACTGCTGGACGAGCGGGCCGCCGAGTACCTTGGTGCCGGTCTCCTTGGCGCCCTGGAGCATGCCTTGTAGACCGCTGTTGAGGATCTGGTAGAAGACGTCGCCGCCGGCGCCCGCGTCGGCGGTCACGGCCTGCTTGGCTTTGGCCACGTCGTCGAAGTCGCCGGTGTACTGCGGGGGCAGCACGGTGATGCCGGGCCTGGCGTGATTGGCGCCCGCCTCGAACTGCTTGGCCACGGCGACGATCGGCGGGATCTCCAGGCCCGCGACGAAGCCGACCTTGCCCTTCTTGGAGATGAGCGCGGCATAGGCGCCGGCGAGGAACGCGGCGTCGTCCTGCTTGGGGTCGTAGGCCGCGAGGTTGGCCGTCGGGGTCGGCGGGCCGCCCACCTCGACGAACTTGACGGCCGGAAACTGCTGGGCGGCGCGGCGGACGTCGGCGTCGGTCTGGCCGCCGATGGAGATGACGAGCTGGGAGGTCTGGGCGAACCGGACGAGGGCCTGCTGGTAGTCGGCGGGCGCGACCTTCTCCACATAGGTGATCTCCACCTGTCCGCCGAGGTCCTTTTTGATCCGCTCGATGCCCTCGTAGGCGGACTGCATGTAGCCGGCGTCGGAGATCGAGCCGGGGATGAGGACCCCCACCTTGGTCTTGCCGGAGGTCGCGGCGTCCGTCTTCTCGGCGGAGCAGCCGGTGGCGGCGAGGGCTAGGACCGACGCGCAGATCGCGGCCGTGCGCAGGGTTCCAAGGGCCATGTCGGTATCTCCATCGGGGGGTGCGAAGTAGCTGGCGAGCAATGTATACAATCGCCGCGTTTCCCTGCGGGGAGCGAAATATTGCCGGTGTGTTTCGGGCCCACCTCCAGCAGGCGGACCGACGACCAGGCCGAACACCCTCATCAGGGGCGCAGCACCGCGGGCCGCAGCCGTCGCGACAGCCGCCGGCCCGCGGCCGAGCAGGCACGCCGGCCCGATGATGAGGACAGCCAGTCAGTTCACGCTTGCGAACAGGACGGACACCAGCATGGCGACGGTGTCGACGACCAGCGACAACAGCGCCTTCACGGCATTGAGGTACTGGACGTCGGCACTGACCCGAGCATGAGGACGGTCGGCAGGATGATGCCGAGGTCGCCCACGAAATCTGCGTCGTATACAGAGCGTCAGGAAGATCCCCGCAGCGAGCGGCAGGCCCCCGTCCTCCCTGTCCCCAGGCTCACCAGCAGCCGGGAGAGCAGCAGCTGGTCGGCGAATAGGGCCGCGCCCCGAGGGCAGCAGGGTGCCGCCGCCTGCGACGGCGTTGCAGAGGCCCGCCAGATGGCCGGCGCCGGCGAGGAGGAGGGCGCGTCCTCAAGGTCATCCCAGGATCGTATACACCCGTTTCAGCGGCAGGGCCGCCGACGGTAGGCGGAGGTCGCCTGGGCGATGTGATCGGCGACCACCCGGCGGACGCGCTCGGGGTCTCCCGCCTCCAGGGCGGCGCAGATCTGCTCGTGCTCGTGCCAGGAGTCATGGGCGCGGCGCGGCAGCTCGACCGCGTAGACCCAGGCGATCTTCTGGCTGAGCTGGGTGATGAGATGTCTGAGGGTGGTGCTCCCGGAGGCCTCGGCGAGCACCTCGTGGAAGCGGCTGTTGAGCCGGGTCACCTCGTCGAGCCGGCCTTCGCCGACGGCCTCGAGCCCCAGCGAGGTCAGCTCCTTCAGGCGGCCGAGCTGTTCGGGGGTGCGGCGGAGCGCGGCTCGGGCGGCGCCGAGGGGCTCCAGGAGGGCACGGATCTCCAGGAGGTCGGCGGCCTCGTCGTCGGAGAGCTCGGCGACGAAGGTACCGACATAGGGGCGGGACAGGACGAAGCCCTCGGCCTCCAGCGTGCGCAGCGCCTCGCGCACCGGAACCCGGGAGACCCCGTACCGCTCGGCCAGGCCCTCCTCGGTGAGGCGCTGACCAGGCAGGAAGGTGCCGCGGATCACGTCGTCGCGGATCGCGCGGCACACCTGCTGCGGCGACATCCTGCGGGTGCTTGCGCTCACATTCCCCCTCGCGGCCTGGCGCTGCTCGCACCTGGATGGTTGTATACGACCATTCTCTGCCGATGATCGGAACCCTTTGACGAACCTACTACAGCCTGGTCGCGGCGCGACATCGGGCGATGTGTACCTTCCGGCCGAGCCTGGCGAGGTCTCCTGGGGCCTGCTGCCGAACGCGGTCAGCCCGCCGGTCAGCAGGGTCGTCTCGGGCACGGTCGTGTGCCTCGACACGATCAGCCATGAGGGCCTGCTGGAGGATCAAGGGCGCGACCCCGCCGCGTTCTTCGCCGCCGCCGGGATCGGCGCGGTCCTCGACGACGCCGCGGAACTGGCCCGCTCCGGGACGCACGACCCGCTCGTCCATGGACCGCACGTCGTCACCGGGCCGATCGAGGTCGAGGGCGCACTGCCGGGGGACGTCCTGGAGGTCGAGATCCTGGAGCTGCGGCGGCGCGCCCCCTACGGAGTCATCAGCAACCGTCACGGCAAGGGCGCGCTGCCCGGCGAGATGCCCTTGGCCCCGGACGGCTGGGATCCTGCCGTCCCGGTGCCGCCGGTCTGCACGATCGCGACCGTCGAGGGCGGCCGGGGGGCGATAGCGGTCGGCGACGGCCGCCGCCTCACCTTCCCGCTCCGCGAATTCCTCGGCATCATGGGGGTCGCACCCGCCACCGGCAGGCCCGTGCACTCCGTTCCGCCCGGTCCGCATGGCGGCAACCTCGACGTCGGCCCGCTGGGCGTCGGAGCCCGGCTGTTCCTGCCCGTCCAGGTGTCCGGAGCGATGTTCTACGCGGGCGACCCGCACTTCGCGATGGGCGACGGCGAGGTCGCACTGACCGCGTTCGAGGCCCCGCTGCGCGCCACCCTCCGGCTGACCCTGCACTCCGACGCCGCCACTCGTTCCCTGGCCGCCGCGCTCGCCGCCCCCTACGCCGACACCGGCGCCGAGCATCTCCTGCTGGGCCTGGACGAGGACCTCGACGAGGCGGTCCGCAAGGCCACCCGGTCCGCGCTGGCCCTGCTCGGCGCCCGATACGGCCTTCCCGCGCCTATTGCCCTCGCCTATCTGAGCGCCGCCGCCCACCTGCACGTCTCCCAGGTCGTCGATATCGTCAAGGGTGTTCACTTCGCCGTTCCCAAGCCCACCCTGGAGTACCTTTGACCGCGGAATCCGCCTTCGTCCCCTGGCTGCCCGTCTCCGAGGCGGCCGCGGGCCGCCGGCTGGCGGTCAAGGACGTCATCGACGTCGCGGGCCTTCCCACCGGAGCGGGCCATCCGCGCTGGCGCGAGACCCACCCCGTTCCCGGCCGCGACGCCGAGGCCGTCGCCCGCCTCCGCTCCGCGGGCTTCACCGTGATCGGCAAGACCCACACCGACGAACTCGCCTACAGCCTCGCCGGCACCAACGCCCACTACGGCACGCCGGAGAACCCCGCCGCCCCCGGCCGCCTGCCCGGCGGCTCCTCCAGCGGCTCCGGCTCGGCCGTCGCGGCGAACCTGGCCGACCTGGCCCTGGGCACCGACACGGCCGGCTCGATCCGCGTCCCCGCCTCCTACACCTCCCTGATCGGCTTCCGCCCCACCCACTCCCGCGCTCCCCGCTCCGGCATCGTCCCCCTTGCCCCCTCCTTCGACACCCCGGGCCTCATCGCCCGCGACCCTTCCCTCCTCCGCACCGCCGCGACGGCCCTCCTCGACCCGCCCGCGAACCACTCGGAGCGGGTGCCGAGGCCAATAGGCCCTCCGGTCCACCCGCGAGCCGCCGTCACGCCCGCGGATCGCGCGCCCGGGTTCGAGCGGGTGCTGGTGCCGGCGGATCTGCCGGTCGGTGCGGAGGTGCGCGACGCCGTGATGGCCGGTGCCCGGGCGCTCGGCATCGAGGTCGAGGAGGAACCGCTGTTCGGTGGGGCGGAGGGGTGGGAGGGGGCACGGGCGGCGTTCGCGGTCGTCCAGGGGGCCGAGGCGTGGGCCTGCCATGGTGAATGGATCCGGAGGGAACGGCCTCGCTTCGGGCCCGGCGTCGCCGCGCGCTTCGCCGCGGCGGAGGCGATCAGCGCCGATGAGCACGCCGAGGCGGAGGAGGCCCTCAAGGAGGTGGCCGATCTCCTGCACCGGGTGCTGCGGGCAACCGTGGTCGCCCTGCCGACGACGCCGGTGCCCGCGCCCCGGCTGGGTGCGGCGCCGGCCGATCGGCTCGCGGTCGTCCGGCTGACGTGCCTGGCTCCGATCGCGGGGGCGCCCGCGCTGAGCCTGCCGGCCCTGACGGCCGGAGGGCTTCCGCTGGGGCTGTCGCTCACCGCATCGCCGGGACTCGACGAATGCCTGCTCGGCCTCGCCGGACAACAATCTGGGGGTCTTCCTGGCGGAGGCGGGCCTTGATCGCCGAGGTTCGTCCCGCTGACGGACGCAGTGGCGTCATCCGCCTGTGCGGTGCTCACCACCAGCGCCCGCACAAGCAGCTCGACGTGCTCCAGATGGCCGACGAATGCCCGCAGCGTGTTGACGATCGTTGCGGCTCGCTCGATCTGACGGCTGACACTCTCAAGGCCGTACCGCAGTTGACCGCCGGCCTCGCCGGCCAGCCGGCCGTTCGCCACCAGGGACTCGGTGCGCGCCCGGATCCCGGCGAGAAGTTGCCGGCCGCGGCGAGCGGCTGGCCCAACTCGTGGGCAATGGCCATCGCCATGTCACCCATCGCGTTGTAGCGCGCCAGATAGTTCTCGCGATGCTGCTCCAGTTCTCGCCGCGCCTCCCCGCGCACCCGGGTCGGAGGGCAGCCATGACCGTGACGCCCTTGAGTTCGTCGGCGACGCCGATGACGGCGCAGCTGAATTGTTCCCTGATTTCTGTGTATGCCCGGGGGCACCCTCATAGGGAAACTCTTGATTCCCGATGACGTCGTCGCGGCGGACCAGGGTCGCGGATCATGCTCGCCGCTGCTCTCCGTCTCAGCGGTTGCGCCACTGAGGGCGGCGCTTCTGGGCGAAGGCGGTGATGCCCTCGATGGCGTCCTCGCTGACCATCAGCTCGTCGAGCGCCTGCGACGGATGGGTGACGGCATCGATCACATCGGGGATCGCCTGCGTCTCGTCCATGATCTGAAGGGAGGCCCGGATCGAGGTGGGCGATCCCTCCAGGATCTCCCGTGCGAGCTCGCGGGCACCCTCCAGCGCTCGCCCCGGCTCGGTCACCCGGTTCACCAGACCGTGCTCCAGGGCTTGCGCCGCGGTGAGGCGGCGGCCGGTGAGGATCATTTCGCCGGCCAGCTTCTGGGGCAGTGCCCGAGGCAGCCGCACCAGCCCGCCCGCACCGGCGACCAGGCCGACCTTGACCTCGCTGAGCGCGAAGAGCGCGGTGGCGTCGGCCACCACGAGATGGCAGGCCAGGGCGATCTCGAAGCCGCCGCCCATCGCGAAGCCGTTCACGGCCGCGATGACGGGCTTGCGCATGCCGCGGCGGGCGGTCAGCCCCGCGAAGCCGTTCTTCGGCACCCACATCGGCTTGCCGGAGGCCGAATACCGCAGGTCGTTGCCCGCCGAGAACGCCTTGTCGCCGGCGCCGGTGAGGATCGCCACCCACAGGTCCGGGTCGGCGAAGTAGGCGTCGAAGACCTGGTCGAGCTCGTCGTTGGCGGGCGGGTGGAGACTGTTGCGGCTTTCCGGCCGGTTGATGGTGATCTCGAGGACGTGACCGTCGCGGCGCACGTGCACGTGCTCGTAGTCGTCGCGGAACCCGGCGGGCCTGGCCGGGAACAGCTCCTCCATCCTGGTGTCGCTGACCGTCGCGCGGTTGCCGAAGCCGAAGGAGCGGACGTACACGCGGCAGCCGATGGCCTCGCCGCCGCCGAGCAGGTCGAGGATGTCCTCGTCGCCGTCGGCCGTCATCGCCAGGAACCGGCGGCCGTCGGCCTCCAGCCGCCCGATCACGATGCCGGTACGGCCACCGCCGCGGTCATGTTTGACGGTGCAGGTCTCGATCGTGCCCCAGCCGTCGGCGTGGACGGCCTGCTCGACGGACGGCCAGGCGTCGATCTCGGCCTGGAGGCCGGCGCTGCCGTCCGGGCGCCACTCGGCGGGGCTGGTCGAGTAGACGCCGACCGAATACTTGCTCAGGGTTCCGCCGTTCGCGCCTATCAGCCCGTAGGCGCCAGGCTGATCGCGAAGGCCCCGGACGGTCTCGGCTATGGCGTGCATCGAGTAGTTGTTGCCTGCCCCGCCGAAGAACGGCAGGCCCCCGGTGACGGTGAGGCCGCGCGGATCGTCGGCGGGCAGGCCGAGTCCGTCGCAGATGTTCGACACGGCGATGGGGAAGCAGCTGTACAGGTCGATGGTGGTCAGGTCGGACACGCCGATCCCCGCGAGTTCCAGGGCGTGCCGGGCGGCCAGGACGGCGGCGGGGCTGAGGCTGAGGTCGGCCCGGTCGAGCAGGTCGCGCTCACGCAGGTCCGCGTGCCCGTGCAGGAACACCCACTTCTCCTCCGGCACGCCGAGCCGCCGGGCCGTGGCCACAGACATCAGCAGCACGGCCGCGCCCTGGTTGACCTTGTCCCGCGCGACGAGGAAACGGGTGTACGGCTCGGCGATGAGCCGGTTGTCCGGCGTGGGAGTGACGAGCTCCTCGGCGCTTCGCTCCGTGGGCGCGGCCGCGTGCGGGTTGGCCGCGGCGATCTTGGTGAAGGGCGCGAACAACGCCCCCATGTCGGCGGCGTACTCCTCCTTGCGCTGCTTCAGCCTGGCCCGGCGCGCGTTCTCGAACAACGCGTACTGACTGGGCGCGTCCGTCAGACCATGGGTGACGTGCAGCTGGGAGACCAGGCCCTTGAGGCCGTAGCCGCGGTCCTCCAGGTCACCTTCGACGTTCTCGCTGAAGTCCGGCTTGTTCTCGGCCTTGGCGAGGTGCTGGATCGTCGAGATCGCCTCGGATCCGACGATCAGGGCCGCCTGGGACGAGCCTGCCGCGATCGTCGCGGCGAGCTCGTTGACCAGGTGCTGCGGGGACTGCCCGCCTGCCACGTCGAGGATCGCGCGACGGGGGTCCGCCCCCACTCGCCGGGCGACCGAGCGGGGGTAGTTGCTGGACTTGCCGAGCGGGGCGCGGGCGCCGGGCGTGGAGATCTCGAACTGCCGCACCCCTGCCACGGTGTCGATGGCGGAGGCGACCGCCGTGACGTCCGCGCCGGTGTCGGCGATCGCGTCACGAGCCGCGGCCGCGGCCAGCTCGACGGGGGAGAGCTGCCGGTATCCGGGCTCGCCGAGCCGTTCGGATGACTGCCCGGCGCCCACGAGCACCGGCGTCCGGGGGTCGATCTCCTGCAAGGCCATGTTCTCGCTCCAGCGCATTTCTCAGAAGACCAGGACGGGTTCGACGGCGACGCCTGCCCGCGCCACCGCCTGCCCGATCTCCTCGAACGGATAGGTGATGATCAGCTTCTCCACCGGCAACGAGCCGTTGGCCCGCATGCGCGGGAGTCTGGGCAGGAAGCCAGCGGGCACGGCGTCCCCCTCGATGGAGCCGCGTACCGTCTTCCCGCCGGCGATCAGGTCCTGCGCGTCGATGGCGACCATGCGAACGAGGATCTCCCCGTCGTCCGGCTCGGCCAGTTCCACCTCTTCCAGGACGAACGGTTGCCGCGGGCCCCGCGGCACGGCGGCAGTGATCTTCACATCCCCTCCCCGGGTACGAAGATGGACTTGGTGCGGAAGTAGGCCGCCAGGCCCTCGGGCCCGTATTCCTTGCCGATGCCGCTGGCCTTCCACCCGCCGAACGGGGAGCCCGGATCGAGGGTCCACATGTTGAGCCCGATGCTGCCGGTCTCGATGCGGCGCGCCACGGCCAGCGCGTGTCCGGTGTCGGAGCTCCAGACGCTGCCGGCCAGCCCGTAGTCGGAGTCGTTGGCGATTCCGATCGCCTCCTCCTCAGTGTCGTACGGGATCACGCACACGACCGGGCCGAAGATCTCTTCTCGGGCGACGCTCATCGCGTTGTCGACGTCGGCGAAGACGGCAGGCTCCATGAACCAGCCCCGCGGCCGGTCCGCCGGCCTGCCGCCACCGGTCACCAGGCGTGCGCCTTCCGACCGCCCGCTCTCGACGTAGGACTCGACGCGTTCCCGCTGGCGCCGGCTGACGAGCGGGCCCATCGTGGTGGACGGGTCCAGGGGGTCGCCGACGCGGAACGACCGTGCGACGCCGGCGAGGCCGTCCACGACCTCGTCGTACCGCTCGCGCGGCGCCAGCACCCGGGAGTTGAGGAAGCAGGACTGGCCGGCGTTGACGAAGGACAGGAAGCCCAGGCCCTGGATCACCTGGGAGAGGTCCGCGTCACGCAGTACCACGGCCGCGGACTTGCCGCCCAGCTCGAGGGTCACCGGCTTGAGCGCCTCGCCGCAGATGGCGCCGATGGCGCGTCCGGCCGGAGTCGAGCCGGTGAACGCCACCTTGTCGACTCCCGGATGCCTGACCAGCGCCTCGCCGGTGTCCCGCCCTCCGGTGAGGAGGTTGACCACTCCGGCCGGCAGGCCGGCCTCGGCCACCGCCTCCATGAGGAGCCGGCTGTCGAGCGAGGTCTCGGGGGCGGGCTTGAGGACGACCGTGCAGCCGGCGGCGAGCGCGGGCGCGAGTTTCATGGCGGTCAGGGCGAGAGGGTAGTTCCACGGCACGATCACGGCGACCACGCCGACGGGTTCGCGCTGGATGCGGACGTGCCCTTGATAGGACAGCGCGGTGCGGGTCTCGTCGTCGAAGCCGGCCCGGGCGAGTGCGGCGTAGTAACGCAGGGTCCCGGCCAGGGCCGTGACGTTGGCCTGCTCGGACAGCGCGAGCGGCATGCCGTTCTGCCGGGACACCAGCTCGCTGAGCTCCTTGGCCCGGCTCTCGACGGAGTCCGCCAGCCGTTCCATCAGCTCGGCACGCTCCGCCGGCGCCGTGGCCACCCACGGTCCTTGGGCGCGGCGGGCGGCCTCGACAGCGCGGTCGACGTCCTTGGGGCCGGCGTCGGCGATGGCGCCGAGCGGCTCCTCGGTGGCGGCCTCGATGACCGGAACGGTCGTCGTGGCCAGCGGCTCGGTCCACTCCCCATCGATGTAGAGGGTGTGGTCGTGCACCAACATGGATATCTCCTGTTCGCTGTCGCGCCTGATTTCGGCTCAGGCGCGAGAACCGCCCTCTTCCAGTGCGCCGGCGCGCAGCAGCTCCTCCATCTCCGGCTCCGGCAGGCCCAGCCACTCCTGGCAGATCTCCCTGGTGTGCTCCCCCTGCAGTGGCGCGGGCCCGAGGAGGGGGTCGGCGACGTGCTGGAACCGCGCGGGACGGGCCTCGGTCAGCAGGCCCTCCGCACGGCCAGGCTGGTGAAGGACGGTGAGGAAGCCCCGCGAGGACAGGTGCGGGTCGCCGGGGTAGTCGGAGACGCGCAGCATGGCGCCGGCCGGAACTCCGGCCTGCTGGAGCAGCTCCATGACCTTGCGGGGCTCGTGGCCACTCGTCCATCGCACCAGGGCCGCCTCGATCTCCTCGCGTCGTTCCAGGCGTCCCGCGGCGGTCGCGAGCTCCGCGTCCTCGGCCAGGTCGGGACGACCGATCACGGAGCACAGGCGCTCGAAGTCCTTACGGTCGCGGACGTCGATCGCGCACCATTCGTCGTCGCCGGCGCACGGGTACACGCCTTGCGGAGCATCGGTGGTGCCGCCTCCCGCGGTCAGCGACCCGGGATTCAACGACTCGGCGAGCAGCAGGTCGGCCATCGCGGTCAGGATGACCTCGGCCTGAGAGACGCCGACCGTGCCGCCCTCGCCGGTCCGCCGGCAGCGCACGAGCTGGGCGAGGACGGCGGTGGCGCAGAC
This sequence comes from Nonomuraea sp. NPDC049480, assembly GCF_044465905.1. NCBI lineage: Bacteria > Bacillati > Actinomycetota > Actinomycetes > Streptosporangiales > Streptosporangiaceae > Nonomuraea > Nonomuraea sp. NPDC049480. Next base: position 100,849 of record NZ_JBITMD010000003.1, read on the forward strand.
CCGGCCGACCAGATGGTCGGGATAGATCGTCGTCGCGTCGCTGAACCCCTCCGCCACGTCCGGGTAGCGCCACAGCGAGGTCAGCCCGGTCGAGGCCCGGACCAGCGGGCCGTAGCCCATGCGCTTGCTCCACGGGCCCCAGGAGCCGAACGCGCTGCTGTCCGCCATGACGATCTTCGGGTTGATCGTCCGGAGATCGTCGTACCCGAGTCCGAGCGACTCGAGGGTGCCGGGCTTGAAGTTCGACAGCACCACGTCAGCACCGGCGACCAGCCGCTTGAACAGCGCGACTCCCTCGGAGCAACGCAGGTTGAGCCCGAGTCCGCGCTTGTTGCGATGCCCGGAGACGAACGAGGCGGTGATCGCCTCGCCGGTGAGCGACTGGCGGCTGCCGTCGGGAAAGGCGCGGTTCTCGACCTTGACGACGTCGGCGCCGAAATCCGCGAGCAGCCGGCCGGCCTCCGCACCCGCCACGATCACGCCGAGGTCGAGGACACGCACCCCGCTCAGCGGCTGCCGCCGTCCCTCGAAACCCTGGTCGGGGGAGCTCGCAGGTTGCTCGCCGCCGTCCCCGGAGTGGTCCAGCTCGGCGAAGACCTCGGCGTTGTGCTCGCCGGGCAGGGGCGCCCGGCGCCGGAGTCCCGCCCGCACACCGTCGAGCTCCAGAAACCCCGTGGGCACGCGGCCCGTGAGGCCGGGGGTGACCTCGACGTCGGCCAGCGCCCCGCGCTCCGCGAAGTGCCCGGCGTCCAGCACCTCCCGTGGAGTGAGCACGGCGGCGATCGGCACGCCGAGCCGCTGCCCCTGCTCCACGAGTTCGTCCCTGCTCTGGTCCCGGAACAACTCCCGGATGTAGGCATGGATCTTGTCCGCGGCCATGAACCTGGCGCCGAGCGACTCGTACGCCGGGTCGGAGAGCTCTTCGGGCTCGCCCAGCCAGGCCCGCATGCCGCGCCACTGGCGGGCGCTGAGCAGGCATACCCGGACATGGCCGTCCGCGCAGGCGAAGATCGGGTACAGGTGCCTGCCGTCCGGACGCCCTCGGGGCAGATCGGTGGGACGTGTCCCGCCGGTCGCCGAACCGCCGATTCCGTAGCCCGGATCGAGAACCTGCGCGACAGCCTCGCTGACGGAGAAGTCGATGTGGTCGCCGCGACCGGTCGCCAGGCGGTTGAGGTAGGCCAGGAGCGCGGTCCAGGCCGCCTGGTACGCGGCGGCCTCCGTGGCCAAGGAGCCCGGCGGCAGCAACGGAGCCAGACCCGGCAGCCCGGAGCGCGAGAGGACGCCGCCCAGGGCCAGATGCACGCGCTCGGTGGCGGTGTACCCGCTGTAGGGGCCGGTCTGCCCGAAGTCGGAGATCGACAGGATCACCAGAGCGGGGTTGCGGGCGGCCACCGCACCGAAGTTCACGCCCTGGTCCGCCATATCGCCGGGACGTCCGCCCTCGATCCAGACATCGGCGGCGTCCAGCAGCGCCAGCAACCGATCCCGGTCCTCCGAACGGATCAGGTCCAGGGTCACGCCTCGCTTGCCGGCGTGGTGCGTGGCGAAATGCAGGCTCGTTCCCTCGTGCAGGGGCGCCAGCCGCCGTGCGTCGGCGCCACCCGGCGGTTCCACCAGGATCACGTCCGCTCCGAGATCCGCGAGAAACCGGCCGGCGGTCCCTTCCCTCCCGGCCGTCGTGTCGACCACGCGGACCCCGAGGAGGGGCAGGGAGCAGGAGTTTCCGCTCTCAGACATCCGTCATCACATTCCTTCCGGTCACCGGCCGTCCCTTAACGCGTTTCGGGCATGCGCGAGCAGGCCCGTTGGGCATGTCGAGGAGAGGACGGGGCGATGAGGTGACGACCCCGGTTCGGCGGGCCGCCCGAGTTACCGCGAAGTCAACGGCGCGTCTCGTACGTACAGGGTCGCATCACCGTCATCTCGCTGACCATGGCCGATTTCCGAACGTGCACGTTTCCGGAACCGCAACGTGTGAAGTTCTCGTGAAGTGCGGAAAGTGATCCAGAGGTTTGGATGTGATCTTCTGTGAATGGTTTATTGGCCAGGTGGACATCCAGCAGCTTCGCTACTTCGTCACCGTCGCCGACGAGCTCCATTTCGGGCGCGCGGCGGAGCGGCTGCGCATCAGCCCCTCGCCGCTGAGCCGCCACATCCGGGCGCTGGAGCACGAACTGGGAGCGGAGCTGTTCCTCCGCCGGTACCACAACGTGCAGCTCACCCGCTTCGGCCGGGACTTCCTGGAACACGCTCGCGATGTCGTGCGGCGTTTCGATGCGCTGAAGGGCCTCTCCCGCGACCGGGACGCGTTCGCCGAGCGACGCTGCCACATAGGAGCGACCCCGTTGGCCGCACCGCAGATTCTCGACGCCGTGTTGTCGGCCTTCCACGAGACGGCCCCCGAGACGGAACTGCCGGTGACGCTGGAGTCCACAGCGGACTTGCTGCCCAAAGTGACAAGCGGTGGCATCGATCTGGCGGTGGTGCATCTTCCCGTGGAAGAACCGCGCCTGCACGCCTTGCCGCTGGGACAGTCGACCTTCGCGGTCGCTGTGCGGGCCGACGACGTCCTGGCCGGCCGCTCCTCCGTATCCCTTCGCGACCTGAAGGGCCGCAAGGTCCTCACCACCTCCCGCAAGGTCCACCCCACGCTTTTGGGAACGATCCAGGAAGCCATGATCGAGGCCGGAATAGTCCGGATCATGGAGATCCCCAACGATCCGGTCCAGTCCATCGCGCACATCCTGCACACCGGCGCGGTTGCGCTGACGCTCACGGGGAGTCATCCGTCGGCGCGCCTCCTCTACGACACGCCCGCAATCGCCCTCATCCCATTGGATGAGCCGCGCATGATCCTCACGGCCGGTCTGGTGTGGGATCCGGCGACCGAGAAACGACTGCCCACCGTGGGCAAGGTGCTCGCCGTACTGCGCGGTAAGTATGGCGAGCACCTCATGACCCTTTGAGGCAGCGGAAAGCCTTGCCTCAACACTTCTGCCGGTGCGTGGCGGCGGCCGCCCGTCCATCGGCGGGCGCCGACCGGTCCAGTATCAAGGTCTGCGACGGCAAGAAGGATGATCGTGTCGCGCAAGAGCATGGCGGCGCGAGATGGCGCCCGAACTTCCTGCCGCCGCGGAGCTTATTCCCATAGGGGGAGTGGGCGGCCGGCGCTGTTCTTCATTGCGGCGGTGTAGAGCGCCTGTGCGGCGGCGACATCCTGGACGGCGGTGCCGGTGGAGTCGAAGACCACGAGGTCGCCAGGGTGTTCGCGGCCGGTCTTCGTGCCCAGGACGATCTCGCCGAGCTCGGCCTTGACCGGTGTCTGCGGGCGGTGGTGCAGTTCGCCGACCGCGGCGCACTGGTGGGTGACATCGGTGACCAGGGTTGCGGCGGCGAGCAGGTCGTCGTGGAGTTCGCGTTTGGCGGGCGCATCTGAGCCCACCGCCGCCATGGTCGAGGCCGATCTTCCGCGCCTGCCGGAGGTGCTGGAGCAGTGGCACACCGCGGTGGCGCCGCAGGTGAGGGCGGCGCTCACGGATGCCGCCAAGGCGTGACGGCGGACTCAAAGGAAACGTTCAAAGGGAGGCCTCGTCCGTGCCCAGCTCCGTGCCATCGCCTAGTCTCGCGACCATGTCGATCGACGAGAACGCCGTCCTGCTCCCTGACCCTGATCGCGCCGTGGTCGCGATCGAGCCGCCCGCCGCGGGGGAGGGGTACTGGGCGGGCGCGCCCAGCGCGGTGGCCGTGGACGGGCTGATCTATCTCGCGTACCGGCTGCGCCGCCCGGTCGGGCAGGGCCGCGGGTACGCCGTCGTGGTCGCTTGCTCGGCGGACGGTGAACGCTTCGAGACGCTGACCAGTGTCACACGTGAGCAGATGGACGCCGAGTCCCTGGAGCGGCCCTCGCTGGTACGCCTGCCGGACGGGCGCTGGCGGCTGTACCTGAGCTGTGCTACCGCCGGCACCAAGCACTGGCGGGTGGAGGTGCTCGAGGCGGCCGATCCGGCGGCGTTCGATGCGCGCTCGCGCGTCACCGTCCTGCCGGGCGATCCGAAGACCGGGGTGAAGGACACGGTCATCGTACGGCGGGATGGTGTGTGGCACCTGTGGGCCTCCTGCCATCCGCTGGCAGATCCCGACGAGGCCGACCAGATGGTAACGGACTACGCCACCAGCGCCGACGGCTTGGAGTGGACCTGGCACGGCACCGCTCTGAGCGGCCGTCCAGGTCTGTGGGACGCGCGCGGCGCCCGGGTCAGCGCGGTGCGTTTCGATGACGACCGAGTGACGGCGTTCTACGACGGGCGGGCGAGTGCGGCGGAGAACTACGAGGAGCGTACCGGCATCGCCGTCGGCACGGACCCGGCCGCGCTGACTCCGCTGGGCGAGGCGCCCGCGACGGAGTCGCCGCATCGTGGCCGGGGCCTGCGTTACCTGGAACTCGTGGACCTGCCCGGCGGCGGGGTCCGGCTGTACTACGAGTACACCCGCCCGGACGGCGCCCACGAACTGCGTACCGAACTGCGGTGATCAGGACCGGCGGCCGTTGCGCGACTGCCGCTGCCCCGGCGGCCGGGCGCCGACCAGGCCGCCGGAGCGTTCGCGGGGGCGGAGCCAGTCGCTGAAGTCCTCCCCTGTGACGCGCTGGAGCAGCCGGATGTCCTCGGCGAAGTACGGGATGAGCTGCTGCCGCTGCTCCCAGGACAAGGGCCGGCGAGCCGGGCCGCGGCGCTGGAGCAGAGCCTCGACCGGCATGGCCAGGGCGGCGGGCAGACGCCTGCGCAATGACGACAGCATGAGGTGCCGGGCACCCTCGGCCGGGTGCGCAGTCACGTTCTCCCTGGCAACCTCGGTGAGCACCCCTTGGCGCACGCCGAGGAAGGCGCAGATCCGATCCAGCGTGGCGGCGGGCCGGTCGACGATGTCCCGGTAACGGAAGATCAGCACCTGGTCGCGGGGGAACAGGCCGAACAGATGCTCCAGCTGTTCGCCGTACCGGCCCAGCCCGACGTAGTGCCAGAAGTGCCCCCACCCCTCGGCGCTCCGCAGCTGCTCGGCCTGGCACGCACGCACCAGGTCGCCGATCGGCTCCAACCCGGCCGACCACAGATGCGTCCAGTTGGAGTGGGCCCGCTCGACCGGGTCGCGCAGCGTCAGGATGAGCCTGACGTCGGGGATGGCGGCGTGGATGCGCCGCTGAGCGGCCAGATCATAGAGATAGAAAGGCGTGGACTCCCCGGTCAGGGTGCCCGGGGGCGCTTCGGCGAACAGCGCCTCGTAGTCCGCGCGCCGCCAGATGTGCTCCTGATAGGTCGCGGCGTCGCCGGGTCCGCCTCTGTCGGGCGGCGGGCCGTCGGTCAGGAAGAACTTCGGCTCTTTGATCGTGGACAGATAGAGCTCCGGATGCTGCTGCAGCGTGCTGTGCAAGGCGGTCGTCCCCGCTTTGGGTACACCGGCGATCAGGAAATCAGGCAGGGACACTGTGTTCCTCCCGGCGTTCGTCAGGTAGCCCTATTTTCCTACCAGAAGTATGGGATACTCAAGTATGGGTTTGGACAGGACTCGCTCGCCGAGCGAGCGTGCCGAGACACCCCTGACCGCCGCCATCCTGGCCGGGCGATGGATACGCTCAGCCGCCGTGGATGACGAGGGCGGGAGGCGCTGGAGGGCCAATCCGGATGCCCGGGGCCGGTCGGCGCTCGCCGCCGCCGAGCCTGCCTCGCTGTACGCCGGGGCGGCCGGGATCGTCCTGTTCTTTCTGGAACTGGCCGCGGCCACCGGGCACGAGGCGTACCTGGAGGACGCCCGCGAAGGTGCTCGCTACCTCGCGACCACCTGGCGGGACCAAGCCGACTTGTCGCTCTATCACGGCCTGACCGGCACAGTCGTCGCGCTCATCGAGGCCGGGTGGGCGCTCGGCGACGGCCGCTTCGAGGAGGAGGCCGTGGCCGCGGCCGACCGGATCGTCCGCGCGGCCCGCCCGACGGACGGCGGCCCCGGCTGGACGGGAGATCCCGCCCAACGCGGCGACGGCGGGATCGTGCTCGGGCTCTTGCGGGCCGCCACCGCGCTGGGCGTGCCGGCGTATGAGGAGATCGCGGTGGCGGCGGGGGAGCGCATCTCCGGGCTGGCCGTGCCCGGACACCGGTTCGGCGACTGCCCGGACCTGCCCGTGGACGCGGTCACCCCGGGATTTCTCGCCGGCACGGCGGGGACGGCGTTCCTGCTGGCCCGCCTGTACGGCCTCACCGGCGAGCGGCGCTTCCTGGAGGCGGCGGACCGGGGCGCCGGCTTCGTGCGCGAGGTCAGCACCGTGACCGACCGGTGCGCCGTCGTGCCGCACCACGTGCCGCACGAGCGCACGCTGCACTATCTGGGCTTCTGCTCGGGCTCGGCGGGCGTGGCCCGGATGTTCTACGAGCTGTACCGGGTGACGGGTGCCCCGGGGCACCTGGAGTGGGTGGAGCGCCTGGCCAACGGCATCCTGCAGAGCGGAGCGCCGCGTCGGCGCACGCCCGGGTTCTGGAACGTGGCCTGCCAGTGCTGCGGCACCGCTGGGCTGTTGGAACTGTTCACCGGGCTGTGGGCGGTTACGGGGAAGGACGCCTACCTGGCCTTCGCCCGCGGGCTCGCCGAGCATCTCATCGGCTCCGCCAGCGACCCCGACGGCCGGGGCCTTCGCTGGTACCAGGCGTATCGGCGGCTTCGTCCCGGCGAAGTGAGTGCGGACACCGGCTACATGGTCGGTGCGGCCGGCATCGGCGCGGCCCTGCTGCACCTCGATGCCGCCATGCAGCCGCGTCACGCACGCCGGGTCATCCTCCTGCCCGACAATCCGTTCCCCGCCATCCCCGTGCCGCCCGGCCGGCTACGTGACGAGAATTACCCTCTAAACCAGTAGGGAATGTTGACTTATTGGAGATCGCGGCTTAGCGTCGTTGGTATGAGCCAGGGCTTCCTCCTGACAAGGCGCTCCCACGTGGACTTCGGCCACGTCGCCAGCGCGCAGTGTCGTTGATCACGGACCCGTAGCCGCCGAATCCCACCCTCGTGCTCCCGGCGTGGCCGACGCCGTCCATGCCTTCTCCGACGACTCCTCTTTCTCCGCGCCCCCGGCAGCCGCCGGGGCGCCACGTGAGCATGCCTACTCCCGTGAGGAACTCTCTCGTGATCGTGCCATCAAAGACCTTGCGCCCCACCGGCGGAATCGGGGTGCTCTCATGACCGACACGCTGCCCGACCGCGCCATCGCCGCCGACCAGTTCAGGCAGGCGCTCGCCGTGCACGCCAGCGGCGTCGTGGTCATCACCGCGCAGAACGACGGCATTCCCGTGGGCCTCACCGCCACGTCCTTCTCCTCCGTCAGCCTGGAACCACCCCTGGTCTCCTTCTACGTGGACCGTTCCTCCACCACCTGGCCGCAACTGGGCGCCGCCGACCACTTCGCGGTCAACATCCTGGCCAGTGACCAGGCCGAGCTGGCGGCCCGCTTCGCCCGCAAGAACATCGACCGCTTCGCCGCGCCCACCCGCTGGCGGCCCGGACCGCTGGGCGCCCCGCTGCTGCAGGACGTCTCGGCGCACCTGATCTGCCTGCCCTACGAGCGAGCCGAGGTCGGCGACCACCTCCTGGTGGTCGGCCTGGTCGCCGAGGCCGGCGTACGGCACGCCGGCCGCCCACTCCTCTACCACCAGGGCCGCTTCGGCCGCTTCCTGGCCCACCCCGACTCCTGAACCCCGGAGCAGCTTGTGTCCACAACCACGCAGACGCGGGCCTACGCGAGCCCCGTCGACCACACCGCGTACGGCCACTACGGTCCGGGGCGCCTGCACCTGTCCCCGGACTGGAACCGCCCGGTCTATCCCTTCCAGGGCCGGATCACCGCCGACGGCTCCAGCGGCTTTCTCGCCGAGCCTGGCCGCTACCACCTCTACGTCGCCTGGGTCTGCCCCTACGCCCAGCGCGCCGCGATCGTCCGCAAGCTCAAGGGACTGGAGGACGTCGTCTCCCTGTCCTATGTCGACGACGAGCGCGACGGCCGCGGCTGGGCCTTCCGGGAACGCCGCGGCGCCGACCCGGTCAACGGCTTCACCCTGCTGGAGCAGGCGTACGAGGCGACCGAGAAGGGGTACGGCGGCCACATCTCGGTCCCCGTGCTCTGGGACCGGCGGACCGGCACGATCGTCAGCAACAACTTCCCCGACATCACGATCGACCTGGCCACCCGGTTCGAGCAATGGGCCGACACATCGATCGATCTCTACCCGGACGCGCTGCGCCCCGAGATCAACAAGCTGAACGGGTGGATCTACTACGACGTCAACACCGGCGTCTCCCGCGTGGCCCGTGCCACCACCGAGGACGACCGCGAGCGGGAGCGCCACGTGGTTGTATCGGCACTGGAACGCCTGGATGAGCGCCTGTCCGAGCAGCGCTTCCTGGCCGGGGACACGATCACCGAGGCCGACGTGCGGCTGTGGGTGACGCTGGCCAGGTTCGACGCCGAGTACAACCGCGGCCACCTCGTCAGCGAGCGGGAACTGAGCGACTTCGAACACCTGTGGCCCTACGCCCGTGACCTCTACCAGCGGCCCGCCTTCCGCGAGACCACCGAGGGCCTGCCCGCAACCTGGGACGCGCCCCACGGGCGGGGCCGATGACGCGCAAGCAGGTCCACCTGGCGGCCCACTTCCCCGGCGTGAACAACACCACCGTCTGGGCCGACCCCCGCTCCGGCAGCCAGATCGACTTCGCCTCGTTCGTCCATCTCGCGAAGACGGCCGAGCGTGGCACGTTCGACTTCTTCTTCCTCGCCGAGGGGCTGCGGTTACGCGAGCTGAAGGACCGCATCCACGATCTGGACGTGGTGGGCCGGCCGGAGTCGCTCACCGAGCTCAGCGCGCTGGCCGCGGTGACCGACCGGCTGGGCCTGGCCGGGACCGTCAACGCGACTTTCAACGAGCCGTACGAGCTGGCCAGGCGCCTATCCACGCTCGACCACCTGAGCGAGGGCCGGGCCGCGTGGAACGTGGTCACCACCTCCGACGCCTTCACCGGCGAGAACTTCCGCCGCGGCGGCTACCTGGACCGTGCCGACCGGTACGGGCGGGCCGCCGAGTTCGTCCGCCTGGCGCGCGAGCTGTGGGACTCCTGGCAGCCCGACGCCATCGTCGCCGACCCGGCGGCGGGACGGTTCATCCACGAGGGGGCCATCACGATGGTCGAGCATCGCGGCACGCACTTCTCGGTGAGTGGCCGGTTCACCCTGCCTCGCAGCCCGCAAGGCCGCCCCGTGATCATCCAGGCGGGCGACTCCGACGAGGGCCGCGAGTTCGCCGCCGCCAACGCCGACGTGATCTTCACGCCGCACGGCAGGCTGGAGGACGGCAAGCGCTTCTACGCCGACGTCAAGCGCCGCCTGGGCAAGTACGGTCGCGAGCCGCACCAGTTGAAGATCATGCCTGGGGTGACGTTCGCGCTGGGCGACACCGAGGAGGAGGCCGCGGAGAACGCCGCCCGCATCCGGCGTCAGCAGGTCGGGCCGCAGACCGCGATCGTCTTCCTGGAGCAGGTGTGGGGTCGTGACATGTCGGCCTACGACCCGGAGGGCCCGCTGCCGGAGGTCGATCCGGACCTGTCGGAAGGCGTCTCCCAGGGCAGGGTGGCGATCAAGGACAGGGCGGCCGTGGCGGCCAAATGGCGGGCGCTGGCCGAGGAGAAAGGCCTGTCGATCCGGGAGCTGGTCATCGAGGTGACCGGGCGGCAGACGTTCATCGGCACCCCCGAGAGCGTGGCCCGGCAGATTGACGAGCACGTGCAGGCCGACGCCGCCGACGGGTTCATCCTCGTGCCGCACCTGACGCCGGGCGGGCTGGACGAGTTCGTGGACCGGGTGGTGCCGCTGCTGCGTGAGCGCGGCGTCTTCCGCACCGAGTACACCGGCGCCACCCTTCGTGACCATTTGGAGCTGGCATGACGTTGCACTTGGCCGTGGCGCTGGACGGCGCGGGCTGGCATCCTGCCGCCTGGCGCTCATGGGACTCCCCGGAGGGGATCTTCTCGGCACGTCACTGGGCTGGGCTGGTGGCCGAGGCCGAGCGCGGGCTGCTCGACTTCGTCACCATCGAGGACGCGTTCGGGTTGCAGTCCACGCTGCCCGACGGCGACGACGACCGCACCGACCAGGTGCGGGGACGGTTCGACGCGGTGTTGCTCGCGGCCCGGCTGGCGCCGCTCACGAGCCGGATCGGGCTGGTGCCGACCGCCACGGTCACGCACACCGAGCCGTTCCACGTGGCCATCGGCATCGCCACGCTCGACCACGTCAGCGGCGGCCGGGCCGGGTGGCGGGCGCAGGTCTCGCCGCGGGCCTCGGAGGCGCGGCTCGTCGGCCGCCGGGAGTTCCCGCCGCTCGATCGGCTGTTGAACCGGCAGGGCGGCGTGGACCTGTCGGCCGACCCGCAGGCGCGCGATCTGTTCGCGGAGGCGGCGGACGCGGTGGAGGTGGCGCGGCGGCTCTGGGACAGCTGGGAGGACGACGCCGAGATCCGCGACGTGGCCACCGGCAGGTTCATCGACCGGGACAAGCTCCACTACATCGACTTCGCCGGGCGGTTCTTCTCGGTCAAAGGACCGTCGATCACGCCGCGCTCGCCGCAGGGGCAGCCGGTGGTGACCGCGCTCGCGCACGCGCGGCTGCCGTACGAGTTCGCCGCCGGCGGCGCCGACGTCGTGTACGTCACGCCGCACTCGCCCGAGCAGGCCCGCGCCATCGTCGAGGAGGTCCGAGGGCTGTCCGGCGAGCTGAAGATCTTCGCCGACCTGGTCGTCTTCCTGGGTGAGGACGCGGCCGGGCGCAAGGCGCGGCTCGACGAACTGGACGGGGCCGAGCTCGTCTCCGACGCCGCGATCTTCACGGGGACCGCCCGGGAGCTGGCCGAGGTGCTGCTGGAGTGGCGGCGAGCCGGCATCCAGGGGTTCCGGCTGCGGCCCGGCGCGCTGCCGCACGACCTGGAGCGGATCACCCGGGAGCTGACGGCCGAGCTGCGAGGGCGAGGGGCGTTCCGGCACGAGTACGAGGCATCCACGCTGCGCGGGCTGCTCGGCCTGCCTCACCCGGTCAGCCGCTACGCGGAGGTGTCATGAAATTTCTGCTCATCACGTTGATCGTGCACAACGACGACCGATCACCCACCGAACGTTTCCGCGAGGTCGTCGACAACGCGGTGCTGGCCGAGGAGCTCGGCTTCGACGGGTTCGGCGTGGGAGAGCGGCACGAGCGGCCGTTCATCGCCTCCTCGCCGCCGGTCGTGCTCAGCCACATCGCGGCGAAGACGTCACGGATTCGGCTGTTCACCGCAGTGACCACGCTGAGCCTGCTCGACCCGGTGCGCGCTTACGAGGACTACGCCACCCTCGACCACCTGTCCGAGGGGCGGCTCGAGCTGATCATCGGCAAGGGCAACGGCGCGGCGCAGGCCGAGCTGTTCCACGTCACGGCCGAGGACCAGTGGGAGCGCAACCGCCAAGGGTACGAGCTGTTCCGCCGCCTGTGGCGGGAGGACAAGGTCACCTGGTCAGGCCGCTTCCGGCCGCCGCTCGTCGAGGCGGAGACCTGGCCGCGGCCGCTGCAGCGGCCGATCCGGGTCTGGCATGGCAGCGCCACCAGCAAGGAGTCGGTGGACCTGGCCGCCCGTTACGGCGATCCGCTGTTCTCCGCCAACGTCACCAACCCCATCGACCCGTACGCCGAGCTGATCGACCACTACCGGGAACGCTGGGCGCACTACGGCCACGACCCAGCCGACGCGCTGGTCGGGGCCGGCACGGCGGGTTACTACGCGGCCCGCACCTCGCAGGAGGCCATCGCGACGTACCGGCCGGTCTATGACGCCCGCGTGGCGTTCCAGCGGAAGCTCGGGCTGCCGATCGTGTTCCCGACGCTGGAGGACGCCATCGAGCGCAGCTCGATCCTGGTCGGCAGCCCGCAGCAGATCATCGACAAGGTGCTGCGCTACCACAAGCGGTTCGGGCACGAGGTCATGCACCTGCACGCCGACGCCGACGGGCTCACCCCCGAGCAGCACCGGGACGCGCTGGAGCTGTTCCAGACCGAGATCGCGCCCGCGCTGCGGGCGGAGATCCCCAGCAGGCCGTTCCCCGGAGGTGCCTCGTGACACTGTCCATCCTCGACCTCGCCCCGATCGTGTCGGGAGGCACCGCCGGTGACGCGTTGCGCAACACCATCCACCTGGCCAGGCGGGCCGAGGAGTTCGGCTACCGCCGGTACTGGCTGGCCGAGCACCACTTCGCGCCCGGCGTGGCCAGCTCGGCCCCGGCCGTGCTGATCGCCCTGGTCGCCGCGGCGACGTCCACGATCCGGGTGGGATCGGGGGCCGTGCAGCTCGGGCACCAGACGCCGCTGTCGGTGGTCGAGCAGTTCGGGCTCATCGACGCACTCCATCCGGGCCGGATCGACTTGGGGATCGGCCGTTCGGGGCAGCGCCGCGCCGAGTTCGCCCAGGCCGCCTGGGAGCCCAGGCCCGCCAGGGTCGTGGACGGGCTGCTGATCCCGCCGCCGTTCGACTTCTCACAGCTGGCCAAGCATCCCCATCTCGCCCACTACGCCACGCTGCTCCAGCAGCCCGGCGCGCAGACGCCCGACTTCGCCGACCAGATCGACGATGTGCTGGCCTTCCTCAAGGGCACGCACGAGGCGCGGGCCGTGCCTGGTGAGGGCGCGGACGTGGAGGTGTGGATCCTCGGCAGCAGCGGCGGGCAGAGCGCGCAGGTGGCGGGGGAGCGGGGGCTGCCGTTCGCGGCCAACTACCACGTCAGCCCGTCCAACGTGCTGGAGGCCGTCGACGCCTACCGGGAGGCGTTCAAGCCGTCCGACGCGCTGGCCGAGCCGTATGTCGTCGTCTCGGCGGACGCGGTGGTCGCCGAGGACGAGGCGAAGGCCCGCGAGCTGGCCAGAGGCTACGGCCTTTGGGTGCGCAGCATCAGGACCGGCGCAGGCGCGATGCGGTACCCCACGGGCGAGGAGGCCGAGGCGCACGTCTGGACCGACGCCGACCGCGAGCTCGTCAAGGACCGCGTCGACACCCGGTTCGTCGGCACGCCCGATCAGGTGGCCGAGCGGCTGCGCGTGCTCCGCCACGTGACCGGGGCCGACGAGCTGCTGGTCACCACGATCACCCACGACCATCACCACCGCGTGCGCTCGTACGAGCTGCTCGCAGAAGCCTGGAAACGCCCGTGAAGCGCCTCATCCCTTTTCTGCTCGTCGCCACGCTGGCCGCTTGCGGCGGGCAGCCTGCCCAGGAAGCCGCCGTCACCTCGCTGACCTGGGCCATCGAGACGCAGCCCATCACGCTGAACCCGCAGCTGTGGGCGCAGAACAAGGTGCGGCTGCTCGTGTTCAACCAGTTCGACGCGCTGGTCTCCAAGGCCGAGGACGGTACGTTCCGTCCCTGGCTGGCCAAGTCGTGGAAGGTGTCGGACGACGGGCTCACCTACACCCTCGACCTGCGCGACGACGTGGCCTTCCACGACGGCACGAAGTTCGACGCCGCCGCCGTCAAAGCCAACCTCGAGCAGTTCAGGGTGCCCGGCTACAACCCGGCGGTGGCCGCGATCCAGCTCAAGGCCTTCGACAAGGCGGAGGTCGTGTCGCCGTACCAGCTGAAGATCACGCTCAAGGATCCGGACGCGCTGTTCCTCGACTTCCTCGCCTCTCCCTACGCCGGGCAGGTCTCGCCGAAGTCGCTCAAGAGCGCCAAGGACCTCAAGTTCGGCGGGCCCGACCTGGTCGGCACCGGGCCGTTCATCCTCGACCGGTACGTCCAGGGCCAGGAGATCCACTACCGGCGCAACCCCGCCTACAACTGGCCGCCCGCCGGGGCGGCACACCAGGGTCCCGCCCACCTGTCGGAGATCACCTACCGGTTCCTGCCCGAGGCCGCGGTCCGCGTCGGCGCGATCACCTCCGGCCAGGTGCAGGCCATCGAGGGCGTCCCCGCCACCGAGGTCGCACTCATCAAGAAGGACCCGACCCTGACCCTGCAGACCGCCCTGAACTCCGGCACCTCCTACTCCTACTACTTCAACACCTCCCACGCCCCCTTCGACGACCAGCGCGTGCGCGAGGCGTTCCGCGAGGCCGTGGACGTGGACGCCGTGCTGAAGTCCGTCTACCAGGGCACCGCCACCAGGGCGTGGAGCATCGTCGGCAAGCAGAGCACCTTCTACGACGCCACCCTGGAGAACACCTTCGGTGGCGACGTGGCCAAGGCCAACGCCCTGCTCGACGCGGCCGGCTGGAAGGAGCGCGACGCGGAGGGCTACCGGGTCAAGGACGGCAAGCGGCTCACGGTACGCGAGGTCGCCTCCGCGCCCTTCGTCCGGGACCGCAGGGACGTCCTCGCGCAGGCCATCCAGGCGCAGGTCAAGCAGAACGCCGGCATCGACTTCCAGATCAAGATCGTGGACCAGGGCAGCGCCCAGAAGGCCCTGGACGAGAACGCGTACGACATCTTCGGCAACTCCCGCGGCGATTCCGACGCGGGCGCCGCGCTCAACCTCATCCTGCCGACGAAGGGCGCCATCAACCGCACCCGCTTCTCCGACCCGCAGGTGGACAAGTGGCTCGCCGCCGCCTCGGCCACCTCCGACCAGGCCGAACGCAAGGAGCTCTACGCCAAGATCCAGCACGCTGCCGTGACGGAGCACGCCATCGTGTTCCCGCTCTACGTCCCCGCCGACCAGATCGCGGCGAACAAGAGCGTGCAGGGCCTCGGCTTCGACCCGGCCTCCGGAACCCCGGCGAGCGCGTACGACGTGCGGATCGGCACATGATCAAACGAATGGGCACCGGGCTGGCCGTGCTCTGGGCCGCGGCGACCGCTTCGTACGTGGCGCTGCTGCTGGCCCCCGGCGACACCGTCGACATCCTGGTCGGCGACGGCCCCGACACCCCAGAAATCCGGGCCGGAATCGTCGCCGAGTGGGGGCTCGACCGACCGCGGATCGTGCAGTACCTGGCCTACCTGTGGCGGCTGCTCCATGGCGACCTCGGCCGCTCCTACCAGCTGCAGCGCGGCGTCGGCGAGATCCTGGCCACCCAGATCGGCCCGACCGCGCAGCTCACGCTCGCGGCCGCGGCCACCGGCGTGGCCCTGGCCGGCGTCATCGCGATCGTCACGGCAGGCAGGGGGCGTTGGCTGCGCGGCGCCGCCTCGGCCGCCGAACTGGTGGCGGTTTCGGTGCCGCCCTTCCTGATCGGGATCGTGCTGCTGTCGGTGTTCTCGTTCACGCTGGGCTGGTTCCCCGTCTCGGGGGCACAGGGGCCGCAGGCGCTGGTGCTGCCCGCGCTCGCGCTCGGCCTGCCGATCGCTGGCGTGCTGGGGCAGGTGCTGCGCGGCGGGCTGGAACGGGCGCTGGAGCAGCCGTTCGCGGTGACGGCGCGGGCCCGCGGGCTCACCGAACGCGCCCTGGTCGCCAGGCATGCCCTGCGGCACGCGCTGATCCCCGCCGTGACGCTGGCCGGGTGGTTCACCGGGACGCTGCTGGGCGGCGCGGTGATCACCGAGGTGCTGTTCGGGCGGCCCGGGCTCGGCCAGGTGGCCATGCAGGCGGTGACCGGCCGGGACATGCCTGTGGTGATGGCCGTCGTGCTGCTGTCGGCCGTCGTGTACGTGACCATCAGCACGCTGCTCGACCTGGCCTACCGCGTCATCGACCCGCGGATACGAGGGTGACCCGGGCGATGCGCGTGCTCACCCGCGGGGAATCCCGCCCCGCCCGGAAGATCCTGCGCCCTTGGCACGCCACCCGCTCGAGCCCGGCCCGGCCCGCCCGGTCGGCATCGAGCGGGTCTGCCGCGGCGGACCTCCTGCGCCGGCTGGTGCCGGTGGCCTTCCTCGCCCTCCTCGCCGTGGCCGTCGCGGCGCCCGGGCTGGTCACGGACGCCGACCCGCTGGCCGCCGACCCGCTGAACGCGCTCGCCCCGCCCGGCGGCGCCCACTGGTTCGGCAGCGACCACCTCGGCCGCGACGTGCTGGCCAGGGTCGTCCATGGCGCCCGCCACTCCATCAGCATCGGCGTCGCCGCCACCGCCCTGGCCGTCACCGCCGGCGTGCTGCTCGGACTGGCCGCCGGGCTGTCGCCGAAATGGCTGGACGAGGCGCTGGCCCGCTCGTTCGACGTGCTGTCCACCCTGCCCGAGCTGCTGCTCGCCCTCCTGGTCGTGGCCATCACCGGCCCGGGCACCGGCAATGTCATCCTCGCCATCGCCGTCGCCCAGATTCCCAACTACGCCCGTGTGATCCGCGCCCAGACCTTCGTCGTCCGCCACTCCGGCTACGTCGAGCAGGCACTCACCTTCGGCCGTCCCCGCCTGGCGATCGTCGCCGGGCACGTGCTGCCCAACGTGCTCGGCCCGATCCCCGTGCTGGCCACCATCGGCCTCGGCCAGGCCGTGATCGCCAGCTCCGGTCTCAGCTTCCTCGGCATGGGACCTCAGCCGCCGGCCGCCGAGTGGGGCGCGATGCTCTCCGAGGCCCGCAACTACCTGCGGGTCGCCTGGTGGGAGGCACTCTTCCCGGGCCTGGCGATCACGCTCACCGTCGTCTGCCTGACCGTCGTCGGGCGCCGCCTGCAACGCCGCTTCGAGGGGAGAACACCATGACCTCGCTGGTTACCGTGGAGGACCTGCGCGTGAGCTTCGGCCACACCGAGGTCGTACGCGGTGTGGCCCTGACGGTCGAGCCCGGCGAGTGCGTGGCCATCGTCGGCGAGTCCGGCTCCGGCAAGAGCGTCACGGCACGGACCCTGCTCGGCCTGGCCGGACCCGGCTCGATCGTGCGGGCCTCGGCCTTCCGCGTCTCCGGCCGGGACGCCCTCGCCTTCACCCCCGGCGACTGGCGGCGACTGCGCGGCGGGTTCGCCGGACTCGTCCTGCAGGACGCGCTGGTCTCGCTGGACCCGCTGCGTACCGTGGGCGCCGAGATCGCCGAGGTGCTCGCCGTGCACGACGTCGTGCCCCGGGCCCGCCGCACGGATCGGGTGCTGGAGCTGCTCGACGCGGTGGGCATACCGGATCCGGCGACCCGGGTCGGGCAGTACCCGCACCAGCTCTCCGGCGGGCTGCGGCAGCGGGCGCTGATCGCCTCCGCCATCGCCGCCGATCCCGAGCTGATCATCGCCGACGAGCCCACCACCGCCCTCGACGTCACCGTCCAGGCTCAGATCCTGCGGCTGCTCGCCGAACGCAAGGCCGCCGGGACCGCTTTGCTGCTGATCAGCCACGACCTGGCCGTCGTCGGCTCGATCGCCGACCGCATCCTGGTCATGAAGGACGGGCAGGTCGTGGAGGAGGGGCCCGCCCGGGAGGTGCTGGCCGCGCCCGCGCACGACTACACCTGCGCGCTGCTGGCCGCCGTCCCGTCCGCCGCCTCCCGTGGCATCCGCCTCACCACCGGTACCCCGCGCACCCGCCCCGCCCGCGTCTCCCCGGTCCAAGTCCTCGCCGGAGCCGGGCTCACCCGCTCCTACGGCCCGCGCCGCGTCGTGGACGACGTCTCCTTCGCCCTCGACCAGGGCGAGACCTTGGGCGTCGTCGGCGAGTCCGGCTCGGGCAAGACCACGCTGGCCCGCCTCGCCCTCGGACTGCTCGAACCCGACACCGGCCAGGTCACCCTGCACCAGCGGCCATGGAGCCACCAGCGCGAACGCGCCCGCCGCCCGCTCCGCCCCAGAATCCAGCTCATCTCCCAGAACCCGCTCGACTCCTTCGACCCCCGCCACACCGTCGGCCACCTGATCGCCGAGCCGCTGCGTCTGCCTCGGGCGGAACGCCGCGAACGCGTACGCGACCTGCTCGCCCGCGTCGGCCTGCCGCCGGAGACGGCCGCCCGGCATCCCCGTGAGCTGTCCGGAGGCCAGCGCCAGCGCGTCGCCATCGCCCGCGCCCTCGGCCCCCGGCCCGACGTGCTCGTCTGCGACGAACCCGTCTCCGCGCTCGACGTCTCCATCCAGGCCCAGGTCCTTGATCTGCTCGCCGACCTCCAGGCCGAGTACGGCACCGCGATGCTGTTCATCTCCCACGACCTGGGCGTCGTCCACCACGTCGCCGACCGCGTGCTCGTCATGAAGGACGGCCGCGTCGTCGAGGAAGGCGATGTCGGGCAGGTGTTCACCCGGCCCCGCCACCCCTACACACAGGCGTTGGTCGCCGCCGTACCCCGCATGGAATTCTCCACAATCTAGGTAGGTTATAGTGGCTTTAGGGTCACAAACGTTCATGAAAGGCAGTACCCCCATGTCTCCATCCAGGCCGTTGCTCACCGCCGCCATGCTCACCGTCGTGGGCCTACTCGGCGCCTGTGGCGGCGGGGGAGCTGCCGGAACCGCGGCAGGCGACGGCAACAAACCGGCCTACGGCGGCACTCTGACCTATCTGGAGCATCAGCCCCCGACCTGCCTTTACCTGCCCGCCGCCGGCTTCTATCCCAACGGCGGCATCCTCAACCAGATCACCGACAAGCTGACCTGGCAGAACCCCGAGACGCTGAAGATCGAGCCGTGGATCGCCACCAAGTGGGAGATCAACGAGGACGCCACCGAGTACACGTTCCACCTGCGCGACGGCGTGACCTTCAGCGACGGCAGCCCGCTCGACGCCTCCGCCGTGGCGGCCAACTTCGACGTGTACGGCCTGGGCGATCCCAAGCTCAAGCTGCCCGTCGCCGAGTTCGTCAACAACTACGAACGCAGCGAGGTCGTCGACGCCAAGACGGTGAAGTTCCACTTCAAGCAGCCCTCGCCCGGCTTCCTCCAGGGCACCTCCGTGATCGGTGCCGGCCTCGTCTCCAAGAAGACGCTCTCCCTGCCGTACGAGCAGCAGTGCCAGCTCAAGAACATCATCGGCTCGGGCCCCTTCACCCTCAAGAGCCAGATCGTCGACAAGGAGGTCGACCTGGCCGCGCGCAAGGACTACAACTGGGCCCCGCCGTCGTCGCAGCACCAGGGCCGCGCGTACCTCGACGAAATCAAGATCATCGTCACGCCGGAGGACAACGTGCGGGTGGGTGCGCTCACCTCCGGCCAGGCCGACATGGTGCGCTACGTCCAGGCGTACGACGAGAAAACCGTCAAGGACGCGGGCTTCCAGATCTACGCCGAGCCCACCCGGGGCGTGAACAACGGCCTCTACCTGCGGCCCACGAACAGCATCCTCAAGGACGCCGACGTGCGCAGGGCGCTGCAGGCGGGCACGAACGCCAAGGAGGTCGTCGACACCCTGTTCACCGGCAGCTATCCGGTGGCCACCTCCGTGCTCAGCCACCTCGCCCAGGGCTATTCCGACCTGTCCAAGGAGCTCGCCTACGACCCGGACCAGGCCAACGCCCTGCTGGACAAGGCAGGCTGGGCGCGCGGCGCCGACGGGATCCGCGCCAAGGACGGCGTGAGGCTGCAGCTCGGCGTGTTCGTCTCCGGTCCGCAGCCGCTGTCGAAGCAGACGCTCGAACTCGTCGCCCAGCAGTGGGCCAAGCTCGGTGTGAAGCTGGAGATCCGCCCCGCCGACGCCGGCACGCAGGCCGTGGACATCAAGAACGCCGAGAAGACCGCGATTCAGCACGGCATGGTCGGCCGCGCCGACCAGGACGTGATCAAGAGTCACTTCCACAGCCAGAACCGCGACGTCATCCTCCACGAGGACGAGAAGCTGGACCGGCTGCTGGAGGAGGAGTCCGCCGAGCCCGACGTGGCCGCGCGCAACGCCAAGGTGTCCGAGATCCAGCGGTACGTGATCGAGCAGGGCTACGCGATCCCGCTGTTCGAGGAGCCCCAGGTGTACGGCGCCGCGCCGCACGTCAAGGGCGTGGCCTTCGAGGCGGTCGCCCGGCCCTGGTTCTACTCGGTGTGGAAGTCGCAGCAGTGACGCGATACCTCCTGTCGAGGACCGGCCAGGCGGCGCTCGTGCTCTGGGCCGCCTTCACGGCGAGCTACGTGCTCCTGCAGTTGCTGCCCGGCGACTCGATCCTGATCAAGTTCCAGAACCCCGAGCTCGGCCTGTCGCCGCAGCAGATCGCCGAGATCCGCGCTTTCTACGCCGGCGGCTCGCCGATCGGAGACTACTTCCGGACCCTGTTCGGCTTCGTGACCGGCGGCCTCGGCTACTCGATCGACACCGGCACCCCCGTGATCGAGCGGCTGGCCGAGGCGCTGCCCGGGACGGCCCGGCTCGCCTCGGCCGCGTTCCTGCTGGCGGTGCTGATCGCCGTGGTGATCGCTTTCGCGGCGAGCTACAGCCGGACTTCGTGGTTGCGGGGCGCGCTGCTGTCGGTGCCGTCGGTGTTCATCTCGGTCCCCGCGTTCTGGCTGGGCATCCTGCTGATCCAGGTCTTCTCGTTCCGGCTGAAGCTGGTGCCGGTGATCGGCGGCGGCGAGCTGCAGCAGCTCATCCTGCCCGTGCTGACGCTGGCCGTGCCGATCTCGGCGCCCATCGCGCAGGTGCTCGCCAGGAGCATCGACCAGGTGTACGCGCAGCCGTTCGTGCCGGTGATCGAGGCCAAGGGCGCCACGCGGTGGTGGGTCCTGTGGCGGCACGTGGCCCGCAACGCCGTGCTGCCGACGCTGACCGTGGCCGGGCTGACGTTCGGCGAGCTGATCGCGGGCTCGGTCGTGACCGAGACCGTCTTCGGCCGGGCCGGCATCGGCCGGTTGACCGAGCAGGCCGTCAACGCGCAGGACACCCCGGTGATGCTCGCGGTCGTGGTGCTCGCCGCAGCCGTGTTCGTGCTGGTCAACCTGATCGTGGACGTGCTGTTCCCGATCCTCGACCCGCGGCTCAAGGCGGCGGCGTGAAGGGCGGAGTGGCTCTCGCGTGGGCGGTGCTCGGCCTGGCGCTGCTCTGGGCGGTCGTGCCCGGGGTGTTCACCGGCTACGACCCGATCGCCGGCGTGCCTGCTGAAAAACTCCAGGGGCCGAGCGCGGAGCACCTGTTCGGTACCGACGCTGTCGGGCGCGACGTGTTCGCCCGGGTGGTGCACGGTTCGGTGCACTCGCTGTCGGGGGCGCTCGTGGCCGTGGCGGTGGGCCTGCTGCTGGGCACGTTGCTCGGGCTGCTGGCCGGTGCGGCCGGCGGGTTCGCCGACGCGGCGGTCATGCGGGTCGTGGACGTGCTGCTGTCGGTGCCCGGCCTGCTCCTGGCCCTGACGGTGATCATCCTGCTCGGGCCCGGCACGTCCGGCGCGCCGACTACGTGGAGGCCGCGTTCGGCAGCGGCGGCACGTTCCCGGCCGTGTTGTGGCGGCACGTGCTGCCGAACTCGCTGGGCCCCGTCATCGCGCTGGCCGCCCTGCAGTTCGGCGCGGCCATCCTGGCCATCTCGACGCTCGGCTTCCTCGGGTATGGCGCCGAGCCGCCCACCCCGGAGTGGGGGCTGCTCATCTCCGAGGGCCGCAACTACCTGGCCACGTCGTGGTGGCTGACCACGCTGCCCGGCGCGGTGGTGGTCGCGGTGGTGCTCGCCGCCGGCCGCATCAGCCGCTCGATCGGAAAGGAACGAGCATGAGCCTGCTGGACATCCGCGACCTGGCGGTCTCCTACGACGGCAGGCGCGCGGTGGACGGCGTCTCCTTCGCGATCGAGCCGGAGGAGGTCGTGGCCGTCGTCGGCGAATCGGGGTCGGGCAAGTCCACCACGGCGCACGCGATCATCGGCTTGCTGCCCGGCAACGCCACCGTGGACGCGGGTCGGATCGGATTCGGCGAGGCCGACCTGGCCGGATGGTCCGAGCGTCGCCTGCGGTCCGTCCGCGGCGCGCAGATCGGCCTGATCCCGCAGGACCCCGCCAACTCCCTGGACCCGGTCAAGACCATCGGCGCCCAGATCGGCGAGGTCCTGCGCATCCACCGGTATGGCGACCGCCGGACGATCCGCCGCCAGGTCCTCGATCTGCTCGCCCGCGTCGGCCTGCCCGACCCGGAGATGCAGGCCCGCCGGTACCCGCACGAGTTGTCCGGCGGCATGCGCCAGCGCGTGCTCATCGCCATCGCGATCGCCCTGCGCCCCCGGCTGATCATCGCCGACGAGCCCACCAGCGCACTGGACGTCACCGTGCAGCGGCGCATCCTCGATCTCCTCGACGACCTCCGCACCGAGTACGGCACCGCCGTGCTGCTGGTCACCCACGACCTCGGCCTGGCCGCGAGCCGGTCGGACCGCCTCGTGGTGATGAAGGACGGCCGCATCGTGGAGCAGGGGCCGACCGCCGCCGTGCTGGCCGCCCCCGAGGCGGACTACACCAAGCGGCTGCTGAACGACGCTCCCGCCCTGTCGGCGCGGCCGTTCCTGGACTCTCCCGGCGAGCCTCCCGAGGCCCGGCCGGCGACGGGGCCCGCGATCGTGGTCCGCGACCTGGTCAAGGAGTTTCGCGTGGGGCGGCGCCCGTTCCGTGCCGTGGACGGGGTC
This sequence comes from Nonomuraea sp. NPDC049480, assembly GCF_044465905.1. Taxonomy (NCBI): domain Bacteria; kingdom Bacillati; phylum Actinomycetota; class Actinomycetes; order Streptosporangiales; family Streptosporangiaceae; genus Nonomuraea; species Nonomuraea sp. NPDC049480. The sequence goes on from NZ_JBITMD010000003.1 coordinate 123,328, forward strand.
TCCTTCGAGGTGGCGCGCGGCACCACGCACGCGCTGGTGGGCGAGTCCGGCTCCGGCAAGACCACCACGGCCAGGATGGTCGTGCGGTTCGCGACGCCCACCTCGGGAACGGTGACCATCGCCGGGGCGCCGGACGATCGGCGCTTCCGCCGGCACGTGCAACTCGTCTACCAGAACCCGTACGGGTCGCTCGACCCGCGCCAGTCCATCGGGAAGATCGTGGAGGAGCCGCTGCGTAACTTCAACCTCGGCGACCGGGCCAGTCGCCGCGCCCGGGTCGCCGACCTGCTGGAGCGGGTGGCGCTGCCGGAGGACGTGCTGGCGCGCCGACCGCGGGAGCTGTCCGGCGGGCAGCGGCAGCGGGTGGCCATCGCCCGCGCGCTGGCCGCCGACCCAGAGGTGATCGTGCTCGACGAGGCGGTCTCGGCCCTCGACGTCACCGTGCAGGCGCAGATCCTCGACCTTCTCGAACGGCTCCAGCGCGACCTGGGGCTCACCTATCTGTTCATCTCGCACGATCTGGCCGTGGTACGCCAGATCTCGCACACCGTCTCCGTCATGAGCAAAGGACGCATCGTGGAAACCGGAACCACCCGGCAGGTCTTCACCGAGCCCCGGCACGACTACACCCGCGAGTTGCTGGCCGCGATCCCGGAGCGGGTGCGATGAGGCTCGGCTTCTTCACCCGGCTCCTCGACGACGTGCCGCCGGGGGAGCGGTACCGGCTGGCCGCCGAGCAGATCGAGCACGCGCAGGCGTACGGGTTCGACACGGCGTGGGTGGCGCAGCACCACTTCGACGGCGAGGAGGGCGGCCTGCCCGCGCCGCTGGTGTTCCTGGCCCACGTCGCCGCGCGGACCGGTCGCATCCGGCTCGGCACCGGCATCATCACGCTGCCGCTGGAGCATCCGGTGCGGGTGGCCGAGGACACGGCCGTGCTGGACCTGCTGACCGGCGGCCGGCTGGAGGTGGGCGTGGGCGGCGGGGGCACGCCGTCGTCGTTCGCGCCGTTCGGGCACGACAGCGCCGACCGCGCGGCTCTCTACGCCGAGCACCTGTGGCTGCTGCGCCGCGCCTGGTCGGGGGAGGACCTCGGCGGCGGCAACCGGCTCTACCCGCCCGCGCCCAGGCTCCTCGACGCCGTGTGGGAAGCCACGTTCTCGGTCGCGGGCGGGGCTCGGGCGGGGAGGGCGGGCCACGGGTTGATGCTGTCCCGCACCCAGCCGCGGCCCGCCGAGAACCCGCAGGCGACGCTGGCCGACATCCAGCTGCCGATCGTCGACGCCTACCACGAGAACCTGCCGTCCGGCGTCGGGCCGCGCATCGTGGCCTCGCGCACCGCGTTCGTCGCCGACAGCCGGGCCGAGGCGCTGCGCTACGCCGAGCTCGGCCTCGGCCGGGGCAGGTTGCCCTTCGAGCTGCCCGAGGGCGATCTCGACAGCCGCATCGCAGCCTTCGACGTTCACCTGGGCACCCCGGAGGACGTCATCGAAAGCCTCCAAGCCGACCCGACTCTCGACCGGGTCACCGACCTGGTCTTCCAGGTGCACTCGGTCGACCCGCCGCACCCGCTCGTCCTCCGCTCGATCGAGCTGCTGGCGACCGAGGTCGCGCCCGCGCTCGGCTGGCTCCCCTCCACAGAACTGAGCACCAAATGATCAACGATGTCATCGACCACCTGGCCGGGATAACACCCGGCTCTCCGCTCGACCGGCTGCGCGCCCGGCGGCCGGGCGCGCGTGAGCACGCCCAGCGCAGCTTCGACGCGCTCTTCACCCCGGACGACGACAGAGAGGTCACGCTCGTCGAGCGGGACGCGATCGCGGCCTTCGTGGCCGGGCTGCACCAGGACGCCGAGATCGCCTCCTTCTACGCCGACCGGCTGGCCGAGCTCTCGCCCGGCCTGCTCAAGGCCGTGGAGTCCGGGATCGAGGCGGGCATCACCATCGGTCCCTACGGGGCCTACCCGGACGGCGGCCCGCTGGCGAAGGAGAGCGACGAGGGACTGCGCTACCGGGCGCGGAACCCCGCCGACCTGGGCGTCCGGCTCGCCGCCGCGTTCGAGCACGCCCACCTGCTCGTGTTCCGGCCGCGCGAGGCTCGCGAGGACGATCTGGACGCCCTGGCTCGAGCGGGCTGGAGCGCCACGGCCATCGTGACGCTGTCGCAGCTCGTCGCCTTCCTCACCTTTCAGATACGCGTGGTGGCCGGGCTGCGGCTGCTGCGGAAGGGATCGGCCTCATGACCGGATTCACCCAGGACCAACTCGGCTGGGAGCCTTGGCTTCCGCCCCTGACGGCCGACGAGCTGACCGACGAGCACTACGAGGCGCTGGTCGACAAGGCGCGCGCCGCCTCCCCGTACTTCCTGCTGCTCGCCCGCGACCCGGATGTCCTGCACGCCCGCACGAAGACCGACGTGGACATCTTCTACAACCCCGACGGCGGGCTGCCGCGCGCCGAGCGCGAGCTGGCCGCCACCGCGACCTCGCGCCGCAACGGCTGCGTGTTCTGCGCGTCCGTGCACGCCCGCTTCGCCGGCCACTACTCCAAACGCCCCGACGACGTGCAGCGCCTGCTGGACGAGGGCGTCGGTGCGCCGCAGGAGGGCACCTGGCGGGCCGTCATCGACGCCTCGGTGGCGCTCGCCGCCACTCCGGCCGAGTTCGGTCCGGAGCACGTCGCCGCGCTCCGTGCCGCGGGGCTCGATGACCTGGCCATCAGCGACACCATCCACGCCGCCGCGTTCTTCAACTGGGCCAACCGGCTCATGCTCTCGCTCGGCGAGCCCACCCAGGAGGCCGGCCAGTGACGGAACCCCAGCTCGACCACCTTGTCTACGCGGTGCCCGACCTCGCGGCGGGGGTCGCCGAGTTCGCCGAACGCACCGGGATCCGCCCTGTGCCCGGCGGCAGACACCCCGGAGGCACCGCGAACCACCTCGTCCGCTTCGGCCCCACCTCCTACCTGGAGATCATCGGCCCGGACCCGGAGGCGTCCGCACGGCCCCGGGCGTTCGGCCTGGAGACCCTGACCGCGCCGCGGCTCGTGGCCTGGGCCGTGCGCCCCGGGGACATCGACAAGGCGGTGCGGCAGTCCCGCGAGCAGGGCTACGACCCCGGCGACGTGCAGCCCCTGTCCCGGCGCACCCCGGCGGGCGTACTGCTGGAGTGGCGGCTCACCCGGCGCGAGGATCCGGCGGCGGTCAGGCCGGTGCCGTTCCTCATCGACTGGGGCGACACACCCCACCCCGCCTCCTCGGACCTGCCCCTGGTGAGCCTGACCTCCTTCTCCGCCGTGCACCCCGACCCCGACGTGCTGCGGCGCGACCTGGCCGCCCTCGGCGTCCGGCTCGACATCTCACAAGAACGCGAGACGGCGCTGTTGGCCGTCATCGACACCCCGCTCGGCCACGTGACCCTGCGCTGACCAGAAGAGAAGACCATGAGCACCCTTCGCGAGTACCTGTCACACAAGCGCACGGCCCTGCTGGCCCGCCGGGAGGCGCCTGCCGCCGGGCCGGTCCCGTTGCACGCCCATGTCACCGCCGAGGGCCGCAGCGGGATCCGGCGCATCAGGATCAGGGACTTCCAGATCGTCAGCGACAGCGGCCCCGACTTCGCCGGTTACGACCTCGGCCCCACCTCGCCCGAACTGCAGGCCGGCGTCCTGGGCAGCTGCGTCACGCACATCTTTCTGATCAAGGCGGCCGAGCTGGCGGTGCCGATCGACGCGCTGGAGGTGGACGTGCGCGCCGAATACGACCCCCGAGCCCAGCAACCGGGTGACGGCGACATTCCCGTGTACCCGCACAACTTCCGCTACAACGTGCTGATCGACTCGCCCGCCTCCGACAAGGAACTGGCGAACCTGCACGCCGAGGTCGAGCGGGTCTGCCCGATACTCAACCTGATCCGCAACCCGCAGCCCGTCAGCGGAACGCTGGTCCGGACCCGAGCGGGAGCACCGCTGGTCTGACGAGCAGGATGATCATCGACCTCGGCGGCCTGGTCGATCCCTGGACGCGCCCACCATGCCTCGTCGCAGCTGCTCCTCCGCGCACGCGGCCTGCCAGGCAGGCCGCTCCCAGCAGGTCGAACCATAGTCGGCAGTTCTGGGTGACGCATGGGTGCCAACGCCACCGCCCGAATAACAATCGATTTGTTAGACTGGCTGCATGGATGCTGTTCCCGTCCCTGGTGAAGGCCCCACCCGGCCGGTATCCGTCTCACTCCATGAAGGTACGATCGCGGCGCTCAAGGAGCGCGTCGGAAAGCGTGGTATATCCGCATACGTTGAGGCGCTCATCCAGCGGCAGCTGGAGCGGGATCGGCTGCGTGAACTGATCGAGGACGCCGAGGCCGAGCACGGACCGGTCGATCCGTCATCGGTCGAAGCCAAGCGGGCGGTCCTGCGGGCGGACGGTGCGGACTCGGCCGACGCCGCATGAGCGGGACTCTTGTCCTGGACTGTGAAGGGCTGTCCAACCTCGTACGACGCGATCCTGAGCTCACCGAATGGCTGGCCGCGGCCGAGGCGGAGGACATCCGCGTCGTCGCCAGTTCTGTCACGCTCGTGGAAGCACGCGATCCTCGGGTGAACCAGGCCCGGTTCGACTACGTCGTCTCACGCGTCAACGTGATTCCGCCGACGGAAGCCATCGCCCGCCATGCCAGTAAGCTCCTCGCCGCGGCCGGACTGCACGGGCACAAGTACGCGCTCGACGCGATCGTGGCCGCCACAGCCCTCGCTTCGCCGACACCCATCACCATCCTCACCTCGGATCCGGAGGATCTCCTGGTGCTGTGTGGGTCCGGCCTCCGAGTGATCAAAGTCTGACCGGGATCGGATCACCGCTGCTTCCGTCGGTGGCCTGCGCGCAAGCCGCCGCCCAACCCCTGCCGGTCCCTCCCATGTCCGCTGCAGACCCGCGCCGCGATGCGGGGCTGCTGACGTCTCATGGCCCTTTCCTGGCCATGGCCATGGTCGTCGTCCCCACGTTGATCGTCGCGCTCGGGAGGCGTCCTGCGGCGGCCCGTGACGCGGACAAGGTCTACCAGCGGCGTCTATTGGTGCCGGGGCCGCCAGCCGAGTGAGGGACCGAGCTTGGTGGCGATGTCGGTGAGGATCTGTACGTAGTCCTCGTGATCGAACGTGAAGGGCAGCGCGAAGGCAACCTCGTGGATCTCCCGGAAGGCGGCATGGTCGTAGAGCCGCTCGGCGATCTCGGCGGAGCTGCCGACGAGATCGGGCGCGAACATCATCCGTGCCGGTCCCTGGGGGGCGGCGGTTCGGGGCGTGCGCTTGTCGGCGTACTCCTTGTACTTGGCCCGCTGCTCGGACGAAGCTGTGTCGGTGGGGATGACCACCAGGCCCTGGGAGACGCGGGCGCGGTCGCCGTCGGGGTGGTGGGCGCGGAACTCCCGTACGTGGGAGAGCTGGATCTCGGCGAAATCCTCCGACTCCTCCGCCTTCACGACGCTGCTGGTCAGGAGGTTCATGGCGTGCTCGCCCGCCCACCGGGCCGAGCGCAGGCTGCCGCCGCCATACCACATGCGGCTGCCGAGGCCGGGGGAGTGGGGCTGGACCCGGTCGGAGAAGACCTCGAAGCCCTCGACCCCGCGGAAGTCGGTGGCCGGCTGGCCGCGTACGAAGCCCAGCAGCCGTCGCACGCGTTCGTAGCTGAAGTCCTCGACGTCGCCGGTGTCGGGGTAGAGCGCGTCCTTGACCCGGTCGTAGTGCATGGGCGGGCCGATGCTAAGGCCCGGATTGAGGCGGCCCCCGGACAGGATGTCCACTGTCGCCAGGTCTTCGGCCAGCCGCAGCGGGTTCTCCCAGCCCAAGGGGATGACCGCCGTGCCCAGCTCGATGCGGCTGGTGCGCTGGGTGGCCGCCGCGAGGACGGCGACCGGGGAGGAGACGCCGTACTGCAGGTGGCGGTGCCGCACCCACGCGCTGTCGAAGCCCAGTTGCTCGCCCAGTTCGATGATTTCGAGCGTCGTCTCGTGGCCCCGGCGCGGATCGGCCTCGTCGAACAGCCCGATGGTCAAGAAGCCCAGCTTGCGCAGCGGTTGCGAGGCCAGCGGCATGCGTGTCCCTCCTTAGCCCTGTATTCCGACCCAAGATAGCGGGGAATGGTCGCACTGAGATGTCGAGGGGGGCTATCTGCGGGCGAGGCCGTCGAGAGTGAGGGTGATGAGGCGGTCGGCGTCGGCGGCGGATAGATGTTCGTGGAGCGAGGCGGCGGCGGTGGTGAGCGCGGTGACGTCCGCGCCCGACGCGTCTGAGCGGACGGCACCCGATTCGCGGGCCCGCGCGACGAGGCGTTCGCCGATTTCAGCCATGCGCAAGCAGGAGGCGTGCAACTCCGATGCCTCGTCGTCCAGACCAGCGGCGAGCATGGCGGCCAGGCCGCTGTAGACGGCGGCGTGCTCGGAGGCCGCCCGTACCCAGGTGCCCAGCGCGTCCGGCCCCGGCTCGGCGAGGAGTCTGTCGCCGAGTTGGAACAGGGTCGTGTTGCGGTATTGGGTCGATCAGAGTTCTGGCATCGCACTCACCAGCGTTCCCAGTGCAGAACCTCCTCGCGTGGGATGCGGCGGGCGGGTTTGAAGTCGGTGCCGATCGTGTAGGCCAGCGGAATGAACGCCGACAGCATCACGTCGTCGTAGGGCATGCCCGGTACCTGGGCCAATTCGCGTTCGAGTGAGTCCGCTACTGCGGCCAGGCCGAGCCGTACATCGCCCTGCACCGGGCCGAACCGCCGGCTCCGCCCTGCTCCCGCGGCGGCCCGGCCCCATGACCGGCTGCTTCCTGTACTGGTTCTGCGCCGGTCATGGACAGGGTGCTGCGTTCCTGAGGGCTAGAAACCGATCGGCTCGCGTACCAGCACCACCGTGGCCCGTTCCGGCAGGGCCTCCCTCTCCACGATGAGGACCTTGCCGATGAACGACGATTGGCCGAACTCCTGGAGGCGGAGGTGCTCGCGCGGCAGGCTGTACGAGCGGATCCGGCGCAGGGCCGTCTCCAGGTCCGGCACCACCTTCTGGGCGCCCGCATCGTCGCGATCTGTTCCGGTGCCTTCCTTCTGGCGGAGGCGGGACTGCTGGATCACCGTAGGGCGACCACCCACTGGCGGATGGCCGCCGCCGCATCGCGAGGGCGGGCAGCTGCAGTATGCCGCCCCTGCCCTCACCGCCCACCCGCCGGAGTCCCTGGCTGCCATCCTGGACTGGGCCATCGAGAGGCTGCACGAACCGCTCACCATCGACGACCTCGCCGCGCAGGCCAAGATCTCCCCGCGCACGCTCGCCCGCAGGTTCGCCGACCAGCTCGGCATCGCCCCCGGCCGATGGCTACTCCAGCAGCGCATCATGGCGGCCCGAACCCTTCTGGAAGAAACAGACCTCCCTGTGGAGACGATCGCGACCCGGGTCGGCCTGTCCTCGGCCGCCAACCTGCGCAGGCGCTTCCACACGATGGTGCACACCACGCCTGCCGCCTTCCGACGTTCCGTCGGTCGCCATACCGGCGGGACGCGACCGAGCGTCCGAGGCGTCAATCGCCGTATCTGACCGATCCGTGGTCGTCACGTTCCCCAAGGTAGATCGAGTATGGGGTCGCATAGTCAACAAATTATGTAGGAAGTATGGGTTTATCCGATCCCAGGGGGTGACTTGACGAAACCATGAGACTCGTAAATGATTATTCCTACTTATTAAGTAGAGAAAGGGGAGATCGTGCGAGCGCTCATCCTGCTCGGGCTCGTCGGTTTCGCGGCCCAGCTCGTCGACGGCAGCCTGGGCATGGCCTACGGCGTCACCTCCAGCACGCTGCTGCTGGCCGTCGGCACCAACGCGGCCGCCGCCTCGGCCACCGTGCACCTGGCCGAGATCGGCACCACGCTCGCCTCGGGCATCTCCCACTGGCGCTTCGGCAACGTCGACTGGAAAGTCGTCGCCAGGATCGGCATCCCCGGCGCGCTCGGCGCCTTCGCCGGCGCGACGTTCCTGTCCAGCCTGTCCACCGAGATCGCCGCCCCGGTCATGTCGATCATCCTGCTGACACTCGGCGTCTACATCCTCATCCGCTTCACCGCCTTCGGGCTGCCGCGCGGCAACCTGGGCAAGCCGCTGCGCAAGCGCTTCCTGGCCCCGCTCGGCCTGCTGGGCGGCTTCGTCGACGCCACCGGCGGTGGCGGCTGGGGCCCGGTCGGCACCCCCGCCATCCTGGCCAGCGGCCGGCTGGCACCCCGCAAGGTGATCGGCTCCGTCGACGCCAGCGAATTCCTCGTCGCCATCGCCGCCAGCATCGGCTTCTTCGTCGGCATCGGCTCGGAGAACATCGACTTCGCCTGGGTCGCCGTCCTGCTGCTCGGCGGCGTCATCGCCGCGCCGATCGCGGCCTGGCTGGTGCGTCACATCCCGCCGCGCATCCTCGGCTCGGCCGTGGGCGGCGTGATCGTCCTGACCAACATCCGCACCCTGCTGCGCAGCGACTGGATCGAGGCCTCCGGCGCCGTCCAGACCGTCGCCTACCTCGCCATCGCCCTGATCTGGGCCGGTGCCATCGCCTACTCCGTGCGCGAATACCGCCGCGACAAGGCCGCCGAGTCCGTCGAGGCGATCGAGACCGAGCTGCGCGTCCGGACCGCCGAGGAGGAGCAGGCCTCGGCATGAGGTCGTACGTGCCGGGCTTTGGGCAGGGGGTAGTGCTCACCTACCGCATCCCGCGTCAGTCGTCGACGTTGCGGATCACGATCTGCCGCAAGCTGGACTGGCTCGGCGCGGCTCGGCTGGGCGACGGGCCGTCCTGGCGGCACGGGTGGACGTGATCGTGTCGAAGTCCGGGATGCGCTCGGCGATGGGGTCGCCGGTGAAGTCGCCGATCCAGCCGTCGTCGTCGTGGAAGAAACGGATGGCGGTGAAGTCGGGCCGCGTGCCCATGTCGAACCAGTGCGTGGTGTTCTCGGGCACGCTCAGCAGGTCGCCGGCCTCGCACAGCACCGCGTGCACCTTGCCGTTCACGTGCAGGTAGAAGATGCCGGAGCCGGCGACGAAGTAGCGCACCTCGTCGTCGTCGTGCGTGTGCTCGTTCAGGAACTTCTTCCTGGCCGCCGCGGCACGCTCCGGCCAGTCGGGGCTGTCGTCGGGGTGGAGTCGGGCGACGTCGACGAACGTGTAGCCCTCCTCGGCGATGACGCGGTCCACCTCCTGCCGGTAGGCCGCCAGGATCTCCTCCTGGCCGGCGTCCTCCGGCAGGTCTTCGACGACCGCCCAGTGCCGCAGGACGACGTCGATCTCCTTCAGTGTCGCCGCGATCTCCGCGGCGTCCTCGGTCGCCAGCAGCGTCTCCGGCTGCTCGCCGTCGGTGTAAACGGTCAGGTACGTCATGACCATAAAGCCTACAATACATGCATGAATAGTGGGATATAGTCCGCTGTGTGAACCTCGCAAGACTCGTGGGCGTCGCGGCTCTCCTCGCCCTGGCCGGTTGCTCTCAGGGCACGCCCGCCGCCCCATCCGCTCCACCGCCCTCGCCGTCGCTTGCCGCGGCGAGCCCGACGGCTGCCGTGCCCCCCAAGTTCGCCTCGGGCGACGTCAGGATCTCCCTGGTCCGCCAGTTGTCTTCCGGCGACTATTTCGAGCAGTGGCTCGCCGGTGCCCAAGCCGAGGCCAAGGCGCTCAACGTGAAACTGGAGATCTCCAGCGGCGACGGCAACAACGACAAACAGGCGCTCAACCTGGAGCAGGCCGTCACCGGAAAGGCCGACGCGATCATCGTCGACCACGGGTTCGCCCAGACGGTGCAGCCCGCCATCAAGAAGGCGGTGGCCGCGAAGATCCCGCTCGTCGCGTTCGACGTCGATCCCGGCACCGCAGAGGCCGTCACCTTGAGCCAGGACGATCACCAGATCGCTGAGCAGGCGCTGGGCGCGCTGAAGGCGGAAACGGGCGGCTCCGGCGAGGTCGTCTACGTCTACGTGGCCGGCTTCGCGCCGCTGGACCGGCGCAACGAGACCTGGGAGCAGTTCAAGAAGGACAACCCGGCAATCAAACAGGTGGCGCAGATCGGTGTGGTCAACAGCTCGACCGCCTCGGCTGTGGCCGACCAGGCCAAGGCGGCGCTCCAGGCCCATCCGGGCGTCAAGGCGATCTTCGCGCCGTACGACGAGTTCGCCAAGGGCGCCGCCCTGGCGGTCAAGGAGCTCGGCTTGGCGGGCAAGGTCAAAATCTATGGTGCGGACGTGTCCACCGCTGACATCGGCGTCATGACCGAGCCGAACAGCCCGTGGGTCGCCACCTCGGCCACCGATCCCGCCAACGTGGGCCGGGTCGCGGTACGGGCGGCCGCCCTCCTGGTTGCGGGTGAGCAGGTGGGCCGGGCGCTCACGGTGCCGCCGTCGCTGATCACGCAGAAGGGGCTGCGGGACGCCGGCATCACCGGCGTCGAGCAACTGACTCGAGCCTTCCCCGGCTTGACCACGCCCGACGTGGCGCGCGTGCCGTGGGCGGCGCCGTGACCTTCGCGGTCACGTCCGTCTCCAAGGTGTACGGCGCCACCACGGCCCTGTCCTCGGTCACCCTCGACCTTCGGCCGGGCGAGATCGTGGGGCTCATCGGCACCAACGGGGCCGGCAAGTCCACGCTCATCAAAATCCTCTCCGGGGCGACCGCGCCCAGCTCCGGGACGCTGTCATACGAGGGGAGTCCCCTGTCGTTCGGCGGCCCGCTGGACGCGCAGGCGGCCGGGGTGCAGACCGTGCACCAGAACATCGACGACGGCGTGGTCTTCGGCGCCACCGTGGCGGAGAACCTCACGCTCGACGCGCTGGCGACACGCGGCCGGCGGGGGTGGTTCCAGACCCGTGCCCGGATCCGAGCCGCCGCGTCCGCCGCCGCTCCCGGGCTCGGCTTGTCCATGGACGCGCCGGTGGAGAGTCTGCCGGCGAGCGCCCGGCAGCAGATCGTCATCGCCCGCGCCCTGGCTCGCCACGCCCGGCTGCTGATCCTCGACGAGCCCACCTCCACGCTGTCGGAGGTTGAGGCGGGCGCGCTCGCCGCCCGGGTGCGGGAGGCGGCGGCCGCGGGCGTGTCGGTGCTGTACGTGTCGCATCGGCTGTCGGAGATCGAGGCGCTGTGCGATCGGGTGGTGGTCCTCAGGGACGGTGAACTGGTCGCCACGTTCGCCGCGCCGCTCGATCGGGCGGCGATCGTGGGCGCCATGCTGGGCTCGGCGGCCGATGCGCCCGCTCGCCGCGCTGCCGTTGCGCGGGAGGCCGGTGCGGATGCGGGGCGGGACGTGCTCCTCGCCGGCGGGGTGCGGGCGCTGCCGGGCGGGCACGCGTTCGGCTTCCGGGTTCGCGCCGGGGAGCTGCTGGGCGTGACCGGGCTGGCCGGGGCCGGGAAGACTGAGCTGCTCGAGCAGCTCGGCGGTGCCCGGCCGCTGGTGTCGGGGGAGCTGTCCCTCGACGGTGTGCCGTACAAGCCGAAGGATCCCCGCGACGCGATCGCGGCGGGGGTGGCGTTCGCGCCCGAGGAACGGGCGGCGCAGGCCATGGTGCCCGGATGGTCGGTACGCGCGCACGTCACGTTGCCGTGGCTGCGCCGGCACACCCGCTCGGGACTGCTGGCGCGCCGCTCGGAGTCCGCCGCCGCCCGGCACGTCATCGGCCTGTTCGGGGTGCGAGGTCCTGGGCAGGAGGCGCCCATCGAGGCGCTGTCCGGCGGCAACCAGCAGAAGGTGGTGGTCGGCCGCTGGCTGGCGGGGGAGCCGCGGCTGCTGGTGCTCGACGAGCCGTTCCGAGGTGTGGACCTGGCCGCGCGGGTGGACATCGGCCGGGTGATCAGGGAACGCGCACGGGAGTCGGCCGTCGTCGTGGCCTCCTCCGATCCGCAGGAGCTGTACGACCTGGTGGACAGGGTGCTCGTGCTGCACGAGGGCGACCTGGTGGGTGAGCTGGCGATCGCCGACGTGACGCCGGACCGCCTGGCCGCTCTCATGTCGGGCACTGAAGTGAGCGCTGCGGCCACTTCCCTGTTCGGGCCGGGAGGCCGGGAATGATCGCCACCGCGCGAGCCGCGAGCCGCAGCATATCGTCCCGCCGCGTCGTGTCCCGGGCTGCCGCCGTGGCCTACCGCTATGGCCTGCTGGGCGTGCTGGCCCTCATGATCGTCCTGTTCTCCCTGCTGCGGCCCGCGTTCGCGACCTACCCCAACGCCTTGGTCGTGCTGCAGTCCGTGGCCGTGGTCGGGATCGTCGCGCTCGGCGTCACCGTCTCCATGACGACCGGCGGGTTCGACCTGTCGGCGGGCGCCTGCGTCGGCGCGGTGGTCATGGTGACCGCGTTGACCATGGTCAGGTTCAACCTGACCGGCGGCACCGCGATCGTGGCCGGGCTGCTCACCGGCCTGCTCGTCGCCGGGGTCAACGTGCTGCTCACCGTCGTCGCCAAGGTGCCCGACCTGGTCGCGACGCTGGGCACGCTGTTCCTGTTCCAAGGCCTGGCGCTGATCGTCACGGGCGGCCAGTCGATCGCGCCGGGCATGACGGTGGACGGCGCGCCCGCCCTCGGCCGCTACACCGAGGGCTTCGCCTGGCTGGGCGGCGGCACGATCGCCTCCGTGCCGGTCCCGGTGGTGATGTTCGCCCTGATCGCCGCTGCCGTGTACGTGCTGCTCAACCACACCCGCTGGGGCCGGGCGCTGTACGCGATCGGCGGCAACGCCGAGGCGGCCCGCTTGGCGGGCATCCGCGTGGCCCGCTACCGCGCCCTGGCGTACGCGGTGTCGGGGGTGTGCGCGGCGATCGCCGGGATCCTGCTGTCTGCCCGGCTCGGCAGGGGCGATGTGGGCGCCGGGGACCCGTACCTGCTGCAGTCGGTGGCCGCGGCGCTCATCGGCTTCGCCGTGCTCGGGGCCAACCGCCCCAACGCGCTGGGCACGGTGGTGGGCGCGCTGTTCATCGGTGTCATGATCAACGGCCTGACCATGCTGAACGCCCCCTACTACGCGCAGACGTTCGTCCAGGGCGCGCTGCTCGTCGGCGCGCTGGTGACCAGTTACACGCTCAGGAGGATCAGGTGAGCTACGAGCTCCTCACCGTTGACACGGTGCCCGGCTACGTCGCCACGCGGCCCGCGCTCGCCCGCTTCGGTGCGGTCTCGCGGGTGCGGGAGGTGGGCGATGGCAACCTCAACCTGGTCTTCGTGGCCGAGGCCGACGGCGGCGGGCTTGTGCTCAAGCAGGCGCTGCCGTACGTGCGGGTGGACCCCACCTGGCCCATCACCCCAGAACGCAACGGCATCGAGGCACGCGCGCTGCGCGTGCACAACCAGCTCGCTCCCGGCCTCGTGCCGGGGATCTACGACACCGACGACGAGCGGCACGTCATCGCCATCGAGGACCTGTCCGACCACCGGGTCTGGCGGGGCGCGCTCAACGAGGGGCTGCGGCACGAGGGCGTGGCCGAGGACCTCGGGCGGTATGTCGCCAAGGTAGCGTTCGGCACCTCCGTGTTCGGGCTCGGCGCCAAGGGACACAAATCGGCGCTGGCCACCGCCGCCAACCCGGAGCTGTGCGAGATCACCGAGGATCTCGTGTTCACCGAGCCGTACATCTTCCACGAGCACAACCGGATCCTGCCCGCCAACGAGGCGGACGTGGCCGCCTACGCTGGCGATCCCGTCGTGCGGGCGGCCATCGGGGCGGCTAAGCTCGCGTTCATGACGCACGCCGAGGCGCTGATCCACGGCGACCTCCACACCGGCTCCGTCCTGGTCCGCGACGAACCCCACTCGGCCAAGGCCTTCGACGTCGAGTTCGCCTTCTACGGCCCGGTCGGCTTCGACATCGGCGCGCTGTGGGGCAATTACGTGCTGGCCGCCGCCCGCGCGCTCGTCCTGGGCGAGGACGCGCACGCGGCGTGGGTGCTGGCGCAGGCGGTCGAGACCTGGCAGGGGTTCGCCGACGAGTTCGCCGCCCTGTGGCCGGACCGGGCCGACCCCCGCGTCATCGACCTGGAGAGCTACCTGGCCGAGGTCTACGCGGACGCCGTGCCGTTCGCCGCGGCCAAGGCGGCCCGGCGGGTGATCGGCTTCTCCTCTGTCAGCGACATCGAGACCCTGCCGGAGCAGCGGCGCGAGCGCGCCATCCGGGCCGTCCTGGCGGCGGCCAGGTTGCTGCTCACCGGGGAGACGCGGCAGGGCGAGCCGAAACTCCTGTTCGACCAGGTGGGACAGATCATGGCGGAGGCAGGCAGATGATAGGCGACCTCGGTGCCGACGACTTCGACCGGCTCATCGAGGCCGCCAGACGAGCCGTGGAGGCCGCCCAGACTGAACCGCCCGCCCTGCCCGACGTCCGGCACGAGGCAGCGGACCCCGAAGGGACGGTCCGTGCGACGGCGGTCCTGACGGGCGAGGGCCCTCGCCTGCAGTCGCTGCGGCTGAATCCACGAGCCCGGCGGCTGGACTCCGGCGACCTGGCCGAATTGGTCTTGCGCACGGTGAACGAGGCGCTGGACGGCGTGTCCGCGGCCGCCGGTGGCCAGGCCGTCCCGAATCTGGCGGCGCTGTCGGCGGAGTTGCACGAGCTTCAGCAGTTCTCGGCCGACCGGTTCGGCGTTTTCGCCGACGCCATCGGCGATGTTCTCCGGCAGCTCGACAAGAGAATCGAGGAATAGCGCATGGAAATCCGCAAGACCGTTCTGGAGGGCGCGGGAACGGACGTGGGCGAGGTCGCCATCGAGGTGCGTGCCGCTTTCGATGAGCTGCTCGCCGCCGTCTCCGCTGTGGGTTCCCTTCCGCAGAACGATGACATCAGCGCCATGATCTCCGCAGCCTGTGCCGCCATCCACGAGATCGCGGCCGAGTCCGTCGAGTCGGCGGTCACCGCGCTGGGCGAGCACGGCGAAGGGCTGGTCTCGATGGCCGCCGCCTACGAGGCCGCCGAGCAGGACTCGATCCTGGCGATCAGGAGCGGCACGTGGGCGTGAGGCTGCCGGCCGAACTCGCGGCCCTGCTCAACGAGCTCGGCTACCTGTGGCCGGAGGTGGACGAGGAGTCGCTGCACCGGTTGTCCACCGCCTGGATCGGCTTCGGCGCCCGGCTCGGCGTCGCCACCGGGCAGGCGGACGCCGTCACCGAGGCCGTACGGCGCGGCAACGCGGGTGAGGCGATCGACGCGTTCCTGACCGCGTGGAGGCGCGAGGACGCCCCGCGCACGGTGGTCGCCGAAGGCGTGACCGGCGCCCGGGTCGTCGGCGTCTGCCTGGTGGTCTGCGCCGCGCTCGTGCTCGCTCTCAAGATCGCCTTCTTCGTACAGCTCGTCGCGCTGCTGGTCAGGATCCGCCTGGCGGTCGCCATGGCGGCGGCCACCTCCGGCGCCTCGCTGCTGACGATCCCGGCGGCCAAGCGGCTCACCGGCCTGCTGCTGAACCTCGCCGTGAACCAGGCGTCGCGGGTGCTGGTTGCGTAGGGTCCCCGCGGGCGCGGCCGGTTTCATCGCCCGCCGGGCCGCCAGGTTCTTCCGCGGCGCCAAGCCGGTGCCGCTCGGCGGGCTGATCAGGGACGCCCGGCGCAGCGGCGGCTTTTCCTGGTCACCGGCCACCGGCCGCCCGCCCGCCAGGGGTTACATGGTGGCCACGACCGGGCGTACCGCCCAGTTCCCCGAGAGCATCCTCGACGATCCGGACGTCGCGGCGCGGGCCATTGACAAGTACCTGCGCGACAACCGCGACGTCTTCGAGAGCCGCAAGAACATCTATCTGGGGTGCTGGATCGAGGACGGGAAGATGTGGCTCGAACCGTCCATGAACCTCCCCAGGAAGAGAGGGGCGATCAAGCTGGCCACGGAGACCGACCAGATCGCCATCTACGATGTGAGAACCCGCGACTACATTCAGACGGGAGGCGACGGTGGCTTTCTGGAGACGTAAGAAGGTCCACTCGGCGCTGCCGGAGGGCTATTTCGACCTGCCGGAGGAGGAGCGCCTGGCCTGGACCCGGCAGCTCGCCGAGGAGCTCAAGGCGGAGCGCGACGCCCCCCGGCAGGACGACGACACGTCAAGCGATGGCTAGCGCGTAGGAGAGCAGCCACTCCACGCACTCCGTGATGTGCCTGGCGTGCTTCAGGTCCCCGCCCCAGGCGTACAGACCGTGATCGGCCACGATGACGGCCGGCGTACGCGCGTCGTAGGCCGCCTCGAACCGGTCGCCCAGCTCTTCCATGTCCTGACTGTTGCCGATGACCGGGATCGTGACCTCGTCGTCGTGGGCGAGGCGGCCGATGCCCTTGAGCGTCTCCACGTCCCGCAGCGACACCCCGCCCGGCCAGCGGTGCCCGGCCACGACCGCGTTGAGCGCATGGACGTGCACGACCGCATCGGCTCCTGTCAGTGCGGCTACCCGGGCGTGCAGCCCGGCCTCGGCGGACGGCTTGAGCGGCTCCACGCCGTCCACGGCGACGGCCTCGCCGCGCGCGCCGACCACCGCCACGTCCGTCGGCAGCAGCTCACCCTTGTCCAGCCCGCTCGCGGTGACGGCCAGCCGCAGCGGCTCCCGTGACACCACCTCCGAGATGTTGCCGGAGGTGCCGCGCATCCACCCGATCCGGGTGAAGCGTGCCGCCTCCACCGCCAGTCTCGCGCCTGCCGCGTGCACCCGCTCGGCGGCCGGCTTCGTGTCCACGCTGCTCATAGGTCTATCTCCTCGAAGGTCGTGATGACGGGATGGGTGCCGAACGGTGTGGCCGCGTTCGGCTCGCCCGGCCTGCGTACCCCGGTGGTGCGCCAGCCGGCCGCCGCCGCGGCATCCAGCTCGGCCGGGACGTCGGACAGGAAGAGCAGCCCAGCGGCGTCGGTCAGGGTCTCCGCGATTCGCGCGTATGAGGCGGGCTCCCGTTTGGGGCCCGCGTTGACGGTGTCGAACCAGTGACCGACCAGCACCGACAGGTCGCCGTACGCGGTGCCCGCGAACCACGGCCGCTGACTGGCCACCGAGCCGGAGGAGAACACCGCGAGCCGGTGCCCGGCCGCGTGCCAGGCGCGTAGCGCGGGCGGCACGTCGGGGAAGAAGTGGGCGGTCAGCTCGCCCGCCGCGAAGCCCTCGGCCCAGATTCGCCCCTGCAGCGTCTTGAGCGGGGTGGCCTTGACGTCGCCGTCCATCCAGCCGTGCAGCACCTTCACGGCCTCCGCCGTGGTGGCCGCGCCGATCTCGGCGAGCGCCGCGCGCACGTCCGGGTCGTCGCGGTGGGCGTCGAGGTACGGGCCGAGCCGGGGCCGCGCGTAGGCGTACAGGCCGACGTGCACGGACTCCGTCGAGCTGGTCGTCCCCTCGATGTCGAGCACGATCGTGGTCACCGGGTCAGCACCTCCACGAAGTCGGTCACGAACCTGCGGGCGTCCACGGCGGCGATCACCCGTGTGTCCGGTGCGGGCTCGTAGGGGAAGGCCGGGGGCAGGCCGTCGTGCGTGCGCATCAGCCTGGCCCGGTGCAGGAAGCCGTCGCCGCGCACGTTGACCGGGCCGTCCGTCCAGGCGTTGGCGAAGGTGCGGTCCAGCAGGATGCCCGCGGCGAGGGGGTCGTGCAGCGGGATGATCCTGCGGCCCCACTCGTTCTGGTAGAAGTCCAGGTACGCGTCCAGGATCTCGGTCGCGAAGCGTGCCGTGGGTGTGCCGGACGCCCGCAGGGCAGCGATGGCGGATTCGTCCAGGATTGTGCCCGCCGTCACGTTAACGCCCACCATGAC
This sequence comes from Nonomuraea sp. NPDC049480, assembly GCF_044465905.1. NCBI lineage: Bacteria > Bacillati > Actinomycetota > Actinomycetes > Streptosporangiales > Streptosporangiaceae > Nonomuraea > Nonomuraea sp. NPDC049480. The sequence goes on from NZ_JBITMD010000003.1 coordinate 141,071, forward strand.
CAGCTCGCGGCGCGGCGCGGCGAAGACCGCACGCGCCGCCTCGGGGTCGTTGTTGACGTTGGCGTCGATCATCAGCAGGGTGCCGGGCGGGGCGTAGGGTCCCGAGCCGCCCATGAGCACCACTGAGCGGTATTTGGCGAGAAGCTCGGGGTCCAGGCGCAGGGCCAGCGCCAGGTTGGTGAGCGGGCCGAGCGTGAGCAGGTCCAGCTCGCCGGGCTGCTCGTTCGCCAGCCGCACCAGCAGCTCCGGTCCTGACTCGGTGCTCACCTCCGGTAGCGGCCGGTCGTGGCCCAGGTCGCCCAGGCCGTCCTTGCCGTGGACGTACCCGGCGATGTGGGCAGGGCCGCGCAGCGGCTCGGCGGCGCCCCTGGCGACGGATACGTCCAGGCCGAGCAGGCGGGCGACGTAGCCGATGTTGCGGGCGGCGTCCTCCTCCGTGCAGTTGCCGTACACCGAGGTGATCGCAACGATCTCGGCGTCGGGGCGGCCTGCCAGGTACAGCAGGGCGTGGGCGTCGTCGATGCCGGTGTCGGTGTCGACCACGATTCGTCTCATGAGAGCTCCTCAGGATGGTGGACGCCGTGCTCGGTCACGATGCGGGTCACCAGGTGGGGCGGGGTCACGTCGAAGGCCGGGTAGTAACCGGTCACGCCGTCGGCGGCGGTGCGCCGGCCGAGCACGTGCAGCACCTCGTCGCCGTCGCGTCGCTCGATCACGACGTCTCGTGCGGTGGGCGCCTGCGGGTCGGGGGCGTCGATCAGCGCGTAGAACGGGATGCCGGAGGCCTTGGCGGCCAGCGCGACGCCGAGCGTGCCGACCTTGTTGATCACGTGGCCGTCCAGCGTCACCCGGTCGGCGGCGGTCAGCGCCACGTCGGCCAGCCCGTCGGCCAGGGCGGCGGCGACCATGCCGTCGGTGATGAGCGTCGGCCGGTAACCCATCTCGACCAGCGTCGCCGCGGTCAGCCGCGCCCCTTGCAAGTAGGGGCGGGTCTCGGTGCAGACGAACTCCAGCCGCTTGCCCTGTCGCCTGGCCGCCCGTACGGTCGCGATCAGGAACGCGTCGGCCCAGCAGTGGGTGAGCACCCTCGTGCCGTCGCCGAGCAGCGAGGCGGCGTGCTCCCCGACCGCGGCGCTGCGCGCCCGGTAGCCCTCCTCGTGCGCCCGCGCCGCCGCCTCGACGGCCGCCGCCAGCTCGTCCCCGGCCAGTCGCGCCGAGTCCTCGGCCACCGTCGCCGACAACACGGCCTCCACGGCGTCCCGGATGTGGTTGTTCGTGGGCCGAGTCGCCACCAGCCGCGCCCCCACGGCCCGCAGCCGCGCCGCCGCCTCCTCAGGAGGGTTCCGTCGAGCCTCCCGTGCTCCGAGCACCAGGCCGGCCGTGGCCGCGAACAGCGGCCCCGAGCTCTGCGTCACCATCCGCTCGATCGCCACCGCCACGTCCTCGCTGGTGGCACAGCGGACCCAGCGGACCTCGAACGGGTACACGCGGCGATCGAGGATCTCCACCGCGTCCCCCGCGAACCGCACGGAATCAGCGAGTACCGGGCCGTTCACACCGTCTCCTTCCGACGTGTCGCCGCCACCAAGACCAGGGCCAGCAGCGTGATCAGATACGGGGCGGCATCGGCCGCCTGCTGCGGCAGCCCCGCCCCCTGCAACCGGAACCCCAGCGCTTCGGCCGCGCCGAACAGCAGGCACGCCCCCAGCCCGAGCCACGGCCGGGCACCGGCGAGCATCACGGCCACCACGGCCACCCAGCCTCGCCCCGCGCTCATCCCCTCGCTGAACAGCGTCACGTTCCCGAGCGCGAGCTGCGCCCCGCCGAGCCCGCACAACGCGCCCGCGCCGAGCACCGCGGCGTGCCGGTAGAACGGCACGGGCAGGCCGATCGACTCGGCGGCCTCCGCGTGCTGCCCGATGCCGCGCAGCCGCAGCCCCGACCTGGTCCGGCCGAGCCACCACGCGGCCCACGCCACCAGCAGGAACGCGACCGGCACCAGCGGTGACTGTGGCCCGAGCACCGGCAGGTCCAGTCCGAGTTCGGCGAGCGTGGGCAGTCCGGCCAAATCCGGGGAGCTGAAGGTGCCGCCGCTTCCGAACGCCGACCGCATGAGGAACGCCGTCAGGCCGAGCGCGAGCAAGTTCACCCCGACCGCCACGACGACGGCGTCGGCGCGGAAGGTGACGGCGGGTACCGACAGCAGCAGGGCGTACAGGGCGGTGGCGAGCACGGCCCCGGTCACGCCGAGCCAGGCGCTGCCGGTCAGGTGGCTGATCAGCACGGCCGTGAACGCGCCCCACAGCAGTTGTCCTTCCAGGGCCATGTTGAAGACGCCGGAGACCGAGCACAGCAGTCCCCCGAGCGCCGCCAGCACGACAGGCGTGGTCGCGGTGAGCACCGCCGTCAGGAACGCGGTCATCCGCGCCTCCCCGCAAGCCGGGCGCGGACGACGGCGGCCACCGCGACGATCACGATGATCAGGCCTTGCACGATCTGGGTCAGCTGGCTCGGAACGCCTGCGTCCCGTTCCATCCCCTGCCCGCCGGCCTGCAGGATCGTCATCAGCGCCACCGTCGCGGGGATCGCCGGCGGGCGTCCCGCGGCCAGCAGCACGGCCGCGATCGCCGTGAAGGTGTAGCCGGGCGCGGTCAGCGCGCCGTCCACGAACCGGTAGGGCGGGCCGAGCACGATCAGGCCTCCGGTCAGCCCCGCCAACGCGCCGCCCGCGGCCAGCGTGACGGCGGCCAGCCGGTCCACGCGGACGCCGCCGTACCGGGCGAACTCGCGGTTCGCGCCGATCGCACGGATCTCGTAGCCCGGGACGGTGCGGGCGTCGGCATACAGCCAGAGCGCGGTCAGGACGGCGATCACGGGCAGCGCGATCGTGACGTACGCGCTGGAGCCGAGCCCGGCCAGGCGGGCCGCGTCCGGCAGCAGCGGCGTCTGCGCGAGCCCCGTTCCCGGCTCGGCCAGCGGGAACCTGGCCAGATAGGAGGCCAGCGCCACCGCCGGGGCGCCGAGCAGCAGCGTGCTGACGATCGCCGGGACGCCGAGCCGGGTGCGCAGCGGCGCGGACAGTCCCGCCAGCAGCGCCCCCGCCATTGCTGCCCCTAGCAGCGGCACCACGAACGAGCCGCCGGCATGCAGCGCCAGCGCCGCCGCCGCGATGCCACCGAGCGACAGCTGGCCGTCGCCGCCCAGGTTGAACTCGCCCGCGCGCAGCGGGATCGCGAATGCCAGTGCCATGCCGAGCGTGGGAACGTACGTGGCGATCGTGTACTCGAGGTTGCCGTCCATGAGCGCGCCCCGCGCCAGCGCGGGGTAGGCGAGCGATGGGTCGACCCCGGCAGCGATCATGACAAGGGTGGTGAGCGCCAGCGCGCCCGCCACGGACAGCACGGCAGGCGACAGCGCCAGCCGCCGCGCGACCACGCGCACCTGTTCAGCCTGCCGACCCGGCGGCGTCAACGGGGGGTTGCCGACGCGGGTCATCCGGCGGTCTCCGAGCCTGCGGGCGGCCTCGAGAGGGCGGCGCCCGTCATGGCGGCGCCGAGACGCTCGTCCGTGGCCTCCGCCACCGGCAGCTCGGCCACCACGCGGCCCTCGAACATGACCAGCACCCGATCGGCCAGGGCGCGCAGCTCCGACAGCTCGCTGGACTGCACCAGCACCGCCCCACCGGCGTCGCGCGCCTCGGCCAGCAACGCGTGGATCCGCTCCTGAGCGCCCACGTCCAATCCCTGCGTCGGCTCCTCCACCACCAGCACCGGCGTGTCCTTGGACAGCTCCCTGGCCAGCACCGCCTTCTGCGCGTTGCCGCCGGACAGGCGCTCGATCGGCGCCGTCACCGACGCGGCGCGGATGGAGAACCGCTCCACCAACGCCGCGGCCCGCCGCCGGACCCGGGCGGGATTCAGGCGGACGCCGCGCTGCTCGCCCATCAGCAGGTTGTCGGCCAGCGACATGCCGGAAGCCGTCGCCCGGCCCGCACGGTCCGCGGGCACGGAGGCGATGCGCCGCTCCCGGCCACCGCCGACAGGCCGCCCGTCGAGCAGCACCGAACCCGAGTCGGCGGACCGGAGCCCTGTCACGGCGTCCAAAAGTTCACGCTGCCCGTTCCCCGCCACGCCCGCGAGGCCGACGATCTCACCGGCGCGCACTCCGAAAGAGACCCCGTCCACCGCCATGACGCCGTCACGATCCCGCACCCGCAGGTCTCGCACGTCGAGCAGATAAGGCCGTTCCGAAGCGGCGAGCGGCGCGGGCCGGGCGGGGCCGGCGGACGCTGTGGCGACCGAGCGGCCGATCATGGCGCGGACCAGCTCGTCCGCCGAGGTGGCCGCCGTGTCGAACCGGCCGGTCACCCGCCCGCCGCGCAGCACCGTGACCCGGTCGCTCGCCGCCAGCACCTCCTCCAGCTTGTGCGTGACGAGCAGCACCGACACACCCTCAGTGGTCAACTCCCTGACCATGCGGAACAGCCCCTCGGCTTCGCCAGGGGTGAGCACGGCGGTGGGCTCGTCCAGGATGAGCACCTCGGCCCGCCGGTAGAGCGCCTTGAGGATCTCCACGCGCTGCCGCACTCCTACCGGCAGTTCTCCTGCGCGCGCCGCGGGATCCACGTCCAGTCCGTACCGCCTGGCCAGCTCGGTCACCGCCCGGCGGCCGGCCGCCCGGTCGAGCACGCCGTGCCGCACCGGCTCGGCCCCGATCACCACGTTCTCGGCCACACTCAGGCCGGGAAAGAGCCGGAAGCGCTGGTGCACCATGCCCAGCCCATGGGCGATGGCATCGGCGGGGGAGCGCAGCCGGACGGGAACCCCCGCACGCAGCACCTGGCCGGCGTCGGGGCGGTGCAGCCCGTAGAGCACGGACATCAGCGTGGACTTGCCCGCGCCGTTCTCGCCGACGACGGCGTGCACCTCGCCCGGCCGCACTACCAGGTCGATTCCATCGTTGGCCAGCACGTCGCCGAAGCGCTTGGTGATCCCGGCCAGCTCGACCGCCGGCGCAGGCACCCCATCAGCGGGTCGGCGAGCGTGCTCGAGCGCGCTCATCCCGCCAGCGGGTCGGCGACCGTGATCCGGCCGGCCACGATGTCGTCGCGTACCTGCTTGACCTTGGCGACCACGTCGGGGCTCGAGGTGACCGCGCAGCCGGAGGCGGACAGGTCCGGGCCGAGGGCGTTCACGCCGACGCCGCCCTCTTCGAGCCCGTACACCTTGAGGCCGCCCGCCCGGCCCGCCGCGATGTCCTTGATGGCGGCGCTCTCGGCCACGTCGACGTGCTTGAGCACGTTATCGATGATCGTGTCCGGGCTCTGTGCGCACTGGTTGACGTCCACGCCGAACGACTTGGCCCCGGCGGCGGCCGCCGCCTCGAACACGCCCTGGTTGCCTCCGGACGCTGCGGCGGCCACGATGTCGGCGCCCTGGCCGGTCAGGGTCTGAGCCTGCGACTTGGCTCTCGCCGGATCGCTGAAGGGGTTGTTGCCGCCGACGTACAGCGGCGTGCCGGTGACGGAGGCGTTGACGGACTTGGCGCCGGCGAAGAACGGGTCGATCCAACGGTGCACGAACGGCGAGTCGAGCGCGGCCACCACGCCGATCTTGCCGCTCTTGGACAGCAGGCCCGCCTCCACCCCGGCCAGGTAGGCCGCCTCATGCTCCTTGAACGACACGCAGGTGAGGTTGGCCGCCTGGTCCTTGGCGCACGAGTCCACTTGGAGGAACTGCTGGCCGGGATGCTGCTTCGGCACGGTGGCGAACAGGTCGTCGAACGAGAAGCTGACCCCGACGATCAGGGTCGGCTTCGCCCTGACGGCGGCGTCGAGATTCTGCGCGATGCTTGTGGGGTCCTTGCTCTCGTACAGCTTGAACGAGGCGCCGATCTCCTTGGCCGCGGCTTCCGCGCCCTTCACGCCGAGCTGCAGGAAGCTGTTGGTCCCCACGGGGTTCGGCGTGATGAGGATGACGGACTTGCCGGGGGAGGAAGCGGGCGGCCGGTCGGCTCCGCCGCACGCCGTGAGGGCGAGCGCTGCCGCAGCCAGGACAGCCGGTATGGAGGTCGTGCGCATGGCGGCGAGCATAACATGCATATTAGGTAGGAAATATCGCCTATGGTCCGGATCGTAGGCGGGGCGAGCTTGCTCGCCGGCGTCGGAACTTCCACGGGTTCTACCCGTTCAATCGCCCTGAGCTGAGCGGTGGGCTGCGCGAGCTGCGTGATCCGAACGCCGGCTCCGATGAGGAGGAGTGAGGCCGATGGGTGATGAGCCGCTAGATCGCGCCTGAAGTGGGGGTTTCGACAGTGTGCTTCCGGGGCCGAGTGTCGTGATGGAGGAGCGATCGGAGGCTGCTCGAGCGTGGGATGAACCGTCCGGACCGGCCACGGTGATCAGTACTTCCGGCGTTCAGATGCCGGTTTTCTCAAAGCTCAGCGCGATAGGCGCTCGTCTGCTCGCCGAGTCGGAGCGAGCAGACGAGCATGGGGCCGCTCGGTGGCGTGGGTCTACATGGTCGTCCCGCCTGAGACGTCGAGCCGGTGTCCGGTGACGTAGCGGCTGTCGTCGGAGGCCAGGAAGGCGACGGTGTCGGCCACGTCCTGCGGCGTGCCGAGCCGGCCGAGGGGCGTCTGTGACGAGAGCCAGGCCAGGGCCTCGCCGACCAGGCGTCCTTGGTGCATGTCGGTGTCGATGACGCCGGGGGCGACGAGGTTGACGGTGATGCCGCGCGGCCCGAGCTGCTTGGCCAGGGCGATGGTCATGACGTCGAGTGCGGCCTTGGACATGGCGTAGTCGATTGCCCTGGGCATGGCCGCTCCGCGGGTCAGCATGGTGCCTACGGTGATGATCCGCCCGCCGTCGCGCAGCCGGGGCAGAGCTTGCTGGGTGATGAGGAACGGGGCGGTGGTGTTGACCGCGAACAGGCGCTCAAGGCCCTCCCGGGTGACGCCGTCGATCTCGCTCTGGCCGCCGAGGATGCCCGCGTTGTTGACCAGGATGTCCAGCCCGTCGGCGTGGCCGTCGAAGGCGGTCCACAGGGCTTCGGCGTCGCCGGGCGCGCCCAGCTCGGCCTGGACGGCGAAGACCTGCCCGCCGGCCGCTTCGATGGCGGCGACGGTGTCCTTGGCGGCGGCGTGGTTGCCGCCGTAGTGCACGGCGACCCGGGCTCCTTCGCGGGCCAGCCGGGTGGCGATCGCGCGGCCGATGCCCCGGCTGGCGCCGGTCACCAGCGCTGTCTTGCCGGTCAATGTCGTCATGATCATGCCTTTCTGCTTCATGCGGTGTAGGGGGTGGTGGTCTTGGCGTCGCGCAGGATGCGCGCCCACCAGGTCACCTGGTCCAGCAGGGTCTTGGCGGCCGTGGCCGGGCCGACCGGGTCCTTCGGCTGTCCGTTGCCATCGAAGGACTCCCAGGCGCCGTGGAAGCTGACGGTGTCGCGGGTGGTGACGGCGTGCAGCTCGGCGAAGACGGCACGCAGGTGCTCCACCGCGCGCAGGCCTCCGGAGATGCCGCCGTAGGAGACGAACGCCACCGGCTTGGCGTGGAACTGCTGGTTGTGCCAGTCGATGACGTTCTTCAGCGCGGCCGGGTAGCTGTGGTTGTACTCGGGGGTCACCACCACGAACGCGTCGGCGGCCGCCAGCCGCGGCGTCAGCCCGCCCAGGGCCTCCAGCACCGGCGCGGGCGCGGACATCGACGGGGCCGCCCCGCCGATCGGCACGTCGACCAGGTCGATCACATCGACGTGCAGGTCCGGGCGGGACGCGGCCTGACCGGCGAACCAGCTGGCCACGGTCGGGCCGAAACGGCCGTCGCGGACGCTGCCGACAATGACGGCAAGCCTCAGCGGGTCAATGGTCACGGTGTTCTCCCTTCGTGATGGCGGCCTGTCGCAGCGCCGCCAGCAAGGTTGTCTCGGTCTGGGATCCGGTGAGCGGGGCCAGGTTCTCGATGAGGAAGACCGGCACGCCGGTGATGCCGAGGCGGCGCACGCGGTCGAGCCGGGCGCGCATCTCGGTGCCAGTCGCGTGGCCGGTGGTGATGCCGGCCTCGGCGGCCAGTCGGGCGAGCGTGGCGGGGTCGCCGATGTGCAGCCCGTCGGTGAAGTGGGCGCGAAACAGGCGTTCGGCCATGAGCTCGGCCTTGCCCTGTCGTGCGGCGTCGGCGATGAGGCGGTGGGCGTCGAAGGTGCCGGTGGCGATCGCCTTGCCGTACTCCAGCCGGAGGCCTTCGCGGGCCGCGCGTTCGGCGAAGGCGAGCACGCCGGCGGCCGCTTGCGGGCCGAAGGTGTGTTCCAGGACCTCCAGGAGCGGCCGTCCGTCGGCCAGGGCGCCCGGTGCGAGCTCGAAGGGCAGGAACTCCACCGCCACCGGCAGGCCCTCGGCCCTGAGCCGGTCCGCGGCGCGGGCGAAGCGGGTGTGGCCGAGGTAGGAGTGTACGCAGATGACGTCCATCACGAGCTGGACTTTCACACTCTGTGGCATGGGTGCTCCGCCTCACGCGGCCGCGGTGGCGGGCTCGGCCGACGGGGCGCCATCACGCAAGGGGACCTCGCGGATGAACCAGGCCAGCGCGAAGGCGACGGCGCCAAGCGCGGCGGCGCCGAGGGCCATGGCGTGGATGCCGTCGGAGACGGCGAGGCGAACGGCCTCCCGCGCGGCGGGCGTGAGCCGGACGAGCGCCTCGGGCGTCAAGGCGATTCCGGTGGCGGCCTCCGCGCCGAGGCGATCGACGAGGGTGTCCTGCAGCTGGGCGGTGTACAGGGCGCCGAGGGCGGCCACGCCCAGTGAGGCGCCCATGGTGTGCCAGAGGGTGACCGAGCCGCTGGCCGCCCCCATGTCCCGCGGCTCGGCGCTGTTGATGGTGATGATCGTGGTGGACTGCATCAGCAGGCCCACCCCGAGGCCGCCGATCAGCGTCAGGGCGGAGGCGAGCGCCAGGTTGACGCCGGGGCGCAGCAGGATCAGCGCGAGCATGCCGGCCGCCACGGTCGCGCCGCCGAGGATCGGGTAGATCCGGTAGCGGCCGGTGCGGCTGATGAGCCGGCCGGTGCCGATCAGCACGGCGACCATACCCAGCATGGCGGGCAGGATCAGCAGCCCGCTGGCGATCGGTGAGGCGCCGTGGACCAGCTGCATGTACTGGGGCAGGAAGGTGGCCGCCACCACCATGCCGACGCCGCCGAGGAAGCGGATGACCTGGGCGAGGGTGAAGTTGCGGTCGGCGAACAGGCGCAGCGGGAGGATCGGCTCGGCCGCGCGCCGTTCCACCAATAGCAGAGCGGCCAGCGCCACCAGCCCGACCAGGATCAGGGCGAGGATCGGGGCCGATTCCCAGGCGTACTGGGTGCCGCCCCAGCTGGCGACCAGGCTGAGCGCGACCAATACCACCGTCAGCAGCAGCGCGCCCGGATAGTCGATGCGCGCCCTGATCCGGCGCGGCTCCAGCCGTACGGCGGCGCCGATGAGCAGCAGGGCCGCCGCGCCGACGGGGATGTTGACGAAGAACGCCCACCGCCAGCCCACGTCGGCGAATAGTCCGCCAAGCAGCGGCCCGGCGATGAAGGCGATCGGCATCATGACCCCGAACAGTCCCATGAGCTTGCCGCTGTGCCGGGGCGGCACGAGCTCGCCGATCAAGGCCAGTGCCCCGGTCATCAGGCCGCCGGCGCCCAGTCCCTGGACCATGCGGAAGCCGACGAGCTGGATCATGTCCTGCGCGGCTCCCGACAGCCCGGAGCCCAGCAGGAAGATCGTGATCGCGGCCATGAAGACGACCTTGCGGCCGTACAGGTCGCCGAGTTTGCCCCAGATCGGCGTCGTGGCGGCCATGCAGATCAGGTAGCCGGTCGCCACCCAGGAGAAGTACTCCAGCCCGCCGAGGTCTTTCACGATCACCGGCAGTGCCGGGCCGAGCATCATGCCGTCCAGCGGGGCTGTGATCATGCCCAGCATCACGCCGATCACGCCCACACGAAGAGATCGGTCCATACGTCCTCCAATTCGCGTACTTCGTACGTGAAATGGACCATAACCATTCAGGTACCATGTACGCAAATGGAAGGGAAGGGATGCGCATGGCCGACGAGGAACCCACCAGCATCTGGATGCAGCCCGAGGGGCACGAGCGCTCCGGCCCAGGACGGCGCCCCGGCTACAGCCGTGAGCAGATCACCCGAACGGCCGTCCGTATCGCCGACGCCGAAGGAGTTGAGGCCGTTACCATGCGGCGGATCGCGGGCGAGCTGGGCACCGGCGCCATGTCGCTCTACCGCTACGTACCCCGGCGCGACGACCTGTTCGACCTCATGATCGACCTGGCGATGAGCGAGATCGAGCTCCCCGACGGCCCGTCCGGTGACTGGCGCGGCGACCTGACGCTGCTGGCCCGACAGATCCGCGCCGCCGGCCTACGCCATCCCTGGCTGATCGCGCTGCTCACCAGCCGGCCCACGCTGGGCCCCAACCTGCTGCGCGTGCACGAGTTCGCACTCAGCGCCTTCAACGGGACCGGGCTCGACATCGACGACATCACCGGCCTGGCCGCCATGCTGAACGACTACGTCCACAGCGCGATCCGCCGCGAGATCGGCTGGCTGGAGGAGGCCCGCCGCACCGGCCTGGACCCCGAGCGCTGGAAGCGGGACTACATGGGACCTTATGTCCGCCAGGTCGTCGAATCCGGCGCCTTCCCCCTGTTCAACCGATCGGTTCTCGACTCCCGCACTGCTCACCTCGCCCCCGAGGAACGCTTCCGGCATGGACTCGATCGCATCCTCGACGCCATCGCCGCGCTCATCCCATCGCTCTGTCCTCGTTGAGCAGGAAGTCAGCAACGCTCCTGCGAAGGAGCAGTTCGATCGCCGGGCTCAATTGGCCGCCGGCAAGAACGAGGCTCGGCAGGAGGATAAGCAAGGCGCCGACGACTGAGCGTCCGCCGCGCGCCGTGGCCCGATGCGACAGGGAAGAGCCCATTCCCTGTCACATACAAGATCCTTCCCTCATTCCGGCCAGCGGTTCCACCACGCGGCTCTAGGCTCGAAGCCAGCACGTTCCCTGTCACATAGGATCCCGCCGGTGATCCCCGACCCCGCACAGCCCCCCGACCGACTGCGCGCCGCGGGCGAGCTCGCCCAGCACGCCTCCGAAACCGCGGCGATGGACGCGCCGGCGGACGCGGAGGTCATCCTGCGCAACACCGAGGACTTGCGATCCCCGTGACCATGGCCAAGGTCCTGCCGCTCACCGGCAGTCCGACGCTGGCCGAGGCCGCCACCGCGTTCCTGAACCGCCGCGATCCTAGGCCTCGACGTCGGCGACCTCGTGCGGGAGGCTAAACGGGGGCGCGTACGCCGCAAGGGCGGCGCCATCGACTGGATCTTGTGGCAGTCCGGCACCGCCCGGCTGCTGCCCCGCCTGCTCGCCGGCCGCACCCGCGGCCCGGTCTTCCTCACCGACCGGCGCCCAGGCCCTGCCCGCACTCCCGCCGCCGCCGACCTGTGCCCGGACACCGGCCGCGCCCGGCTGTCCTATGAACGCGCCGAGTACCTGTTCAAACAGGCCACCAAGGACATCGATCCGACCGGTGCCGGCTACACCCTCCACCAGCTGCGCCACTCCCGGCTGACCCACCTGGGCGAGGACGGCTGGTCGGCTTCCATGCTCATGACCCTGTCCGGCCACCGGAACCTGCGCACCCTCGGCATCTACGTCCAGCCCAGCACCGAAGCCGTCGCCGCCGCACTCGCCGAGCACGACCCCGGTCGCCGACGACACTGACCACGCCCCCCATACCGCGCCAGCAGGGTGATCGTATGCCTCGTGACCGAAACCCCATCCGAGTTCAGCGGGTGTCCCGCCTGCGCTGGTGGTGGACCCGCATCACCACACCGCACGCCCCGATGCGCTTCGTCTATCACCTGCCCGCACTTCCGGCCGGCCTGCGCGAAATCTACGTCTACGATCCCGGCGACTACAACATCGCCCGCCTGGTCTGGCAGGTCTGCGAGGCCTGCCGCTGCGGCAGCATCAACAAGATCTCCATCGACCAGGAATGGCAGCGCCAAGGGCTCGGCCGCCACCTCATCCACCGCGCCCTCCGCGACGGACCGGCATACGCCTGGGTCACCTCAGGCCAATCCCCGGAAGCCAAGAAGTTCTTCCCAATCATGAGCGCCGAGACGGGAGCAGCCTTCACCGCGCACGGCCCATCGTGTCCCCACACCAAGCTCGACCGGAAAAGCCTCGCCGCCGAACGCATCCCGCCACCGCGCGCGATGATCGAACACGACATCTGACAACGCCATGGACAACGCCGACCACCAGTCCGCCTCCTCCCACCAGCTGCCGAGGCGGCCGCACCTGACTACACCGTTCCTCAACGCCAGGACGGCTGGCCCAACTGGCGCCGCCGCCGCCCGATGCGCAGCTCCGACCGAGCGAAAATCCGTGAAGCGCTCGAGACCGGGCTACCCGACGGACCACTCACCGTCCCCGGCCCCTTTCTGTGCTACCTCACCATCGACAGAGGCCGACTTGACGTGACCGTGCGGGTAGGGCTATAAACTCCACAAAAGCTACTAAATAAGTGGGAAATAGGGAGAACTGATGTACGCACGCAGGGCTCGCGGGGTGGTGGCCGCACTGGCCGTCCTGGCGCTCACGACCGTGGCGGCGGCCTGCGGTGGCGGCGCAAGCGGGGGTAACGCAAGCGGGGGCGCGGCCGCCGGCGGCGGGCCGGCGGAGGTGCGGCTCGGGTTCTTCCCGAACATCACCCACGCCACCGCTCTCGTCGGCGTCGAGAAGGGCCTGTACGCCAAGCAGCTGGGAAGCGGCACGACGCTGAAGACCAGCACGTTCAACGCCGGCCCGGCGGCGATCGAGGCGGTCTTCTCCGGCGCGATCGACGCCACCTACATCGGCCCGAACCCCGCCATCAACGCCTGGTCCAAGTCCAAGGGGCAGGCCATCAAGATCGTCGCGGGCGCGGCGTCCGGCGGCGTCTTCCTGGTGGTCAAGCCGGGCATCAATACGCCGGAGGACCTCAAGGGCAAGAAGATCGCCACCCCGCAGCTCGGCAACACCCAGGACGTGGCGCTGCGTTACTGGCTGACCGAGAAGGGCATCAAAACCGACACCAAGGGCGGCGGCGAGGTCTCCATCGTGCCGCAGGAGAACTCCCAGACCGTTCAGACCTTCGCCACCGGCGACATCGACGGCGCCTGGGTGCCCGAGCCGTTCGCCAGCCGCCTCATCAAGGAGAGCGGCGGCAAAGTGCTGGTCGACGAGCGCGACCTGTGGCCGAACAAGCAGTTTGTGATCACCCATCTGATCGTCCGCCAGGAGTTCGCCAAGGAGCACCCGGAGGCCGTCCGAAAGCTCATCGAGGCGCACGTCGAGGCCAACGCCTTCATCAACTCCGACCCCGCCGGCGCCGCGCAGACCGCCAACGCCGCGCTGCAGAAGCTGACCGGCAAGCCGCTCAAGCCCGAGGTGCTCGACAGCGCGTTCAAGAACATCACTTTCACCAACGACCCGATCGCCTCCTCCCTCGTCGGCAGCGCCGAGCACGCCACCAAGGTCGGCCTGCTCGACCCGGTCGACCTGAACGGCATCTACGACCTGAAGATCCTTAACGAGGTCCTCGCCACCAAGGGCGAGTCCCCCATCTCGGACAAGTAAGCGACCCAGGAGATCCCATGACCGCTCCGCTGACGGAGCAGGCCGGCAGCCGCAACGGCGGGCACCAGCCCGCCGTGCGGCTGGAGGCCGTCTCCAAGATGTACGGCCAGGGCAAGACCGGCCTGCTGGCCCTCGATGACGTCGCCCTCGACGTGGCGCCGGGCGAGTTCGTCTGCCTGCTGGGGGCTTCAGGCTGCGGCAAGAGCACGCTGCTGTCGCTGGTCGCCGGGCTCGACGCGCCTACCGCCGGCCGCGTCGACGTCGACCGTGACCGGGTCGCGCTGATGTTCCAGGAGCCGGCGCTGTTCCCGTGGCTGACGGTCTCGGCGAATGTCGAGATGGCCCTGCGCGCCAAGAGCGTGGCCCGCAAGGAGCGCCGGGCTCGCGCGGCCGAGTTCCTGGAGATCGTGCACCTGGGCGGGTTCGGCGGCAAGCGCCCGCACGAGCTGTCCGGCGGCATGCGCCAGCGCGTCGCCCTGGCCCGCGCGCTCGCCCAGGACGCCGACGTGCTGCTGATGGACGAGCCCTTCGGCGCGCTGGATGCGATGACGCGCGACCTGCTCCACGACGAGCTGGAGCGCATCTGGCGCGAACGCGCCCTCGCCGTCCTGTTCGTCACCCACAACGTCCGCGAGGCCGTCCGGCTCGGCGACCGGGTGGTGCTGCTGTCCAGCCGACCGGGGCGGGTGGTCGAGGACTTCCCGGTGACGCTGCCCCGGCCCCGCCGCACCGACTCGGCCGAGGTGGCGGAGCAGGCCGCTGAGATCACCGACCGGCTGCGCCAGGAGGTCCTGCGTCATGGCCGTTGACACCCACGCCCGGCAGATCGCCGGGCTCGACGCCCTCGAACTCGCCGACCGCCGACGCGCAGGCCTGGCCACGCGCGCCTGGTCGGGGCTGTGGCCGGTGGCCTCGGCGATCGCCATCACCCTCCTCGCCTGGCAGGCGGTGGTCCTGGCCGGCTGGTGGCCGGAGTACGTCTTCGCCGGCCCGGTGACCACCCTGACCGAGCTGGGCCACCGCCTCGGGGAGGCCGAGTTCTACCAGGCCGTCGCGGTCACCATGCGCCGCGCCGTGACCGGCTTCGCGGCGGCCATCGCCGTCGGACTCGTCGTCGGTGCCCTCGTCTCGCGTATCCGGCCGCTGCGCCGGGCCGTCGGGTCGCTGATCACCGGGTTGCAGACCATGCCGTCCATCGCCTGGTTCCCGCTCGCCATCTTGTTGTTCGGGCTGAGCGAGAGTGCGATCCTGTTCGTCGTCGTGCTCGGCGCCGCTCCGTCCGTCGCCAACGGCCTGATCGCCGGCGTCGACTACACCCCCCCGATCCTGCTGCGGGCCGGGCACATGCTGGGCTTCCGCCGCCTCGCCCTGTACCGGCACGTCATCCTGCCCGCCTCGCTGCCGTCCTTCCTGGCGGGGCTCAAGCAGGGCTGGGCGTTCGCCTGGCGCTCCCTGATGGCCGGCGAACTGCTCGTCATCATCGCCAACCGGCCCTCCCTGGGGGAACAGCTGCACTTCGCCCGCGAACTGGCCGACTCGGCCGGCCTGCTCGCCACCATGATCGTCATCCTGGCCATCGGCATCCTCATCGACCGCCTCTTCGGCGCGGCCGACGGCGCGTTGCGGCGCCGCTGGGGCCTGCACCAGGTCACCGACTGAGCGGCATGCGGATCTCCGCCCGAACTCAATACGCCCTGCGCGCCGCCGCCGAACTCGCTGCGGCGCCGCCAGGACCTGTGCCGGCCGACAAGATCGCGGCAGCTCAGGGGATTCCCCGCAAGTTCCTCGACAACATCCTGCTCCAGCTCCGCCGCGCCGGTCTCCTGCACAGCCAGCGCGGCCCCGAGGGTGGCTACTGGCTGGCCCGTCCCGCCGCCGAGATCACGCTGGCTGACATCATCACCGTGGTCGAAGGCGTACCCGAGGGGAGCGACCACGGCGGGTACCCGGGCGTGGCCAGGCCGCTGGCGGACGTGTGGAGCGCCTTACGCGACCACGAGCAAGCCCTGCTCACCGAGATCACCCTCGCCAACGTCGCCGACGGCTCGCTGCCCGAGCCATCGGACCACTGAGGGACTTGAACCACATGCAGATGCCTTCACACTGACCGCCATCTTCCTGCTCGGCCAGAGGCGATCGGGGATGAGCAGGGCGTGACTTCCGACGTCAGTCGTGTCGTACACGGCGCTTCTTCGCGGTCACTCCGGAGGTGGCTCATGCGTCGATCTCGACGCCGCCGAACGGACCGCCGCCCATCAGGACGCGCTCCTCCGGAGGAATGGGCGCGAGGCTCACTCGCACGTCGATGCACGTCGGCCGGCGGGCCGCGAGGGCGGCCTCGATCGCCGGGCGAAGCTGGTCCATCTCTGTGACGTCGACGCCGTCTGCACCGAGAGCTTGTGCCACGCCGCTGTAGGAGCCGTTCTCCAGGCGGTTGTTGGTGACGCGGTCCCGTCCGAAAAGCCACTCCTGGGTGTGCAGGGTGGCGCCCCAGGCTCGGTTGTTGAGGACGATCACGATGACCGCAAGTCCCGCCCGGACGAGGGAGTCGAACTCGGCGAGGCTGTAGCCGACAGCGCCGTCGCCGGTGACGAGGATCGTCGCCTTGTCGGGCGCCGCGTACTGCGCTCCCAGAGCCACGCCGAAGTTGCTGCCCATCGAACTGAGGTAGCCGTGCCCAAGGTAGTGGGCCAGCGGCGCGAGCGCGATCGTCTCGGAGAGCCACAGCTCGGTCAGAGCGCCGTCGACGACCACGGTGGCCCTGTCGGGGACGCTCTCAGCGATCGTGCGGACCGCGAGGTAGGGGTGGATCGCGTCCTCGTACTTCTCGGTTTCGGCTGCAAGTGCGGATCGCCGGGCGGCCGAGACGTCTTGCAAGGTCGTGAGCCAGACGTCGCGTCCTGAGGGCACGGGGCTGTCGCCCAGGCGCTCATTCAGCAGGCTGATCGTGCCGACCGGGTCGGCCTGGATGCCGAGCTCGACATCCTGCAGACGGCCGAGCTCACGGCCGTCGGGGTCGATCTGGAATATCCGTGAGCTCTTCGGGAGCAGCCGGCCCGTGCCGAACTGGGTGGCCAGTCCGAAGCGCAGCCCGAGCAGAAGGACCAGATCGGGCCGCTCGTCCTCAGGGACGGTGGCCAGGGTCTGGAGGAGACCGACGTGCTGCTCGGAGCCGGCGATCGCCCCGAGGCCCTCGTAATCGGAGAAGAGGGGCACTCCAGTACGGGCGGCGAACTCGTGCAACCGTGCCCGTGCCTCGGCGGTGACGAAGGACTTGCCGACCAGCGCGATCGGCCGCTGGGCGGCGCTGAGCGCATCGAGGATCCGATCGACGCCACCGGCGGGAGCGATGCCGGTGCCGTCGATCTCAAGGCGGTAATCCTCGACCTCATCGACGTCGACCGGCTGGCGGAGGACGTCCCAGGGAATGTCGAGGAGCACCGGGCCCTTGGGCTCCGACTGTGCGATGCGGATCGCCTGGGCGAGCAGGCGAGGGATCAGCTCGGCACGGGTGATGCGGTGCGCGAACTTGGTGACCGGGGCTGCCATGGCGATCTGGTCGAACCCGGCCTGCTGGTCGTTGACCTGGTCCATCTCGAGAGGGCCGGACCCTGCGATGTAAAGGACGGGAGTCCGGTCCAGGTAGGCGTTGGTGACCGAGGTCAGGACGTTGGTGAAGCCGCCACCGGCCGTGACGACGGCGACACCCAGCTCCCCGGTGACCCGTGCATAGCCCTCGGCCGCGTGGCCGGCGTTCATCTCGTGACGCACGTCGACGATCCGAAGCTTGGCGTCCAGGGCATCCTGGAGGATGCCGTCGATGTGTGCCCCGGGCAGGCCGAAGGCCACGTTGACTCCAGCTCGCTGCAGTGTTCGCACGACGAGCCCACTACCGGTTGCCGCTACCATTCGCTGCTCTGCCTCTCTGGACGTACTCAGGGTTCAACAAAAGTCGCTGGGGACAGGGCCGCGTCTCGGGCCGCCCGTACCGGAGTCTCGGGTGTGGCCTGGGGCACGACAATGGCTGTGTTCGTTGGATGGCCAATGCCTCGTTCGACATCGAAAGGCCGAGGCGGCAGCGATCTTCATGAGACAGCGGTCTCGGGGTCGTACTCGTAGATCCAGCCGTTCGCCTTGAGTGGGTCGGCCTGCGAGTACGCCAGGTCGCGCGCCTGCTGCTCAGGGCCGTCCGGAAGGTGGTTGATGTGAGATCTTCCATGCGACACCTCCTGCAGGCGTGCCGTGCGGGGTCGACGTAGCTCTTCGTAGCGTCCCAGCGCCGCGATCGGGTTGTCCGGGTCCACCGCAAGGCAGAGGGCCAAGACAGCGCCGTCCTCGATCGCCTGGGCAGCGCCTTGGGCAAAGAACGGGAACATCGGGTGGGCCGCGTCACCCAGCAGGGTCGCGTTTCCACGGTTCCAGTGGTCGAGGGGCTCGCGGTCGAGCAACGCCCAGCGCCCCGGCGTGTCGGCCGCCGTGATCAGCTCCACCAGACGCGGATCCCAACCGGCGAACTCGTCGAGTAGTTCCTCGACCGTCGTGGTGGCCGTCCACGACTCGACACTGTTGGCCCCGGCAGGCGCGAAGGCGACGAGGTTGACGTACTCCTCGCCGGAGACCGGGTAGTGCACGAGGTGGTGGCCGGGGCCGATCCAGAGGGTCTGGGCGCGCCGCTTGGCGAAGCCGGGTGCCTTCGCCGCTGGTACGAGAGCCCGGAAGGCGCAGATGCCTGACTCCCCGGCGTGAGTCGGCCCGACGATGGCGCTGCGCACTCGTGAGTGGACCCCGTCGGCGCCGATGAGGATGTCCGGGCGAACCGACTCGCCATCCTGGAACTGAAGAACCGCCTGGTCGCCTTCGAATTCGACCGAGACGCAGGCCTTGCCGAGGTGGACCGAGCGCTCGGGGACAGCCGACCTCAAGGCGTCCAGCAGGTCGGCGCGATGGGCGGTGTAAGTGTGCTCGCCGTACAGGCGCACGCACGCCTCGTCCAGGTTCTCCGCGGAGAGGACGGTGCCGTCCTCCCAGCGCCGGAACTCCCAGCCGATCTCCATCTGGACCGCGCGCTTGATGAACCGATCCAGCACGCCGAGACGCCGGAGAAGGCGGGCGGCGTTGGGCGCGATCACCAGGCCGGCACCAACCTCGGTCAAGGCCGGCGCCTGCTCGTAGACGTCACTGTCGAAGCCCTTGTCGCGAAGGAAAGCCGCGGCAGCGAGGCCCCCGATGCCGCCCCCGAGGATCGCGATCTTGGGACCGTCTTCCGTACTCATCATGACCTTTCACTCCCGTGGACCTCGAGCGAGGTAGTAACAGGCTGCCTGCAAGAGTTCGGCAAAATGCGCATTGGGAGAACAGCTTCGTCCATCCAACGAACATAGAAGGTAGAGTGACTCGGATCACGAACGGAGGAGGGGTCTATGCCTCGCGCGAACGAGCCAGGGCGCTCAGTCAGCTCTCGACTGTGGGACCTACTGTTTGCCTTTGACCCCAACCACACCGAGCTGAGCCTCGCTGACCTGGTCCGGCGTACCGGCATGCCGCACGCCACCGCCAGGCGCCTCACGCTCGAACTCGTGGAGGTCGGCGCGCTGGAGCGCACCAGCGACAACCGGTTCGCGATCGGCTTGCCGCTGTGGCGCCTCGGGACCCTCGCGCCGCGCGCCGAGACGCTCCGTAGCGCCGCGCAGCCGTTCGTGGAGGACCTGTACACGGCTCTTCGCCAGCATGTGCAGCTGGCCGTCCTCCAGGGCGACCAGGCCGTGATCATCGAGCGACTGTCCGCGGTCAACGCCGTTGGTCTGACGTCGCAGGTCGGCGGCCATCTGCCCTTGCATTGCTCAGGTGTCGGCAAGGTACTTCTGAGCCACAGCAGTCCGGCCTTCATCGATGAGGTGTTGGCGGGAAGGCTGCAGCGCTTCACTCCCAAGACGATCGTGGATCCGGCCGAACTGCGTCGCGAACTGGCGTCCTGTCGCTCGACCGGAACGGTGGTCGTCAAGGAAGAGTTGAGCGAAGGGGCCGAGTCGGTTGCGACGCGCATCATCGATGGCCGCGGCAAAGTCGTCGCGGCTCTGTCCGTTGTGGTGGCTGCGGGCTCGATCAACCTGCAAGCGGCCGTTCCCTCGCTGGTCGCGAGCGGACTGGGATTGTCCAGGAGCCTCGGCTGGAGGCCGGGCATTCCGATTCGCACCTCGTAACCTTTCGAGGGGCGAGGAAACCAGCGCGTCATGCCGGCGGTTGCCGCCGGGAGAGCTGCCTGTGGCCGAGACGCCATCCCTCCTCGGTCGAGAACCACATCCGTGTGGCCACGGCCTGAACCAGGAACGGCGGCAGGTCGGGCGAGCGCCGCATGCGCATCTTCTGAAAGCACGTCACCATGGATGGCTGGCCCCCTGGTTCCAGGCACGTCACCTCGCTCGTCTGCGCCTCGATGGTGGGTCATCGCCCTTGGTGTTCGCGACGAGCCACGCCGCCTCCGCCTGAGCGACCGTGTCCGGCATGCGGACGTCGTTCCTACTGCTCGATCCTGGATGCGCGGAGGTCATCGTTCGGCTCCTGTCCGAGTGCGTCCGGTAGTCGTTATGCCTTGTACGCCGTGGCCTGCCGCAACTGCTGCTTCCGAGGAGGAGGAGTCGCGGCGGGCGCTCCGGTTGTCCTGGCCGGCCTGCTACCCGTGTCCCGGCGCCGGCCCGTTCGTCAGGCGGTCAGCCGTTGAGGGTGCGCGGGTCGTCTTCGAGATGAGCCTCGCCTACACGACCGCGCCTGCCCACGAGAGTGAGTGCCGCCGCCACGAGAGCAGCCACGCCACCGAGCACGTATGCGATGGAGTAACTGTGGCTGAGGGCGTCGAAAGCGACGTCCTTGAGCGGGTTGAAGGGCATGACCTGACCATCCGGCAGTGGGATGCCGGCCGGCACCGAGTTGGCGCCGAGCGGGCCCGAGGCTACGGCGTGAACTGCCGCCTCGAGCTGCGGTCTCTGATCCGCGGGAGCATTGACCGCAGATGCCTGGAAAGCCGCATAAGCGCTCCTCAGGTCGGGATTGCCGGCCAAGTTGCGGGCGATCTCCTTGGCGGCCTGGCCCAGCGCGACGGCACCGACGATCGCGGGGGCGAGGGCGAACCCGAGATCCCGGAACATGCTTGTGACACCGCTTGCCATGCCGGCGAGGTGGTTGGGCAACGTGTTGACCGCGACCGCACTGATCGCAGCGATTGCAAGTGCCGAGCCGACGCCGACGAAGATCAGAGGCACGACGATGGCGCCCAGTGCCCGATTGCTCGCCGGAACGGCGGCGAACCACAGCCCACCAGCGCCGATGAAGATCAGGCCGGCGAAGAGAACCCACCGGGGGTTGTAGCGCTCAAGCAGCTTGGAGGTGAGGGGCAACTGCACGAGGCCGATGCCTCCGAAGAAAAGGTAGGCGACGGAGCCCCACAGTGGACTGAACCCCTGGATAGCGGTGAGGCGGATACTGGTGGAGTACGCAATCGCGAGGAAGGCGAACATACCGATCAGGGTGACCACCGAGTTCATTGCGAATGCCCGGTTCTTGAACGCACTCAGGAGAAGGAGCGGCTCGGCCGCGCGACTCTCGGCGAAGACGAACAGCACGAGGAATACGGCCGCGACGATGAACGCGATGACGATCTGCGGGCTCCCCCAGCCACTCTCGGGGCCCTGGATCACGGCGTACATCAGAGTGAACAGGCCGAGCGCGGCAGTGATCTGACCCGGCCAGTCGATGGATCGGCCCTCGGGCGAGGCGGAGTTCTGGGCGAGGGTCAGCGACAGGACCACGCTCACCGCAGCGATGAGGAGGACACCGACGTAGGCCCAGCGCCAGTTCGCACTCCCAGCCCATCCCGTTTGGATCTCGGCGGCGACGCCTGCCAGCAGCGGCCCGAGGAAGCCGCCGACCGAAAGCGCAGTGGCCCAGATCGCCACGCCACGCGCGCGGGTGGCAGTGGTGTGCGTGCCGGCCGCCACCATGGCGAGGCTCGTCGGGAAGATGGCCGCAGCCCCGATGCCGTTGAGGAGTTGGGCAAGGACCAGCAACATCACCCGTGTGTCGGTCGAGGATCCCTCACCTGGCACCAGGACCGCGACAGCCGAGCCCACGACGATGAGCGCGGTGCCCCCGATGAGCAGGCGCTTGCGGCCGAACAGGTCACCGAACACGCCGAAGCCCAGTCCCAACGCAGCGACGGCAACCATGAAGACGTCGACGATCCAGGTCAGCTGGGCCGAGGACGGCGCGAGATCCTGCTGGATCAGCCCGGTGATGAGTGAGGGGACGGAAAGGGCTATCTGCGCAAGGCATACGGCGAGAACCACCGCGGCCAGAGTGCCTGGGCTCAGGGTGTATCGCCCGCCCTCTCCCCTTGCCGCACTGGATGCATCGATCTGAACCATGGCTGACTCCTTGCGCGCAAAGCGCTGCTGTCGGCACCGACGTTCGCCGCCGGACCTTGCTGTGGGTGCTTCTGTCTCGGCCATCCCGGCAACACCGCTGCCGAACCGCCTCAGGGGCCTTGCGGCTCCGAGTGGCTCTTCGACCGGACCTGACCCAGGACGCTCGGCGTGGTGGCCAACCCGCCGAGCAGCGACAACGTAGGTTGTGACCTCCGTCACGCTCAATGAGCATGTTCATTAGACGAACAGGCCACCCCTCGTCCGCAGCCTCGATGCGCAAGATTCATGGGTGACGGCCTTGCTGGGGCCGGCCGGGCTCGGGTGGCGCCAAGAAGCGCATCGCTTCTATGGAGAGGTCGCTACATGACGCCGTGTCCCGCTCCGGTTCCGTTCGGGTGCTGACCAAGGAGAAACGAGCATGGCTGGGAGACTGACGGGCAAGACTGCCGTCGTGACCGGGGGCAGTACCGGTATCGGGCAGGAGATCGCTCGTAGGCTTGCGTCGGAGGGAGCGGACATCGCGGTCGCGGACGTCAATCCGGCCGACGAGACGCGGGAACTCGTTGCGGGAACCGGCCGGCGATTCTTCAGCGACAAGGTCGGCGTCTCGGATGAGGACGCGATCCATGGGTTTGCTGCGCGGGTCCGAAGTGAGCTCGGCGCCGCCGATATCCTGGTGAACAACGCGGCCGCTGTTCTGCTGGCCGATATCGACCACGTGACCTTCGACGAGTGGCGTCGCACCTTCGCCGTCAACGTGGACGGCGCCTTCCTGACCACCAAGGCGTTCCTGCCAGATCTGAAGGAGTCCAGGTCGGGACGGATCATCAACACCACCTCCTCGAGCTACTGGACTCCGAGCCTCCATTCGTCTCTTATGTCTCCGCCAATGGCGCGCTGAACGGATTCACCTCTGCAGATGCCGGCCGACGTCTCGGGCGTCGTGGCGTTCCTCGCCTCCGACGACGCCGCGTTCATCACGGGGCAGATCATCGCGGCGGACGGTGGCAGCACGCGACGCTAGGACTAGCTGTCAGGCAATGAGCGACTGTGGACCTGGCGTTGGCTGTCATCATGCGTCCCGAAGCAGCACGGAGCATTGACGGAGCAGGTAACTTCGTCTTTCCGCGTGGGTCTGGGCGTGCGGGAGGTTGAACATGCCGCCGAGGACGTGGCAGATCTTGTGATGCATCCCGGAGCCGGCCGAGGCGAACGCGACAGCGGCGAGGTAGGCGCCGTACAGCATCTGCTCGATGCCCTCGACGCTCGCCGAGTCGTCGGCCACCACCGGCAGGCCGGTCGCCAGTCCGCGGATACCCTCCTGCGCCGGCGCGCGGTCGATCGGGTCGGTACGTGGCCCCCACATCGAGTCCACGCAGTGCGCCATCGCGTTCAGGCCGCTGGCCACGGTCATCTCGCCGGGCAGCGTGGTCAGCAGACTGGCGTCGTACACGATCGACGCGGGCAGCACCTTGCCGTCCACACCGGGTCTTGGTCTCACCCTGGGTCAGGCCCCAAACGTTGGTCGCCTCGGAGCCGGCGTACGTGGTGGGTACCGCGACGATCGGCAGCACGACCGGGATCTCCTTGGCGATCGGGTCGGCCGGCTCCTTCTCGCGGTCCGACGCGATCAGCATGACCTTGGAACCGCCGAGCGCCTCGATCTCCGCCGCCACGGCGACGGCGACTCCCCGGCCGCGAACACCACGCGCTGGGGAACGGTCTCGTGTGTGAACCTCATCAGGCCCCCGCCAGCCATTGCCTGCCTTCCGAGTAGAGCTGTCCGACTGCTGTGCCGGTGAGGCCGGGAAGCCCGTCCCGCACCGTGAAACCCGCCTTGGTCTGCAGGTAGGCCAGGTGCCGATAGCCGGTCGGGAAGCGGTTCAGGAACTCGGGATCCAACGTCAGTGAGGCAGCGGGGTCGACGACGTCGAGCCGGTCCTTCTCGTAGATCGGCTGCCGACGCACGATGGTCCAGCGCCCCTCGTGGCGGGAAAGGAAGTCGTAGAAGCGACCGGTGCAGACGACATCGACCTCGACGCCGTCGATGCTGGCGCGCTGGTTGATAGTCATCTTCGTCTGAGCGATGGCTCGGTCGCCGACGATGTCCGCGGTGTGGCCACCCAGGAAGTGGAGGATGCTGACTCCGTTCTCGAAGCCTTCCCGACTGGCCTTGATGAAGGCGGTGGCGCTTCCCTGGAACCAGGTGGCGCTCATCCAGCCATCGCGCGGATGCCAGACCGTGGCGAAGCGGCTCCACTCCCCGGCATCGCGCCACAGCGCCCAGTTCTCGATGAGCTGCCGGATCTCGTGGCGGTCGTGGTCGGTCATCAGATGGGGTAGTGGCGGGATCCGGACTGGATGGTGATCCAGCGCAACTCGGTGAACTCCTCCAGCGCGGCGCGTGAGCCGAATCGACCCCAGCCGCTGGCGCCGACACCACCGAAGGGCATCCGGGGCTCGTCGTGCACGGTGGCGCCATTGATGTGGCAGATGCCGGACTTGATCCGGCGAGCCACGTCGAGCGCCGCAGCCGCGTCCTTGCCGAAGACCGCGGCAGAGAGCCCGTACTCGGTGTCGTTGGCAACCGCGACGGCTTCGTCGGTTGAATCCACCTCGATGATCGAGACCACCGGTCCGAAGGACTCCTCGCTGTAGACGCGCATGTCCGGCGTGACACCGCGCAGCACGGTGGGCTTCACGAACAGGCCGTCGGCCGTGCCACCGGTCAGGATCTGCGCACCCTTGGCACGGGCGTCCTCGATCAGCGCGATCACGTGGTCGCGGGCGCCGGCGTGGACCAGCGGACCGATCTGTGAGGTGGGGTCGCTCGGGGGTCCGACGACAAGCTTGGAGGCACGCTCGGCCAGGCGGGAGGAGAACTCGTCGGCGACAGCTTCATTGACGATGACGCGCTCGGTCGACATGCAGATCTCGCCCTGGTTCATGAAGGCACCGAAGCTGGCCGCGGCGGCGGCCTCCTCCAGATCCGCGTCAGGAAGCACCACGAAAGGCGCTTTGCCGCCGAGCTCGAGGAGCACACGGGTCAGGTAGCGACCGCCGAGTTCGCCGATGATACGGCCGACCCGGCTGGATCCGGTGAAGTTCACGCGGGTCACGGCGGGGTGGGCGATCAGAGCCTCGACGACGCTCGGACCGTCCTCGGGCGCGTTGCTGATGAGGTTGACGGCGCCGGCGGGCACGCCGGCATCGTGCAGCACCTGGACGATGGCGGCCTGGGTCAGCGGCGTCTGCTCGGAGGACTTCAGCACCACGGTGTTGCCCCACACCAGCGGCCACACGATGGCGCGCACGCCGAGGATCAGCGGTGCGTTCCACGGTGCGATGCCGACGACGACGCCGACCGGCTGACGCACGCCGAGGGCGGTGAGGCCGGGCACGTCCGACGGAATGACCTCGCCGACGGCCGAGTAGGCCTGGGCTGCCGCCTCGACGAGCATGCCCTTCGCGACGTGCACGTTGAAGCCGCACCAGGGGAGGGTGGCGCCCATCTCGCGGCTCATCGCGGCGACGATCTCGTCGGTGCGCTCGCCGAGCAGGACGGCTGCACGCTCCAGAACCGACCGCCGTGCGGCCGGAGGAAGGCTCGACCACTCCGGAAAGGCGGCCGCCGCCGCGTCCACCGCGAGGTTGACATCCTCGACGGAGGCCGCCGCCACCCGCGCGATCGGTTCACCGGTCAGGGCCTCGGTCGTCTCGCAGTAGCGGCCGTCCTTGGCCGCGACGTGCTCCCCTGCGATGAAGAGGTCGCTCGTCCGGACCGCGCCGGACGTGGGTGCCTCGATCTCAGTAGCTGACATGTGTTGCCTTACCTCCACAACAGCGGCGATCGCCGTACGAACCATTCATGTCGAACTCTCTGTGGCCGGCGTCACGCCCAGAACCCTCTTGTCCATTCATCGAACAGCAGCGTGAGGGTTATGCGGTCGGCCTTCGGGGACGTCAGACCGGCGGGAAGCGCCTGCCCAAGTGCATGTGTGCCAAGCGCCAGCCCTCTGCGGTCTCCTCCCAGACCTTCGTCACCGTCTCTTGCATCGGGAACGGCGGGAGATTCTGGTCGAGGACGGTGTGCATCTCATGGAAGCACGTGGTGGTCGCGGTGTTGCCACGCACTGTGATGTTGAGCTCCGTGGCCTTCGCGGCGACGGAGCGGCGGTGGGTCACATGGAAATGGGCCCAGGTCTCCCGGTCGTCGACCTTCCCGACCGGGCCATGGACGACGCGGCTGTCCTCGAGCATGAGGGGGATCAACGCTTTCTCGCCCTCGACGAGAGCCACGAGCCATGCGGCCTCTGCCTGCTCGATCTCCTGGACGGTCGCGGTGGTTGCGGTGGACGTGGTCGTCATAGGTCGAGCTCCAGAATCGGTGAATGTGCTCGCGATGAGCACGTGGTGAACATGCCGTCGGCGCGCTCACGATCGGTCAGGATGTCGTCGCGGTGGTCGGGCTCTCCGGCGAGTACGCGCACGATGCACTCACCGCAGATTCCCTGCTGGCACGAGAAGGGGGCGTCGACGTCGTTGGCGAGCAGGACGTCGAGGATGCTCTCGCCTTCCTTGATCTCGTACTCGCCGCCGGTCCTGGCGAGCCGCACCGTGAAAGCCCCGCCGGCTGCGTGCGGGTCGGCGTCCTCCACGGGTGTGAAGCGCTCCTTGTGGATCGCTTCGGCAGGCCATCCCGCTCCGGCTGCGGAGGAGATCACGAAGTCCATGAAGCCCCCGGGACCACAGACGTAGATCGCCGTCTCGGGGTCGGGCCGGCCGATGTCGGTGGCAGTGCTGAATCGCTGGTCGTCCGGGCCGTCGTCGAAGTGGAGCCGAACGTGAGAGTTGTTCTCCAACTCGTCGACGAACGCTGAATCTGCCCGGCTTCGAGCGCAGTAGTGCAACTCGTACTCCGCGCCCCTGGCTTCGAGCGCGTGCGCCATGGCCAGCAGGGGAGTGACGCCGATACCGCCGGCCACCAGCAGATGGCGACGTGCCTCGCCCGAGACTCCGAACCTGTTCCGCGGACGGGAGATCCGCAGCCTGTCGCCCTTGCGGAGCCGATGCATCCCCAGCGAGCCGCCGCGCGACGCCGTCTCGGCCAGCACCGCCAGCCGATATCGGGTGCGGTCGTGCGGCGGCCCGCACAGGGAGTACTGGCGGACCAGCCCCGCGGCACCGTCCACAAGTACGTCGACATGGGCGCCGGCGGCGAACACCGGGAGCTCCACGCCGTCGGGACTGACCAGGTCGAGCACCACGATCCGGGCAGTTGCGTCGCGCCGGGCGTCCACGATGGTGTCGAGCCACTCGTTGCTCATTGTTCTTGCTCAGACTCCAGCGGTGGCCGGCGCGTCAGCGTTACCGCCCGCCGGGCGCTCGCTGATGGTGAAGAGGCCGGACTCGATGTTGTGGACCTCCGACGCGTCGCGGATGATGTTGATCGGGTCGCGCCCGGCCTCGACGTCGTCGGCCATCGCGAGCAGCATGCGACGCAGCATGACAACGCCGCGGTCTCCGGTGGCCAAGGTCTCCTCGGAGTCCAGAGTGATCGCTCCCTGCGAGGACTGGGCCTCCACGTCACCGGGGAACTCGTGGCGCTCCTCGTCGGTCAGCTCGTGGTTCTGCTTGCCGTTCTGCGTGATGCCGATCACGAAGCGGACCATGCGCTCGGGATCGTTCGTGCGGATCGAGAAGAAGAGCCGGTGACTGGTGTCGTCGGAGGGCACGACCCACAGCAACTGGTCCGGGCGACCGTCGGGGATGATCTTCACGAAGTCCGGCAGGCCGAAGACGTTGGGAAGCTGTTGCTCGACCGCGAAGGCGTACTCGGTGACCTCGCCGTCCTCGCCCTCGACCTCGAATCGCTGGGTGTACTTCACGCCGTGGTCGGTGCGCTCGTACGTCAGGCGCTCGGCGATGGTGGCCGGGTCGAAGAAGTTCTCGGGGTAACCAAAGGTGCCGGTGCCCATCATCTGGTATCCGCTGTGCGTGGAGTGGAGCCAGGTGACGTGCGTCGGGTCGGCGGAGTTCTCGTAGATGTTGAGCCAGCTGAAGTCCGCCGGCATGCCGGTGATCGCGGCGTGGGGGACCGGCCAGCTGGCGAAGTACCTCTCGTCCTCTGCGGGGTTCTCCAGCGCGTCGTAGCGGGGGAGCTCGGGCTTGAGCTCGGGCGGGCCCATGTAGACGAAGACCAGGCCGTAGCGCTCCGCGACGGGGTACCACGGCTGACGGACGGCGTCGCGCCTGCGCCCCAGGCCCGGCTCGCATGCCTGCTCGATGCAGTGGCCCTGGACGTCGAACTTCCAGCCGTGGTAGCAGCAGCGGATGCCGTCGTCCTCGACGCGGCCGTAGTAGAGGCTGGCGCCGCGGTGGGCGCAGCGCTCGATCACGACACCGGGCTTGCCCTGCCCGTCCCGGAACACGACCAGGTCCTCGCCCAGCACGCGGGTCTTCTGCGGCAGGGCACCGGCGATGAGCGCCTCCGAGCTGGCGATCGGATGCCAGTAGCGACGCAGCGCCTCGCCCATGGGCTTGCCGGGCCCGACCTCGCGCAGGCGGGCGTTGTATGAGGGCTTCGGACGACCGTAGCCCGTGCCGGTGTCGACCTCTGAAGTGGTGGTCATGGTCTTGTCTCCCGTGCAGCTTGGGCGCACAGCCGATGGCGCGTGCAGGGGTCCTGAAGCGATCACCTGCGAGGGGGCCGTGATGTGCGACCATCAAATGTAAATCTTGACTCACATTCGCATTTGCCCCGCAGTGTGTCAAGGGTCACTTTCAAGTACTCCCTTGGCCTCATCAGGCGGGACGTCCCGCACGGCGCCGGGGTCGAGTCGGTCGTCCACACGGTGTCGTGCCAGAAGTGCGTGTCCATCGCCGGCGCCCGGAACCACCCGCTTGATCTGCGGCAGTGCGGCCCGCAGCCGCTTGTCGTAGCCGAAGTCCCGCGGGATGAACGGGAACATCTCCCGGTAATGGGCCCGCACGTGCCGCAGCCACCGGGCCTCGCGGTGGAAGCCCGGGAGCGCCCGCATCACCGCCAGGCTCGTCCAGCTACCTTTACGCTGGGGTGGTGAGTACCGAACAGTCGCTCGATCTGCCGCCGGCGCAGCAGGCGCGCAGCCAGCTGACCCAGAAGCGGATCCTGGAGGCAGGTACGGCCCTCCTTGAAGAGGGCGGCACCGAGGCGCTCACTGTTGCGGCCGTCGCTTCTCGAGCGGGCGTCTCGGTGGGCAGCGTCTATCGGCGGTTCGGCGACAAGGATCGCCTGCTCGCGGCTCTGCAGCACGACATGATCGATCAGTTTCGCGCTGACATCATTCACCGATTCACTCCGCAGCGCGCAGATCCGGCCGCGCTGGTCGCCTCGGCGGTCGCCGGGTTCACCGAGACGTTTCAAGCGCACGAGCGCCTGATGTGCGTCTTCATCACCGCGGGCACCACCGATCCCGCAGTGGCTCGAGCCGGGTCCGAGGCCAGCATTGACGCCGGCCATGTCTTCCGGCGATTCCTGGAGCCGATCATGCCGATGATCGAGGCGCCAGAGCCGGAGTTGCGCCTGGATGTCGTCTATCGCTTGGTGTACGGGGCCTGTCTGAACCGCGTGCTGAACGGCGAACGATTCGAGTCCGAACGCCCACTGACGTGGGATCAACTCACCGACGAGCTCGTGAACGTTGCCTGCCTGTACCTGCTCGGCACGCCGGCGCAGTGAGCTCTCCGAGCCTTCTGATGCGAATGTGATTACTGCTTCACATTTGGGCCGGGTGGCGACATACTGGGCGGGCTCCTGGCGCCTCCGGAATCAGCGATCGCCTCGGCTGAGGGCGCCCAAGGACTCCACGGAAGACGGCCGGTTGACCGTTCGGTCATCAAGGAAGGGACCGCTCAATGCGAGAGCCGCTCAGCTACGAGATCGCGCACGGCGCCGCACTTGCCGCTCTGGAAGCAGGAAGGGCCGAGGGGCACAAGGTGTGCGCTGTCGTGGTCAACCGAAGTGGCGTCACGAAGGTTGTTCTCAGTGACGACGGCGTCGGCCTTCTCGGGGTGGAGACCGCGCGACGCAAGGCATACACCTCGGCCGTGAGTGGTGTCCCAACGGCTCAGTTCGCGGCCTTCGCCGCGTCCCCTCGGATGCAGGTGGCGCCTCCCCACTTGATCGATTCCAACCTTCTGCCGGTCGCCGGCGGCGTGCCGATCGTGACGGCCGATGGGGAGGTCATCGGCGCCATCGGCGTGGGCGGGGCGGACGACCTCACTGACGACCGCATCGCGAATCAGGCTCGCGATGCCGTCGTGGAGATCGTTGCGTAGGTCTTCTCCTGGTCGGTAAGGCGGTGATGTCGACCTCGCCGCAGTCGTCGCCACCCCTAGGCATGGTTGGCTCACGTGTGCCTGTCAGCGTGCCCGGCCTCGCATCGCCCGACCGCCGGCCGCCTTGAGACCGCCCGCGTCAAGGGCAAGGCCATCGGCGGGGTGCCGGTCTCCGACGACGACATGCTCGCCACCGCCCTCCGCCTGCGCGACACCGAGCAGCTGTCGCTGCGGGAGATCGCCTCCCGGCTGGTGATCCGCACCGGCAAGAAACGCGGCCGGCACCCCCCGCCCACCACCGTCATGCGGATGCTGCGCGAGCACGACGAGCAGATGGCCGCGATGCGGCTGATACCGGTTCATACTCGGGCCACCGTTCGCACAGCCGACGGAACCGGGTCTGCGCCTGACGGCGGTCAGGCATGCCGAGCGCAGCAGCGATCTGCTCCCAGGTCTGCCCGCGGGCGCGGGCGTGATCGATGAGCTGGAGTTCGGTGAAGTCGACATCGCTGCGGGCGTCGGAGATCAGAGCCAAGCCATCCGTGAGGTCCTCGCCGGCGAGCGGGCGCTCGTGGTCGTGCGGCCGGTCACCGGCACGGTCGCGACGGACCGCCGCGAGAAGCGTCTTCAGGGCATCGGCCCTGGTGACCGCCGCATTCCCTTCACCATGGCGTTGCGCCAGGCGGTGGCCCGCCTCGTTCGCGGCATCGTCACCGCCCGGCATCCGGAGGTCGTCGGCAGCCGCCACGACGTCATCATGATGATGACAGTGGTCTATGTCATCATCATGATGACACTCTGAGGCCTGCCCGCTCAGCGCAGGGATGTGATCCCGCCTCTTACGAATTCTGGGGGGCAGCAGCGCCGCGCAGATCCCTTCCAGCTCGTCAAGCTGCTGAGGGCTGAGCGCGTCGAAGACCGAGGAGCGCACCGCCGCCACATGCCCTGGGGCGATGGCCACAACCTTGGCGTATCCCGCATCGGTCAGTACGGCGACGTTGCCCCGTCCGTCCTCGGCGGCGCGCTCCCGGCGGACCCATCCCCGGCGCTCCAGATTCGCCACCACATGAGACAGTCGCGACGGAGAGCCGTTGGTCATGGATGCGAGCTCGGTCATGCGCATCGCCCGCCCCGGCGCCTCCGACAGCCTGGACAGGACCCCGTAGCCGAAGTGCGTCAGGTCGGCGTCACGCTGCAGCTGTGCCTCCACCTCGTCGGGCAGCACAACGAGCACGGCCGCGAAGAGCCGCCACACCCGCTCTTCACGCGCGGTCAACCACGGCACCTGTTCCATCACACCGACGATACGAGATCCTCGCCCCGGGCCTAGCCGGAGGTACGCACAAGAGCGGCGGATGCGCGCCGGCCTGGGCGTAGCGGCACGGGCCGGTGAGCGCGCACCGGGAAGTGTGACCGGCAGCATGTTGACGGTTCAAAAAGATAGCCATAGTGTACCAATGTTCTTGAGCCTTCAAGCATCGCTGTCCATGCCGCACGCTGTGGGCCAGGCCTGTGACGTTCGGCCGTCATTCAACGAAGAGGATTCGGTCCAATGACCCCATTCAGCAGGCGGCGGGTACTCGGCGCGGGTGCCGCGCTCGGTGCGGCGGCGCTGGGCACGTCGATCGCCGGCAGTGCCGCGGCGGCGACCGGTTACGACGCGAACACGACGTTCGGCCCCGTGCCGGAGGAGAAGAAGTCCCTCGACGAGCTGTACGCCGACGCCAGGCGCGAGGGTGGCGAACTCGTCATCTACGCCGGCGGCGACACCCCCGACCAGCAGGACGCCACCAAGCAGGCGTTCCTGTCCCAGTTCCCGGACATCAAGCTCACCTTGGTCGTCGACTACAGCAAGTACCACGACGTACGCATCGACAACCAGCTCGCCACCAACACGCTGGTCCCCGACTTGGTGCAACTGCAGACCCTGCAGGACTTCACCCGGTGGAAGAGGATGGGGGTGTTGCTGCCGTACAAGCCGGCCGGCTTCTCCTCGCTGTACCCCCAGTTCAGGGACCCGGACGGCGCATGGGTGAGCATCGCGGTCGTCGCCTTCAGCTACATGTACGACGACACCCTCGGCAGCGCCGCGCCCGCCACGCCGCGGGACCTGGTCGACCCACGCTGGCAGGGCGCCATCTCCTCCTCCTATCCCCATGACGACGACGCGGTCCTGTACCTGTACAAGCTCTACACCGATGCGTACGGCTGGGACTGGGTGCGCCGGCTCGCCGCGCAGAACGTGCAGTTCGGCCGCGGCAGCTTCACCCCGATCGTCGCGGTCGCCGGCAAGCAGAAGCTGATCGGCATCGGCGGCGCCGGCTCACTGACCGGGCCCATTGCACCCGGCGTACAGTGGGCCGCGCCGGACGGCCACCCGTTCATGGCGTGGGGGCAGCGGGCAGCGATCCTCGCCCGCGCCAAGCACCCCGCCGCGGCCAAGCTCTACCTGAACTGGTCCATTTCCCCCGGCGTGCAGGAGCACTCCTTCGACGGCTGGTCGGTACGGACCGACGTCACACCCGTCGGCGGGCTCAAGCCGATCTGGGAGTACCCGAACGCCCACCTCGACGGGTTCCCGCGCTTCATGGCCGACCGCGCCGAGGTCGAACGCTGGAAGCAGACCTTCGCCCTCTACTTCGGCGAGGTGCAGGGCGACCCCACGCCCGGCTCACTGGGGCTGCACCCCGGCCAATAGGCGGTAGTCCACGCCGGCCGGCCCGGCAGCGCCGTCGGCCTGGCCCTGCTCATCGACCTGGCCATCCCTGCGCCTGCCACGTCCAGCCGGCGGAGGGCCGCTGAGGACGCTCAGCGTGCCCGCCGACCAGCGCCCGCAGCACCTTGCCCGGGCACTACCAAGGCGCCGACATCGATGGCGCAGCACGCCGGCCAGGCAAGCCTCCGGCCCAGAAACCCCGATGGCGCCGCCGAAGATTCCTCGATCTCGGATCACCGTCAAGGAGGACAACTTGCCCGTGATCAAGACCCTGGGCAAAGAAATCGCCGACCCGCCCCAAGGCAGATCGGCGATCGAAGATGCTTCCCTTGTTCTGTGTGCCCCCGCGAGGGACCCAGAAGAAGGGAAGAAACCACGGCATCCCCTGACCAGGAAGTTTCCCTGGTCTCAGGCAGGTGGGGAGTCGACAGGCGAAGGCCGAGGCGGTCGGTGGGTTGCCGCGGCGGCGGTCGAGTTCGGCGCGATCCAGGGCGAGGCGGTGATCCTGGTGGCTGCTGCAGGACACCTCGCTGGTCTTTCCGAGTGGGGGTCAGGTCGTGTCGGCGGCCGGACGTCCCTCGTGCACCCTGCCGTCCGGGTTACGACGCCGCAGGGGTGCGCAGCGGGCGCAGGGCCTCGGTGACCCGGACGAGTTCATCGAGCATCGCCGTCGCGGAACTCGTCATGACGTCGTTCGGCACGAGGCCCGCTTCCTCGTCGAGGAACTGGTGCACGAAGGGGATGGCCACCGACTCGAAGACCGGCGTCATCTTGAGGGTGGTCACGACCTGCTTGATCATCTGCGCGGCCCGGGTGCCGGCGGAGACGCCGCCGTAGCTGACCAGGCCGACCGGCTTGTACTGCCACTCGCGGTGCAGGTAGTCGATGGCGTTCTTCAGTTCGGCGTTGTAGCCGAAGTTGTACTCCGGCATCGCGAACACGAAGGCGTCCGCCTCCGCGACCTTGGCGCTCCAGTCACGGGTGTGCTGGTGGGTGTACTTGCCCAGGCGCGGGTGGTGCGGCTCGTTCATGAACGGCAGGTTCGCCTCGGCCAGGTGCACCAGCTCGATCGGCGAACTGTACCTGACCGGGCTGATCGCGGATGAATTGGCACGGGATACCGAGCGGCTGGACTACCTCTACCAGCGTTACATTGAGCCGACGTTGGCCCTCGTCGTGCCGAGCATCGAGAGGTTGATGGCATCCGGGCGCATGGCACGGGTTCCGAACACTCGGTGGGATGCGCCTGGTGGCAGACGCACCGGTGGCCTGGCGGCGTGCGGTTAGGCGCCAAAGGTGCCCTAGCCAGGCGTCACAGGTGTCGGCGGCCGGTCGGCCTGCTGGTGGTCATCGTCCGAAAAGGTGTGCGCAGGCGGTTGCGGCGGCATCGCCGTCGCCGGCGACCACGGCGTGGGCGAGCGACTCCAGCCGGCAGGTCGAGACGATGGTTCCGTCTTCACGCGGCATGGCGCTCGACAGGAGATCGTCGAGGTCCGCCAGCAGGCCAGGACCGGCGAGCCGGCGTACGCGCTGCCAGACGTCGGCGAACTCGACGGGCCGGCCGTCCGGCCCCAGCAGGGCCAGGCGCAGGCTTCGGTCCGAGTGCGCGGCCGCGCCGCGGGCGAGCCCCGCCATCACGGCCGCGCGCGCCTGGGCGATCTCGACCGCGTCGCGGCCCTCCAGCAATGGCGGCAGGTCCGGATCCGCATCCTGTGAAGTGGGTGGGAGCACTACGGCGCCATTGCCGTGCTGCACCTCCACCCGGCCCTGGACCTCGAGCGCCACCAGGGCACGGCTCAGGGTCGCACGGCTGACGCCGAGCTCGGCGGCCAGCAGGCGTTCTGGAGGCAGCCGGTCCCCTGGGGAGAGCCCCTGGGCTTCGATGAAGCTGGCGATGTGGTCGGCGAGTTGCTCGTACAACCGCGGACGCTGAAGGCGAGCAGGTGTGGCGGTGGTCTGCTGACGCTTCTTGGTCACGGAAACAGTGTATTGACAATGAGGCTTGGTGGATCAGAGGCTAGGCCAATCCGGAAATGGGATCGTAACCGGGCAGTCACCCAACAGAGGAGGTCCCGGTGTCATCCGAAGTCGTCGCACTGGTCGTGCTGGTGCTGGTGTTCGTGGTAGCCGGTGTCAGATCCATCAACATGGGTGCGCTGGCCCTGGTGGCCGCGTTCGTCGTGGGCACCACCGTGTTCGGCGTGAAAGTGGCCGACGTGCTCGGCGGCTTCCCGGCGAACCTGTTCGTCATCCTGGTCGGGGTCACGTACCTGTTCGCGCTCGCCAAGAACAACGGGACCGTCGACTGGATCGTGCACAAGTCGATCGTCGCGGTCCGCGGCCGCGTCGCCCTGGTGCCGTGGGTGATGTTCGTGGTGTGCGCAGCGATCACCGCGATCGGCGCAGCCAGCCCGGCGGCGGTGGCCCTCGTGGCACCGGTGGCGATGGGTTTCGCGGCCCGGTACCGGATCAATCCCGTGCTGATGGGCCTGCTGGTGGTCCAGGGCGCTACGGGTGGAAGCTTCTCACCGATCGGCATCTTCGGCGCTATCACCACAGGCGTGGTCACCAAGAGCGGGCTTGCGAGCAGCCCGGCCATCCTGTTCCTCAGCGCGATGGGCGCGTGCGCGCTGATCAGCCTGATCGCCTTCGCTTTCCTCGGCGGCCGGGAGCTGCTTCGGCGCGGGCGCGAAGCAGCCGAGACCGAGGTCATGGTGCTCGCGGAGGCGGGTGCGGGGTCGGCCGCCGCGGGGCGCGAGCCGCGCCGCGGCTCTGGTCACGGGGGAACGGGCGATGACGCCCCTCCCAGGCTCGACGCACCCCGTGCGCTCACGCTGGCCGGCCTGCTCGCCCTCGGGGTGGGAGCCCTGGCCTTCGGACTGGACGTCGGCTTCCTCGCGCTGGCCGTGGCGGTCACGCTCACCCTGATCTTCCCCTCCGCCGCTCGGGGCGCGGTCGACAAGATCAGCTGGGGCACCGTGCTTCTCATCGGTGGCATCGTCACCTACGTCTCGCTGCTGGAGGAGCAGGGCACGGTGAAATGGCTGGGCGACGGCGTCGCGCACGTCGGCACCCCGCTGCTGGCCGCGTTCCTGATCTGCCTGATCGGCGCGGTGGTGTCCGCGTTCGCCTCCACGACGGGGATCCTCGGCGCGCTCATCCCTCTCGCCGTGCCGTTCCTGCAGACGGGGCAGGTCAGCGCGATCGGGCTGATCACGGCGTTGGCGATCTCGTCCTCGGTGGTCGACTGCAGCCCGTTCTCCACCAACGGCGCGCTCGTCGTCGCCAACTCCGACACCACGGTCCGCGACGAGGTGTTCAAACGCCTGATGGCCTGGGGCATGACCATCGTCGTGGTTGCGCCCGTGCTGTCCTGGGCCGCTCTGGTCCTGCCCGGATGGCTGGCATGAGCGCGGGGCCGCTGGCGGGATACGTCGTCGTCGACCTCACCAGAGCGCTCGCCGGGCCGCATGCCGGGATGATGCTGGGCGATCTCGGGGCTCGGGTGATCAAGGTGGAGTCGCCCGGCACCGGCGACGACACGCGCGGCTGGGGACCGCCGTTCGTGGCGGGCGAATCGACGTACTTCCTGTCCTGCAACCGCAACAAGCAGTCGATCGCGCTGGACCTGAAGGGCGAGGACGGCCGGGCGACTCTGGAGGCCCTGGTCCGCAAGGCGGACGTACTGCTGGAGAACTTCCGCACTGGCGTGCTGGACCGGCTCGGATTCACCACCACCCGGCTCCTCGAGCTGAACCCGCGGCTGGTGGTGCTCTCGATCACCGGGTTCGGGCACGACGGGCCGGAGGCGGGCCGGGCCGGCTACGACCAGATCGCGCAGGGGGAAGCGGGCCTGATGTCGCTGACCGGGTCCGGGCCTGATGATCCGCAGCGGGTGGGGGTGCCGATCGGCGACCTGCTGGCCGGCATGTACGGCGCGTTCGGCGTCGTGTCCGCGCTGCTGGAGCGGGAACGGACAGGACGGGGCCAAGTCGTGCGAACGTCCTTGCTCGCGAGCATCGTCGGTGTGCACGCCTTCCAGGGCACCCGGTGGACCGTCGCCGGCGAGCTCGGTCGCGCGCAGGGCAATCATCATCCGTCGATCGCGCCGTACGGGCTCTTCCGCTGCCGGGACGGCGCGGTGCAGATCGCAGTGGGGAGCGAGAGCCTGTGGCAGCGGTTCTGCGCGGGATTCGGGCTCGATCCGCAGGAGCAGGGGATGGCGGTGAACGCCGAGCGGGTGGCGGCCGGGCCGGCTCTGGTGGCGCGGATCGAGGAGGTTTTCGCCGGTTTCGATGGCGATGAGCTGCTGGCGCGGCTCGCCGAGATCGGCGTGCCCGCCGGCCGCGTACGCGGCCTGGACGAGGTGTACGCGTGGGAGCAGACCCGCTCGCAGGGGTTGCTCATCGAGGTCGAGCACGCTCACCTTGGGACGGTTGCGCTGCCGGGGCCGCCGTTGCGGTTCTTCGAGGAGGCCGGGCCGGACGGAGAGCGGGAGACCACCCGCGCCGACCATGCCGCCCCGCCCTTGCTCAACGCCGACGAGCCGGCGATCCGATCCTGGCTGGAGGGCACGTGACCCGGCTGACCGCGCGCGAGCTGATCGAGCTCGCGGTCGACGGCTTCGAATGCTGGGACCAGCCGCTCGGCCCGGCGACCGATCCCGACGTCGCCGCGGCGCGCGAGCAGACCGGCCTGGACGAGGCCGTGATCACCGGAGCGGGCCTGCTTCGCGGCCGCCGCGTCGCGGTGATCGCCTGCGAGTTCGGCTTCCTCGCCGGATCCATCGGGGTCGCCACGGCCGAACGCCTGGTGGCCGCGGTGGAGCGGGCCACCAGGGAGCGGCTTCCGCTGCTGGCGGCGCCGACCTCCGGCGGCACCAGGATGCAGGAGGGTACGGTCGCGTTCCTGCAGATGGTGAAGATCACCGCGGCGATCGTGCACCACAAGGCCGCGGGCCTGCCGTACTTGGTCTATCTGCGGAATCCGACCTTCGGCGGCGTGTTCGCCTCATGGGGCTCGCTCGGTCACATCACGGTCGCCGAGCCGGGCGCGCGGATCGGCTTCCTCGGCCCGCGCGTCTACCAGGCCCTGTACGGTGAGCCGTTCCCGGAAGGCGTCCAGGTCGCGGAGAACCTGTACCGGCACGGCCTCATCGACGCCGTGCTGCCGCCCGAGGCACTGGCCGACGTCGCCGACCGCGCGCTGCGCATCCTGCTCCCGCGTGCGGACAGCCCGCCGGAGGCCGCGGACCCGCTGGAGGAGTCCTTGCCCGACGTGCCCGCCTGGGAATCGATCACCATCTCCCGGCGGCCCGACCGGCCCGGCGTCCGGCAACTGCTCCGGTACGCCGCAACGGACGTGCTGCCGCTGTACGGAACCGGCACAGGGGAGAAGGACCCCGGCCTGCTGCTGGCGCTGGCCCGCTTCGGCAACGCGCCGTGCGTGCTGCTCGGCCAGGACCGGCGGGGCCAGACGGCCACGAGCCCGATGGGACCGGCCGCGCTCCGCGAGGCGCGCCGCGGCATGCGACTGGCACACGAGCTCAACCTGCCGCTTGTCACAGTCATCGATACTCCGGGCGCGGCCTTGTCCAGCGAGGCGGAGGAGGGCGGGATGGCCGGAGAGATTGCCCGCTGCCTGGCCGAACTCGTCACCCTCGAAGCGCCGACGCTTTCCTTGCTGCTCGGGCAGGGCAGCGGCGGAGGCGCCCTCGCGCTCATCCCGTGTGACCGGGTGCTCGTTGCGCAGCACGGCTGGCTCTCCCCGCTGCCTCCGGAGGGCGCGAGCGCCATCGTCCACCGCGACACGCGGCAGGCTCCTCAGACGGCGGCGGCGCAGGGCGTCCGGTCCGCCGACCTGCTCGCCAACGGCATCGCCGACCGGATCATCCCCGAGTATCCCGACGCCGCCGATGAGTCGCAGGAGTTCTGCCGGCGGGCGGGGCGCGCACTCGAACGCCAACTCCTCCAAGTGCTGCGGGCCGACCCCGCCGAGCGCCTCGCCGCCCGCCTCAAGCGCTATCGCGCCCTCGGCACCGCCGGTCGCCCGGCCTGACCCGCCGCCCTGCCGGCCCTGACTCGGCCGTCCTCCTGAGAGGGATCCCGTCGCGCGGCTGAAAGGGTGTGCCACTCCCGGCGCGAGCAAGGATCGGTGAGCAGCCGGTGCCGCCATTGGACCCGCGTGCTTTGCCCCTGAGGCCACGACGACGCCACTGCGGCGCCCGGCGAATTGCCAGGGGGAGTGATCAGTGACGGCACAGGAGGTTGTCGGCGACGTTTCCAGGTGGTGGCGCATGGCGTCTTGAGCGCTTCCGGGTCGCGGTCGCGCAGGGCTTCGAAGTCCTGGTGGTCGTCGCTTCGGCCGCCGCGGTCGAACTGGCCACCGGGCTCGGCATCAGCAGGGGAACCGTCCGAGAGGCACTGCGCCACCTGGAACAGGAGGGACTCGTCAGCGCCGGGTAGCGCGGGATGCTCGGCGTGAACGAAGCAGGCCTCGGGGTTTCGGCCCGCCCTGCTCTGGTCGAAGCGGTCATGATGTCCTCCGTTCGGTGTCCTGTCGACACAACCTGTCGGCCGCGGCGCGGGGGTGAGCGTGCGCTCTGCCTGGTCGGGCGACATGGTCGACGGGGCCACGGCCGTCCGAGCCCGAACCGCCCTCCACCGCGCCGGCCGGCCGTGGATTCTGGCCGCCCGCCGACGCTCGAGCCGGTCGTACGATCGGGGCATGCTGCATGGCCGGGAGCGGGAGTGCGGGCTCATCACGCGGCTGCTTGACGACGCGCGCGACCGGCGCAGCGGCGTCCTGGTCGTGCGCGGCGAGGCGGGCATCGGGAAGTCAGCGCTGCTCGACTTCGCCGCCGCGCGGGCGCGCGGCATGCGGGTGTTGCGGGGCGGCGGGGTCGAGTCGGAGTCGGAACTGCCGTACGCCGCCGCGCACCAGCTGCTGCGGCCCGTCGCGGACCGGGTCGCGGCGATCCCCGTGCAGCAGGGCGCTGCGTTGCGAGGGGCGTTCGGGATGGGGGACCCGGTGGGCGCGGACCGGTTCCTGGTCTCGGTGGCGGTGCTGAGCCTGCTGTCTGAGGTGGCCGAGGAACGACCGTTGTTGTGCCTGGTGGACGACGCGCACTGGCTGGACGGGGCGTCCGCCGACGCGCTGGCGTTCGTGGCGCGGCGGCTGGAGGCCGAAGGGGTCGCGCTGGTGTTCGCGGTGCGTGACGACGGCACGGACTCCGGTCCCGCCCCGGCGGGCCGGCCCTTGGCGAGGCTGCCCGAGCTGCGGCTGCGCGGCCTGGAGCCGGACGCCGCGCGGGCACTGCTGGCCGAGCGCACGGCCGTGGCGCTTGCGCCCGAGGTCGCCGACCTGCTGGTGTCCAGCACCGCGGGCAACCCGCTCGGCCTGCTGGAGCTGCCGGGCTCGCTGTCGGCCGAGCAGCTCGCCGGGGCGCATCCCCTGCCGGAGCGGCTGCCCGTCGGCGCCGTGGTCGAGCAGGTGTTCCTGGCCAGGGTGCGGCGGCTCCGGGCTCCGGCGCAGACCCTGCTGCTGGTCGCGGCGGCCGAGGAGAGCGGCGACGTCGGCCTCGTCCTGCGTGCGGCGCAGGCCTTGGGCGTGGTGCCGGACGCGCTCGACGAGGCCGAGATCGCCGGTCTGGTACGGGTGGACGGCGCCATAACCTTCCGCCACCCCCTCGTCCGCTCCGCCGTCTACCGGGGCGCGACTTTCCTGCAGCGCCGCGCGGCCGAACAGGCCCTGGCCGCCGTGCGCCCGATCACTACCGCCGCGACAGAGCCTGGTACGGAGCCTGCCTCGCACGCGCCCAGGCCATCCAAGGTGACGCCGAAGCCGCAGTCGCCACGGCTCTGCATGTCGTCCCGGACGCTACGGCGCTCAATGCCTACGCCGTGACCGAACTCCGTCGCACCGCCCATGACCTTGCCACGGCAGGCGCTACCGGTGCTCAGGCGATCAAGGACTCCTTGACCAGCTCAAAAGCGTAGCCGGTGTCCCTGCTGTCCCCGCTGTCCCTCGCACCCTTTCGAAGTGCGGATATCCACGGAGCCAACGGGGGACAGGTCGGGACAGAGATGTCAGTGCTGTCCCTGGATACTGCTGGAACACGGTCCCCGGCGGTACCGGCGCCCCCTGGTGTTTCAGCACTTGCGCATGGTGGCCCTGCGGTCTTGGCCTCTCGGCCGATCAATCCGCGTTGCGGCGGACGTTTAG
The DNA here is from genome assembly GCF_044465905.1 of Nonomuraea sp. NPDC049480. Taxonomy (NCBI): domain Bacteria; kingdom Bacillati; phylum Actinomycetota; class Actinomycetes; order Streptosporangiales; family Streptosporangiaceae; genus Nonomuraea; species Nonomuraea sp. NPDC049480. The sequence continues at coordinate 182,432 of NZ_JBITMD010000003.1, forward strand.
GTTAGGTATCCCGGAACGTGTAGTCCCCAGCTGTACCGAAAATCATCGATCAGTCGTGCGGCGAGTTCGGGGTTGACTCCAAACGCTAGGCGTGCTGAGGCCATGTAGTTGAAAGTAGCAGGGTAGGCTTCATCATCTGTAGCCGTGGCAACGTTATGGTTGGCGAGCTTTTGGTTGAAAACATCACTTACCGTTAAGCAGAAATATATGTAAGTCGCTAATTCTTTCCGAAGAGCCTGCGCCGTTTCTGCTTCGTCCTCGGTGCTGGAACTTAGTTCGTCGAGTAGGTCTTCTATCGGCACGGCAGATCTGATGTCGTGAGCCAGGCGATGAAACTGCCGTAGTAGTGCAGTCGCATCCCTGGCGGCAGGATTTGTGAGTGCCGCTACAGTTTTGCCATAAATTTCGTTCCTGGCGATTCGCTCCGAGATTTCGGCTAGTGACGACTTCTCGCTCCCGATCCGGATAACTTGCCGAGCTACCCGAATTAGATCGCGTGCTAGGCCGCCAGATAGTACGTGACACAGGGCTACATACGGTTCGGTTAACCCTATAACGCGTTCGTAGAGAAGTCGGCGAGACTCAGCGTACGTAAGCGGTGCGACTCGGATGATCTCATCAAAGGCGCTATCGAAAACATCTCTCAATGGAAAACCTCGGCGCTCGAAGGCCATAAGAGCATCATCCGACACCGATACGAGGAAGTACACGTTGGGTACTCCAAAGACGCTCTTGATTTCATTGAGAAATCTCTCAACCTGCTCGCCGGAGCCTATCTTATCTAGCTCATCGACGCCGATGAAAAGCTGGTCATCCGTCTGGCGAAGATGACGGCCTACGGTCTCTGTGAAGGCGCGGAACTCTCGGACGAGTTCGGGATAGGTGTACGGCTGCTCTGCGCTTGCGTAACCGTGTGATGCTTGCACCTCTAGCCCTATACCGAGCTTGAGGCCTCCACTCCACCCCGATGTGCGTGTCTGGAGATAGCGAATACGCTTTAAGTTGCGCTTCGCACGTGAGCGAAGCCGTCGCTCCGCACGGAAGGATAATTCGCGTACCAGGATGTTGCGCACGTCGCGATATGTGGTCCAGGTCACGACAGAGAGTCCGAGTGTGATGGCTGCTAATGATAGAAATGGTGACAAGTTGGCGTAGAATCCGACGAGCAACAGCACTACCGTCCAGAGCAGCTTGAACGTAAAGACGCCAAGGCCGTAGATCGTGTCAGCGACTAGCCATAGCATGCGTTTACTCCACGTGATTTGACGCTTCCATGCTGTCTGTCGCCGTTTCCAGCTGCGTCTCGGATGGCGGAAGCGCGAATGGACTGCCCGGCATAAGGCCGCAAATAGATAAAGAACAAACTCGCGGGCTACGTAATCGACCGGTGCAGATACGAGGCAGCTCACGTCGCTTGGGTAACTGAGGTTCCCGACCCGGCAATAGGCGCGTATTAGGGCGGACTTGCCTGCGCCACGCTGTCCCGCGATCCCGATGCTTCCGCCTTGTAGCATCTCGACAAGTTCGTCAACCCGCTCATATGCTGACGTAGATACATAATATTCAGTTCCATGTAGGTCGCTCAGTCCAGGGCTTGAGGTGACGGCGAACTGTTGCGTAAGTCGATCCTCGCGTGCCTCATTTATGGCGAGGCGTAGCAGCCGGATAATGAGTCCACTCGTGTGCACTCTGCTGATGAGGGTGGCGCGTGTCTTCTTCAAGACCGCAGCAGCATCGTGATCGTATATTTTTAGAAGCGCACTTACGCCGCGCTCATGAGAAAGCGCGGTCTTTGCGCCCATCGCTAGGCCAGCCAAGAGTAATGCCATAAGTCCCAGATCGCGGACGGAGCTGAAGAAGGTAAGCCAAATGCTAAGAAATCCTCCGAGCATTATCATGAGGAATCCTGTCGCGCTGGCCCATTTGGCAACTCGCTGCAGAAGTCCCGTGTGCATATCTTGTGAGGCTCGGTCGATGAATTCCTGCACTGTGGTGTTGAACTGATTAAGTGCCCTTTTGTAGGCGCGATAGCCCTGAACTTCGTTGATGGGAAGATCTAGGAGCATGCTCAAAGAAATGGTTTTTAGTCGTTGTTGGTTAATGGCGAGATCTTGGGATGCCGACTGAATTTCGTCTGTAAAAAGCTCTGCCAGTACGAGCCTCTCCAGCGATCTTCTTAGGCGGGGGTCGCGAGAGAGCCAATGAGCTGGAGCGTTCGATTCGGGCACGGGTGCCTCACGGCTTAATTCGAGTTTGGGATGACCGTAGCTGGGGTCAGCGAGTCAGCAATAGGCTCGCACATGCCAATCCGGTACTCGATGTCTTTCGGACAAAGGTACATAGACATACCTCTAGCGCCATGGCCAATCTGGCCGATCTGGTCGCTTAGCTCGCAGTCGAGAGGTCGTTCACCCTTGGGCTGCTCGACATCGGCAGGACGCAGGGGCGTTGCGGGCCGTGCTGATGAAGGAGGCGGTGTCTCAGATGAGTGACGTTCTGCGTGACAACGGCCGCAGATCAAGATGGACGTCAGCGAACGTTGGCGGCCCGTCGTCGCAGGCGGCGGTCTTTCCACTCCCGAGGCGAGACAGTGTTCGAGTTGCCTGGCGCCGTACTGGTTGAAGGTGACACATGTGCTGGAAGCGCGCGGCTGCTGCTGAGCGTATCCCTGCGAGAGGATTACTCGCATACGCCGACGCTCACTTGGCCTGCGCGCCGGCCCTTGTGCGCCTCTCGGGGTCCTCGGTGGCAATCTCCGGGTGCGCCGGCAACGCCCGCCACAGCGCAGCTGTGCCCCCGGCTCGGCTCCATGTTGGGACGGATCAGTGTCTACGCGCCGAGGGGGGCGTGTGGACCCAGCAGGTCCTTCAACGCGGCCGTCATCGCGGCGACGAGATCGCGGTGCGGGTCGATGAGCCACTGGAGCTGGAGTCCGTCCCATAGAGCCACGAGAGACCCGGCGATGCCCCTGGGATCCCTGGCGTTGGAGATACGGCCCTCGTCCTGGTCCCGGCGAACGGCGATCGCGATCAGGCCGATCATCCTCTCGTACCTGTCACGGAACCACTCATGCGCCGGATGGTCCGGAGCCGACGACTCCGCGGCCATGAGGGCAAGCAGCCTCAGCATCTCCGGCCGTTCGAGGTTCCGGCGAACGTACTGCAGCACGGCATACGCCACACCCTCCTTCTGGCTGTCCACTTCGAAGGAGCCGGCGTGCGCGGAGTCGGCGTTCTCGAGGACGGCCACGAGCAGCGCGCTCTTGCTGGGGAAGTGATGGACGACGCTGGTCAGGCTGAGGTCGAGCTGCTTCGCGATCTCCCGCAGCGACCCGCCCCGGTAACCGCGTGCCGAGAAGACGGATGTCGCGGAGGCGACGATCTCGGCTCGGCGGCGCGCGCTCTTGGCGTAGGGGCCCCGCCGAGTGCCTGGTCGACTCGCCGTCTCATCGGTCATGGCACCAACCCTATGGGTCCTTGCGGTTACGCCGGTGAATTCACGGCAAAGAAAATGTAGCAACTGTTCGGTTTTTGAGGTAGCGTCTCGCTCACCCACACCACGGCGTACGGAAGAAGCGGTGACGCTTCCCTCGGGTGGAGAGGAACGAGACATCGATGTTCACCTCAACTGTTGCGAAGACACTCGTCGGCGGGCTGGCCGTCGCACTGCTACTGACCGGCTGCGGCCGGTCAGAAGCCCGGCCGACGCAGGCCGCGGCGGGCGCCCCCATTGACACCGAACCCCCCGGCGGCACCATCACGGTGTGGGCGATGGGAACGGAGGGCGAGCTTCTGCCCAAGCTGGCCGCCCAGTTCAGCCAGGCGAACCCCGGCGTGAAGGTGCAGGTGACAGCGGTTCCCTGGCAGGACTATGCCAAGAAGGTGCAGACGGCGATCGCCTCAGGAGACACTCCTGACGCCACCATGGTGGGGGCGGTGGACCTCGCGGCGTTCGCGTCCACGGGCGGGCTGGACAAGGTTCCGTCCGGCCTCGTCGACTTCAGCGTCTTCTACCGCGGCGCCGTCCAGAGCACCACCTTCGAGGGAGCCGAGTACGGCGTCCCCTGGTACGTGGAAACCCGCTCTCTGTTCTACCGCAAGGACATGGCGCAGGCCGCCGGAGTCTCCGCACCCAAGACCTGGGACGAGTACGGCCCGTTCCTCAAGGCCCTGCAGAAGCAAGGGGCCAAGTGGGGGCTGTCCCTGCCCACCGGAGCCACGGGGACCTGGCAGGGCGTCGTGCCGTTCATGTGGCAGGCCGGAGCCCAGGTCATGAACGAGGACGGGACCACGTTCACCTTCGACACGCCGGAGGCGCTCAAGGGACTGGAGTTCTACCGGTCGTTCATCGCGTCGAAGATCTCCAGCCCGAACGGCCCGGTGAGCCTGGGAGAGATCGAGCCGCAGTTCGTCGCCGGGTCCACTGCCGCGCTCATCTCCGGCCCCTGGGAGGTGAACCTGCTGAAGGCCGCCGGCGGTGCGTCCTTCGTCGACGACAAGGTGGGCATCGCGCCGCTCCCGTCGGGACCGAAGTCCAACGCCGGCTACATCGGCGGTGGACAGTGGGCGGTGTTCAAGGACGCCAAGAACCGTCAGGGCGCATGGAAGTTCATCCGGTGGATGGCCAGTCCTGACGTCCAGAAGACCTGGTACGACCTGTCCGGAGACCTGCCCGCCGTCGAGTCGGCCTGGAACGAGGGGAAGCTCGCGACCGACGCGACTCTGGCCGTGTTCCGTACCCAGCTGAAGACGGCACAGCCTGGACCGAACACCACGACATGGCGGCAGGTCACCGCGGTCCTGGATGCCGAGTTCGAAAAGGTCGCCAAGGGCGTCTCCTCGCCGCAAGCGGCTCTGCGGGAGATCCAGAAAAAGGCGTCGGCGATCGGAACCGGAGCGTAGGGATGATCTCTCTCGCCTCCGTGAAATCCGCACCGAGCCAGGCTGCCGGCCCACGCCGGACGGGGCCACCGGGAGCCGTAGCAGGACGCGCCCGGCGCACATTGATCGCGTGGGCCTTCTGCGCACCCTTCGTCGCGCTGTTCGCCACCTTCGGCGTATGGCCGGTCCTCTCCTCGCTGTCGATGAGCGTCACGGACATCACGGCCCGGGACATACGGACCCCCTTCAGCGTCGACTTCGTGGGCCTTGCGCACTACACCGAGCTCTTCGGGGATCCGACCTTCCTGCGGGCGGCTCTCAACACGCTCTACTTCGTCGCCGTGGGAATCCCGCTGACGATGATCATCGCCCTGGCCCTCGCCGTCGCGCTCAATTCCGGGATCCGGCGCGCGAAGGGATTCTTCCGGGTCGCCTACTTCGCGCCCGTGGTGACCAGCATCGTGGCGATAGCGGTGGTGTGGAGGTACCTCTACGAGCCGGACGGAATGATCAACTCCGTCCTTGCCGTCGTGGGAATCCACGGGCCGGACTGGCTGAACGACCCCGACTGGTCCATGCCCGCGCTCATCCTGATGGCGGTCTGGCGCCACTTCGGCATCCCTATGGTGATCTTCCTGGCCGGACTGCAGTCCATCCCCGAGGACCTGCTCGAGGCGGCTCGCGTTGACGGCGCCACCCGCCGGCGCGCCTTCCGCAGTATCACCCTGCCGCTGCTCAGGCCGGTCACGCTGGTGGTCGCCGTGCTGCTGAGCATCGGTTACCTGCAGTTCTTCGAGGAGCCGTTCGTGATGACGAGTGGTGGCCCGCTGGACAGCACCACATCGATCAGTTACTACGCCTACGAGCAATTCGGCTTCGGCAATTACGGTATGGCCGCCGCCGCCTCGTACGTGCTGGTGGCCGCGATCGCGCTGCTCAGCCTCGTTCAGTTCCGTATCTTCCGAGCGAAGGCATGACATGACCACCACGACCGTGAGCACCGCTGCGGCCGCGTCCGGCCTCAGCGCACACCGGCCCATCCGGCCCGCCCGCATCATGCTCTACGGCGCCCTCACGTTGGGCCTCCTCGCGACGCTGGCACCGTTCGCGTGGATGTTCCTGGGGTCGATCAAACCGACAGGGGAGATCGTCGCGCATCCGAGCGTCTGGCTGCCCCGTTCTCCGACGCTCGGCAACTTCGAACAGTTGCTGTCGAAGCAGAACTTCGCGGTGTACTTCTTCAACAGCACGCTGGTCGCCGTGACATGTGTCGCGGGAAATCTGCTCTTCTGCTCCATGGCGGGGTACGCCTTCGCGAAGATGGAATTCGCCGGGAAACGCCTCCTGTTCGGCCTCGTCCTCACGATGCTGATCGTCCCAGGCGTCACCACTTTCGTGCCGCTCTTCGTCCTGGTCAGCAACATGGGACTGAGCAACTCCTATCTCGGGTTGATTCTGCCCTTCCTCGTGACACCGCTCGGCGTGTTTCTCATGCGCCAGTTCATCCAGGACATTCCGGATTCTCTCGTCGAAGCGGCCCGCCTGGACGGCGCCGGTGAAACACGCATCTTTCTCAGGGTCATCGTCCCGCTCTGCCGGCCTCCTCTGGCGACACTGGCGATCCTGACCTTCCTCGGGCAGTGGAACAACTTCCTGTGGCCGCTGGTGATCGCGCAGACCGAAGACCATTACACGCTGCCGGTCGCGCTCGCCCTGTTCTCGGTGGGCGCCAACGGCACCAACTACGGTCTGCTGCTCGCCGGCGCGGTCACCGTCGTCACCCCGATCGTGCTGCTCTTTCTGTTCCTCCAGAAACAGTTCATCCAGGGCATCGCCAACACCGGCATCAAATAGGACGGAACACCCGTCACAGCGAGCAGCCGAACGTTCACCTGCTCGACCGATCCGCCCCACCGCTGCCCGCCACCCAGCGACGACTCGACCACCGCCTGACCACCGCACGGAGAAAAGGAGAACCGACCATGCTTCGCCCGCAGGACGGTCCCACCCGCGAACGCCGCTCTCTAGCCGGCTTGTGGAGGTTCCGGCTGGACGCGGAGGGAGCCGGCCGCACCGAAGGCTGGTGGCGCTCGCCCATCGCGAGGGCCGTGGACATCCCGGTACCGGCCAGCTACAACGACATCTACCCCGAGGCGACGGTCCGGGACCACGTTGGCGACGCCTGGTACCAGACGAGCGTGTGGGTACCGGCCCGGTGGGCAGGGCAGCGCATCGTCCTGCGGTTCGACGCCGCGACCCACCGCGCGACCGTCTGGGTCAATGACACCGAGGTCGCCGAACACGAAGGCGGCTACACCCCGTTCGAAGCGGATGTCACCGCACACGTGCGACCGGGAGCCGAGAACCGCGTCACCGTCGTGGTCAACAACGAACTGAGCTGGGCGTCGATCCCGCCGGGCACCATCGAGGAGCGTCCCGACGGCCGTCGGGTGCAGCGCTACCTTCACGACTTCTTCAACTACGCGGGCCTGCACCGGCCGGTCTGGCTCTACACCACGCCTCCGGCGCACATCAGCGACATCACCGTGACCACGGCCTTCGACGACACCACCGGCGTGATCGGTTACCAGGTGGACAGCACCGGGGAGGCGGACTCACTCCGTGTGTCGCTGCGCGACGCCTCCGGCGCCGAGGTGGCCGCTGCCGCCGGCGCGGTCGCCACGTTGCGCGTGCCTGACGTACATCCATGGGCGCCCGGCGACGGCTACCTCTACGAACTCGAGGTCTCACTGCTCAGCGCATCCGGGGAGGTCGTCGACGGCTACCGCCAGCCGGTGGGCGTGCGCACGGTGGAGGTACGCGGGAGGCAGTTCCTGATCAACGGAACTCCCTTCTACTTCAGGGGGTTCGGCAAGCACGAGGACGCGGCGGTGCGCGGCAAGGGCCACGACGACGCGCTGATGGTGCATGACTTCGCCCTGCTGGAGTGGATCGGCGCGAACTCCTTCCGCACCTCGCACTACCCCTACGCGGAGGAGGTCCTCGACTACGCCGACCGGCACGGCGTGGTCGTCATCAGCGAGACCGCGGCCGTCGGGCTCAACCTCAACATCGGCGGAGGTGTCTTCAACTCCGGCAAACGCGTGTCCACATACTCCCCGGACACGATCGGCGAAGACGCCCAGCGCGTCCACCTGCAGGCGATCCGGGAACTGGTGGCCCGCGACAAGAACCATCCCAGCGTCGTGCTGTGGTCCGTGGCCAACGAACCCGACAACGTCCAGCCCGAAGCGCGCGACTACTTCGCCCCACTCGCCGCGGAAACCCGCCGCCTTGACCCCACCCGGCCCGTGGCCTACGCCAACGCGCTGCTCGCGCCGCCGGACCAATGCGTGATCACCGACCTGTTCGACGTCGTCCTGCTCAACCGTTACTACGGCTGGTACTTCGGTCCCGGCGACCTGGAAGCGGCCGAGACCGCACTGGAGGCCGAGCTGCGGCAGTGGGCGGAGACGCACGGCAAGCCCATCGTCATCACCGAGTACGGCGCCGACACCTACCCCGGCCTGCGCAGCATCGTGCCCACCCCGTGGACCGAGGAGTACCAGGCCGACCTGCTCGACGTGTACCACCGGGTCTTCGACCGGGTCGACGCGGTGGTGGGCGAACAGGTCTGGAACTTCGCCGACTTCGCCACCACCGCGGGCGTCTTCCGCGTCGACGGCAACAAGAAAGGTGTCTTCACGCGCGACCGCCGTCCCAAGACCGCGGCCTTCCACCTGCGCGCCCGCTGGCGCAAAGACGAGTAAGTTTCTTCAGCCTGGCCTGATCGGCGCCGGTATCGAGTGCGGCGTGGACGCGCAGCCCGGTCCGGGTCGCGATCATGAGCCACGACGCCGCCCAGCTGCCCCGCATCATGTCGCACACCCGGCACGCACCGATCGTCGACGCGATCGAGGCCGCTGACGTGACCGCCGCCGTGCGAGTGGTGCGGGAGCACATGACAGCCGCCGCAGACCGCTACGGCGCCCAGTGACTCCATGACAGCTCCGCCATTTCACGTGGCGAACGCGATGACGTCGATGCGGGAGTGGGCCCGTCTTCCGTGAACAGGCGCTGCCTCTCAGCGGTCGTCGTGCTCACACGCCCGCGTAGAGTTCGGCCGCCGCGGCCATGTGGTCTTCGACGACCCTGACCGCGGCGGGCACATCACCGCTCTCGATCGCGTCGACGATGGGCGCGTGCCGGTCGTGGGACATCATCTCGGGCAGCTGGGCGGCGTCGTGGCTCATGATCGCGACCCGGATGCGCCCTTCCAGGTGCTTCCAGCTCTCGACCAGCATCGGGTTGTCGGCGAGCTCGCAGAGCAGCAGGTGGAATCCGAGGTCGGCGGCCACGCGCTGGGGGAAGTCGGCGTCGTGGTCGGACAGCCGGGTCAGGGCCGAGCGCAGGGTCTTCACGGCGGTGTCGCGGTGAGGGGAGTTGATGACGGTCGCCACGGCCAGTCCTTCCAGGGCGGCCCGCACCTGGTAGAGCCCTCTGATCTCCTTGGCGGTCAGGGTGTTGACGCGGAGCATGCCCCGGCGCCCGGGAGTGACGAGTCCTTCCTGCTGCAGATGGCGCAGCGCCTCGCGGACGGTGCCTCTGCTGATGCCAAGGCGGGCGGCCAGCTCGACCTCTCCGAGATGATCACCCGGCCGGTATTGCCCGGAAGTGATCGCCGACCGCAGGGCCTGCAGCGCGCGCTCGCGCAACGTGCTGCGGTCCAGGCTGGGCAGAGGTTCGACGCTGGTCACGCACTCTCCTTTGTGGTTGGCGATCCCCATCGTAGTCCGGTGTCGCGACACGTGGCGACTGTCAACAGTCCGATCGATCCCCTTGACAGGAGCGGGCGATGCGGGTCACGCTCTCAATTGCTGACTGTTAACAGTCGGCATATGATCCACGTGAGGAACGGGCTCCGGCCTTCCTCTCACCCCCCAGGGAGCACTGAGATGGCTGACGCGAAGGTCACCCCATGGCATCCGGTCGACGGCACACCGGAGAAGAAGAAGGTCGCCCTCGGCACCTCGATCGGCGCGACCATCGAGACATACGACTTCATCGGCTTCGGCACGGCCGCCGCCTTGTACTTCAACCAGGTCTTCTTCCCGGCGAGCGATCCGCTGTCGGGCACCTTGCTGTCCTTCGCGACCTTGGGGATCGGGTTCGCGGTGCGGCCGCTCGGCGGGATCGTGGGCGGCTACCTCGGTGACAAGATCGGGCGCAAGCCCGTGCTGGTCGGCTCCCTGCTGCTGATGGGCATCGCGACGGTGCTCATCGGGGTGCTGCCGACGTACCAGCAGGTAGGGGTCTGGGCGGGGATCCTGCTGGTGGCGGTGCGGGTGGTGCAAGGGCTGGCGTTCGGCGCCGAGTGGGGCGGCGCGATCCTCATGTCCTTCGAGCACGCGCCGTGGCGCCGGCGCGGCCTCTACACCGGCATCACCCAGGCGGGCTTCCCGGTCGGGCTGCTGCTGGCCAACCTGGCCTTCCTGGTGAGCGTGCCACTCGGCGATCAGTGGGCGTGGCGGGTGCCGTTCCTGCTCAGCGTCGTCCTCATCGTCGTCGGGATCGTCATCCGGCTCAAGATCGAGGAGTCGCCGGAGTTCGAGGAGTTGAAGGAAGAAGGCGAGATCGCCAAGAACCCGCTGCTGGAGGTGCTGCGGGACGACTGGCGCACCGTGCTGCGCGCCTTCTGCCTGCGCATCACGGAGACCGCCGGATACGCCGTCACGGTGACCTTCATGCTGTCGTACCTGGCGAGCGAGAAGCTGGCGGACAGGTCGGTCAGCCTGACCGGGCTGATGCTGGCGGCCGGGCTCGGGATCGCCGCCACGACGTCCTGGGGCGCGCTGACGGACCGGGTCGGGCGCCGCCCGGTCTATCTGCTGGGCACCGCCATCACGCTGCTCTGGGGCTTCCCTCTGTTCCTGCTGGTCAATACGGGGACTGCGGCCTGGATCGTGGTCGCGTTCGTGGTCAGCTACGCGGTCTGCCAGAACTCGCTGGCCGGGGTGCAGGGGGCGTGGTTCTCGGAGCTGTTCGCGACCAAGACCCGCACCACCGGGGCGTCGCTGGCCTACCAGCTCTCAGCCGTCGTCTCCGGGTTCACTCCGCTGCTGGCGACGGCCCTGTACGCGTCGTTGGGCTGGGCCGGGCCCGCCGCGCTGCTGAGCGGCTACGGACTGCTCGGTCTGCTCGCCGCGCTGATCACCCAGGAGACCTGGGGGCGGAACGAACGCGAAAGGGTGGCGGAGCTCGAGCAAGCGTCGCGCACGGAAACGATCACCTACGAAAGGGGAGCGGCACAGTGACGTCGATGACCAAGAAGCGGGTCGACGGGCTGCGGGCGTCCGCACACCGGATCCGGCGGTACGCGCTGGACATGGGCGAAGTCCAGGGCCAGGGGTACATCGGCCAGGCACTGGGCGTCGCCGACATCCTCGCCGTCGTGTACGGAAGACGGCTGCGCTTCCGTCCGGACGACCCGCAATGGCCGGGCCGGGACCGGTTCCTGCTGTCGATCGGCCACTACGCCATCGCGCTGTACGCCGCGCTCGCCGAGTACGGCGTCATCCCCGTCGAGGAACTGGCGACGTACGGCTCCGACGACTCGCGGCTGCCGATGTCGGGGATGGCGTCGTACACGCCCGGCATGGAGATCTCCGGCGGCTCGCTGGGCCACGGCCTCGCGGTGGCCGGCGGCATGGCCCTCGGCCTGCGCCACACCGGCAACTCGGCCAAGGTATTCAACCTGCTGTCCGACGGCGAGCTCGACGAGGGCTCCACCTGGGAGGCCGCGCTGGCCTGCGCGCACCACGGCCTCGACAACGTGACGGCGATCGTCGACGTCAACGGGCTGCAGGCGGACGGGGCCACCGCGGGCGTGCTGCGAACCGAGCCGGTGGCCGACAAGTGGCGGGCCTTCGGCTGGCACGCGCTGCGGGTCGACGGCAACGACATCCCCGCGCTGCTGGCCGCCTTTGACGAGGTGGGCGAGCACCGGGGCTCGCCGTCGGTGGTGATCTGCGACACCCGCATCGGACGCGGGGTGCCGCTGCTGGAGAACCGCGACAAGGCGCACTTCATGCGCGTGGAAGAGCACGAGTGGCAGATCGCCCGCGACCAGCTCCAGGAGGGCTCGCACCGATGACCACGGCCAAGAGGCTGACCACGTCGGCGATGATCGCCTCGTTCGCCGACCCCGGCCAGCGCACCACATCGGCTCCCTTCGGGCACGCGCTGGCCCGCCTGGCCGAGCAGCGCCCGGAGATCGTCGGCCTGTCCGCGGATCTGGCCAAATACACCGACATGCATGTCTTCCGCGACGCACACCCCGGGCGGTTCTTTCAGATGGGCATGGCCGAGCAGGCGATGCTCGGGGCGGCCGCCGGGCTGGCCGAGGTGGGACTGGTGCCCTTCGCCTCCACCTATTCGGTGTTCGCCACCCGCCGCGCCTACGACTTCCTCTGCCTGGACATCGCCGAACCCGGGCTCAACGTCAACGTCGTCGGCGCCCTGCCGGGGCTCACCACCGGCTACGGGCCCAGCCACCAGGCCACCGAGGACCTGGCCATCCTGCGCGGCTGCCCCGGCCTCACCATCGTCGACCCGTGCGACGCCGTGGACATCGAACAGGCCGTGCCCGCGCTCGCCGCCACCCCGGGCCCCACCTACCTGCGGCTCCTGCGCGGGGCCGTGCCCAGGATCCTCGACGAGTACGACTACCGCTTCGAGCTCGGCAAGGCCGCCGAGCTGCGCACCGGTCGCGACGTCGTGCTCATCTCCACCGGGCTGATGACCATGCGCGCCCTGCAGGCCGCCTCCCGGCTGGAGGCCGACCACGTCGACGCGGCCGTGCTCCACGTGCCGACCGTCAAACCCCTCGACACCGAGGCCGTCCTGCGCGCGGCCCGTACCGGCCGCCTCGTCGTCACCCTGGAGAACCACAGCGTCGTCGGCGGGCTCGCCGAATCCGTCGCTTCCACCCTCACCTTCGCCGGCGTGGGCGCGCGCGTCGTCCCGATCGCTCTGCCCGACGCGTTCCTGGCCGCGGGCGCCCTGCCCACCCTGCACGACCGCTACGGGCTGTCCACCGACGCCATCATCGCCACGATCCGGGCCGAACTGGCCCGTTCCTGATCCCTCGGGGGAACGCTCATGTCAATCTCCGACCTGACCGCCATCGTCACCGGCGCGGGCTCCAGGCGCGGCATCGGCCGCGCCACCGCACACGCCCTCGCCGCCACCGGCTGGAACCTCGCCATCCTCGACCTGGACGAAGCCGGCGCCAAGGAAACCGCCGACCAGGTCGCCCACCGCCACGGCGTGCAGGCGCTCGGCCTCGGCTGCGACATCACCGACGAGACCTCCGTCGAAGCCGCGATGGCCCACCTCGACGCCTCAGCGCCTCCCGCCGGCGCCCTCGTCAACAACGCCGGCATCACCTCACCGATCCCGTTCCTGCAGGTCACCGGCACGGAATGGGACCGCGTCTTCGCCGTCAACGTACGCGGCGCCTACAACATCACCCGCCGCGTCGCCGCCACCATGGCCGAGCGCGGCTTCGGACGGATCGTCTTCCTGTCGTCGGTATCGGCCGAGCGCGGCGGCGGCGTCTTCGGCGGTGTGGCCTACTCCGCCGCCAAGGCCGCCCAGCTCGGCTTCGCCAGGGCCCTGGCCCGCGAGCTCGGCCCGGCCGGCGTGACCGTCAACGCCGTCGCACCCGGGCTCATCGACACCGACATCACCGGCGGCGCCCTGGACGACGAGCGCAAGGCGCGGCTCCTGGCGGGGACGCCCGTGGGACGACTGGGCAACGTCGAAGACGTCGCCGACCTCATCGCGTACCTGTGCCGGGAGGAGTCCGGCTACATCACCGGCGCCACCTACGACGTCAATGGCGGCTCCCACATCCACTGACCCCGGGAGTGCCCGCGCCTGACGTGACGCGCTGGAGCAGCACCGGTGCCTGGGGACCCTTCGGGGACCACACGCTGCGCGCGTGTCCGAACAATGCGCCCAGCCCGGCCGCCGAGTGCAGATTCACCAGCGCCGGGCGGCCGGTGGCCTGGGCATAGCCGTCGGCCATGGCCAGAACCGCCCCTTCGTGCAGCCCGAGCACGTAACGGAAGTCGGCTGGGAAGCCGTCCAGGAAGGGCAGCTCGTTCGATCCGGGATTGCCGAATACGGTCGTCAGCCCCCAGGTACGCAGCAGGTCGTAGGTGGTCTCGCGCACGGTCGGCATGTGCCGTCCTCCAAGCGATGACCGCTCACGTCCGGTGCCTCAGGTGGCAGATGTCCCTTCGTCCTGACCTGAGGCCAGGACGATCACCGCCCGCACGGTGACAGAAAGCCCTCGACACGGCACGAACACCACGCGCAAGGAGCCGCTCATGTCGGAAGCCGGCAACCTGGGAAGGACGGCGCCGCCCACAGCATACAAAATCGTGAAGACGCCGCAGCTGTACAGGATGTGATCAACCGGTACGGCGTGCAGGAGCGGGCCGGCCCCCTGCCCCTGCCGAGACGGTGACGTTTTCAGGGGGCGCCCGCCGCGGACCCCTCATGAGCAGCACGTTTCCGCTGGGAGGGGTTGGCGCGGAGCAAGACCTGGGCCGATGATGGTGGCGTGCCCCAAGCCGTAGACCCGCCGATCCTCACCGACCCGAAGGACCTGAGCGACGACCTGACCCTGCAGGCACTCGTAGAGGTGTCCGCGGACGGCCTGGCCCTGCTCGACATGGGCGGCCGCTTCGTCATGGTCAACGAGGCGGCCACGCAGGTGCTCGGCCTTCCCGCCGCGGACCTGATGGGGCGGACCGCCCCGTTCGCCATCGCCGCGGACCGGAACCGTTCGCCCAAGCGCCGCACTGTCGCGTGGTCGGCTCCTGACGGACGCCGTTGCGACCTTGAGTATCGTATTTCGCCGGTACCCGGCGCCGGGTTTGCGGTGTGGTTCAGTGACGTGACCGAAGCGCGACGTCAGCAGGAGCGGCTGGCCGCCATCACCCGGGCGGCGTCGAGCGTCGCCGACTCCGGCTCCCTGCGCGCGACCCTCGATGCGGTGGCACACGAGATCGTGGTGACCGCCAACATCGCGGCCGTTCAGATCCTTGCCGTGGACGACCCCGCGGACGAACTGCGGCTGCTGGGGATGGCGGGCTTCGGAGACGCCCCCGATTTCATCGAACGACTGAGCGCCTGCCGCCGGCGAGGGGCTCTCGTCCTGTTCCTCGAGGCCATCAAGACCAGGAGACCGGTCGTGGTCGGGCACCGCAAGGCCGCGATCATGGCGGACCCGCGCTGGGCTCCGCTCCATGAGATCATGGATCGCCCCGACTGGGAGGGCTTCGTGTCCCTGCCGATGATCATGCGAGGCCGCACCGTCGGCGTGATCAACACCTATTACGTCCCCGGCGAAGATCCCTGCTCGGACGCGCTGGCCTTTCTCGAGGCGATGGCTGATCACGCGGCGGTCGCCGTCGACACCGCCTCCCTGCTCTCCCAGACCCGGTCCCAAGCACAGGAGCAGGAGCGCCGGCGGCTCTCCCGTGAGCTGCACGACTCGGCGGTTCAGCAACTGTTCTCCATGCGCATGCAGGCCAGAGCACTTCGTGCCCAAGCCGACCGCGCCGGGAGCGACCCCGCCGCCGTTTGCAGCGCCGCGGAGGAGATCGCCCAGCTCTCCGAGAGCGCGCTGGCCGATCTTCGCCGGCTCGTGTTCGAGCTGCGCCCTCTGGACCTGGGCGAGCAGTCACTGATCGACGCCGTCCGTGCGCACGCGGCGAGTCTGGAGACGCGGACCGGCATGGAGGTACGCGTACAGGCCGCATCCGGCCTCGAGCCGAACGGCGGTATCGATCTGCAGGAGGACCTTTACCGCATCATCCAGGAGGCGCTGCACAACGTGGTGAAGCACGCCCGGGCGACCTCGGTGGACATCCGCTTCGCCACGGACAATGGGGACGGCCTGCTCATCGAGATATCGGACAACGGGTCCGGGCCCGGCGTGGCGCCGGGCGGGGCCGCAGCGACTCGTCAGGACAGACTCGGGCTTGTGTCGATGCGCGAACGCGCTGAGCGCTGGGGCGGACGGCTGGTCGCCGGGCCTCGGCAGGCCGGGGGCTGGACCGTCAAGGCGACGCTGCCGTCGGCGAGTTAGCGCCCCTCTGCTGGAAAGGAATGTCGATGAGCGACGACACGACCATGTCAGAGGCCATCCGGATCATGGTGGTCGACGACCACGCGATCGTACGACGCGGCCTCCTTGCCTATGTCAACACCGTCCCGCTGTTCCAGGTGATCGGGGAGGCCGCCGACGGAGAGCACGCCATCGCCCTGCTCAAGGAGTGGCACGCTCTGGGTCAGCCGCTGCCCCATGTCGTGCTGATGGATCTGCAGATGCCGGGCATGGGAGGCGTAGAGGCCACCCAGGTGATCACCAGAACCTTTCCGGACGTCAAGGTCGTGGTGCTGACCAGCTTCGGAGAGGTGGAGAGGGTGCAAGCCGCGCTCGCGGCGGATGCGGCGGGCTACCTCCTCAAGGACGCCGACCCCGACGAGGTCGCCATGGCCATCCGCGCGGCGGTGACCGGAGGGATGCACCTGAATCCGACCATCGCCCGCCAGCTCACCCGGCGGATAACGGCCCCGCGCGTCGGCCTGTCATCGTTGACGGACCGGGAGCGGGAGATCCTCGCGCTGCTCGCCGAGGGCAAGTCCAACCAGGACATCGCGGACCAGCTGGTCATCAGCGAACGAACGGTCCGGACGCACGTCAGCAATGTGCTCGCCAAGCTCCAGTTGTCCTCCCGCACCCAGGCGGCACTGCTGGCCATCAGAGAAGGGCTCGTCACCCCGCCGAGCTGATCTGCGCCGATCGCTCTCAGGCGTCCGCGACGGATTTCGGCTGGTGTGTTCTCAGACCGCGACCGCGGTGCGCCAGCCGGGCTGGTAGCTCTCGCGGACCATGACCGAATAGGGCGCCGGGCTCACGACGGCGCGCACGGCGAACTGCTCGTGCGGCTGGACGGTCGTCTTGCGACTGCCACCGTCCGGCTCGCCCCAGACGACACGGACCTCGGCGCCGAGCGGGACGTCCGGGTTGAGCGTGGCGAGGGAAAGAGCCTTACGCTCGTTGGCGCTGTAGCCGGTGAACATCGACAGCCCGACCAGGTTGCCGCCGGCGTCGATCACGGAGTCGAAGCTGGACGATCCGTAGTTGGCGTTGGGCAGGTCGAAGAACTGGTATCCGGGGCCGTCCGGGTCGACGGGGGAGGCCAGGAGCTTGGCGACGTCGTCGGCGTTCCAGGCCAGGGTCACCTTGCGCCGCTGGGTCTCCGGGGTGATGGCGGCCAGCGCGTCGCGGCCGATGAAGTCGTGGTCGAACTTGACGAACGACCCGTAACCCAGCTCCCACGGATTGAGGTAGTAGTCCTCGATCTTGTCGGAGACGAAGCTGCCGGCAAGGGCGTTGGTCGCCTCGTAGCCGTCGGCGGGAAGCCACTCGCGGTACGGCCGGAGCTCCTCGCTGCTGTAGATCGCCGGGAGGGGCGACGGGATCCAGCCGGATTCCAGGGTGTTGCACGAGTAGGCACGCGCCCCCGCGGGTTCGAGCCCGAACTCGCGGCCCGCGTCCAAGATGGCCTCCCGCACCTTGTCGTAGGTGTCGTACGGCCCCCACAGCTCCAGGCCCGGCGCGCCGGCCATGCCGTGGCGCAGGGTGCGGACCCGCTCGCCGGCGACGTTCATGGAGGCCATGCGGAAGAAGCGCAGCTGCTCCACAGGGCCGCCGTTGACCTTCTCGATGACCTGCCACGCGGTGGGACCCTGGATCTGGAAACGCCACAGGTCGCGGGTCACCGGCTTCCCATAGGGCCGCGAGGGCGAACGCGGGTCCAGCCGGAGGTCGACGTCGTACCCCTTGCCGGCCTGGAACGTGAGCCAGTTGGCGACCGGGGCGCGTCCGACGAAGATGAATCTTTCCTCCGCCTCCCGGAAGAGGATTCCGTCGCCGATGACGCCACCCTCGGGGGAGACCGGGACGAACTGCTTGGCCGAGTCCACCGGGAACTTCTCGACGCTGTTGATGCCGGTGTCGGAGATCAGCCGCAGGGCGCCCGGGCCCGAGATGAACAGGTTGACCATGTGATGCGACTGGTCGAACAGCACCGCTGCCTCGCGCCAGGCGGTCACCTCCCGGCGGAAGTTGGTGAATTCCGAGGGGACGACCGGATAGATGTAGGCCCCCAGCTGGGAGTTTCGCAGCAGTTCTGCCGTGTTTCCTGCCTGGTCGAGGACTTCCTGCAGGTTTTTCGCGCTCATGAGTCACCCGTTCTTGTCGTGTGGTGTGCGAATCGGCGGCTAGAGGCCGTAATCGTCGGCGGTCACGTATTCCACGCCGAGTTCGGCGAGTTTGGCGCGCAGGCCATAGCGGTCGAGCCCGAGTTCGCCGTCGCGGAACGCCTCGCGCGACGCCGACTCCTTGTCGAGGCGGGCCTGCGCGGCCTCCAGCGCGCGGGCGACGTCCTGGCGGGGCACGACCATGACGCCGTCGTCGTCGGCGAGGACCGCGTCACCGGGCCGGATCAGCTGCCCGCCGAGAGTGATCGGCACGTTGACCGAGCCCGGCGTCGCCTTGACGGTGCCTTGTGCGCTGACGGCGGCCGACCACACCGGAAACCCCATGGCGTGCAGGTCGGCGACGTCGCGTACGCCGGTCGAGGTGACCAGCCCGCGCACCCCGCGCGCCTGCAGAGCGGTGGCGAACAGCTCGCCGAACGCCCCGTCGGTGCACGGGGAGGTGGTGGTGACGACGAGGACGTCACCGGGCCGGCACTGCTCGACCGCGGCGTGGATCATCAGGTTGTCGCCGGGCCAGCACAACACGGTGACGGCGGTGCCGCCGACGCGCGATCCCAAGTGGACGGGGCGCAGCCGCGGCCCGAGGAAACCGGTGCGACCCAGGGCTTCGTGGACCGTGGCGACCCCGTATCCGGCCAGCTTGGTGACCTGTTCCAGGTCGGCGCGCGGCGGGTCGGTGACGATCACGGTCCTCATGCCAGGGTGTCCGTGACCTGTGGGTACAGCCGCATGTACGCCTCGCCCATGGTGGTGTGCGGCAGGCCGAGGTTGGGGCCGGCGTTGCGCTTGAGCTGCACACCGCGCCGTTTGGCCAGATCGGTGTAGTAGTCCCACATGTGCTGCTGTGCGGGCAGGCACTCCATGGCCTTGCGCTTGGTGTCGAAGACCGGGGTGATGTCGAGCAGCACGTCGGGCTTGAAACCGCACTGCTCGGGCTGGTGCGGTTCGAAGAAGAACACCGGCGGCGCCCCCAGCGGCTCGCCCGGCGCGTCGTACCCGATCGCCTGCGCCAGCACCCGCGCCTGCAGCGCCATCCGCCCGGCCGCCGGGTGATCCTGGTTGTACGGGTCCTCCAGCGGGTGCGTCAGCACCACGGAGGGATCGACCTCGCGGTAGACGTGGACGATCCGGTCCACCAGCTCCGGGCTCTCCAGCAGCGGGTAGTCCCCCGCGTCGAGGAACTCGATCTCGGCTCCGAGCGCCTCGGCCGCGGCGGCCGCCTCCGCGCGCCGGATGTCCTTGATCTCCTCCAGCGTCTTGCCCTCACGCCATGCTTTCGCCGACTCGCCCCGTTCGCCGAACGTCAGGCACAGCACCTTGGCCCGGGCGCCGCGTGAGGTCGCCAAGGCGATCGCTCCCGCGGCCCGCCACACGAAGTCGCCCGCGTGGGCACTGATCACCAGCAACGAACCCATACCGGCCTCTCCACACGTCATCGGCTGTCACCAAGGACGGTAGAAGCAACGGCACCTGCGGGGTCACGTCCTGAAGACCGGTCCTGCCTACGTCATTCGTCGCACGCGACTCGGCCCCTATGCCCGACGAAACGCGGTGCGCGTTTCGCTCTACTGGTTCAAGCGTTGTCGCCTATTCCCGCCGGTCAGAGCATCGAGGCTTGGCCGCGCGCCGTGAGTGGACGAAGTCCGCGATCGCCGCTGCAAGTCCCGGCCCGCCGTGTCCGCAGGAGGAGTGAGGAAATGCCATGACCATCCAGGAGGCCGCCGGCTCCAGGCGCCGACGCTCGCATCTCGTCGATCTGGTGCGCAACATGAGCTACGAGGTGATGCCGTTCAAGAACACCGAGCGGGATGTGCTCGAGTACGTGCCGGCCACCGTACAGCTGACCGTCACGGTCACGGAAGCGAAGGGCATCGACGCGACTCTGGACCTGACCGAGCGCTTGGTGCGGCACGGCTACACCGTTGCTCCGCACCTGCCGGCCCGCCAGTTCGCCGACGGGAAGCACGTCGCCGACGTCGTGGCCCGCCTGCGTGAGGCGCGGGTGCGGTCGGTGTTCGTGGTCGGCGGCGACGCGCCGAAGCCGGCCGGCGAGTTCCACGACGCGTACGCGCTGCTGCGCGCCATGGAGCAGGTCCACCACCCCTTCGAGGAGGTCGGCATCGCCGGATATCCGGAGGGACACGCGGCCATCCCGCAGGAGGCCCTGGACCGGGCGCTGAAGCAGAAAGCGCCGATGGCCACCCGCATCCTCACCCAGATCTGCTTCGCCGCCGGCACGACGGCGAGCTGGGCCGCCGGGATCGCCGGGTCCGGCATCGACCTCCCGGTCCATGTCGGGATGCCGGGTCCGGTGAACCGGCAGAGGCTGATGCGGATCTCGGCGGGCATCGGGCTGGGACAGTCCGCGCGCTTCCTGCAGAAGCAGCAGAGCCTGCTGTGGAGGTTCCTGCTGCCGGGCGGTTACAACCCGGCGAAGCTGGCCAAGCGGCTGGGCGCCGCGGCGCCGAAGGCTGACGGCAACATCCGCGGGCTGCACATCTTCACCTTCAACGAACTGAGCAGGACCGAACTCTGGCGGCGGCGGCTGCTGGAGTCGGTCTCCGCGGAGAACGAGCGGTCGTGACCGAGCAGCACCACGACCCCGACTACGGGCGCCTGATCGTGCAGGGCGCGGACCGTCCCGGCATCGTCGCCAGCGTTTCGGGGGTGCTCACCGAGCACGGGGCCAACATCGTCTCGCTCGACCAGACGTCGAGCGACCCCTCCGGCGGGCGCTTCTTCCAGCGCACTGTCTTCCATCTGCCGGACCTCGGCGTGCGGCTCGACGGGTTGACCCAGGTCTTGCGGACGAAACTCGGCGACCGGTTGAGGCTGGAGTTCCGGCTGGTGGAGGCGAAGCGCCGCAAGCGTGCGGCGATCATGGTGTCCAAGGCGGACCATTGCCTGCTCGATCTGCTGTGGCGGCAGCGCCGCGGTGAGCTGCACATGGACGTGCCGATGGTGATCTCGAACCACACCGATCTCGGTGACGAGGTGCGGCAGTTCGGCATCCCGTTCTTCTATGTGCCGGTGGAGAAAGGTGACAAGGCGGCCGCCGAGAAGGAGCAGCTGAACCTGCTCAAGGGCAACGTGGACCTGGTCGTCCTGGCCCGTTACATGCAGATCCTCTCCGGCGACTTCCTGGAGGAGCTCGGAGCCCCTGTGATCAACATTCACCACTCGTTCCTGCCGGCGTTCATGGGTGCGGGCCCTTATCAGCGGGCCAAGGAACGAGGCGTGAAGCTGGTCGGGGCGACGGCCCACTACGTCACCGAGGACCTCGACGAGGGCCCGATCATCGAGCAGGACGTGATCCGCGTCGCGCACCGGGAATCGGTGCGCGAGCTGCAGCGCAAGGGTGCAGACGTCGAGCGGCTCGTGTTGTCCCGCGCGGTGGCGTGGCACTGCGAGGACCGCATCATCCGGGACGGCAACTCCACCGTCGTGTTCTAGGGAGAGCAGGTGACCGAGTCCGCCGGCGAGCCCGGCCGCGTTCCACTCCTGGTGACCGTTGCGATCGATCCGTCGAAGGACGTCGACGGCGTCACCCGCCACCCTGCTCGCGCAGACCATGCAGGCGGCACGGGACCGCGCAGGCGCGCGGGATCGGATCGCCGTTCCAGTAAGGGGAGAGCAATGACCGATGCTCAAGACAACTACCTGCTCGACGTCGCGGCGAGCAGGCGGGGATACGCGATCAACAGGTTGTGCGGATCGCTGAAGGACGCGGATGACCGGCGCCGGTTCAGCGAGGACGAGGCCGCCTACTGCGACGCCTACGGCCTCTCGCCGGAGCAGAAGACGGCGATCCTGGAACGCGACTGGATCGCGATGCTGGACCTGGGCGGGTCCATTTTCTACACCTTCAAGCTCGCGATGCTGGACAACAAGTCGATGCAGTACCTCGGCGGGGTGTTCACGGGGATGTCGGCCGAGGAGTTCGCGGCGGCCATGCGGTCGGGAGGACGGCGTTTTGGCTAGGGTCATCTGGGGTCTGGCGACCTCGCACGTACCGTCCATCGGCGCCGCGATGGACCATCACAAGACCGCGGACCCCTATTGGAAACCGCTGTTCGACGGCTATGAGCCGGCGCGCACGTGGATGGCCGCGCACCGGCCGGACGTGGCGGTGATCGTGTACAACGACCACGCGAACGCGGTCGATCTGGACCTGGTGCCCACCTTCGGGATCGGCACCGCGGAGTCCTACGCCGTGGCCGACGAGGGGTGGGGCCGCCGGCCGGTGCCGCCGGTGGCCGGCGCGCCGGAGCTGAGCGAGCACCTTGTGCGTGAGCTCATGGACGACGCGTTCGACATCGCGACCTTCCACCGGCTCGACGTCGACCACGGGCTGACCGTGCCGCTGTCGGTGTACTGCCCGGACCCGGGTGAGGCGTGGCCGTGTGCCGTGGTGCCGGTACTGGTCAACGTGATCCAGTATCCGCAGCCCACGGCAGCGCGCTGTCACGCGCTGGGGAAGGCGATCGGGCGGGCGATCCGCTCGTTCCCGCAGGATGTGAAGGTCGCGGTGTTCGGCACCGGCGGCATGTCGCACCAGCTGGCCGGCGCTCGGGCGGGGCTCATCAACACGGAGTTCGACCGCATGTTCCTCCAGGCGATCGAGTCCGATCCCGGGAAACTGGCCACGCTCACCCGCGAGGACTACATCCGCGAGGCCGGCACCGAGGGCATCGAGATGATCATGTGGCTTGTCATGCGCGGCGCGATGAGCGACAACGTCGCCCGCATCCACGACACCTATCACGTGCCCGCCTCCAACACGGCCGCGGCACTCGCGCTGTTCGAAGATCTGGGGGAGGAATGAGTACGTTCGTCCTGGTGCACGGTGCCTGGCACGGCGGCTGGGCGTGGCGGCGGGTGATTCCGTCGCTGCGCGAAGCCGGCCACGAGGTCCACGCGCCGACCCTGACCGGGGTCAGTGACCGCGCCCATCTGATCAGCCCGTCCGTGGGGCTGTCGACCCATATCCAGGACGTGGTGGCGCTGATCGAGGCCCACGACCTCGACGACGTGGTGCTGGTAGGGCACAGCTACGCCGGGCACGTGGTCACCGGCGTCGCCGATCGCATCCCGGACCGGCTGGCCAGGCGTGTCTACCTGGACGCCTTCGTGGGTGGTGACGGGGACGCCGCGATCGATCTGCTGCCTGAGACGGTGGCCGGGCACTACCGGGAGTCGGTCGCCGGACCCGGGTTCGGCTGGCTCATCCCCGTCCGCTCGCTGGCCGTGCTCGGTGTGACCGAGCAGGCGGACCTGGACTGGCTGAGCCCGCGTCTGACCCCGCACCCGTGGCTGGCCTACACCGAACCCCTGCGGCTCGAGGGCGACTCCGGGAAGGTGCCCGCCGCGTACGTCGAGTGCGTCGACTGGATGCGGGTGTTCCGGCCGCACGCCGAGAAGGCCGCGGCGCTCGGCTGGCCGGTGCACCACCTCGCCACCGGCCACGAGGCGATGGTCACCGCGCCCAAGGAACTCGCGGAGCTCCTGCTCACCATCAGCGCGTCTTGAGGAGGACAGATCGATGGAGTTTCTGGTACGCACGGAGAACCTGCTGCCACCTGATACGCCGGAGCATGCCCGCGAGCACCTCCGCAAGGGCGAACGTGAGCGCGCCATGCAGCTGCGCGAGGCGGGAATCCTCAAGCGGCTGTGGCGGGTCCCCGGCCGCAACGCCACCATCGGCCTGTACGAGGCCGAGGACCCGGCTGCGTTGCACGATGCGCTGACCTCCCTGCCGATGTGGAAATGGATGGACATAACCGTCGAGCCGCTCGCCACGCATCCACAGGAACGCTGACACCTGGCAACGACGAAACTGACCTAGACTGATGGCCGTGGCTGGTCGGACGCGTGCAACAGAGGTCATGGCCGGCCCGGCCGCAGGCCGTGACGGTGACCCCGGCGCGCGCAGCACCGAGCGCGACGACGAGGTCCGGGGCGGTGCACAGCAGGATGCGAGCCTCGCGGTGCGGCCCCAGTCGCTGTTGCTGACGCTCTGCGCGCATTTCCTGCTGGATCAGCCTGGCGCGCTCTTCACCGGTAGCTTTGTCGAGGCCCTCACCAGAGCTGGAGTCGGCGAGCACGCGGCTCGCACCACCCTGACCCGCATGTGCCAGCGTGGCCTGCTCGCGCGGTCGCGGGTCGGCGCCAAGGTTTACCTTTCGCTGACCACGCGGGGCCAGCAGGTGCTGCGGGATGCCGAGACTCGGGTCTGGTTGCAGGGCGCCGTCAACCATTCCTGGTCCGGCGAGTGGACGGTGCTGAGCTTCTCACTTCCGGAATCCCGCCGAGCCGAGCGGCACCAGCTGCGCAAGCGGCTCGCCTGGGAAGGGTTCGGCATGATCCACAGCGGTCTGTGGATCACTCCTTCGGCGGTGGACGTCCCCCAGGTGCTGTCCGGGCTGAACCTGGACAGCGAGGTCAAGGTCTTCAAGGGGGCGGCGTTGGCGCCCACGGACGTGCGTCAGATGGTCGAAGACGCGTGGGACCTGGACGCGCTCGCGGACGGCTACTCGCGCTTCCTCGAGCGGTGGGGTGGACAGGGGCCGGGCTCAGGCGTCGATGACGCCTTGGCCCGGTATCTCCTGCTGCTGACCGAGTGGCTGCTGCTGGTCCGCATGGATCCGCACCTTCCCGCCGCGCTTCTGCCGCCGGACTGGCCGGCGATGCCGGCGGAGCAACTGGTCGTCCGGCTGCGGAAGGCGTACGAGCCTGCGGCCTGGAGCGCCTTCGAGGGCTTCGCCGACCGCCGGCCCGCCAGTGACGTGGCCGCGGCGGGACGAGCTCAGGCGTAGTAGCGGACGAGGATCGTCGCGACGCACGCGGGCTTGCCGCCGCCGTCCGTCTCGAAGGTCAGGGTCAGGGCGACCTGAACGCCACCGGCTATCTCCTGGACGTCGTCCACGACCGCGGTGGCACGCACCCGGCTGCCCACCGGCACCGGGGAGGGGAACCGCACCCGGTCGCAACCGTAGTTCACCACCACGGAGAAGCCCTGCACGTCGAGGAGCTCCGTCATCACCACCGGAACCAGGGAGAGGGTCAGGTAGCCGTGCGCGATCGGGCCGCCGAAGGGGCCGCTCGCCGCACGCTCCGGGTCGACATGGATCCACTGGTGGTCGCCGGTCGCGGAGGCGAACTCGTTCACGCGCTCCTGGGTGATCTGCACCCAGTTGCTCGGTCCGAGCCGCCGGTCGGTCAAGGTGGCCACACCCTCCACGCCCGTGACGACGGCGCGGACCGGTGCGGCAGTGCTCGGGGACGCTTCCATCACGAGGCCTTCTTTCCGCCGGGAGCGTCGCCGGGGATGTTCAGCGGCGCGGGCCGGAACTCCTGCCGATGTTCGCGCAGGATCAGGGGGAGGACGTCGCCGACCTGGTCGACGTCCCATCCGCCGTCCCTCATGACCGATACGACCTCGACGGGGTGGGACCAGATCGCCAGGCGATCCCCGCCCGCGGCGATGCACTGACCGGTGACGTCCGACGCCGCGTCGGAGGCCAGCCAGACCACCAGCGGTGCCACGTCGTCCGGAGTGCCGAGCCCGGCGCCGCGCAAGGCCGCCGGGACCGGTTCGCCGCGCATGGCCGCCTCCACGTGCCCGGCCAGTCCCGGGATGGTCGCCACCATCCGGGTCAAGGCGGTCGGGACGATCGCGTTCACGGTCACGTTCTGACGCTCGAGCTCGACGGCCCAGGTGCGGGCAAGCCCGACGATGGCGGCCTTCGACGCGGAGTAGGACGTCTGCCCGAAGCTCGCGCGCTGGCCGGCGGGGGAGCCGACCAGGATGATCCGGCCCCCGCCGCCCTGCTCCCGGAAGCGCGCCGCGGCCGCCCGGCCGCACGTGAACGTGCCACGCAGGTGCGAGCCCACGACCAGGTCGAAATCCTCGTCACTGGTGTTGCGCAGGGTCCGGTCGCGCAGCGCTCCGGCGTTGGTGACCATGATGTCCAGGCGGCCGAACCGCTCCACCGCCGTACCGACCAGCAAGTCGGCGGTCTCGGCGGAGCCGACGGCGGCGACGACCGCGACCGCCCGGCCGCCGGCCCGCACGATCGACTCCGCCGACTCCTTGGCGACGTCGTCATCGACGTCGTTCACCACCACCGCGGCACCGGCATGGGCGAGGGCCTGTGCGTAGGCGCGGCCGAGGCCGCGCCCGCTTCCGGTCACGACAGCGACTTTCCCGGCAAGCATGGGCTTCTCCAGCGACGAGGGATAAAGGACCGCGGTCGAGGCGTCAGCGCTCCCAGCATCCCGCGATGGCCTCGTACGTTAGTCAGATGTGTAACGCCCGTCAAGAAAATGACTTGACGATGCCTCTGGCGCGCAATACGGTCGTCATCATCAAGGCGCCTCTCCGATGGAGCTGCCGATGACCGGTCACCACTCCCGTCCACGAAACCTGGCTGACGGCACGTGCACCGTCGACAAGACCGCACTGACCCAGACCCGACCGGCCGCGCTCAGCGTCGCCGATGCCGGCTCGCTGAGCGTCACGCTCAACGTCCTGTCTGACCTGCAGATGCCCCAACTCGGCGAGCGGCCATCCGGAGGTATCTTCGCCCTGGTCGCCACCGGCTACTCGAACCGGTCGAGGCGGCACCCGTACAAGGGAGAGAGATGACCGTGGCCGACGTGTCGTTCGGGACCGTCTGGGAAGGCATAGCCGGCGCGTTGCCCGATGCCGTCGCTGTCCGCAGCCCGGACATCGACCTCACCTACGCGCAATTCGACGAGCGCGCCGCGCGCCTGGCGACGGCGCTGCGCGACAGCGGAGTCGCGCCGGGGGCGAGGGTCGTCTGCTACCTCCACAACGGGGCGCAGTACCTGGAGACCGTGTTCGCCGCTTTCAAGATCGGCGCTGTTCCCGTGAACGCGAACTACCGATACCGCGGTGCGGAGCTCACCGAACTGCTGACCGATGCCGACGCCGAGGTGCTGGTCTTCTCCGACCAGCTCGCCGACTCGGTGCGGGACGCCTGCGCGCACGTGCCGACCTTGCGGCTCGCGGTGCAGACCGGCTCCACCGACCTGCCGGATCTGCCGGGCGGTGCCACGGTGGCCGCCTACGACACCCTGCTCTCCACGTGCGCACCGCTGCCGCACACCCCCCGGCCAGGCACGGACCAGTTGTTCATGTACACCGGTGGGACGACCGGCCGGCCCAAGGGCGTGATCTGGCAGCTCGGTGAGCTGATGCACGGACTGTCGTACGCGACGTACGCGGCGGCGGGCAGGAAGATCCCGCGAACGCCGGCGGAGGCCGTGGACACGGCCGTGGCGATGCGCGACGCGGGGGAGGTCAGGGTCTCGCTCCCGGTGGTCCCGCTGATGCACGGCACCGGCCTGTTCAACACGTTCGGCACGTTGTTGACCGCCGGTGAGGTGGTCTTCCCGGGTGGGACGAGGCTGGAGGCGGCGCGGGTCTGGCACGCCGTGGATCGCCACCGTGTCACCAACCTTCTCATCGCGGGGAACGCGGTCGCGCGGCCACTGGTCGACGAACTGGTCGCGGGCGAGAACGCGGGCCGCCCGTACGACCTGTCGTCCCTGCGGACGATCATCAGCTCCGGTACGACGTTCACCGACGACCTCAAGCGTGAACTCCATCGGCGCGGCGCGGTGACCATCTACGACGGGCTGGCGGCCAGTGAGGGCGGCCCCTTCGCGTTCGCCGTCACCGCTTCTGAGCACGACCTGCCCGCCCGGTTCCGCCCGGCGCCGGAAACGGTGGTCGTCGACCAGAGCGGCGACCCCATCCAGCCCGGCACCGGCGAGGTCGGCATGCTCGCCTTCGGCGGAGGATTGCCGCTCGGCTACCACAAGGATCCCGAGCGAACGGCGTCGACTTACCGGACCGTCCAGGGCCGGCGGCACGTCATCGTCGGCGACTACGTCACCTACGACGCGGACGGCACGCTGCGGTTCCTCGGCCGCGGCAGCGGCGTGATCAACACCGGCGGCGAGAAGGTGTACCCGGCGGAGGTGGAGGAGCTCATGATGGCGCACCCCGCCGTCGCCGACGCGATCGTGATCGGGGAACCGGACGACACCTGGGGCGAACGGGTCGCCGCGGTCGTCACACTGCGCACGGGCGCCGCGGCGACCTCCCAGGAGTTGCGGGACTGGCTGCGCCCCCGGCTCGCCGGCTACAAGTTGCCACGACGCCTGGCCATCGTCGCGGAGCTGCCACGCACCCCGAGCGGAAAGCTCGAAATCAGCCGCGTCCGCCGGCTGCTCCAAGAAACGGAGGCGCCGCGGTGACCGTGTCAGGTCGCGACGCCGGACGGCGGTCGTCGTCTTCACCGTGGACACCTCCACAACCACCGGTCACCCGGCACCAGCCGGGGCAGGCCGGTCACTCACCCACATCGACGTAACAGGGGCACGACATGACTGAGCTGTCCGAAGTCAAGCAGGCGGATGGTGGCATCCCGATCACGCCGGGCCAGTTGTGGATCGACGGCGGCGCCGTCGCCGCGGCCGGCGGTCGCCGACGGGATGTGCTCGATCCCGCGACCGGTGAACCGGTCACGACCATCGCCGACGCCGGCGACGAGGACGTCGCGCGAGCCGCTGCGGCCGCGCGGGCCGCCTTCGACGACGGCCGCTGGTCCGGCCTGACCCCGCGCAAGCGCGCGGAGGTGCTGCTCCGGGCGGCCGCGCTGCTCCGGGAGCACGCGGAAGAGGTCGCCCGGCTGGAATCGCTGGACGTCGGCAAGCCCCTGATGTTCACCCGCACCATCGACGTGCCCACCGCGATCGACACGTACGAGTACTACGCGGCCCTGGCCGCGTCGATCGAGGGCGCGGCCCGCAGCACGGCCTTCCCCAGCCTCGCGTACACGCGCCGGGAACCGGTCGGCGTGGTCGGCGCGATCACCCCGTTCAACTTTCCGTTGATCCTGAGTACCTCCAAGCTGGCCCCCGCGCTGGTGGCCGGCAACACCGTCGTGCACAAGCCCGCCGAGGAGACCGCGCTGTCCGCGCTGCGGATGGCGGAGCTTCTTCAGCAGGCCGGCCTGCCGGACGGCGTGCTCAACGTCGTCACCGGCGGCGCCGTGGCGGGAGCGGCCCTGGTCCGCGATCCCAACGTCGACAAGATCGCGTTCACGGGGTCCACCGCGGCCGGCCGGCTCGTCGCCGCCGGCGCGGGCGAGCACCTCAAACACGTCACCGTGGAGCTGGGCGGCAAGGGTGCGAACATCATCTTCGCCGACGCCGACCTGGAGGCCGCCATCAACACCGCGGTGGCCGCCTTCGTCTTCAACACCGGCCAGTTCTGCATGTCCGGGAGCCGGCTGCTGGTGGAACGCCCGGTTTACGACGCCGTCGTCGAGGCGCTGCGCGGCGCGGCCCAGCACGTCCCGGTCGGCGACCCCTTCGCCGAGGGCACGGTGGTCGGTCCGATGGCAGGGCCGAGGCACCTGGCGAAGGTGCGCTCCTACCTGGATCGAGCGGCCACCGCCCCGGTGCAGGTGGTCTCCGGTCCCGCCCACGACGGCGGCGGCTTCTTCGTCCCGCCGACGGTCATCACCGGGGTGACCCAGGACTCGCCCTTCGTCCAGGAAGAGATCTTCGGCCCGGTGCTCACAGTGCAGCCGTTCGACACGGAGGAGGAGGCGGTCGCGCTGGCCAACGGCACTCCGTATGGCCTGGCCGCGGGTCTGCAGACCCGCGACATCTCCCGTGCGCACAGGGTGGCCGCCGCCCTGCGGGCGGGGATCGTCTGGGTCAACGGCTGGTCACTGCTCGACCCGTCCATGCCGTTCGGCGGCACGGGACACTCCGGCTACGGACGGGAGAACGGCCCCGAGGCCCTCGACGAGTACCTGCAGACCAAGTCCGTCGTCGTCAACCTCGGCTGAGCCGCCGTTCACGCGCGATAGCGCGCTCCTCCAGGGCGGAGACCGGGACGAGCGCGATGCGCGTCTACGTCGAATGTCGCAGCCGGGCTCGCCGATCACGCAGGAAGTAACAGGTCCTATGCGGGATGTTCTCGTTCGAGCCTCGCCATAAGGTTCCGGGCAACACATGCGCCTCACTTCGCAACCGTCCTAGGGGACTACCCATGGTGTCTTTGGACCAGCTACCCGAGACCAAGACCGGACTTTTCATCGATGGCGAGCCGCGCGGCGCGGACGACTCATTGCGGATCATCGACCCAGCGGATGGAGTGTCGGTGGTCGGCTACGCTGCGGCGGCCACTGCGAAGCTCGCCTCCGCCGCGGTCGCCGCGGCGGACCGGGCCTTCCCGGCGTGGGCCGCCCGCACGCCGCAAGAGCGCGCCGCGCTGCTCGAGGCCGCGCTTGCCCCGCTGGAGGCGGACCGGCCGGCCACGGCCGAGATCCTCACTCGCGAGAACGGCAAGATCCTGATGGAGTCGGTCATCGACTCCATCGTCTTCGAGCATCGTTTCCATCTGGCCATCGCCTTGGCCGACCAGGTCGACCACCGCACGGAGCTGGCGGGGCCGCCGTACCGCACGCAGATCACGTACCTGCCTCTCGGCGTGGTGACGATCATCGTGCCGTTCAACTGGCCGCTGGCGATCCTCGCCGCATCCCTGCCGCAGGCGCTGCTGGCCGGCAACACCGTCGTGGTCAAGCCGCCGCCCACCGCACCGCTGGCCACGGTCCGCACCGTCCAGCAGGTGGCTCAGGCCCTTCCACCGGGGGTGCTCAACGTGGTGACGGGCGCGGACGCCGAGATCGGTGCGGCGCTCATCCAGGACGACCGGGTCAAGAAGGTCTGCTTCACCGGCAGCCCCGCCGGTGGGAAGCGGATCATGGCGATGGCCGCCGGCTCGCTGACCCGGGTCGCGCTGGAACTGGGCGGGAACGACCCGGCCATCGTGCTGGCCGACGCCGAACTCGACGCCGACGCGATGCAGCGCCTGTTCACGGGTGTGTTCGACTCCACCGGCCAGATCTGCATGGCCGCCAAGCGGCTCTACGTCCACCGCTCCCGCTACGACGAGGTCGTCGACGGGCTGTCAGGCCTCCTCGCCGGCACCCGGCTCGGCCACGGCCTGGACAAGCGGGTGACGATGGGTCCGCTGCACAGCCGCCGGCAGCTGGATTACGTCCGGGAGCTCGTCGAGCAGGCCCGCGCGTCCGGCGCCGAGGTCCGCGAGTTCGGTGAGGCGGTCGAGGGCGCGGACCTGTCCCGCGGCAACTTCCTGCGGCCCTCCCTGGTCCTCGACCCCGCCGACGACACCCGCGTCGTGGCCGAGGAGCAGTTCGGCCCGACGCTGCCGATCCTGCCGTTCGACGACGAGAACGACGCCGTCGCCCGCGCCAACGACACGTGGTCCGGACTGTGCTCTTCGGTGTGGACGGCGGACCTTGACCGCGCGGCCGCGGTGGCGTCCCGGCTGCGCACCGGCTACACCTTCGTCAACGCGCACGGCGCAGCGCACCTCGACGAACGGGCGCCCTTCGGAGGCTTCAACGGCAGCGGCATGGGCCGGGAGATGGGGATGGAGGGCATCCGCGAATTCATGGACACCCATGCCGTCGGCTTCCCCGCGGCACCGCAGGCCTCTCCAGCACATCATGAATAACCGATACGCGACGGCAAGGTCGTCGACGGCGAGCACGCCGTCGACGTCATCGAGCAGCCCCTGGCCCAGCAGGACGGTCTCGTAGTCGCGGCCTTCGTCGCGCAGTGCCCGCGCACCACTCGACCTTGTGCCTGACCTCGTCGACACCGCCCATGAGGTTGCAAGCGCCGGCGTAGCGGGCCACCACCGGCACACCGAGCCCGCGTTGCTCTCACTCGTACCACGACGCGCCGATGCCCAGCCGGCCGCGGCCGCCGGAGAGACGTCCAAGTGGGCTCAGTGAAGAAGAGCCCGGTTCACGCGAGTATGGCACCGGCGGGGCGGGAATCCCACGCTGCGAGACCGCCGAGCACGGTGGTCAGGTCACAGGAGAGAGGCGTCGAGGCCGCCGTCCAGGACCAGGGCGCTGCCGGTGCAGAACGAGGAGCGGTCGCTGGCGAAGTACAGCGCCGCCTCGGCCACCTCTTCAGGAGTGCCGTAACGGCCCTGCTTGTGGGCGATGAGGTCGTCGAATCCGCCTTCCGGAAGTCCGAGGATCTGCTCGAAAGCGGGCACGGCGGCGCTCACCAGGTCGGTGCCGATGAAGCCGGGAGGAGAGCGTTGACCCGCACGCCGTGGGGGCGGAGTTCGGTCGCGGCGGTCTTGGTCAGGGTGACCACGGCCGCCTTGGCCGCGGCGTAGTGCCCGATCAGCGGAGAGCCGGTGGTCGCGGTGACCGAGGCGAGGGTGACGATGGCGCCTCCCCCGCGGCGATGATCGCCGGTGCGGCGTAGCGGATGCTGAGGAAGACGCCGTCCAGGTTGACCGAGGTGACCGCGCGCCAGGCGGCCAGGTCCATGCTCAGCAGCGGGGCGGGCCACCCGACGCCGGCGTTGGGGACCATGATGTGCAGGGCGCCGTGGCGTTCGACCGTGGTATCCACCAGGTCGATGACCTGCTGTTCGTCTCGGACGTCGCAGGCCTGGTGGGTGGCGCCGGGGATCTCCTCCGCGACCTTGCGGGCGGCGGCCTCGTCGATGTCGGAGACGACGACCGCCCCGGCCGCCGGTCATGCGTCCGGCCGGCGGCGAAGGTGGCGCAGCGCCCGTGCGGCGGCGTGCACGCCGCACATCCCGTGCGCGCCCGGACCGGGCGGGGTGGCCGCCGAGCAGATGAAATGGCCGGGCAGTCCGACGTCGTAGGGCTGGAGAGTGGGCCGTGGCCCGAACAGCAGCTGCGGGACGTCCTTGGCGCCGGTCATGATGTTGCCGCCGACGTAGTTCGGGTTGTAGGCGGCGAAATCCGGCGCGCTCCGCACGACGGTGCCGACGATCCGGTCCCGGAAGCCGGGCGCGAACCGCTCGATCTGCGCGACGATCGCCTGCGTGGCGTCGCCGGTGTAGCCGTTGGGCACGTGGGCGTACGTCCACACCGGATGCACATCGCCGGCCGATCGCGCCGGGTCGGCCAGGTACTGCTGCCCCACCAGGACGAACGGGCGTCGTGGCATCCGTCCGGCGTGGACCTCCCGTTCGGTGGCGGCGATCTCGGCGAACGCGCCGCCGACGTGCACCGTCCCGGCCCGTCGCGCCGGCTGCGCACTCCAGGGAACGCCGCCCTCCACCGCGAAGTCCACCTTGAACGCGCCCGGGCCGTACCGGAATCGCCGGTAGGCCCGGGCGACGCGCGGCGGCAGCCGGTCGCCGAGGATGTCCGCCACCGCCGTGGGCGCCAGGTCGTAGACGGTCACATCCGCGGGCGGCAGTTCGGACGCCGACCGCACCCGCACCCCGGTCTCGATCTTTCCGCCGAGATCGAGCAGCAGCGCCGCCATGGCGCCGGTGATCCGCCGGGACCCGCCTTCGGCGACCGCCCACCCGTACCGGTGCCCGGCGGTGAGGATGCCGAGCCCGATGCTCGAACTCAGCGGGTGGTGCAAAGGATGGAACGCGTGCGCCGCGACCCCGCCGAACAACGCCCTGGCCTCCTCGGTCGCGAAGATCCTCGCCAGCAGCGACGCGGGAGCCAGCGCGGGGATCCCGAAACGGGCCAGGCGGATCGGGTGCCGCGGGATGCGCAGGATCGGGCCGAGGATGTCCTGGCTGAGACTGTCGTAACCCGCCGACGGACCGTCGAACAGCCGGCGCCAGCGCGCGCCGTCGGCGCCGAGACCGGCGGCGGTCTCGGCAACCGAGCGGCGCAGCACCCCTGCCGTGCCGCCGTCGAGCGGATGCACGCAGTCGATCTCCGGGAGCCTCCACCTCAGCCCGTAACGGCCCAGGTCGAGACCACGAAGGAACGACGATCCAGCGGCCATCGGGTGGATGGCCGAACAATGGTCGTGCAGCAGACCGGGCAGGATCGCCTCACTCGATCGGGTGCCGCCGCCGATCTCGTCCGCGGCCTCCAGGACCGTGACCTGCACGCCTGCCCGAGCCAGGACGATGGCGGCGGCCAGGCCGTTGGGCCCGCCACCGACCACTGTCGCCGTGGTCATCTCATTCCGCCTTCCTGGCGCACTACCGGGGTACTCACCCGGGCAGCGGTTCCGTCGCCACCGCTCCCCGTACCCCCTGATCATGCGTCCAGGTGACGTCGAGCGGGATGGGGCCGTCCGGCAGCCATGGGTGCTCCCTGACCGCGTCGGAGACCTTCCAGGTGCCGCGCTCGATCACCCCCAGCGCGGCGTCGATCACCTGGTAGTGCTGGACCTTGCGGTGGATCGCCTGCGACTCCACCCACACCACGATCCACTCGCCGGGCGCGAACCCGACCCTGGACTGCACGGCGTTGATCAGGTCGATGTTGTGCAGGTGGCCGTCGCCGAAGTTGAAGCCGATCAGCGAGTTGCATCCGAACTCGGCCTCGCGCACGGTGCGCCGGTCCAGATCCGGAAGGTTCTTCATCAGCACCGAGAACAGGCCGCGCCCCTGGCTGTGCATCGACCGCCAGGCGATCGTCTGCTGCATGGTGATCTCCGCGACCGCCCGCGGGTAACCCATCGCCTGCAACTGGTCGACCTGGTTCATCGTCGGACGGTGGGGGAGCGTGTTCAGCTTCTCCTCCGCGCCCGGCGCGAAGGCCCACAGGGCCGAGGCCCAGTTGCCCGCGTACTGCCGCATCGAGGGCAGGAACGACACCAGGTCGGGGCGCAGGTTGCCCAGGATCGGGAAGAACACCAGCGCGGCGACGATCCCGGCCAGGAGCCACGGCGAGGACATGTCGCCGACGCCGTACCCGTCCCAGGCGGGGAAGCCGAGGAACAGGAAGACCGTCAGATAGCCGAACAGGACGTTCCACTCCAGCGGCGCCGCCAGCGGGAACGTCGAGGTGATGAACAGGTGGAACACCACCATCAGCACCACCCCCGCGATCGTGAGCCGGCGATCGGTGGACAGCAGCAGCACCAGCGGCGTGACGATCTCCACGGTCGTGCCGCCGACGTGCGCCATGAAGGTCGCGACCTTCGACGGGCGGATGTCGCGGGGAAAGTCACGGTAGTGCAGCCGCTTGATCCACTTCGCCGGGACGCTGGGGCTGTTGGACACCATCGGCGCGACGACGTTGGTGAAGTGCAGCCCGAACTTCGACACTCCCGCGCCGATCCACACCGTGCAGATCAGCAGCTTCGCCGCGATGATCATGTCGGCGAACGGCAGCGCGGCGAAGAACACCAGCGCGGGCAGGTACTGCTCACCCCTGGCGGCCAGGAAGATCGTCTTGTCGCGCAGGCCGTTGAGCACGTACAACGCGATCGGAGCGATCAGCAGGGCCGGGCTCACGAGTCCGGAGGTGTTGTCCGGCAGTGCCGCGGTCAGTGATGCGCTCGGCGCGCCGGGCAGGACGATCGCCGCGAGCAGGCTCGCCAGGAAGGCGAGGTAAAGCAGCACGTCAACGACTGTACGGCGATCACCGCCGGTGAACGGCACCCGCTTCCACGGCCGCAGCCGGATCGTGCCCGGCCGCGCCCAGAACACGATGCCGCCGGTCATCGGCTTGAACTTGCCGGCGATGGGACCCCACGATCCCGCCAGGCCGGTGACCTCCAGGAAGACCGTCCAGAGCACCAGCTTCTGGTAGACGATCGGCTCGTTCCACCAGCCGGCGACGTCCCAGAACGGGCCGGCGCCCGAGGTCCAGGTCACCAGGGCCGTCCCGCCGGCGACGTAGAGGAGGAGGAGCTTGACGACATAGATCGTGTGAATCATCTTCGGCGTGCCGAAGCCGTACTGCACCCAGTGCAGCGCCAGCTCCTTCAGCCGTTCCCGGAGCGGTTTGCCGAGGAACGTCTCCACGTCCACCGGGGGGAAGTCACCCTTTGTGAACCCCATGTTCCTTGCCTTTCTGCGGCGGTTTCGGGCGTGCCGGGTCCGCGCCCGACGGCCTCTGAGGATTTCGGGCGCTTGATGTCGTAGGGCGGTCTGCTAGGAGCGCAGGGCGAGTGCGCGAAGGCGCGGTTTGTCGATCTTCCCTACCGGGTTCTTCGGCAGCGACTCGGAGATGAAGACCGAGACCGGCACCTTGATCCGGGCCAGCTGAGCACGGCAGTGCTCGAGGAGCTCCTCGGTTGTGGCCATCGTGTCCGGCAGCAGCGCGACGTGCGCCACGGGGATCTCGCCGAGCACGGGGTGGGGTGCGCCGACCACGGCCGCTTCCAGCACCGCGGGGTGCGCGTGCAGGACGTTCTCGATCTCCTTCGGGTAGATGTTCTCCCCACCGCGGATGATCATGTCCTTGATCCGGTCGACCAGGACGAGGTAGCCGTCGGCGTCGAAACGCCCGACGTCCCCGGTGTGCAGCCAGCCGTCCACGATCGTCTCGGCCGTCTCCTGCGACATGCCGAGGTAGCCGCGCATCACGTTCGGGCCCCGGACCACGACCTCACCCGGCGATCCGTCCTGGACGAGCCGGCCGTCGGCGTCCATCACGGCGACGGTCTGCCCGGGCAGCGGCAGCCCGACCGTTCCGGGCTTGCGGGGGCCGGCGGGCGGGTTCAGCGTCGAGGCGCACGTACCCTCCGACAGGCCGTAGCCCTCGACGACGGGCACCCCGAACCGGCTCTCGAAGCGGGCGATGAGCTCGGCCGGCATGGGCGCCGCCCCGCAGATCATCCGGCGCAGGGAGGAGGTGTCCGGCCGTACGCCGGGGGGCAGCGACACCAGCATCGCGTAGATGGCCGGCACCGCCGAGACGTACGTCGGCCGCGCGCGTTCGACCGAGGCGAAGAACGCCGAGGCCTGGAACCGGGCGGCGACGGTGGCGCGCCCGCCCGCCAGCAACGGCGAGAGCACGCTGACGACGATGCCGTTGACATGGAACAACGGCAGGATCAGCAGGCTGTGGTCGGTCTCGTCCAGACCGAGCCCTTCAATGATCATCTGGCACATGGCGGCCACGTTGGCGTGGTCGAGCATCACGCCCTTCGGGCGCCCGGTGGTCCCGCTGGTGTAGATGATCAGGGCGAGCGCGTCGGAAGCATGTGGGCGCGCGTCCTCCGCCTCCATGGAGGCGCCCGTCACGGCACCCACGTCGAGGGTCCCGATGGCGCGGGCGCCGTCGGCGATCACGACTTTCGCCGCGCAGTCCTCGATCTGGTAGCGGGCTTCGCCGTCGGTGAGTCCCTGATTCACCGGCGTGACGGCAGCGCCCAGACGCCAAGCCGCGAACATGATGACGACGAGTTCCACACGATTGGGAAGAACCACCGCCACGACGTCCCCGGCGCCGACTCCGTGAGCGCGCAGGACGGTCGCGGCGGTCCGGACACGGTGCAAGAAAGTCTGATTGTCCAGCTGGTCGTGGTCGTCGGCGACACACGGGCCGGTCGGGTTCTGGGCTGCGCGGAGGTCCGGCAATTCGGCGATGTGCGGCACGTTTCCTCACCGTTGGAAAACTCGCATCGTGACGGAGGTCACACGAGAAACCATAGGCAGGGCCGGAACAGCCGACCATGGGCCTGCACCCCAGCCCGAATCGCCCCCTTTGTGCCGGCGTCACAAACCGTGACCGGCGGCGCCTCCGGGTGCGGACTGCGGCGCTTCCGGGCGCGGACCAGCGCAGACGACATGTCCCCGCCTCAGGTACTGTCCCGGCATGCACGCCAGCATCGACGTGATCGTGCGGAACGTCGCCAAACGCATCGAAACAGACCTTCCGACTCTCACCACCGAGATGACCACGATGTTCGTCGAGGTCATCCCCGAGTTCCGCCACGACGAGGCGGTGCGGCAGTTGATGATCGCCAGCACCTCGTCGAACCTGGCGGCGATCGTCGACATGCTGACGCTGCACATCTCGCTGAGCGACATCACCGTGCCCCCGGCCGCGGCCGAATACGCCCGCCGCTTCGCCCAGCACGATCTGTCGCTCGAAGCGCTGCTGCGGGCCTACCGCCTCGGCGAGCACATGTTCCTGCAGTGGGCGATGACCACGCTGGGCGACCTCGAGCTCCCGACCACCGACGCGCTGGCGACCACGAGCCGGATCGCACTGCTGGTCAACAGCTACATCGACCAGGTCATCGAAGGCCTGATCGACATCTACGAGGACGAACGCAGGCGCTGGGACGCGCGCTCCGACGCCGCCCGCGCCGCGCAACTCCGGGCCGTACTCGACACCGAGGCGCTCGACCTCGCCTCAGCCGAGGAGATGCTCGCGATGTCCCTGACCGGATGGCACCTTGCCGCGATCATCTGGCTACCGCCCGGCACGATCGATCCCGGCGCGGCCCAGCTCCGTGCGGGCGCGGCGATGCTGGGAGCCGCCACGGGCAGGATCCCGTTCGCGATATCCGCCGACGAGCAGACATCCTGGGTCTGGATCTCCTCCGCAGGCCGGCCCACCCTGAACGCCGGCCTGCTCGAGAACGACCTCCGCAAGCGTCCCGGGCTCCGCGTCGCGATCGGTGAGCCCTCACCCGGCCTCGACGGTTTCCGCCGCACCTTCCGGGACGCGCAGCGTGCCCGCAGCGTGGCGGCCGGCGGCGCCGGACCCGATCGCGCGCTCACCATGTACTCCCGCGTCGCGCTGGCCGGCCTTCTGGTCGATCACCTCGCCGACGTCAAGGCCTGGGCCCAGCGGGCCCTCGGCGATCTCATGCGCGATGACGAGTCCATGAACCGGCTGCGGGAGACGGTGCGCGTCTTCCTCGACGCCCAGGGGAGCTTCACCGACGCCGCCACGCGGATGCACGTTCACAAGAACACCGTCCACTACCGCGTACGCAAGGCCGAGGACATCCTCGGCCACCCCCTCACCGAGAACCGGCTCGACATCGAGGTCGCCCTCCTGGTGTGCGCCCAGCTCGGTCTGACTCGCTCGGACAGCGCATGACCAGACGGCACGAGGACGGGCCGCCGCGTCGCCTCTCGGGGAGGAATGGAACGGTCAGCGGCGTAGCGCGTACGGGAGACCGCACACTCGTTTGCGTCTGGCCGCAGCATTCGTCGATGTCGTAGGCGTTCCGGAGCAGCATCGCAGCCACTTGGCCAGGTCAGAGGCATGTTCGTGGGTCCCGGAACCGCCGGGATGATGGGAGCGGTCTTCGTCACACGGCTCTGCGAGGCCTGGTTACGCATTGCGAGGCCTGGTTACACTTCCGGGGTGACCCTGGCCGAAGAAGAGAATCCCCAGGTCTGGCACCGGATTCGTCCTGATTCGACGGAACGGCGGATGCTGGAGGGCCTCAGCATGAGGTTCGACGTCCGGCTTCGTCCGCGGACGCTCGTGCTGCCGGACGGGAGCCGGGTGGAGGTGGAGGGAGTCGACGCGCAC
This sequence comes from Nonomuraea sp. NPDC049480, assembly GCF_044465905.1. Classification (NCBI taxonomy): domain Bacteria; kingdom Bacillati; phylum Actinomycetota; class Actinomycetes; order Streptosporangiales; family Streptosporangiaceae; genus Nonomuraea; species Nonomuraea sp. NPDC049480. The sequence continues at coordinate 222,017 of NZ_JBITMD010000003.1, forward strand.
AACCGCTTCCTGGTACAGCTCGTCGCCAACCAGGGGACGTACAAGTCGCATCATCGCAACAAGGTCATGGCGGACATGTTCAAGCTCGTGTGGCTCAGCCGCTCGATCCTGCCTGGCGGCCGAGCCATCCTGTGCGTGAGCGAAGCAGTGTCCCAGGCCTTCTCGGGCTGGGTGGCCACCGCAGCCCGGGACCTGGGCGTCGAAGTGCTTCTGTTCCAGGGCGACGGGGACATCGTGCCGCTGGTCGAGTGATGACGCCCGCGGAGCCGTAACACCCTGGCAACAGAACTGTCGAAGCCACGCAATGTAGTCTCCTTAGCGTCCTAGCTACTCGGATTTCCGCGGTGCAGATACGAACTCGCACCGCACGCTCTCCGGCGTTCGAAGTGGTGTCAGCGGTTGGGAGAGCGTCATGGTTCCTGGTATGCCTATTTGCCGTCCCGAGTGCCAGGTCGTCGCATGAGCGCGGCAGCGATCGAGGTGCGCGGCGCCCGCCGGGTCTACGGTTTCGGAGCTTCGGCGATGGTGGCGCTCGACGACGTCGGCCTGTCCATCGAGCCCGGCCGGTTCGTCAGCGTCATCGGCCCCAGCGGCTGCGGGAAATCCACGCTTCTCCGCCTGGTCGCCGGGCTGGAGCCGGCCGACCGCGGTGAGGTCAGCATCTACGGGGTCAGCCCGGAAGAAGCCTGCGCGGCGAAAATGGTGGGGCTCGTGCCCCAGACACCGGCCCTCCTGCCATGGCTGTCGGTGCTGAAGAACGTCACGCTGCCCCAGAAGGTCAACCGGACTGCCGGCCGGCGGCGATCGGCCATCGGTCAGACGACGCATCGCGGCACTCCGGCGTGCCCCGACATGACGGCGCTTCTCAGCAAGGCGGGCCTCGCCGAAGCCGCGCACAGGCTGCCGGGCCAGCTCTCGGGTGGCATGCAGCAACGGACTGCCATCGTCCGGGCTTTCGGCCTGCAGCCCGACGTTCTCCTGATGGATGAGCCCTTCTCGGCGCTCGACGAGTTCACCCGCGAGAGCCTGCAGGAACAGCTGCTCGATCTTTGGGACGAGTTGAAGACGACCGTCGTCTTCGTGACCCACTCGGTCAGCGAAGCGGTCCGGCTCTCCGACATGATCGTCGTCATGGCGCCGAAGCCCGGCCGCGTCACCGACGTCGTCCCCGTCGATCTGCCCAGGCCACGAGGGCGTGACCTGCTCAAGACGCCCGAGTTCCACCGATTCGAGGATTTGATTCGAGACAAGCTGCGTGCCGCCTGGCACACGCACGTCGCGTGACGGGAGGAATACCGACGTGACTTCCCTCGACGATGTCGTCGCGACCTTGCCGGAAGCCGAGCGCCCCGTCGCGGAGCCCGCCGCCGGACCGTCCCGCTACAGCCTGCGCCATCCGAGATCGCGGATCGGTTTTGTGCGTCCGAAGATCTGGCTCCCGCTCGCCGTCATGTTGTGCGTGCTCGGCGCCTTGTGGGAGTGGGGCGCCCGCTCGATGCCCTACCTCCTGCCGAAACTTTCCTCGGTCGTAGAGGCGCTGGCCGAGGAGCCGGACTACTACCTCGGCAACGCCTGGGTCACACTCCAGGAGGCGCTCCTGGGGCTCGCCCTGGGGTTCGCCGCGGCGTTCGTCCTGGCGGTCGCGGTCAGCGAGCTTCCGTGGGCGCGACGGGCGATCATGCCGGTCGCGGTCGTCCTCAACGTGACCCCTCTGGTCGCCATCGCGCCGGTTCTCGTGGTGGCCTTCGGTTTCGGGCCCGAGCCCAAACTGATCGTCACCGGCCTGATCTGCTTCTTCCCGATCCTCATCAACACCTCGGTCGGGCTGCGCGCCGTGCCGCTCTCGGTCGTGCAGGTCTATCGCACGCTCAACGCGTCGCGGCTGGAAATGTTGTGGCGCGTCCGGGTGCCGAGCTCGCTGCCGTACCTGTTCGCCGCGCTGCGCATCGTCTTCCCCCTGTCCATCGTGGGTGCCGTGGTCGCCGAGCTTTCGGCCCCCGGCGCGGCGGAAGGGCTCGGCACCGCGATCAGTGTGGCCTCGACCATGAATCGCCTTCCCGTCGTGTACGCGTCGATCGCGATCCTGGCCCTCATGGGGTCGGTGCTGCTCCTCGTCGTCACGATCGCCGAACGCAGGGCCCTGCACTGGCACGAGAGCACCCAGGGCGCGGCCGACTGACGTCCCCGGCCGCGACCGAGCGGCCTCGCCGGCGTCTGCTCGGCATCTTCCCGGCGCCACGTGCCCGGGCGGCAAACCTCACCCATATCTGTCGTGCGCTTGGCGCATGCGAGGAGTAAATCATGGAGAAACGCTTGCTGCGTGCCCTTGTGGCCGCCGCCGCTGCCGTTGTCGCCGCTTCCGGGCTCGCCGGGTGCGCCGGCGACACAAGCAGCGCCGAGGGCGCGCCGGACGGAACCACAACCAGCGCCCATGCCACGCCGGGCGGAACCGCCATTTCCGCCGCACGCTGCGCACAGAACAAGGCGGCCGGCAAGATCACCTACTTGACGGGCTACTACTATCAGGCTTCGGCGTCCATCCTGGAGTATCTCGCCGCGGAGAAGCTGGGCTATTTCGACGCCCTGTGCCTCGACGTCGACATCAAGCCCGGGACCGGCAACACCGGTCAGAACACCAAGCTCCTGGCCAGCGGGCAGGTCACCATCAGCCCGGTCAGCGAGCAGGACGTGATCCAGGCCCGCGACAACGGGGTCGGCATCCTCGGCATCTCCGCCTATTCGAATGCCGGCCTCGAGGTGCTGATGACGATGCCGGCCATCACCGATCTCAAGCAGCTCAACGGCACCACCCTGGGGCAGAAGGGCAGCCTGCCGGTGGGGATCAGCGCCATGCTGACCAAGGCGGGCGCGGACGTCCCTTCCATCAAACAGGTCGTCGTCGGCTACGACCCGTCCATCCTGCCTCGTGGCCAGGTCCAGTCCCTGACGGGATTCATCTCCAACGAGCCGAACCTGCTCGCGGCCGCCGGCCGGCAGGTGAAGGTCTGGCGGCCCTACGACTACCACGTTCCCGGCTCGCTCGGCGGAATGGCGGCCAACCCGGACTTCGCCGCCAAGCACCGGACCGCCGTCGAGGATTTCCTGCGGGCCGGCCTGCACGCCTACGACTACTGCTCCACCAAGGGTGAGGAATGCGTCGGGTACGCCGCCGACCTGTCCGACGGAGGATACGACAAGGCGCAGAACCTGAAGATCTGGCAGACCGAGGTCGCGCTGGTGCAGCAGACCAAAACGGCGGACACCCCGCTCGGGCTCGTCGACATGGACAACGTCACCGCACTGGCCGAGTTGCTGGCCGAACATTCAATGGTGAAGAAGACGAGCGCCGCGGACGCGAAGTCCTTCTTCGACTCCTCGTACCTCACGGCCCTCTACCAGTCGGGTCAGCTGGCCTGGCCGGCTGCCTGATGTCAACGCGCATACCGGAAGGCGGCATCGTGTCCCCGAAAGAATATGGAATCTTCCTCCCCATAGGCAGCGGAGGGTGGATGCTCTCCACCACCGCGCCGCATCCCGAAGCCACGTATGCCTACAACAAGCGTGCGGCGCTGCATGCCGAAGCCATCGGTCTGGATTTCATCATGTCCATGGCGAAATGGCGCGGCTTCGGCGGCACCACCGACCACTGGGGCGAAACCCTGGAGTCGATGACGATGATGTCGGCCCTGGCCGAGGCGACTGAGCGCGTGAAGATTTGGGCGACCATGCACGCGAACATCCATCACCCCGCGATCGCGGCCAAGATGTTCACCACCCTGCAGCAAATTTCCCAGGGCCGCGCCGGGATGAACATCGTCAACGGGGCGTATGCGGGGGAGTTTCAGCAATTCGGCCTCTGGGACACCGACCTCAGCCACGCCGATCGTTACCGGATGACCACTGAGTGGACGCAGGCGGTGACGCGGCTGTGGTCGGAGCACGCGGTCACCATGAAGAGCGACTTCTTCACTCTGGACAACTGTGAATCGCGGCCCCATCCCGAAACCCGGCCGACCCTCATCAGCGCCGGTCGTTCGGCGGACGCGAGGGAGTTTCAGGCCGCCTACGCGGACGGAGCCTTCCTCGGGGCCGACAACCTCGAGGAAATGCGGGCCCTTTCCCGGGACGTCCATGAAAAGGCCGCGAAGCTGGGCCGCACGGTCAAGACGTACTCGATGCTCACCGTGGTCCAGGACGAGACCGACGCCGCCGCCGAGGAGAAAGTCCGCCGGTGGGGCGAGGGCGTGGACCGCGAAGCGCTGGCCGCCATGCGCTCGTCCTGGGGCATAGCGGAGCAGCAGGCGCGTGCCTGGGCGAAGGGCGCCACCGGCGAGGCGGCGTTCCAGACCCCGTATGTGAGCGGGTCAACCGACACCATCATCGAGCACATCGCGACGGTCGTGCGTGAGGGCGAGCTCGACGGGCTGATGCTGATCTTCCCGGAGTACGACGAAGACATGCTGCTCTTCGGTGAGACCGTGCTTCCCGCCCTGCGGGCGCTGGACGAGGCATCCGCCTGATGGAAAGCCTCCGCACACAGCAACTGTCCTTTCTGTCCTCGCCCGGTCGCCGGCCGGCGCTGCTCGTCGTCGACGTGCAACGTTCCTTCGGCGATCCCGCGTTCCTGACGTCCTACGGCCTGGACGAGCAGGCTTCCGCACTCGTCGAGGGCGCCATCACGGAAACGTCGCGACTCGTCGAAGCCGCGCGCGCGGCTGGGGTGCCTGTTCTGTGGATCGAACTGGCGAGCGACCCGGAGAACCCGTGGCGGTCCAGCGCATGGTTCCGCGGCGGTGATCTCGATGCGCCACCCGATCCCGGCGAACCCTGCGTCATCGGCACCCGCGGCGCCGAGTGGTTCCGGGTCGCGCCGGCCGAAGGGGAGCCGCGCGTGGCCAAGCGCCACTACAGCGGCTTCATCGGCACCGATCTCGAGGCCCGTCTGCGGGCCGAGGGGATCGACTGGGTCGCGGTCGCCGGCCTGACGACCGAATGCTGTGTCACCGCCACCGCCACGGATGCCTTCCAGCTCGGCTGGCCGGTCGTCGTTCCCGTCGACGCGGTGGCGGCCTATGACACGCGCCTCCAGAAGAACTCCCTCGAGCAGCTCGCGCTCAACGTGGCCGTGCTGTCCACAGCGGCCGAGATCGCCGCTCTGTGGAAGGAACGAGAGGCGGCGAACGACCTGGAGGTCCTCCGATGAGCGGAATGCACATCGCCTTCGACCTGTCCTTCACCCACACCGAGGGCCGCTGGGCGCGCGCGGGTTCATGGGTGGGGGGTGACTTCCCCGACGTGCGCATGTTCATGGAACTGGCGCAAACCGCGGAGCGCGCCGGCGTCGACATGCTCTTCTTCGGGGACGGCAGTGGTATCCCGGACACCTGGCGCGGCTCGATCGAACCGGCCGTGGAATGGGGAATCCAGTGGCCGAGACACGACATGGCCCCGGTCATCGCGGCCATGTCCACGGTCACCTCGTCGATCGGCTTCGGCCTGACCTACTCGTCGACGTTCATGCACCCCTTCTACGTGGCGCGCCTGCTGAACTCGCTCGACCACGTGACGGGCGGCCGCATCGCGTTCAATGTGGTCACCTCCACCCGGAGCGCCGACGCCGCCAACTACGGCTACGACGAGCTTCTCGAGCATGACCTGCGCTACGCGCGCATGGAGGAGTTCGTCGACGTCTGTCAGGCCTTGTGGGATTCGGTCGCGCCGGATGCGATCGTCCGCGACCGGGACTCCGGCCGGTTCGCCGATCCAGCCAAAGTCTCGCCGATCCATCACCGCGGCCGGTTCTTCACCGTCAAGGGACCGCTGCCGGCCGTACCGAGCCCGCAGATCCGCCCGGTGCTGGTGCAGGCGGGAAACTCGCCCCGCGGTATCGCGGCGTCGGCCCGCTTCGCCGACGTGGTCTTCGGTTTCGGCGCGAACCTCAGTGGCCAGCAGCGGCACCGGCGGATGCTCGACGAGGCGCTGGTCGCCGAAGGGCGCAAGCCGGAGAGCGTCGGCATTCTCTGGGCGACACAGGTGATCGTCGCGCGAACGGAGGAGGAGGCCCGTACGCGGCGTGCGGAAGTGCTGGAATTCTGGGACGAGGAGGCGGTCGGCGCGTACCTTTCCCACAACATGGGCTATGACCTGTCCAAGCTCCCGGCGAAATTCCTGCTCGGCGACCTCCGCGACAAGCTCCACGCCGCGCAGGCCACCCAGGCCGGGCTCGTGTCCCGGCTGGCCGGGGAGTACGGCGACGGCTACCGCATGGGCCGGGCAGAGTTCTTCGAGCACGGCTGGAAGAGCGCCACGGGTATCGACCACACGCTCACCGGAAGCCCGGGCGCCGTCGCCGACGCGCTGGAGGAGAACTTCGCCGCGACCGACTCCCGCGGCGGCTACATGTTCTCCAGCCCGCTGGGCATGCCTTCGGGACTCAACGACATCGCCGAACTGCTCGTCCCGGAGCTCCGCCGCCGTGGCGCACTCGCCCCCCGGTACGCCGGCCGCACGCTCGGCGAGAACCTCGCCCCATGAAGCGGTCCGCCCGCTCGGGACCCACCGAGCACACCATCCGTCAGGCGGTGCCGGGCCAGGCTCCGGTTCGCCGCGACTGGCTGGCCCTCGCCGCCCTCTGCATCGGGTTCTTCCTGCTGCTCGTGGACAGCACGATCATCTCGGTGGCGCTGCCGGCGCTCATGAAGGAGCTCGGGGCCGGCGAGCAGACCGGGATCTGGGTCAACAGCGCCTACCTCTTCGCTTATGCCATCCCGCTCCTGGTCGCAGGCCGGCTCGGTGACCGGTTCGGCGCGCGGGGGGTCTACCTTCTCGGGCTGGGGCTCTTCACGGCCGCCTCGCTGTTGTGCGCGCTTTCCCCGACCACCGGCATCCTCATCCTGTGGCGCGTCGCACAGGGGCTGGGAGCGGCGCTCATGACACCGCAGAGCATGACGATCATACGAAGGATCTTCACCTTTCCGGCACTCGCGACGGCGCTGGGAATCTGGGCGTCGGTCGGGGGAACCGCCGCGGTCAGCGGGCCGCTCCTGGGCGGCGTCCTGGTGGGGACGTGGGGCTGGCAGTCGATATTCCTGGTCAACGTGCCCATCGGGATCGCGGCCTGGATCGCGGCCTGGCGCTGGATTCCGCGTTCCGCGCGCCTGTCCGTCTCGATACCGCTCGCGTCCGTGCTGATCAGCGGCGCCGGGGCCTTCGCCATAGTCGCGGGAATCCACGAGGGCGCGGCCTCGCCGGGCGGCGTCGTGCTGGGGCTCATGCCGGCTTGGCTCCTCCTGTGCGTCGGCGCGGTGCTCGTCGGTGGCGTGGTGTACGCCCAGCGCAGCAGGCCGGACATCGCGTTGCTGCCGGTCGTGCTCTTCCGCGGCCGCGGATTCGTGATGGCCGCGCTCGGCAGCGCCGCGGCGTCCTTCACCGTCGGCGCGGCCATGATCCCTGTCATGATCTACCTCCAGGACGGCCGGGGGCTGGATCCCATCGAGGCGGCCCTCACGCTCGTCCCGATGGGTGTCGTCTCGGCGGTCGCCGCACCGTTCGCGGGCCGCTCGGTGAACGCGCGGGGGAGCCGTTTCACCGCGATCGTCGGCTCGGTATCCCTGACCGTTTCCATGGCGGCCTCCGCCGTGCTCGTACTGACGAGGGCGAACGAATGGAGTCTCTCCGCTGCTTTCGTGCTCTACGGTTTCGCCAACTCCTTCATCTGGGCACCGCTCTCGGTTGCCGCGCTGACGGCGATACCGGACAGGCTCATGGGTGCTGCTGCAGGTGCCTACAACGCGGTGAAACAGGCGGGCGGGGTCCTCGGAAGTGCCGCGACCGCCGCGTTCCTCGCCATCGCCTCCGAAGGTACGGCCCTTGCGGTGCTCGCCGTGTCCGCGGCCCTGTGCGTCATGGCGGCCGCGATGCTCGGACCTGCGGTGGGTTCACCGCAGCCCGGCCATCCGGGAAGAAAGGGCCCTGACGTGCTGGAATCGAATCCCGGCAGCTTTCTCGGCTATGCCACCGGCCCCGTCGTTCAAGGCGAAGGGAGGGGGAAGAAGCTGGGCTTCCCCACGGCGAACATCGACGTCGACCCGGCCACCATGCTTCCAGGAGACGGGGTCTACGCGGGACGGTTGACGATCCTCCAGCGCGCCGACCCGGATGAGGCCAGGCCTTCGGCCGCGTCGCTCGCGGCGCTCGTTTCGATCGGGCCGAACGCCACGTTCAACGCCTCGACGCGGACGATCGAGGCGTACATCCTCGACTTCGATGAGGACATCTACGGGTGCAGGGCCGAAGTCTCGGTCGAATGGTTCATCCGTCCCCAGATCAAATTCGAGACCGTCGACGACCTTATCGCCCAGATGAACCAGGACGAGGTGCGTGGGCGGGAGTACTTCCAGTTCAAGAGAGACGAGGTGACCGATGAGTGAAGACCGGATCGTGGCCCTGATCGGCAATCCGAAACCGGCTTCCCGTACGAGGGACGCGGCGGAGAGGCTGGCACGAGGGCTGGGCGAGGAGATAAGTGTCATCGAACTCTCGGAGTTCGGTGCGGCCCTGCTGGACTGGACGAACGCGGAGGTGCAGGCGGCGGTCGACACGGTGGCCAAGGCCGACGTGCTCATCGTGGCCTCTCCCACGTTCAAGGCGACGTACACGGGCCTGCTCAAGCTCTTCCTCGAGCGCTTCCCCGGCCAGAACGGGCTGGCCGGCGTCGTCGCGGTTCCTGTGATGCTCGGTGCGGCGCCCATGCATGCGATGGCACCGGAGACGCACCTCAAACCGCTCCTCGTCGAGCTCGGTGCGATCTGCCCGGCTCCATCCCTGTACCTGATCGACAGCACCTACGGGACCGACGGGTCCCTGGAATCCTGGCTGGACTCGTGGCGAGCGGTCGTCCTTCGCGGCGTCGGACGGAGGGAACGTACATGATCAGGCCCTACGTCGACGATGTCCACGCCCTCCGCAGGGTGTTCTCGGGATTTCCGTCCGGCGTCGCGGCGCTTGCAGCAGTCGTCGACGGCGACCCGGCCGTTCTCGTGGTCTCCTCGTTCAGCGTGGGGGTGTCCCAGGATCCCCCGCTCGTGCTCTGCTCGGTCCAGCGGTCGTCGACGACCTGGCCTCTGCTCGCGAAGGCCCCGGCCATCGGCGTGTCCGTGCTCGGCGAGGGCCATACGGAGAAGGCCCGCCAACTCGCGTCCCGGGAGAGGGACACCCGACTTGATGGAATCGACACCCTGGTGTCCGGTTCCGGGTCGATATTCCTGCACGGCGCGGCGATCTGGCTGGAATGCTCGATCGAAGCCGCGCACGACGCCGGCGATCACGAGATCATCGTCCTGCGCGTGCTGGGATTCCGGGACGATTTCCCGCACCGGCCCCTGGTCTGGCATCGCTCGGCGTTCATGACGCTGACGTCCAGCGCCTGAACGGTCAGGCCTCAGCGGTCATGAGCGACGACAAGCCCGGGTTCGGTACCGTCGTGCTGATCTACGAGGGGTGGCTGCGGTAGTGGTCGGTGGCGGCGGCGATGTTGGTCCAGCCGATCGGGCGGGCCAGGCCGATGGCCAGGTTGCGGAGGCCGGCCATGATCCCGGGTGCGGCGCCGGTCCGCGTGAACCTAGCCGCGTCCGGAAGTAGCCTGCCGGCGATCGTGAAACGTTCGGACCACCCCTGCAATAGTCCGCGCCGATGAGTTACGGGAGGCTAAGTGGTCTACCTCGTGAAACAACGTTTCAGGAGGTCTGCATGGGCACCGTGGTGCTGTACAAGAGCATGTCGCTGGATGGCTTCGTCGCCGGGCGACACGTCGGCAACGAGCATCCGATGGGTGAGGGCGGCATGCGGCTGCACGAGTGGATGTTCACCGACCGTCCCGACCCGCGCGACAGGGAGGTCGTCGCTGCGATATCCGCCTCGGTGGGCGCGGTCGTGGTCGGCAGGCGCACCTTCGATGTCGGTCTGCCCCACTGGCAGGACACCCCGTATCCGGTACCGACGTTCGTGCTCACCCACCAGGTCCGCGACGAGCTCGTCATGAAGAGCGCGGCGTTCACCTTCGTCACCGACGGTGTCGCGGACATCCTCAAGTCCGCCCAGGCCGCGGCCGGCGACAAGGACGTGATCGTGATGGGTGCCCAGACGGGACGGCAGTTCTTGGGCGCTGGACTGCTGGACGAACTGCACATCAACTTGGTGCCGGTCCTGCTGGGTGGCGGAACCCGGCTGTTGGAGGATCTCGGCCCCATTGAGCTGGAGCGCGTGCAGGTGATCGCCTCCGACGCGGTCACACACCTGCGGTTCCGGGTCGTGCAGTAAAGCGGCCAGAGGGCCCGAGTGCGCGCCGCCTGGCGCGACTGTCGCCATCGAATATCCAACAGCGCATGCCGGCGAGCCACGAGGGGCCGGCAGGGCGGGGGCTACGGGACTTCGCGAGGGCGTGGGATCCTGCGCGGGATGAGGAGGGCCACAGCCAGGCCGATGGCGGAGGCGATCACCAGGCCGACGAAGACGTCGTGGACGGCGGCGTACAGCGCCTTTTCCACGAAGGCGCCCGCAGCGGAGCCGCGTAGCTCGGGGCGGCTCAGCAGGGTGTCGCCCGCCGCGCTCAGCGTGGAGGGAAGGTTCAGGCCGGGCGGCATCCGGGACAGGCGGTCCATCAGCGTGGCGTTGGCCACGGCCCCGAAGACGGCGATCCCCACGGCGCTTCCCAGCGACCGGCAGAACATGTTGCTCGCGGTCACCACACCGCGATCCGCCCACCCGACAGCGGATTGCACGGAGACCAAGGCGCAGGTGGCCACCAGCCCCAGCCCGACCCCGGCGGTCAGGGACGCCGCGCCCATCGCCCACACGCCGGTGTCCTGGCCGAGGAGCGCGGCCATCAGCGCTCCGCCGAAGACCAGCACGCTGCCGATGAGCGTGGTTCCCCGGAAGCCGATGCGCAGGTAGAGGTGGCCCGACAGCGATGACGACAGCGGCCAGCCGATGCTCATTCCGCCCAGCGCGACGCCCGCCATGATCGCCCCGTGTCCGAGGACGCCCTGCACGTACACCGGCACGTACGACGTCAGGCCCATCAGCATCACGCCGACGATCAGCCCGCTGAGGTTGCCGCCCGCGAGGCTGCGCCGGGTGAACACCCACAGGGGCAGGATCGGTGCCGGCGACCGCCGCTCGAACAGCACGAACGCCACCAGCAGCGCGGCGCCCGACGCCAGCACGGCGATGCTCGGGGTGGATCGCCAGCTCCACGCCACGCCACCCTGCAGCAGTCCGAGGATGACCAGCGAGCAGCCGGTGGTGAGCAGCGCGGCGCCGGTGTAGTCGATGCGCCGGCGCTGCGGCGTGATCCGCTCATGGAGGTGGCGGGCGAGCATCCAGAGCGCGAGCGCACCCACCGGTACATTGATCAGGAAGATCAACCGCCAGGACAGGTACTGCGACAGCGAGCCGCCCACCGCGGGGCCGATCACCGCGGCGACGCCCCACACGCTGGACAGGTATCCCTGCACGGCGGCGCGCTCCTTCAGGTCGTACAGGTCGCCGAGGACCGTCATGCTGATCGGCAGCACCGCTCCCGCGCCGATGCCCTGAACGGCGCGGGACACGATGAGCACCGGCATGTTCCACGCCAATCCGCACAGCACCGAGCCCAGCAGGAACACGCCGATGCCGAAGTAGAGCACCGATCTGCGGCCGAACAGGTCGGCGAGCTTGCCGTAGATCGGCACGGTGACGGCCGACGTCAGCAGGTACGCCGAGAACAGCCACGGGAACTGCCAGAAGCCGCCGAGGTCGCCGACCATCGACGGAACGGCGCCGGCGATCCCCGTGGCGTCCAGGGCGACCAGCGAGATGCAGAGCATCAGCGCGCCGAGCACGGGTCCGCGGTCAGAGCGAAGTCCGGTGCCGCGGGCCGAGGCCGGTCGGGGAGGGGCCGGAGGCCCCGTGCCGGGAGGTACCGGCGGTGCGGCGGCGGCCGGCACGTCCGGCGGTTCGTGGGGCGAGAACTCACCTGGTGTCACGGCCAAAGCAGACAGCGCAGGCGTCACGGGGAAAGGTCGGCGGCGTTCCTGCCGTATTGCGCCGCTCGGCGGTCAGTCCTCCCGCGCGGCGTGCCTCCGCCGGTCGGGCGCGGAGAAGACGGCGCGGTCGCCGCGACACCTGATCTGGCAGACCGCCCAGGGACGTCCGGTGTCGTCGCGGAGCACGTCCTCGATGGACAGCAGCGCCGACCCCGGCTTGATGCCGAGCAATTGCGCCGTCTGCTCGTCGGAGGTCAGGGCCGCGATGACGGTGTCGCTCCGCTCGATCCGCACGCCGAGCCGCTCCTCCAGGAAGGAGATCACCGAAAGCTCGCTCTCCCGCATCTCTCCGGCCTGCTCGCCGGTCAGGACGGCGTAGCTGACGAAGATCGCCAGAGGTACGCCGCCGTCGAGCACCAGGCCCTCCACGACGGTGACGGACGAGCCCTCAGGAAGCCGCAGCCGCTCGCGGATCGCCGCGAACGCGGGAATGACCCTGACCTCCAGGGTCTTGCCGACCAGCGGGCGGCCCATGCTCCACTGCGACAGCGGGAACAGCTCTCCGATGGCCAGCACCGTGGAGGAGGCCACGGTCGTCCCGGTCTTCGGCCCCCTGGTGACCAGTCCCTCGGCGGCCATCAGCCGCAACACCAGGCGTATGGTGTTGCGGCTGGCGGAGAAGGCGGCGGCCAGTTCGCCTTCCGACAGGGTGGCGTCCTGGCCCATAGCCGGAAGCGCCGACCGCAGCAGGTCGTAGGTCCGGCGGACGGAGTTGTTGGATCGGATCGGTAGCGAGCGGCTTTTCCGGAAGCGGATCTCGTCGGCGATGGGTCGTCTCATGGCGTCTCCCTGCACTACCCTGCAAGCAGCAACGTGACGACCGCGGGTTTCGAGGCGAGGATCGGCCGATTAACGTCCCGTTAAGAACGGGCTGAACAGCCCTTTTGTGTATGTCTGGACAGCTGTGCCGCTCGCTGCGTTCAGATCAGTGCGCTGAAGCCGAGCGCGGGATCTTCGTACCTGACGGCCGGTATGTCGTACAAGGCCCTGATCGCCGGGCGCATCTGATCGAAACCCTCGGCGATGGCACGCATCTCCGCCTCGTCCGGGTTCGCCCGGGCCTCGGCCAGCAGGTGCCGCACCGCGGCGAGCCGGGCGTCCGCGAGCGGCACGTCCTGCCCGCGGACGGGCGGCGCGGCGTGCCGGGAGAGGTTCGCACCGGACAGCGCGGCCTCGGAGGGCCGGCGCAGGTGCCAGTCGGTGTGCGTCTGGTAGGCGTCCCCGGCGCGGAGCACGGACGCCTCGTCGAACGGCCGGCCGCTGATCTGCATCCCGAACGGCATCCCCTCGGCGGAGAAGCCGATCGGCACCGACATCGACGGGTTCCCCACCGAGTTCCAGTACTGGGTGTGCAGGCCGCGCAGGGTGGCGAACGGCCGCACCGGGTCGGTGTCGGCGATGACGAACGCGGGCATCGTGCTGGCCGGGTTGATCACCAGGTCGCAGTGGGCGAACAGCTCGGCCATCGCCTTCTGGCCGACCCGGCGGACCCGCTGCGCCTGCACGTAGTCGGTCGCGCCCAGGGTGAGGCCGCCGCCGAAGTAGGCACGGGCGCCCACCCCGTAGTCCGGCCAGCGGCCGGGCAGGTCGGGCAGGTGGTAGGCGGCCGATTCCGCGGCCATCGTGACGGACTGCGCGGTCACCAGCTCGGCGTACAGCGGCAGCACCACGTCGACCACCGTGGCGCCGCACTCCGACAGCACGGCGAGCGCGCCGGAGAGCAGGTCCGGCCACGACGGGTCGACGTCGCCGCCTGCCCAGCTCGCGGTGTCCACGCCGATCCGCAGCCCGCTCAGGTCGCCGGTGAGGCCGCTGAGGTAGTCGTCCACCGGCAGTGCCGAGCTGTAGGGGTCGCTCGGGTCGGCGCCCGCCATCACGGCGAGCATCAGGGCGCAGTCGCGGGCGCTGCGGGCCATCGGGCCGATACCGTCGAGCGTGTACGCCAACGGCGCGCACCCCGACTTGGGCACCCGTCCGAAGGTCGCCTTCAGCCCGGTGATCCCGCAGAACGCGGCGGGCATCCGGACGCTGCCGCCGGTGTCGGTGCCGAGGCCGCCGAGGAACATTCCCGTGGGAACGCCGGCGCCCGTGCCCGCGCTGGAGCCGCCGGGGGTGCGCGCCGGGTCCCACGGGTTGCGCGGGATGGGGAATGGTTTGTCCGGGTCGGGAAAGCCGATCGCGAACTCGAAGGTGGTCGTCTTTCCCACGATGACGGACCCCGCGGCGCGCAGCCGGGCGACGACGGGCGCGTCCCCGATCTGCTTGGACCAGGCCGGGTCCAGCACCAGGCTCTGCGCCGTCGCCGGCGCTTCCACGGTCGCCAGGATGTCCTTGACGCCGAGGGGGATGCCGTGCAGCGGGCCACGGTCGACCCCTGCGGCGAGTTCCGCGTCGGCCCTGGCCGCGGCCTCCAGTGCCGTCTCGTCGAAACGGCGCAGGAACACTCCCAGGAGTTCGTCGTGGGCGTCGGCGGCGGCCAGCGCCGCCTGGGTCAGAGCGACCGAGGTCACATCGCCCCTGCGGAGGGCGGCCGCCGCCTCGGAGATCGTTGAACAGTTCACGCGCGTCCTCGTCGTGTTCCGGTGAGCCGCCTCCTGCCGCGCACTGCTGCACAGCGCGCGGCAGGGCCGTTCACCTGGGCGTATTCAGGAGAGGTGGATTCGCCAGAGAGTGGTGGGGGACCGTGGACGGACGTGCTGCCCGCTAGTGAGTGTCGAAGATCTCCTGGTACTGGCGGGTGAGCTCCAGAACCGCCGCGATCTCGTCGGCCGTCGGGTTGTACGGGTCGGCGGCCGGCGGGAGGGCGCCGAGCTTCAGGAGCGCGGCCATCAGCAGGATCCGGGCCTTGGTGGAGGTCAGGTTGTTGCCGGCGATGAACAGCGGGTCCTGCTTGTAGGCCATGCCGCCGGTGTTCCCGCGCCCGACCCGCACGACCGGCATGCCGGAGAAGATCGCGACCTGCAGGGCGGCGTTCGTGGTGGGGTTGGCCGAGCCGTAGGGCGACATGCCCTCGCCCACGAACCCGGACAGCGGGGCTGCGATGAGGTTCGACGCGATGCGCGCGATGATCTCCACCTCGCCGGCGGGATCGGGGTCCTCCTTGGGGCCGGTCTCCAGGGGCGAGTACCTGCTGTACTTGGTGATCGTGACCAGCGGCATCGCCGACGCCAGCAGGTCGCCCCTGGCGTCCTTGACCGGCACCTCGACGGTGGCGACGCCGTCCCGCAGCGACCCGGTCACGCCGGTGACGGTGCCGGGGAGCGCCGTCAGCCGCACCTCGGAGCGGTAGGTGTGCTTGCGGTTGGGGACGTAGGTCACCTGCGGCGGCCCGTAGCCGCCCATGTCGGCCACGACGCCGCCGTGCCCGCCGGCCACCTCGTACCCGCCCGGACGCGCGTCGACCTTGGTGACCTCGCGCGCCGAGTAGACCATCTCGTCGACGACCATCACCGACCCGATCCGGTCCCGTCCGGTGTCGTCGATCGCCGCTCCGGAGGTGATGAACTTGACGCCGTCCACGATGTTGCGGTCGCCGTCGGCGCTGAGCGTCTGGTGCGGGCGCTGCGCCGCGTGGCCGACCAGCGGCACCGTGGTGTCGATGACGAGCCCGAGCCAGTACATGCTCTCCTCGGTCGTCGGGCTGCCCTCCAGCCACTGGGCACCGATGTAGTCGCCGCCGGACAGGGCGTTCTGCACCATGTTGGTCGCCCTGACCAGCGCCGTCAGCGTCGGCTCCCGGCTGAGGTGGTGGGGGTAGTAGATGTAGTAGTCCTCGCCGAGGGACTCCGGCGAGATGTCGCCCTCACCGGTGTCAGTGCGCGAGCCCGCCGGCAGGCCCTTGGTGTAGCCGCCGGGCGGCGCGGCGCGGTAGAAGTCGAAGTCCACCGCGTTCGACAACACCACAGGGTTGCCGTCGCCGCCGACGCCGAGCCGGTCGATCTCCTCGTAGATGCGGCTGGCGTCGGGGTAGAAGGTCTGCCGCGAGGATCCGACGGCCGCGAACGGATGCGTCGTCGCGTCCTCCCATGGCGAGCCGTCCGCCTGGCGTGCCATGTACGGCAGCGGGTACAGGCCGTCCTCGGGGCTGATCGTCAGGACGTAGACGGGCGTCCCGCCGTCGGCGGGCTCGCTCTCGCTGAAGGCGCCCTGCGCGTCCAGCCAGCCGTCCGGCGCCGAGTACAGCTCGATGGCGTCCTTCTCCAGCGGGTGCGCGGTGTACGCCTCCACGTACACGGTCACCGGAGCGGCGATCCGCTGCGGGCGGAGCAGGTCGAAACGCGGGGAAGCGCCGTCCGGTGTGGTCAGTGCGGGCAGGCCGTACTGGGCACGGGCTTTGTCGGAGGTGACGAGCGGCGGGCTGTTGCCGATCGTCGCGGTGGGTCCGGAGAACACCGCGATGCGGGGTCGGGCCATGGCAGTCCTTCCAAGGTGGTGGAAGTGGGGTGGAGAGGGAGAACGACGATCACTTGGCGGGTTCGAGCACCGCGTCGAGGAGGAGGCGGGTCTCCTCGGTCTGGGGAGCCGAGAACAACCGGCCCACCGCGCCCATCTCGACGATCCGGCCGTTGCTGAGCACGGCGGCCCGGTCGCACATGTGCCGGACCAGCGACAGGTTGTGGGTGATCAGCAGGAGGGTGAGCTGCCTGCTCTCCTGCAGGTCCTTCAGCAGGTTCAGGATCTGCGCCTGGACGGAGACGTCGAGCGCGGAGGTCGGCTCGTCGAGCACCAGGAAGTCCGGCTCGCTGGCGAGCGCCCGGGCGATGCCCAGCCGCTGGCGCTGCCCGCCGGAGAACTCGTGGACGTAGCGGTCGGCCTGGTCCGGGTGCAGTCCCACGTCCTCCATCAGCTTGGCGAGCCTGCCGGGGATCTCGGCGCGGGAACACGTCCCGAAGCGGCGCATGGGGAAGGCGATCTGCCGCCCCACCGGTATACGGGGGTTGAAGGCGGACCCGTTGTCCTGGAACACGATCTGCATCCGGGCACGCAGCTTACGGAACTGGGGGGCGCCGAGTTGCCGCAGGTTGTACCCGTCGAACTCGATGTACCCGCTGGTGGGTTCGACCAGCCGCAGCAGCATCCGGCCGATCGTGGTCTTGCCGGACCCGGATTCGCCGATGAGGCCGAATGTCTCGCCGCGTTCGATGTCGAAGGTGGCGCCGTGCACCGCGACCAGGTCGTCACCCTTGCCGAACAGCCCCTGCCTGACGTAGACCTTGCGCAGGTCCTGGGTCTGCAGCAGCACATCACGTCCCGGCATGCTGCATCTCCCTTCCGTTCTCCGCGTACAGGTGGCAGACGGCCTGGTGGCTGCCGCCGAAGCCGGCGGTCGGCGGATCGGCCGACCGGCAGTCCTCGGTCGCGCGGACGCAGCGCGGGGCGAAGGCGCACCCCACGCCGAGCTCGATCGGGACGGGAGGCGCGCCGCCGATCTCGAACAGCCGCGCCCGCCGGGGGTCCTCCCCGTTCCCGCCGGCCCCTTCCGCACGCAGCCGGGGGACCGACCGCATCAGCGCCTGGGTGTACGGGTGCCGGGGAGCGCTCAGCACGGTCTCCATGTCGCCGCGCTCGACGATCCGGCCGGCGTACATCACCGCGACGGTCCGGCAGAGCTTCGCCACCACGCCGAAGTCGTGCGTCACCATCAGGATCGCGGTGCCCAGCTCGGCGTTGAGCTCGAGCAGCAGCTCGATGATCTGCTTCTGCACGGTGGCGTCGAGGGCCGTGGTGGGTTCGTCGGCGATGAGCAGGTCCGGTTCGCAGGCCAGGGCGAGCGCGATCACCACCCGCTGGCGCTGGCCGCCGCTGAGCTCGTGCGGGTAGTTCTTCAGGCGCCGGGCCGGCTCAGGGATGTGCACCCGCTCCAGCGCGCGCACGGCCCGCTCGACCGCCTCCTTCCTGGTCACCCGCTGGTGCAGGCGGATCACCTCGACCAGCAGGTCGCCGATGGTGAAGAACGCGTCGAGACTGGTCATCGCGTTCTGGAACACCATGCTGATCCGGGCGCCGCGGATGGCGCGCATCTCGCGCTCGCTCTTGGCGAGCAACTCCTCGCCGTCGAAGACGATGCGTCCGCCCACGATTTTGGCGCTCGGCGTGCCGAGCAGGCGCAGGATCGACAGGCCGGTGACGCTCTTGCCGGAGCCGGACTCGCCGACCATCCCGAGGATGCCGCCGCGGGGTATCTCGAAATCGACGCCGTCCACGGCCTTGACGACGCCGCGTTCGGTGGTGAAATGCGTCTTCAGTCCTTCGACGCGAAGGATGGGGTCCGTCATCGGTTCTCCTGCGCCTGGAATGCACGGACCGGCGCGTGACGGCCGGTCATCCGGTCTGCTTTCGCGGGTCGAGGGCGTCGCGGATCCCGTCACCGAGCAGGTTGAACGCGACCGAGACGACCAGGATGGCGAGCCCGGGGATGGTCGCCACGCTGGGATGCCCTTCGAGCAGGACCTCCCGCCCGTCGGAGGTCATCACCCCCCAGTCCGGCGCCGGCGGAGTCACGCCGACGCCGAGGAAGCTCAGCCCGGCGGCCGTCGTGATCATCACTCCGCACAGCGTCGTGCCGTACACCACCAGCGGCGACAGCACGTTCGGCAGCAACTGCCCGCGCAACACCTGCCACTGGGTCGCGCCGGCCGCCCTGGCCGCCTCGATGTACTCCTTCTGCGCCTCTTGCACGGTGGAGGTGTAGACGACGCGCGCCATGTACGGGATCAGCGTCACCCAGATGGCGAGCATCACGTTGCGCAGTCCGGGGCCGAGCACCGCGGCGATCGCGATGGCGAGCAGCACCAAAGGGAAGGCGAACACCACGTCCAGGGCGCGCATCGCGGCGTCGCCGACGCGGCCGCCGAAATATCCGGCGCCGATGCCGATGAGCAGCGCCACCGGCACCGCGCACAGCACCGGGACGATCGCCACGGTGAGCGAGTACCGGCCGCCCCAGATCAGCCGGGACAGCACATCCCGGCCCTGCCCGTCGAGGCCGAGCGGGTGGCCTGGTGTGCCGATCGGGGCGAGCCGCCGGCCGGTGTCGCCCACGAGCGGGTCGAAGGGGGCGATGAGCGGGGCGAGGGCGGAGACCGCCATGACCGCCAGGATCAGCACGGCCGAGACCGCCGCCAGCTTGTTGCGCGCCATCGCGCGCAACGCCATCCGCAGCCGGGAACGCCGCCTGAGGGCTGCGACGCGACCGGCCGGAGGGGCTGTGGTCTCGTTCTCGAGTGCGGCCGAGGTCATCGCGCCACTCCTCTCGTCCGGGGGTTCAGCATGGCGACCGCGAGGTCGGCGAGCAGGTTCACGATCACGAACACGACGGCGATGAACAGCACCCCGGCCTGGATGACGGGCATGTCGCTCGCCGTGATGGCGATGTAGAGCTGCTCGCCGAGGCCCGGCCAGCTGAACACCACCTCGGTGAAGATCACGCCGCCCAGCAGGTAGCCCACCTGGAGGCCGATGATGTTCACCACCGAGGGCAGGATGTTCCGCAGCGCGTGCCGCCAGATGATCAGGCGCTCGGGGACGCCGCTGGCGCGCAGCATCCGTACCGAGTCCTGCTGCAGGGCCTCGATCATCGTGGCCCGGGTCAGCCGGGCGATGATCGCCGTGGGGACCACCGCCGTGGTGGCGGCGGGCAGTACCAGGTGGGTCAGCAGGTCGGGCAGGCCGCCCGGCTCGCGCACGTCCTGCATTCCCGACGTCGGGAACCACCCGAGGTCCAGCGCGAACACGCTGATCACGACGAGCGCCGCCCAGTAGACCGGAACGCTCGCTCCCGCCACCGACACCCCCATCGCGATCCTGTCCGGCAACGAGCCCGGGCGGGTGCCGGCCAGGATGCCGAGCGGAACGCCCAGCAGCACGCAGATCGCCAGCGTCCCGAACGCCAGGATCACCGTGTTCATCAGCTTGGGCACGATCAAGCTCATGACCGGCATGCTGAGCGACAGCGAGCTGCCCAGGTCGCCGTGGACCAGCCCGTCGAGATAGCTGAGGTACTGCACCACGAGGGGCCGGTCCAGGCCCATCTGGTGACGCAGCGCCTCGATGGCCTCCGCCCGCGCGGTGGGCCCGAGGATGACCCGCGCCGGATCGCTCGGCACCATCTGCATGATCAGGAAGACCAGGATCGTCACCCCGAGGAGCACCAGGACGGTCGAGGCGAGCCGCCGCAACAGGAAGGCGGTCATGAGCCGATGGACACCGGGGCGAGGTCGTACCACTCCTCGCTGGGCGAGACGAATCCGGTGACCTTCGAGCTCATCGCGTAGGGCGACTTGTCATTGACCACGGGAACCACGACCCGGTCGGCCTGCGCCAGCTTCACGGCCTGCTTCCACAGCTCGTCGGCGGTCTTGTCGTCCTTGGCGGTGGCCGCTCGCTGCATCAGCGCGTCGAGCTTGGGGTTGCTGTACTTGCTGATGTTCGCGCCGTTCGGCGCCTGCAGGGTGGAGGAGTTGAGGATGTACAGCCAGTACGGCGAGCTCATGCCCCATGACATCTGCGCCATCGAGGTCCCCGGTGGCAGTCCCTTGGACCACTTCGTCAGGTAGGCGATCCACTCGGTGGCGTCGATTTTCGCGGTGATGCCGACTTTGGCCAGGTCCTGCTGGATGTATTCGGCCATCTGCACCGGCAGGATCTGCCCCGAACCGGACACCGAGGTGGTGATGGTGGTCGAGAAACCGTCGGCATAGCCGGCCTCGGCCAGCAGCTTCTTGGCCTTGTCCGGATCGTAGCCGTAGGCGTCGGGATCGATGACGGCGGCGGAGTTGCCGGGCGGCAGGACGCTCTGCGCCGGGGTGACGGTGTCCTTCAGCAGCTCGCTCGCCATCCCCTGGCGGTTGATGGCCAGGTTGATCGCCTCCCGGACCTTGAGGTTCTTGGTCGGCCCGTCGTGCAGGTTCAGGTTGAGGAACCACAGGTGCGGCGGTGCGCCTTCGGACACCTTGAATCCGGCCGCCTTCAGGCTCGCGATGCTGTCCGGGGACGGCACGGCGATCAGGTCGACCTCGCCGGCGCGCAGCGCCGCGACCCGGGCGGAGGTGTCGGGCAGCGGGCGGAAGATCACCTTCGCCAGCTTGGCCTTGGTGCCCCAGTAGCCGTCGTTGCGGACGAGGGTGATGTGCTGCCCCCGCTGCCGGTTGACGTAGGTGAACGGCCCGGTGCCGAGCGGATGGTCGGCGACGCCGTCGTTGCCGTACTTCTGGATGGCGGCGGGGCTGATGATCGCCTTGTAGCCGCCCTGCGTGAGCAGCCGCAGGAAAGCCGAGAACGGCTGCTTCATCTTCAGCACCAGCGTCATCGGGTCCGGGGTCTCGATCGACACCAGGTGCTGCCAGACGTAGCCGCTGTTACCGGCCGCCTTGACGTCGTAGAACTCGAACTTCTTGTCCCACATGCGGCGGATGTTGAACTCGGCGGCAGCGGCGTTCATCTCCGTCCCGTCGTGGAACTTCACCCCCGGCCGGATCTTGAAGGTGTAGGTCTTGGCGTCCGGTGAGACCGTCCAGGACTCCGCCAGCATTGGCTTGAGCGGCGGGATGGGCACCTCACTGGATGGCTTCGACAGGTCCTCGTCGACGAGTCCTTCGAAGATCTGGTGGAAGACCCGGGTGGTGACCCAGCTTCCCGTACGGGGCGGGTCGAGGATGTCGGCCTCGGATTCCATCCCCACGATCAGCGTTCCGCCGGGCGAGGACTTCTCCGCGGTCGTCGTGCTGCCGCAGGCGACGAGCATGGAGCCGAGGGCGACCAGGGTCGCGGCCTGGCCGCCAAACATCAGGGTGCGGGATCTGGGACCGTTCACAGCGCACTCTCCGATAACTTGCGAGTTGCCGGAAAGCTAAGGACGCGGTATGTCTGACCGATTGCCTTGGTGTTTCTCATGCAATGCGCCGTTTGGGGGTTATTACGGCGCTCTACACCAGCCCGCCGCGGCCGCGGCGGGCACGCAGGTCAGCGATCCCGTGGAACGAGCCCACATGCTCATTGGGAAAAGTACGTGCGGCTCGCGCTGCCGCCGGAACTTCACAGCGAACACAAGTCAGCCCCCGCGGACTGACGTCCAACCGGAGCTCCACCCGTCCAGCCAGGGCTTACCTGAAGACATCGCCACCTTGCGATGGATGAAGCAGGCGTTGCCCGGACTGAAGACATGGCCCCTCCGGCGACGGCCACGCCGCCAGCCGAGCAGGCCGCTGGTACGGCAGAACCGCGCGGGCTCCGCCGTACCAGCTTGGGCTTTCAGAGGCCAAGAGAGTTGTTCAAGCCGCCCTGCGGGGGAAGCCACGCTGATCGCAAATGCCGATCTTGAGGGGATGGGAGGGGGCGGGGGAACCTCAGTGGTTGCCTCGCGGGCTGCGCGGGGCCTGGCTTCCTTCGCGCACGCTGACCGCGCCGGCGTCGCTCGGATGATGATTGAGCCCGCGTATCTTCAGGAGTCCCACGATCGTGATGGGCACGAGTGCGACGTGGCACAGCGCCAATGTGAGCTTGCTGGTGGTGTCGAGATCAGCAGGAACCGTCATGACGAGGATGGTCCCGAGTGCGAGCAGCGGACCGATGGCCAGAGCCACGGGAACGACCCACCGCCGGCGGCGGGAGAGCACCGCTGCGGCGGTCATTCCCAAGAGCAAGGGCAGGACGGTGAACCCGGCGACGGTAAGCGCGTCGACCTCGGCGACCTGAGCGGAAGCAGTAAACCGGAATGTGCCACCAGCAGCTCGTCCGAGTGCATAGACGACGAGGTTGATGGCCGGCGCGGCGGCCACGGTCGCGGCCACAATGATGGTCCGGCGATGTCGGCGTCGCGCTGATCTGCTCCAGGCGCGATCGTTGATGTCGTGCGATGTCGTCATGTGTGTCTCCGTCCCGTGGTGCCGATCGCCCGCTATCGGCGGAGAAGGTAGGCCTCGATGCGATCGAGCGCGCCGACCCAGACGTCCTGGGCGAAGAAGTCGCGCACCTCGACGGTCGGGAACCCACTCTGCACCACGGTGACGAGCGTTCCCTTGTCGTGTTCTTCGAAGGTGATCTCGATCGTCGTCGTCATGGTCATCCCGTCCGGGCTGCTGCCGGTGGACTCGGTGACCAGGCGATGCGGACGGTCGATGGCCACGAAGGTCTGCGTCTCCCGAAACAGGCTGTCGCGATCCGGTCCCCAGACGGCAGTCTGCTGACCGCCGATGCGCAGATCGACCTCGATCTCGACGATGCCGGGCTTCTCGTCGAGGATGCTGAACCAGATCTTCTGCTTCTCCGCGTCGGTGTAGGCGTCAAAGACCTCCTCCGGGGTGGCAGGTAGCAGGCGCGTCATCCGCAACTGGGTGGTCTCGGTTCGTTCGGTCACTGTTCAGTCCCCTTCTTGAGGGTGAAGTAGGCATCGAGGCCGTCGAGCCGGCGTTCCCAGAGCCGTCGGTAGAAGACGATCCAGGACATGGCATCGTCCAATCGTTCGGTTCCCAGGCGGCATTGCCGCGACCGGCCGATCTTCTCGGTGGTGACCAGGCCGGCGTTCTCGAGAACGAGTACGTGTTTCTTCATGCCGGTCAACGACATGCCGAACGGTTCGGCCAGTTCGCCGATCGATGCCGGCCCATCGCCGAGACGAACCAGGATCTGCCGCCGTGTCGCGTCCGCGAGCGCTGAGAACACTCGATCGAGAGTCGCATGCTGAACCATGTGGTTCAGCATATGACGCTGAACCAGAAGGTGCAATGATGGCGCCGGGCAGCCAGAGGCGAGCTCCCGTCTACGGATTCGCTGTTTGGATCTTCATGAGCCCTTGGGCGAGATCGGCGGCCATGTGAGGGCCGTGACGCCATGTCCTTCGGGCTCTGAGAAGCCGCCCGAGCCGGCGCTGAAGATTGCTCTCCAGGAGCCGCGGCGTACTGCATGTCCAGCGAGCCCGCGAGGCTGAAGAACCGGTCGAAGCCCAGGTCGAGCGGTCCTCCGGAGAACGGTGCGGTGTAGTCGGTGTCGACCCCGGTCTCGGCCGGGTGCCAGGGCAGGTCGCCGTTCTCCACGCCGACGGTGGTGCCGTCGGGGCGAGGACTCCTCGCTGCAGCGGTCCGCGCCGGCACGGCGAAGATCTGCACCATGGCGGCGTGTTGGATCATGTCGATCGAGGCGGGATTCATGTACCGGAACAGGCCTGTGGCTGGGTCTCGCCTGGTGTCCCACATGCGCGCGGCGTAGTCGCGCATCCTTTGCCGGTGGCGCGAACCTCCGGTCACGGACTTCGAGCGTGAGCAGGTTCTTGAAGTAGACCGAGTCGAACACCGGCGGATGCCCGTCCAGCCGGATCTGGCTGGAGTCGTTGGCGTCGACAGGACCAGCAACCAGATCCTCGGCTGCCAAGCGGCTTCTACGGTCGTGGGTGCACGAGCTGCCACACACCACCGCACTATGAGACAATTGCCCTGGTCAGGCCACTTTAGTCTCCCCCTGGGCTAAGACGACGAAGGGGGATCGGCATGGAGATCAGGCCGCAGGCGGTCGTCATCCCGAAGGAGACCGACCATCTGGAGCAGGGGAAGTACGGCCCTGTCTACCCGAGGACTCCGGCCTGTTACGGGTTCACCATCATCGCGAAGGTCAAACCTGGCCGAGCCGATGCGATCCGCGACTACGGCTACGCGCTCGCCAAAGCGCTGGAGGACGACCCCCGCCTGCTCGCACCGCTGAAGCTGCATTACCTGCGCTGGGTGCTCTTCGACGACGACACGCGCTTCATGTATCAGGGGATCTTCGACACCGACTTCGACAAGTACACCGAAGACGCCATCGCGCTCTTCACCCGGGCGGGAGTGAACACGGCTTTCGAGAACCTTGAGGGCTTCCCCGAGGATTGGAAGACCAACCCGGAGGCGTTCGTCAGATTCGTCCGCGAGCACCATTGCCCGAGCTTCATCGAGTACGGCGAGTACCCGTACTTCACCGCCGACGAGATCAAGAAAGCTCTGCGGATCAAGAGCGCTCTGTCGGAAATGCTCGATCAGATGCAGTGACATCCGCCAGCGCTACCTGGAGGCGAGATGAGCGAGTCCACAACCGCGCGCACCTACAACCAGAACCATGCGCCGCGTCCGTACAGCCCCGGTCGGCGCCGGTTGAGCATCTACGTGGCTTGGAGCTATCCCGCCGAGGCGGGAAGGGATGTGACCGAGCTGGACAACCGGTTCTCCACGATGACCGAAGTGCGCCGCGTGACGTGGCCGGCCTACGAGGACCCGAAATGGTCGGATCCGCTGCGGTTCCAGCAAGGCATCGCGGGCGGGCTGGAACTGTTCTTCTGGGGCTGGCTGCCCTTCCAGCAGTTCGTCGAAGAGGCCACCGGATACGCCGTGCCCGTGTATCAACGCGTCGATCAGGCGGGTTTCCCCACGCCGCTGGACGAGCGGGTGCTGGCGGACACCGACACCCTGTTCGTGTGGGGGCTGGACCACATGATCACCGGGCAGGACGCCACGCCAGCGGAGATCGAGGCGGTGCGCGAATGGCTCACCCGCGAAGGAACCTGCCTTGCTCTCGGGCCGCACCACGACGTCGGCTCATCGGACGACATGGCGGTGCGCGACATGGAGTACCACCATCACGGCGACGCGCTGGTGCCCCGCCAGCAACGCTTCGGACGGTACACCCGATCGCTGATGGCCGGCCTGGGGGTGCCCGTCGAGAACCGCTACGGGCTCCGTCCCGCGGTGGCGGAGGGGAACAGAAGCGCCCCCCTGTCCATCGCGAGGGATCTGGACACCAAGGGGTGGCTGGAAGGCGTGTCCAGCTTCAACTTCCACATGCACCTGCCGCACTACGCCGTGACCACTGACGACCCGAACGTGATCCACGTGCTGGGCAGGCAGCCGATCGACATGTCAAGGCCGCCGCACCCGTTCACCGAAGCCGGGAACACCGAGTTCAACATGTTCCTGTGGATGCCACCGAGTGGTGACCGGGCCGGTGACGTGATCTTCGCCGACACCACGATCTTCAGCTCGCTGTTCGGCGTCGACGAGAGCCTGCGCACCTTCTGGAACAACATCGTCTCGGCGAAGTAGCACTACAGGAAGGCGGGTTCCGGTGAGCGAGCGAACCCACGTCAAGCTCGAACTCGACGACATCCAGCGTGGAGCTCTCAGCCCTCGGCCGACACCGTACGCGGCGACCTACATCCTGTTCCGCATCGATGACCGTGAGCACGGGCGGGAGCTGATGCGACGCGCGAGCGCCGTGGCGACTTCGGCCGCCGACACGGTGAGCCCGCTGGGTGAGACCTGGGTCAGCATCGCCCTCACCTACCACGGTCTCAAGGCGCTCGGTGTCGCTCAGGAATGGTTGGACACCTTCGCCTGGGAATTCCGCCAAGGCATGGCCGCACGGGCCAACGCGCTGGGCGACATCGGCGAGAGCAGCCCGGAGAACTGGGAGTCCCCGCTTGGCACGTCTGACGTCCACGTCGTGCTGGTGGCGCTCGCGCCTGACAGCGCGCGACTGGAGGCGGCCATCGATCATGCCCGCCCCGCTTATGACGCCCTGACCGGCGTGACGGCGATCTGGCGCCAGAACTGCCACGCGCTGCCCACCGAGACCGAGCCCTTCGGCTACCGCGACGGCATCAGCCATCCTGCCGTCGAAGGCAGCGGGATAGCCGGTTCGAACCCGTTGGAGACACCACTCAAGGCCGGCGAGTTCGTGCTCGGCTACCGCGACGAGCTCGGCGGCATCCAGACCCCGCAGCCCGACGTGCTCGGACGCAACGGCACCTACGTGGTCTTCCGCAAACTCCACCAGCGCGTCGCCCTCTTCCGCCGCTACCTGAAGGACAATTCCACCAGTCCCGACGACGAGGAACTGCTGGCAGCGAAGATCATGGGGCGCTGGCGCAGCGGCGCACCGCTGGCGCTCAGCCCGTCCCAAGACCAGCCCGGACTCGGTGCGGACCCGAGCCGCAACAACGCGTTCCTGTTCCAACAGGACGATCCGGGCGGCTTCACGACTCCCGGAGGCAGTCACATCCGCCGCGGCAACCCTCGCGACTCGTCGGTGGCCGGAGAGCCCAGACTGCACCGCATGATCAGACGCGGAACGGCATACGGCCCGCCGCTGCCCGAAGGAGTCCTCGAAGACGACGGGGTCGATCGGGGACTGATGTTCGCCTTCGTCGGGGCCCATCTCGGGCGGCAGTTCGAGTTCGTCCAGTCCGAATGGATGAACGACGGCGTCTTCTTCGGCTCCGGCGACGCAAAAGACCCCCTCACCGGCTCCCACGACGGCTCCGGCGACTTCACCATTCCCCGGCGCCCCGTACGGCGGCGCCTGCTCTCACTGCCGCGATTCGTCGTCACGCGTGGTGGCGAATACTGCTTCATGCCAGGGCTGACCGCGCTGCGCTGGCTCGGCGACCTGACCGACTGAGCATGACACCGCTGCTCCGGCATGACGGAGGGAACCAATGAACGTATTGCAGCCGCTGCTCACCTCCGTCATCGTGATCTTCATAGCGACCACCATGTTCGCAGTCGGTCTCGGAGCGACGCTATCGGTCCTGCGCGCCGTGCTGGCGAACGTCGTGCTGCTCCTGCTGGTGCTTCTGGCCAACCTGGTCGCCATCCCGCTCCTCGGCTGGGGCATCGCCGCGCTGTTCGGCCTGCCCTCGGCGGCCTTCATCGCGCTGCTTCTGATCGCGTCCTCACCTGGCGGGCCGTTCGGGGCGAAACTCGGCATGGTGCAGAACGGGGACGTGGCCGCGGGCGCGGCGATGCAAGTACTGCTCGCCGCCATCGGCAGCATCACCTTCGGCCCGACGGTGAACATCATTTTCCAGGCGGCCAATGCGGGTGGCGGAGTCGCGCTCGACGTGCCCACGCTGATGTTGACCGTCGTGGTCCTGCAACTCGTCCCGTTCGCCGTGGGATTGATCGTGCGCCACTACGCGCCGCCCACGGCGCTGTCCTGGCGTCCTGCGGCCGCCAGAACGTCGAACGTGACGTTCCTCATCGTGCTGGTGGGCATGCTCCTGGGCAACTGGCGCGACGTCGTCGAACTGATCGGTTCCCTCAGCCTGCTCGCGGGCTTCGTCTTCGCCATCGTCGCCTTCACCCTAGGCACGGCCCTGGCCACCGGACAGTGGGCACGCCGTACCACCATGGGCGGAGTCGCGGCCGTGCGCAATGAGGGACCGGCGCTCGCCGCCGTCGGCATCGCCTTCGGGAACGAACCGGCCATCATGGGAGCGCTCGCGGCTGTACTGCTGAGCGGCTTGGCCGCGGCCCTCCCCATCGCAGCGGTGCTGAGCCGTCGCCGGGCGACGCAATCTCCCGAAAGTGACCGTCTTGCCGGCCCTCCCGGTCATGAACGCCAGAACAGGGAAACGTGACCGAATCATGACCATTGACGCATTCAGATCGTCCTGATGGTGAGTGCCTAGAACCGCGATCTACTGTGGGCCTCCGACCTGATGTCATCAATATTCACGATCACGCGGGCCATGGTCTGATCGCCCGCACTCGGGGCGGTTTCATTGGCGTCGGCGGGGTGCCGGACCTATGCCCTCTCACCCTCGCGCCGGAAGCCGCCCGGATGATGCGCATCAACCACGACTACGAGCGGGCTAGCGGGAGGGGATGGGTGGCGCCGGTTACGCGGCGGCGTACAGTGGCGCTCTGGTCGAGATCGGGGCGGAGCCGGACTCCGTGGCCGGGGGCGGTTCCCGGGCTCAGCCGGCCGGCGGAGATGTCCGGCAGGCCGGTGACAAGCTGCGGGTACCAGCTGGAGTAGTAGGCCCTGGTGGTCTCCTGGATGAACACGTGCGGCAGATGGACGGCCAGGTGCGCCGAGGCGGCCAGCACCACGGGCCCGCTGCAGTCGTGCAGCGCGAGGGGCACCTCGGCCGCGAGCGTGCGCTCGGCCAGAGCCAGGACTTCGCTGATCCCGCCACACCAGCCGAGGTCGGCGATGAGGACGTCCACCCCGCGCCGATCGAGCAGAGGGGCCACGGCCGTGCGGCCACCCAGCGTCTCACCGGCGGCGATCGGAACCGGGCTGGCCGCTCGCAGTTCGCCGAGCTCGGCGTAGCGATCCGGCCGTATCGGGTCCTCGACCCACAGGGGATCGAACTCCGCGAGCGCCGCCAGAATGACCCGCGCCGCGGAAGGCTCCCACAGGCCGTGCAGTTCCACGAGGAGACGCATGCGATCACCGACGGCGTCGCGCACCTTGCGCAAGGGGCCGAGTCCGGCATCGAGGTCGGCCCGGCTGATCTCGCGTCCCGCCGAACGTTCGGCGTAGACGTCGAAGGGCCAGATCTTCATGGCCGACACCCCCTCGGACAGGAGATCCTCGGCCAGCCGGTCGGCGTGGTGGAGGAAGCCGTACAGGTCCTCGTGGCGTCCCTCTCCGGCCACCCCCCAGTTGGCCGACTTCTGGCCGCTGGGGTTGCGCATGTAGTGCGGGCCCGCGCAGGTGTTGTAGATCTGCACGTCGCTCCTGACCCGGCCGCCGAGCAGTTCGGTCAGTGGCAGGCCGGCCTCCTGACCCATCGCGTCCCACAGCGCCAGGTCGACGGCCGACAGCGCGCGGACCTCGGCGCCGCTGCCCAGGTAGCCGACATAGCCCTCCAGCTCCGTCAGCAGCGCCCGGAGCTCGTCCGCGTCCCGCGGCATGGCGCGCCCGACCAGGGCGGGCGCCAGAGCCTCGTGGAGGTGCGCCTCGGCCGCGGCGGCCCCGTAGTAGGTCTCGCCCAGCCCGACGATTCCCGAATCGAGGTGCACCTGAACCAGCAGCAGGTTGGGCAGTTCCTCGACGACGAGTGTCTCGATGCCTTCGATGCTCATGAATGTCTTCATACCGGCCAGACTGGTCTGACCGCAACTCCTGGATAATACGGTGGCATGCTTGACGAAACTTCCCGTTTACCTAGATGGTGGTCAGACCGGTTAGCCCGCAAAGGAGTCTGCGATGCCGTTGACGACACGTACGATCGCCGGCCTGGCCCTCATAGCCGCCACCGTGACGGCCTGCGCCCCTGGTGCCGCACCCGCCGAAGCCCCTGACGCGGGCAAGGCCGTGTCCAGTGCGCTACCGACCGAGCCGGTCACATTGACATTGAGCCACTTCGAGGAAGGCGGCCAGGGAAAGGCGATCGAGCAGCTGGCCGCCAAGTATCAGCAGCTTCACCCCAACATCACGATCAAACCGACCTACACGGCCTTCGCCGACTACGGCAAGAACATCAAGCTGCAGATGTCCTCGGAGTCGGCGCCCGACATCGCCCAGGCCGGCCAGGCGCAGACGATGCAGGGCCCGCTGGTCCAGGCGGGCCTGCTCCGGCCGCTGGATGAGTACGCCAAGCTGTACGGCTGGAGCGAGCGGTTCAAGCCTGGCCTGCTCGACCAGGCCCGGTTCTCCAAGGACGGCAAGACCTTCGGCGCCGGCGAGCTGTACGGCATAGCCTTGGGCGGCAACCTGGTCGGCATTTACTACAACCGGGACAAGCTCGCCAAGCTCGGCATCACCACCCCCTTCAAGGATCTGGCCGCCTTCCAGGACGCGCTGGCCAAGGCCAAGGCGGCGGGCGAGACGCCGATCCAGCTCGGCAACCTGGAGGCCTGGCCGGGCAATCACGTGCTGTCCGACCTGATCGCTCAGTACGAGCCGCACGAGAACGGGCTCAACTGGGTCTACGGCCGCAAGGGCGCCACCTTCGACAGTCCCGGTGTGCAGCAGGCCACCAAGACCCTCGCGGAATGGGCCAAGGCCGGCTACATCGACTCCTCCGCCAACGGCACTTCCGACAGCGACGGCGTCGGCAAGTTCATCAAGGGCAAGGGCGTCTTCATGGTTTCCGGCAGCTGGAACCGGTCGCGTATCGACGAGAACATGGACGGCAAGGCAGGATTCACCGCGATGCCGCCGGTCAAGGCCGGTGACCCGGTCCGCGCGACGGGCGCGACCACCTCGCCGTTCAGCATCTCCGCCAAGACCAAGTACCCCGACGTCGCCGCCAACTTCATCGACTTCATGACCCGGCCGGAGAACGCGGCCACGCTCTTCCAGGGCGGTTACCTGCCTGTCGCCGAGCGTGACGCGGGCGAGCCCAAGGCGGGCAGTGCCCAGGAGGGTTTGGTGGAGACCTGGCAGCAGGTTCTCGCCGACGACGGGCTGGCGCTCTACCTCGACTGGGCGACCCCGTCGATGGGTGACACCCTCTTCCCCGCGGTCCAGCAGCTGATCGCCGGTAAGACGACGCCGGACGAGCTCATCTCCACGGTCCAGGAGAACTGGGCCGACGAACGCGGCAACGGCTAGGGCGATATGAGGGCCAACTCCAGAGTCGCCTACCTGTACATCCTGCCCGGTTTCCTGGTCTTCGCGTTGTTCGTTCTGGTGCCGCTGGGGCACACAGCCTGGCTGTCGCTGTACGACTGGGACGGCATCACCCTCGGCACCTGGACCGGGCTGGACAACTACACCGAGCAGCTGGCCGATCCCGACGTCCGCACCGCTTTCAGCCACTCGATGGTGTTCCTGTTCTTCTTCGCCGCGCTGCCCGTCGGCCTGGGACTGGTGCTGGCCTCGGTACTGTCGCGGTTCCGGCTGCGCGGGCTGGGCTTCTTCCGCACCGTGATCTTCCTGCCCCAGGTGGTGACCGCGGTGGTGGTCGGCATCGCGTGGCGGTGGATGTACGCCGACGAGGGGACCATCAACCAGCTGCTGTCCGCGGTCGGCCTGGACGGGCTGGCCCGCGCCTGGCTGGGTGACTTCACCTGGGCGCTGCCCGCGCTCGGGCTGGTCGGCACCTGGGTGATGTCCGGGCTGTGCATGGTGTTGTTCCTGGCCGGCATCAGCAAGATCGACGCCAGTCTGTACGAGGCGGCCCGCGTGGACGGAGCCGGTCCAGTCAGGGAGTTCTTCGCGGTGACCTTGCCAGGACTCAAGCAGGAGATGGCCGTGGGGCTCACGCTCACCACGATCGCCGCGCTGCGCTCCTTCGACCTGGTCTACGTCACCACCGGTGGCGGCCCGGGCAACGCCACCAACGTCCCCGGTTTCGAGATCTACAAGCTGGCCTTCCGCCAGGGGGCCGTGGGCGAAGCCTGTGCGGTCGCCGTGATGCTCACCGTGCTCATCTTCACCGTGGTCCTGTTGATCACCCGGTTGCTGCGGGAGAAGCTGTGAACGCCCGTATCGAACGGCTCGGCGCCTACACCTTCCTGTGCCTGTTCGCCCTTGCCGTACTGCTCCCCCTGTTCAGCATCTTCTCGGTGGCCCTGCAGCCCCAGGGGGCTCCGGTCACCGGCCTGAGCTGGCCGGACGACCCGCAGTGGGGCAACTTCGCCCGCGCGTGGACCACCGGCTCCTTCGGCGACCTCATCACCTCGAGCGTGATCGTCGTGGTCGTGGTGGTCCCGGTCGCGACGGTGCTGTCGATCATGACCGGGTACGCCTTCGGCACCATGCGGTTCCGCGGCAGCACCCCGCTGTTCTACGTGATGCTGATCGGCATCGTCATGCCGTACGAGGCCACCGTCGTGCCGCTCTACTACGACCTGCGCCAGTTCGGTCTCACCGACAACTACCTGGGCCTGATGCTGCCCGAGATCGGGTTGTCGGTGTCGTTCGGCACGTTCTGGATGCGGGCCTTCTTCCTTTCCACGCCCCGCGCGCTCATCGAGGCGGCCCGCATGGACGGCGCCAACTCCTTCACCGTCCTGTTCCGCATCCTGCTGCCTGTCGCCCGGCCCGCCGTCACCACGCTCATGGTCCTGTTCTTCGTCTGGACCTGGAACGAGTTCCTGCTGTCACTGGTGTTGCTGCAGGATCCGGCCGTCCGCACCGCGCCCGCCGGCCTCGGCCTGTTCGTCGGGCAGCGCACCACCGACGTCGCCGGACTGTCGGCCGGCGCCCTCATCGTCACCGTCCCCGTCGTCATCGTCTACCTCTTCCTGCAACGCCATGTGATCCGCGGCATGCTGCAGGGCGCCGTCAAGGGCTGACTCTTTCGAGGAGAAGGAAGGCTCCGTACGTGTCCCACACCATCGACTTCCGGTTCGCGCCCCCCTCGCGCTGGACAGCGATCTGCCTGCCCGACGACCCGCACAAGACCCTGGTCCGCGAGGACGGCGCCCTGCTCTACGGCTTCACACAGACGCACCTCGCGGCCTGGCACTTCGCCACCGTCGTGGAGTTCTCCGCCCAGAGCGCCGACCGGCCCGTGTCGGTGACCCAGCGCACCGAGTCCGCCGCACGCCCCATCGTGGTCACCACCATGCGCTACCCCCGGCTGGAGCTCACGCTGACCGCCTTCGCCCACGAGCACGACGGCTTCCGCGCCGATGTCGTGATGTGGGAGCTGACGCACATCGGCGACGACGGCGAGGTGCTCACCGGACTGCACATCGACCACCACGACCGCGACGCGGTGCTGACAGGCGGCACGACACCGTTCCACGTCGCCTACTCGGTGGCGCCCGGGCAGGCTCCTGCCCAGCCGATCTGGCCGGACGACACCGCCGAGCAGGACGGCACGCCGCTCGGCCCTGTCGCCCTGGTCCACCGGCCGCAACGGCTCCATCTCGCCCATCCGACCGGATTCCGCCCGGCCACCGGCCTTGACGTCACCCCCGAGATCCTGCGACCAGGCGGGCGTATCGGCGGGGCGCTGGTCCTGCCGCAGCCGGCCGTGGCCGAGACGCCCGCCATCGCGGACCTGGCCTGGGCCGAGGCAGCCCTGACCCGTGCCCGCGCCTTCTGGGACGAGCTTCCAGCGCTACGGCTGCCGATCACCGTGCCCGACCCGGCCGTGCAGGACCTGCTGGTGGCCTGCGTGCGCAACCTGCTGCAGGCGCGGGAGATCCGCGACGGACTGCCGGTGCCGCAGGTCGGCGCCACGGTCTACCGCGGCTTGTGGATCGTCGACGGCCATTTCATCCTGGAGACGGCCCGCTACCTCGGCTTTGCCGCCGACGCCGACGCCGGTGTGCGGGTCCTCCTGCGCCGGGCCAGGCCCGACGGCTCCATCACCGGGTTGGAGCTGGCGCCGCACATCAAGGAGACCGCGATCGCGATCGCCACGCTGGTGCGGCAGTCGGAGCTCAGCGCCGACCCGCGCGGCGCGCTCGGCTCGCACTGGCCGGTGGTGCTGCGCGCCATCGACCACATCGCCGGCCTGCGCCGCCAGGCGGACGCGTTGCCCACAGGCCACCCGCTGCACGGCCTCATGCCGCCGGCGTTCGCCGACGGGGGAGTGGCAGGCGTACGGGCGGAGTACACCACCACGCTGTGGACACTCGCGGGGCTGCGCGCCGCGGTCAGGGGAGCGACGATGCTCGGCCGCGCATCCGATCGCGACGCGATTCACGCGCAGTACGTCCGGCTGCGCGCCAACTTCGACACGGCGGCCCGCCGGCACCGCGAGGAAGGACTCGCGTACCTGCCCTTGATCCACCCGGAGAGCGGCTCGCATCACTACCACGCGGGTCCCGCCGAGGCCGACGTGGCCGAATGGCATCGGATCCGGCCTGGCAGCGCCACGTGGGCGCTGTGCCAGGCCATCTGGCCGGGCGAGGTGTTCGAGCCCGGCGACCACGTGGTCACCGACCTGCTGGCGCTGTTCGACACGCTCGATGACGAGCAGGGCATTCCCGCCGAGACCGGCTGGCTGCCCTACCGCGCCGTCTGGCCCTACGCCGCCTCGTTCGCCGCGCACGCGTGGCTCTACGCCGGCCGTGCCGACAAGGCGGTCGACTACCTCTACGCCTTCGCCAACCATGCCGCGCCCACCCGTGTATGGCGGGAGGAGCAGTCGCTGACCGCCACCGGCAACGGGCAGCTGTGGGGGGACATGCCCCACAACTGGGCCTCGGCCGAATTCGTGCGGCTGGTCAGGCATCTGCTGCTGTTCGAGCGGGACGACACACTCGAACTGCTGCCTGCCGTACCGGCTGGGTGGTTCGGGGCCGGCCAGACCATCGAGCTGGAGCGCAGCACCACCCGCTTCGGCCCGGTCAGCCTGCACGTCACGACCGAGCACACGGACGTGGTCACGGTCACCGTCCGCTACACTCGCCAGGGCGGCGCCCACCCGGCACCGGACCGGCTCTCCCTGAGCCTGCCCCTTCCCGAGGGAGCCGCGGAGCGGCCCACCGAGATCACCGTCGACGGCCGCACGGTGCCGCCCGCCGACGGGCGCATCCCGCTGGCCACGGTCGACGACGTCACCGTCCGCATGACCTACCGTCGGCTATCATGATCAGGAACGTTTGCCCCCGGCGGGGGCGGGAAATAGCATCCGGTCTGACCGCGCAGGGTGCTGTCGGGAGGATCACCGGTGACGATTGACGCCGTTCCGCGTGACATGCTGTCCACCTATCTCCAGGACGCCCTGCTCACCGGGAAGATCAGCCCGGGCAGCCGGCTTCCCTCCGAGCGGCTGCTGGCCCAGCGTTTCGGGCTCAGCCGCCCCTCCGTCCGTGAAGTCATCAAGGAACTGCAGGAGCGGGGGCTGGTCCGGGTCATTCCCGGGCGCGGCACGTTCGTCCGCGAGCCGAGCAGCGTCGACAGCATCCGCCCGCTGGAGGCCTATTACCGCCGGCGCAACGCCACCCCGCGCGAGGTGACCGACGCGCGGATCATGCTGGAGACCCACGCCGCCGTGCTGGCCGCGCGAAACGCGACCGAGGACGATCTGACCGCGCTGCGCAAGATGCTGAGCGCCTTCGAGATGGCCGGCAACGTCGTGGAGAAGGCCCGCGCCGACATCGCCTTCCACATCCTCATCGCGCGGGCCGCCCGCAACTCCGTGCTGGAGGTGATGTTCCTGTCGATCGCTGGGCTCACCTTCGAATACATGCTGCGCAGCCTCGCCGACCCCACGATCGTCCGCGAGGGCGCCCCGTACCACGACGACATCCTCGCGGCGATCGCCGACCGCGACACCGAACGAGCTCGCCGCGCCATGGAGGGCCACCTGTCAGTGGCGCACTACCACTACGGCGAAGACCTTGACCAGGGGCTCGACACGCTCGCTCGCCGCGAGCTCACCCGGCTGATGGGGCCGGGTGTGTCACTCGACGGCATCATCGAATCGGTGCTGACCGCGCTCGACGGGCCGGACGACGACCTGCTGCGACTGGAGCCCAACTCCCGTCAGCGCTAGTCAGTCCTGGTTGAACAGCGAGCAGCCGCCGTCGGCCAGCAGGGTCGTGCCGGTGATGTAGTCGGCGTCGGGCGAGCACAGGAACGCGGCCACCCTGGCCACCTGCTCGGCGGATTGCGGAACTCCCAGCGGAATGGCCTGGGCGGCCCGCGCGGCGTAGGCGGGCTCGTTGTCGAACTGCCACTTGGCCAGGCCCGCGGCCACGATTCCGGGCGCGAGGGCGTTGACGAGAATGCCGTGCGGAGCCAGCTCCTTGGCCATCGACCGGGCGAGCATCGCCACGCCGGCCTTCGACGCGCTGTAGGCCGCGATCTCCGGCCACGGCACCGTGCCGACCCAGGATCCCGTCAGCACGATGCGCCCGCCAGATCCTTGGGCCACCATGCGCCGGGCGGCCGCCTGGGCCGTGTGGAAGCAGCCGGTGAGATTGATCGCCAGCTGTTGTTCCCACTCCTCGACAGAGATCTCCAGGAACGGGGCGGATTTGACGACGCCGGCGTTGGCGATGGCGATATCGAGATGTCCGACCTCGTCGACGGCGGCGTCCAGGGACGGCCGATCGCGCACGTCGGCCTGCACGTAGCCCACCTCGCCGTGCGCGGATGCGGTGGCGATCCACGGGCGGGCCTCGGCCGGCGACTTCACGTCCAGGAGCGTGACGCGAGCCCCTCTGCGAGTCAGCTCGGCGGCCATCGCAGCACCGATGTCTCCTGCGCCACCGGTGATCAACGCGGAGCGTCCCTCTAGTACGGGCATGATCCAATCCTCTCTGGTTTGACCGGTAAAACCAGAATCCTATGCCGGAGAGGAGAGGTGTTCCCCTTCGAGGCCGGCCGGTGAGAGGCGCAGACTCCGCGGGGTTCGGCCGAGGAGCCGGCCCGGTGACGCCTCCGCCACCGGGTCACTTCACGCTGACCGCGGCGGACGTGCCCTGCTGCAGACGCGTACCGCGCCACCTGCAACAGGTGGCGCGGTATCAGGGCTGACGGCCGGCGGGTGACCTGGAGTGGCGCCTGCCCGGCGTGGTCAGCGTCGCGGTTGCTCGGCGAGATGGTCCAGCTCGCCGGCCACGTCCGGAATGTTCAGAACGCCGACCGGCGGGTTGTCCGCCGTCTGGTGCAGGCCGGGGTTGCCCGCCTCCACCGCGAACGACGCACGAGTCGAGACGGGCGCCCCCGGCCGCGTGACGTAGGGCACGATCCGGTAGTCGACGGTCAACGTCTCCGGAGTCGCCGTGGCGCGCACGTAGCCCCGCTGAACGTTGTGGAACTTCAGGTGCGGATTGGCGGCGAGGAACGTCTGCCCCAGCCCGTCCTGGTCGGCGCCGTCCTTGCCGGAGGCGATCGAGGTCCCGGCGAACTCCACGCCCATGACCGGAGAGTTCGGGTCGTCGAAGTCGGGCTTGAGCTCAGCCGCCAGGCTGCGGTGGATGTCACCGGACAGCACCACCGGATTGCGCACGTTGTGCTCCACCATCCCCGACAGCAGCCGGGCGCGGGCGGAGGCGTAGCCGTCCCACAGATCCATGCCGAAGGCCTGCACGTCGGGACTGGCGTCGTGATCGAGCGGCGCCATGAGCAGTTGCTGCGCCAGCACGTTCCACGTCGAACGCGAGCGCGCGAGGCCGCCGAGCAGCCACTCCTCCTGCCTGGCGCCCAGCATCGTCCGGTTCGGGTCCAGCCGGTCCGCGCATCCGACGTCCAATCCGTCGCCGCACGGCTGGTCGTCGCGATACTGGCGGGTGTCGAGCACGTTGAAGGTCGCCAGCCTGCCGAAGGACGCGCGCCGATAGAGCCGCATGTCAGGCCCTCCGGGCATGGAGGAGCGGCGCAGCGGCAGGTGCTCGTAAAACGCCTGAAAGGCGGCGGCCCGTCGTTGCCGGAAGACCTGCGGGTCCTGGTCGGGCTCGGTGTCGATCTGGGAGATGTCCTTGGCCCAGTTGTTCTCCACGTCGTGGTCGTCGACCGTCACCATCCAGGGGAACGCCGCGTGCGCGGCCTGCAGGTCGGGGTCGGTCCGGTAGAGGGCGTGCCGGTTGCGGTACTCCGTCAGGGTGAAGGTCTCCTTCAGGTACTGCTCGGGCAGGCTGAGCCCGCGCACCCCGCCGGTGGCGGGCACACCGTACTCGTAGATGTAGTCGCCCAGGTGGAAGACCACGTCCAGGTCCTCCTGGGCCAGGTGCCGGTAGGCGGTGTAGAAGCCCTCATACCAGCACTGACAGGAGACGAAGGCGAACGCCAGGGCGCTCACGTCCGCCCCCGGCGGAGGTGCGGTCTTGGTCCGGCCGACCG
The DNA here is from genome assembly GCF_044465905.1 of Nonomuraea sp. NPDC049480. Taxonomy (NCBI): domain Bacteria; kingdom Bacillati; phylum Actinomycetota; class Actinomycetes; order Streptosporangiales; family Streptosporangiaceae; genus Nonomuraea; species Nonomuraea sp. NPDC049480. Next base: position 260,551 of record NZ_JBITMD010000003.1, read on the forward strand.
GGCTGATCTCGCCGCCCGCGCGGAACCGATAGAAGTACTCCCTGCCGGGACGCAGGCCGTGCAGCTCGACGTGCACGCTGTGCCCACGCTCCGGTCTGGCCAGGCTGATCCCCTGGCGAACGACACGCCGGAACCGGTCATCGGCGGCGACCTGCCATTGCACCGGTACGGCCTGATCCGGCATACCGCCGCGACCGTCCACGGCCAGCGGATCAGGAGCCAGCCTGGTCCACAACACGACCCCGTCGGGCGCCGGATCGCCCGACGCCACCCCAAGGGTGAAGGGGGTGCTCGCGGCAGCCGCTGTTCCCGCCCCCACCCAGCCCGGTATCGCGGCGGCCGAGCCCGCCACCATCGTCGCTGTGAGGAATCCCCGACGGCTGTACCTGTTCATGCGCGAGCTCCTGTCGATCATGTGCGTACCCCACCATGACCGCAGAAGCCGAAAGTGATCAAGAGGTTGAAATCTCGTGGCTTTGTGCTAAACGATCCCCCGAGCCGGCCGACGGCGATCGGCTACCACTGATGCGTCACGGACTCCGACTCCTGATCAGTGGCTGCACGACAAGCCCAGAGAGCCGTCAAGCCCCGGGGGCTTCCGGGCGAGACCACTGAGGGCTGGACATGCCGCCAGAACAAGGGAGTCAGCCCACGCCGGTCGGCGGGCTTGGGCGGCTGAGCCAAGGCGGGATCGGCAAGAACGTCTTGCAGCATCAGCGTGGTGATGTGGACGATCACCGGCTCGCGGACGCGTTCGAGGTGGAGGCGTCGGTGGAGGAGGCCGTGTGGCCTGGTCCACGCGGTCGGAGACCAGGCCGCCGGTGTCAGTTCCCGGCCGTGCGCTCGCGTTCGTATTCGGCGTTGATGCGCTGCGCCTCGGCGAGCTGGTCTTCCAAGATGATGATGCGGCAGGCGGCTTCCACGGGGGTGCCCTGGTCGACGAGTTCCCGGGCCCTGGCTGCCAGGCGCAGCTGGTAGCGGGAGTAGCGGCGGTGGCCGCCGCTGGAGCGTTTCGGCTCGATCAGATGGGCGGCGCCCAGAGCCCGCAGGAACGTCGGGGTGACGCCGAGCATCTCGGCGGCCGCGCCCATGCTGTAGGCGGGGTAGTCCTCATCGTCGAACCGGTCGTCGGCCGTGTGTTCGGCCGTATCCGTAATCCTGCCGGGCGTGAGCGTGTCACCCTCGGCAGCCGAGCGGCGTTGATCCATACATTCCTTTCTCATCACGCGCACAGGGGGCCCCGGCGCCTGTTGCGCCGGGGCCCCGAAGAGTTCAACACCATCTACCGGCCATCCGGCCGGCTTACTGTTTTCCGCATCCGCCGTACTGAACGGCGGTGATGCGCGGATCGCGGATGCGTGACCGTAGACCACCTTCCTATCTGTGGAACTGCGGTACCCGAGCGGCGGAACTTCAGCCGGCAACGGGCGATCCCGATGGCGTCAACACTCCCTTCGTCTTTCTCTTCCGGACCGCTTGTTCAACTTCACCTTCGGCAGCGCGTCCACGGTCAGGGCCCCTTGCCACTGCGCTGGCCCGTCACGTCCGACCTTCTGCCGATCAACTACCGACTTCGTCCTGCTGCGGGCAGTTCGTCGTGGTGCTCGTGCTTACTGCTGCTGCCCGGTGGATCCGTTCCTTGCGATGCCAGAAACACTAGCGCCATCGGATGCAAATGTCTACCGCGGCGACAACAGATTTTCGGTACGGGGTGACACCGACTTCCGGCCGTCGCTGGAGCACGCCGCCGAGCCCGGACCGGAGCATCATCAAGGTCGCGACAGCGCCGAGGGCGAGGGATGCGATCGCCGGCACCCACGTGCGGCCGTGTCCCCGCGGCGCGGGCTCATCTCCTGGCTTTCCGGAGCAATGCCCGGACGTCATTTGCCGTAGCACTCCTTCAAGCCGTCCGGCGAGACGCCATCAGGCACCTCCACCTGTGCGGCTTGCCCGGGAGCCGGATCTTTGACGTCGTACCCGTGGTCGCGGAGGCACTGGAGGGTCTTGAGCTCCTTCTCCTTCGCTTCTTCGCCGGACATGGCGGGCTGGTCGTCGGAGGCCGCAGGCGGCTTGCCGATCTTCTTGATGCAGGCGTCTCTCGCTACTTCGTACGCGTCCTGCCGGTTGCCGAAGTCGATTTTTCCGGCCTCCTCCGGAAGCTCGAAGCCCTTGTCGCTCAGGCACGACCGGAACTTGATCTCCCATTCGGTGTACCTCTGGTCGGCCGTACCGGCGGAATCGGAAACAGACGCGGAAGCCGACGAGCTGTTCGGCGTGCCGCTCGGCTCGCCGGCGTTGCCGCAACCGGCCATCAGGCCCGCGAGGCAGGCGAAGGCCGCGAGTGCGACGCGAGTGCGAGGGAGGTGACGTGTGCTCGGCATGGTTTTCTTTCGTGGCTATGGCCGCCCGGCGATCGGGAGGAGTGGGTGGGCAGAGCACATGGAAAGCTCCGCTCCGAGAAGGTCGGTACGCCGCGTGGCGCACGTCAGCCACCCTGCGCGGTACAGGAGTCCATGCGGTCGCGGTCGCGTATCCGCGGCCGCTTGGATACGTATCGGGTGTGTGTCGGCCCTCGGCCGCGGATCGCCCGGCTTTCAGCAGTCTTCAGGGAGCGTCAGACAGGTATCAGCCCTCGGAGCTGGTATCGCCCCGCAGGTGGAGCGTGGCGATCGCGCCGCCGTCCGGGGCGTTGGCGAAGGCGAGCCCGGCGCCGATCACCTGGGCCTGGCCAAGGGCGATGGTCAGGCCCAGGCCGTGGCCCCGGCCGCGTTCGGCCGCGCCGGTGCGGAAGCGCTGCGGTCCGTCTGCCAGCAGTTCGCCGGGGAAACCGGGGCCGTGGTCGCGTACGACGATCGCCGTGCCGTTCACGGTGACCTCGACCGGAGAGCGTCCGTGGCGGTGGGCGTTGGCGACCAGGTTGGCGATGATCCGGTCGAGGCGGCGCGCATCGGTGTCGGCGACTGGATCACCGGTCACCGTCAGCTGGACCTGCAGTCCCGTCCGGCCTACGGACTCCTCGACGACCCGGCCCAGCGGCACCGGAGCACGATCAGCCCGCTCCGTGCCCGCGTCGAGGCGGGAGATCTCCAGCAGGTCCTCCACCAGCGTCCGCAGCACCCGCACCCGATCTCTGACCAGCTCGGTCGCCTCGCTCTCCGGGAGCAGTTCGGCCGAGATGACCAGGCCCATCAGCGGGGTGCGCAGCTCATGGGCTACATCGGCGGTGAAACGTTGTTCGCTGAGCAGCCGGTCCCGCAGGCTGTCGGCCATCGAGTCGACGCCGGCCGAGATGTCGGTGATCTCGTCGCCGCCCCGGCCGCCCACCATGCTCCGGGCTTCCAGGTCGCCGGCCGCGATACGCCGCGCGGTCCGGGCCACCCGCCTCAGCCGCCGGTTGGGCAGCTCGGCGGCCAATGCCGCCAGGGGCACGACAACGGCGAGCACGGCCAGCGAGGCCATCACGATGTGCCGGTCCAGGGCCTGCAGACTGCGGGTCTCGGGGCCCATGTCGATCTTCACGGCCAGCGCCTGGCCGCCGGCTTGCTGCACCGCCCACATCCAGGGAATGTCCGGCCGGCGGTCGTCGTACCAGGTGATGTACTGCCCGGTGCTCCTGGCCTGCTGGAGCAGTACGGGCGGAATCTCGGCGGGATTCACATAATCCGGTGTCCTGCCCGTACGCCGGTAGTCGTCCACCACGACCAGCAGTTCGCTGAACGCCCGGTCCCTGCCCAGGCTCATGGAACGCTCAAAGGTGCTCTGGTGGACCAGCACCCCAACGGCCAGCGCGACCGCGCAGGACGCCATGGCCACCAGCGCGGCGATCTTCCAGCGCAGCGACCTCCAGTCCAGCAGCCCACATGCCGCCCGGGCGATGGCGTGTCCCATCAGCGCCGCAGCTTGTAGCCGAAGCCGCGGACCGTCTCGATCCGGTCGGGGCCGATCTTCTTGCGCAGCCGCTGCACACACAGGTCGACGACGCGGCTGTCCCCGTCCCAGCCGTAGTCCCAGACGTTGCGCAGCAGCGTCTGCCGGCCCAGCACGATCCCCGGATTCGCCGCGAACTCCAGCAGCAAGCGCAACTCGGTGGGAGCCAGCGCGACCGGCTCACCGGCCCGGTGCACTTCCAGACCCTGGGGATCGATGGCCAGGTCCCCGAAGACCAAGCAGCCGGGGGCGGGCTCCGGAGAGCGCTCAGGGCCTGGGACGAAGGAGGCTCGGCGCAGCAGGGAACGGATCCTGGCCACCAGCACGGAGGTCTCGACCGGCTTGACGACGTAGTCATCGGCCCCCGCCTCCAGGCCCGACACCACGTCCAGGGCGTCACCACGCGCGGACATCATCAGGATCGGGTCCATGCTGGACTCCCGGATCTTCCGGCACAGCCCGATGCCGTCCAGCCCCGGCAGCATCACGTCCAGCAGCAGCACGTCGTGCCGCTGCTCCCTGAACAGTTCGAGGCCGGTCAGACCGTCGCCCGCCGTGCTCACGCGATAGCCGTAGCGCTCCAGCGCCATCCCGACCGTCTTGCGGATCACCTCGTCGTCCTCGACGAGCAGCACGGTGACAGGGGTCGACGGGCTGCTACCGACATCCGAAACCGACATTGCTCCCCGAATATGGTCGATAGTTTAAAAACAATATAAGGACTCTCTTTGTGGGGGCACGAAAACCTCGTCGGCCCCTCCGGGGACGTTCACCGCGGTAGCGGCGCCTCGATCACCCCGTGCCATGCAGGTGTCCATGTTGTCGATGCCGGACCTCCATGACGGCTCAGCCGTGTATCAGCCGTGAATCAACCGTCCACGCGCGTCGGTGTGGTCGTCGCGATCGTGGCGGCTGTCGCACCCGATGACCCCTGAAGCTGGGCGATGCGCGGCTGAGGACTGATACACACCCGATACGTATCCAAGCGGCCGCGGATACGCGACCGCGACCGCATGGACTCCTGTACCGCGCAGGGTGGCTGACGTGCGCCACGCGGCGTACCGACCTTCTCGGAGCGGAGCTTTCCATGTGCTCTGCCCACCCACTCCTCCCGATCGCCGGGCGGCCATAGCCACGAAAGAAAACCATGCCGAGCACACGTCACCTCCCTCGTACTCGCGTCACACTCGCGGCCTTCTCTGCGCGTTTTCGTTTCCCTCTCGTCGTTCCCGTGATGCTGGCCGCGCTGGCGGCGACCGCGACTCCGGCGTTCGCCCTGCGTGGCGGCGTCGAGTCGGTGCAGCCGTACTCGTTCATGGGCTCGTTACAGCGCGCCGAATCCCCGCGCGCGGACGGCCATGTCTGCGGAGTGACGTTGATCGCGCCGCAGTGGGTGATCACCGCGAGCCACTGCGCCCGCACGCCCAATCAGGCTCAGGTCGGCACCCCCCGTGGCTGGCGGGTGCGCATCGGCTCGCTGAGCGTGACCTCCGGCGGTGAACTGGCCGAGGTCGACAAGTTCTACAGGTACTCCACCGAGGTCTACGGCAAGGATCTCGCGCTGCTGCACCTGCGCACTCCGGTTCGGGCGAAGCCGGCGCGGATCGCGCCGGCCACGCCGGCCGACCACACCCCCACTCGCATCATCGGCTGGGGCGTGACCTGTGACCAGCGCGCACCGAAGTGCTACCCGAACCGCCTGCGCGAGGCCGACACCGTGGTGCAGCCGGACCGGAAATGTGAAGTGAGCGGTATCACCGCGGCGCGTGAGCTGTGCGTGGGCAGCCCGGACGGAAGCATCTCGGCCACCAACATGGATTCCGGTGGCCCGTCGCTGGTCCGCCGCGGTGGCAGCTGGCTGCTGGCCGGGGCGGTCAGCGGCAGCAACGGCAACGACACGCCGACGGTGTACAGCGACGTGTCGGTGTATCGGAAGTGGATCCGAGGCATCGTCACGGGCATCGCAGTTCCGCCGGAACGGCCCATGCCGTCGCTGGAGGGTGCCGTGCAGTTCGGTGGCTGTTCCGGCGCCGTGGTCCGCACCATGGCCGCCCGGGCGGAGGATCAAGCCCTGCTCCTCACCAACGGCCACTGCGTCGAGGGCACCCGCCCTGCGCCGGGGTCGGCGCTGGTCGATCAGCCGGCCGCCCAGCCGGTCACGATCACCGACCGCGAGGGTTACCCCAAGGTCGAGGCCAGGACGACCCGGCTGGTCTACGCCACCATGACGGGCACCGACGTCGCCCTGTACCGCCTGGACCGGACCTATGCGGAGCTGGCCGCCGCCGACGCCAAGGTCTTCGACCTCACCAGAACCCCGGCCGCGGCCGGGGACCGGGTGGACCTGTTGTCCGGCAACTGGGGCCGCCGCTGGAGCTGCGCGGTGAAGGCCGTGGTGCCGGGGCTGCGGGAGGGCGGGTACGAGCAGGAGAACGCACTCAGGTACACCAGCGCCTGCGAACCAGGGCACGGGGCCTCGGGGTCACCGCTGATCGCCCCGGACGGGCAGACCGTGGTCGGGCTGCACAACACGAGCAACGACGACGGGAAGAGCTGCACGGAGAACAACCCGTGTGAAGTCGACGCGGCCGGCAAGGTGACGGTACGCAAGGGCGCCCGTTACGGCCAGCAGGTCGCGGCCGTGCCCGCCTGCCTGGCGCCCGGCTCGGTGCTGGACCTGTCCCGCCCGGGTTGCACGCTACCTCCGCCCAGCCGCCTGACGGGCGGAACAAGGAAAGCCGGATAGTGCCCGGCCAGTAAGGATGCAGGCCGGGTGCACGGTGTTGATGATCATCAAGAGGCTCCTCGCGGCCAGGAGCGCCGGCCGCGAGGAGGCCGATTCTGTTGCGTCGGTGCGCAGGTGTCAGCCGAAGCGGTCCTTCGCCTTGTAGTACGCGCCGGCGAAGGGCAGGAACCAGGCGGTGCCGTTGTAGAACGGCACGGGCACCTTGGGAAAGCCGAGCCCGCGCCAGGGGTTGGCCTCGGGACGGCCGTCCATCATGTCGGCGAGCGCACGCCCCATGTAGGTGGCCATCTGCACGCCGTGGCCGCAGTAACCCCCCGAGTAGTACATGCCGTCCTGCTCGCCGGCGTGCGGGATGCGGTCGTAGCTGAAGCCGACGCTGCCGCCCCATGCGTAGTCGATCTTGACGTTGGCGAGCTGGGGGAAGATCTCGGCCATCTCCCGCTTGAGCACCGCGCCGCTCTTGCGGTCGGAGGCCGGGTCGGACGGGGCGAAGCGGGCCCGGCCGCCGAAGGCGAGCCGGTTGTCGGGGGTGAGCCGGATGTAGTGGCCGATGTTCTTGGAGTCGACCACCAGACGCGCGTTCGGGATGATCTCGCGGGCCAGCTCCTCGCCCAGCGGCTCGGTGACGATGATGAAGCTGCCGACGCAGATCAGCCGCTTGCGCAGCCACGGCAGCGCGCCGTCGCTGTAGGCGTCGGTGGCGGCGACGACCTGCCTGGCCCGGATGAGGCCGTTCAGTGTCTCCACCTCGAAGCCGCCCCCCGGCGTGCGCCGCAGCGCGGTGGCGGCGTTGCGCTCGTGGATCTCGGCGCCGGCGCGTTCGGCGGCCTCGGCCAGGCCGTGCACGTACTTGCCGACGTGCAGGCCCGCGCTGAGCGGGTCGAGCAGCGCGCCGTGGTAGTAGTCCGAGCCCAGCTCGGTACGCAGCTCGCCGGGTCCTATGAGGGTGGTCTCGTGGCCGAAGTTCTCGGCGAGATCGCGCTGCTTGGCACGCATCCGCTCGAAGTGCGCCGGTTTGAAGGCGACACCCAGGCGGCCGGAGCGGCGGAAGTCGCAGTCGATGTCTTCCTTGAGCGTCAGCTCCTCGACGAGGTCCACGGCGTGGCGGAAGGAGTCGTACAGCTCGCGGGCGCGTTCCTGGCCGTAACGTTCGCGTGCCTGGCCGGTGGTGATGGTGATGCCCTGGGTGCACATGCTGCCGTTGCGCCCGGAGGCGCCCGAGCCGACCTTGTCCTTCTCGACGAGGACGACCCGGGCGCCCCTGCCGGCGGTGTGCAGGGCGGTGGACAGACCAGTCAGCCCGCCGCCGATGACCACCACGTCGGCCTCGTCCGGCAACGGCCTGCCGGACCGGTCGGGTAGCGGGGGAGCGGTGTCGAGCCAGTACGGGATCTGCTTCATCGTGGGTTCCGTTCTCAGCAGCCGAGCAGTGCAGGCAGGCCCGACAGGTCGTTCAGCTCGTCGTAGGGCTGGTAGTCGGAGCTGCCGCGGCGGCCGTAGCGGTTGATCCACACGCGCCGCTCGAGGCCGAGGTCGCGGGTGGGGATGTGGTCGTACTCCCAGCCCTGGGCAGTGTGGATCACCTGGGACGGCTCGACGTCCATGACCTTGAAGGCGTGCTCGAAGGCCTGGCGGTCCGGCTTGTACGCCCTGGCCTGCTCGGCGGTGATGACATAGTCGAACTCCACGCCGATGTTGGCGACGTTGTGCTTGATGAGGTCGTCGTCGGAGTTGGAGATGATCGCGATCTCGTACTTGCTCTTGAGCGCCCGCAGCGCGTCCGGCACCTCGGGGTGCGGGCCGAACGTGGGCACCGCCTCGACCAGGGCGTCGCCGTCGGAGGTGCGGTAGTCGAGGCCGTGCAGGCGCATGGCGTTGCGCAGGCTGGAGTGCAGCACCTCGTGGTAAGGGCGGTACGCCTCCAGCACGGCCTGGAAGCGCATGACGCGGAAGTCGTCAAGGAACTCCTCCACGTTGAGCCCGTCGAGGTCCAGCCGGTCGGCGAGGACTTTGAGCGTGGTGGGCCCGAGCTGGAAGTCGATCAGTGTTCCGTAGGCGTCGAAGGTGACTACCTGTCGCATGTCGTTCAACCTCATGGTGTTCAGACCACCCGTTCGCCGGGCGGCACGATGTGATCGAGCGCGGCCAGGTCGGCCGCGTCCGGGGTCCAGCCGGCCGCCGCCGCGTTGGCGGTGACCTGCTGCGGGGTCATCGCCCCGCAGATGACGGAACCCACCTGGGGCAGCGCCGCCAGGCCGCCGACGGCGACCTGCAGCAGGGTGAGGCCGCGTTGGGCCGCGTAGGCGGTGAGGGCCTCGACGTGGTCGAGCGCCTGCTCGGTGAGCCAGCCGTGCCGCCACGACAGCCTGCTGCCCGGCGGCGGCGGCTCACCGCGCCTGTACTTGCCGCTGAGCAGGCCGTTGGCGAGCGGATAATACGGCAAAAGCCCGACGCCGTACGCGGCGCAGGCCGGGATCAGCTCCTGCTCGGCGCCCCTGTCGAGCAGGTGGTAGCGGGCCTGGGTGCTGACGAACGGCGCGCGCCGATCCCAGCGGGCCTGCCAGGCGGCGTCGGCCAGCATCCAGGCGGGCATGTTGGAGCAGCCGACGTGGCGCACCTTGCCTTCGGCGACCAGCTCGCTCAGCGCTTCGAGGGTGACGGCGAGCGGGGTGACGCCGTCGGGCTCGTGGTACTGGTAGAGGTCGATGCGGTCGGTGCCGAGCCGGCGCAGCGACTCCTCCACGGCGTGCCGGATGTAACGGCGGGCGCCGCGCGGGCCGAGCTCTTCGTAGGCGTTGCCCATGCTCATGCCGAACTTGGTGGCCAGCACCACCTCGTCGCGGTGGCCCTTGAGCGCGGCGCCGAGCAGGCGCTCGCTGTCGCCGGCGTCGCCGCCGCCGTACGCGCCGTAGGTGTCGGCGGTGTCGAACAGGGTGATGCCCGCGTCCAGGGCGGCGCGGACGACGGCCTTGGTGCCGTCCTCGTCCAGGCGGGAGCCGAAGTTGTTGCCGCCGACGCCCACCACGGACACCACCGGGCCGTCGCGGCCGAGCCTGCGGTAACGCATGCCGCTCATCGGGGCGTCCCGAAGCCGAGGCAGACGTTCTTGAGCTGGGTGTAGCCGTTCAGCGCCTCCAGACCCTTCTCACGGCCCCACCCGCTGTGCTTGTAGCCGCCGAAGGGCAGCTCCACGCCGGTGCCGACGCCGGTGGCGTTGACGTACACCTGGCCCGCTCTGATGCCCTCAGCCAGCCGCATCGCCGTGGTCATGTCGCGGGTCCACACGTACGACGACAGTCCGTACGGGCTGTCGTTGGCGATGTCCAAGGCCTCCGCAGCGTCGCCGAACTCGATGACCGTGAGGACGGGCCCGAAGATCTCCTCCTGCGCGCACCGCGCGGCGTTGGTGAGCCCCGTCAGCACGGTCGGCTCGATGAAGTACCCGTCGGCGAGCGCCGAGTCGGCGGGACGTCCGCCGCCGGTGCGGATGGTGGCGCCCTCCTGACGGGCCAGCTCCAGGTACGTCTGCACGCGGTCGCGTTGCCGCGCCGACACCAGCGGCCCCATGTCCGGGTCGTCCAGGCCGGGCCCGAGCCGCAGGTACGCGGCGTGCGCGACGAGCCGATCGAGGAACTCCTCGGCGCCGCGCTGCAGCAGCAGCCGGGTGCCGGCGGAGCACGTCTGCCCGGCGTTGCCGAACGCCGAGGCCGCCACGCCGGCGAGCGCCTGGTCGAAGTCCGCGTCGGCGAAGACGATGGCGGGCGACTTGCCGCCCAGCTCCACGACCGACGGCACCACGTTCGCGGCGGCGGCCTGCGCGACCTTGATCCCGGTCGGCACCGAGCCGGTGAACGTCACCTGGTCGATGCCGGGGTGGCCGGCCAGGGCCGCGCCGGTCACGCCGTCGCCGGGCACCACGTTGAGCACCCCGGGCGGCAGGCCGCACTCCAGCGCGATCCGCCCGATCTCCAGCGGCGTCAGCGGCGCCTCCGGCGACGGCTTGAGCACGACGGTGCAGCCGGCGGCGAGGGCGGGGGCCGCGCCGCGGGCGGTGTTCTGCAGCGGGTAGTTGAACGGGATGATCTGCGCCGACACGCCGATCGGCTCGCGGACGGTGTAGTCGAGCAGGCCCCGGCCGAGCGGGATCGTGGCGCCGCCGAGCTTGTCGGCGATGCCGGCGTAGAACTCGAAGTAGTGGGCCGCCGCCTCGACGTCGGCGTAGGCCTGGCGCAGCGGCTTGCCCACGTCCAGGCTCTCCAGCTCGGCCAGATCGCCGGCCTGGTGGCGGATCTCCTGGGCGATGCGGGTGAGCAGCCGGCCGCGCTCGGCCGGCCGCAGGCACGCCCACTCGGGTGAGACGAGTGCGGCGCCGGCGGCGGCCACCGCGCTGTCGATGTCGGCGGGGCCGCCGCGGGACACCTCGGCGATGGGGGTGCCGCGGGCCGGGTCGACGACGGTGAAGGTGGCCCCGTCACGGGCGGGGACCCTCTTGCCGTCGATGAGCAGCTCGCGCACGGAACGGCTGGTCATGGCCGGAGCTCCCCTTCGACCGCGCCGAAGATGACGACCTCGTCGCCGGTGCGGACGGTGCGGATGCGGCGCACCCACAGCACGATGCCGTCCTGCGGGGCGCGGATCTCCTCCAGGATGGCGCCGTAGTGGTCGACGACGCGGCCGATGAGGTCGCCCTGCTTGCACTCCTCGCCGGGGTCGGCGTGGCCGAGGAAGAAACCGCCGGCGGACGAGCGCGCGAAGGTGCCGCTGACCTCCGTGTACGTGTCGAGCAGTTCCGCTTGGCCGTCGATCATGCCGAGGTGCCGCATGATGTTGCGGACGGAGCGCACGTGCAGGGCGACCGTCTCCTCGCGGTAGGTGCCGCCGCCGGCCTCGACCGTGATGGCGGGCTTGCCGGCCTGCAGTGCGGACAGGCGGGCGGTGCCGCCCCACTTGCCGCCCTTCCAGATCAGCGGGTGGCCGGCGGCCAGGCCGATGCCGGTGGCCAGCTCCTCGTAGCCGCCCTGGACGATGGTGAGCGGCGCGATCTCGCCGTACGCGCCGCCGGTGTGCAGGTCGACCAGGGCGTCCACGGCCGGGATGACCTGCTCGACGAAGGCGGCGGCCAGCCGCAGCGAGTAGGAGCCGTCGGGGTCGCCGGGGAAGATGCGGTTGAGGTTGGCATGGTCGAGGCCGCTGGTGCGGGCGGCCGCCTCGAAGGCGGGGGCGTTCACGCAGGGGATGCCGACGAGGGTGCCGCGCAGCGTGGCCGGGTCGGTCTCGGCGAGGACGCGGCGGATGGCCTCCATGCCGTCGTATTCGTCGCCGTGCACGCCGCCGTCCACGCACAGGACCGGGCCGGGGGCGGCGCCGTTGATCACGATCAGCGGGATGCCCAGGTCGACGCCGTACGTGCTGACGCCGACGGGGATGAGGCCCTGGACGCGCTCTCCGGGTGCGCAGCTCACCGGGCCGATGGTGTATGTCACTGGTTTCTACCTTTCCAAGGAAATGAGCCGGTGCGACGCCTCGTCGAGCGTGGCGGCGATGATGTCGGCGATCCGGTCGAGCAGGTCGGCTTCGGCGATCAGCGGTGGGGCGATCTGAACCAGGGGGGCGGCCCGGTCGTAGACGCGGGCCAGCAAGCCTGCCTCGCGCAGCCGGCGTGGGATGAGGTCGTGGATGAGCGCCGCCCGCGCCGCCTCGCTGAATGCGCCGCCCTCGCGGTCGCCGGCCAGCTCGACGGCGTAGAAGTAGCCTGCGCCGCGCACGTCGGCGACGATCGGCAGGGCGCCGAGCGCGATCATGCGCTTGGCCAGGTGCTCTTGGTGGGCGCGGACGTTGTCCAGCACCCGGTCGCGTTCCATGATGTCGAGGGCGCGCAGCGCGATGGCGGCGCACAGCGGGTGCCCGGAGAAGGTGTAGCCGTGATTGAGCACCTCGCCCGGCCGGTTCAGCACCTCGGCGACGCGGGCGCTGACCATGGTGGCGCCCATCGGGGCGTAGCCGGCCGTGATGCCCTTGGCCAGGGTGATCAGGTCGGGCCGGGCGCCGTAGCGGTCGCCGCCGAACCACTCGCCGAGCCGGCCGAACCCGGTGATGACCTCGTCGGCGACGAGCAGGAACCCGTACCGGTCGGCCAGGCGGCGCAGCCCCTCCCAGTAGCCCGCGGGCGGGGGAATGCAGCCGCCGCGGTTCTGCACCGGCTCGGCGATGAACATCGCGACGTTCTCCGGGCCCGCCCCCAGGATCGCGGCCTCGGCGTCCGCCAGCAGGTGGGCTGTGAACGCGGCGTCGTCCAGCGGCTCCGGCAACAGGGCACGGTTGGTGTTGGCGACGAACGTGGTCGGCACGGCGGGGGGTCCGTACGGCTCCTTGAGCTCGGGGTGGTCGGTGAACGACAGGGCGCCCAGGGTGAGCCCGTGGTAGGCGCCGCGCCTGGCCAGCGCCTTGGTCCGGCCGGGCTCACCACGCAACACGTGGTAGCGGCGCACGATCTTCCAGGCGGTCTCGACGGCTTCGGCGCCGCCGCTGCTGAAGAACGTGTGCTCCATCCCGTCAGGGGCGAGGCCGGCGAGCCGCCTGGCCAGTTCCAGGGCCGCCGGGTGCGCGGAGGCGGTCCACAGGGGGCTGTAGCACAGCTCGCGCAGCTGCCGCTCGGCCGCCTCGGCGATCTCACCGGCGTAGCCGTAGCCGAGCTGGGCGCAGTAGAGCCCGGACATGCCGTCGATGTAGCGGGTGCCGCCCGAGTCGTACACGTAGGGGCCGTCGCCACGGGTCACGACGAACAGTTCCTTGCCGCCCTCGCCGAGCGAGCCGTTCGCGGTCATGTTGAGCAGCAGGTGCCGCTCCGCTGCCCGGGTGGCGTTCACAGCGCCTCCTTGCCCGGAGCACCGAGGGCCGTGGCGGTTTCGACCGACAGCAGGGCGTTCTGCCGGCCGGAGCCGAGCCAGCGCACCAGCCCGACCAGCACGAGGGCGAGGATCGCGAAGGCGATCAGCAGCGCGCTGACCGCGGTCACGCTGGGATCGATGTCGAACATCAAGGAGTTGTAGATCTGCACCGGCAGGGTGAGGGTGCCGACGGAAGACAGGAACTGGGAGACGTAGAAATCATCGAAACTGGTGATGAAAGAGAAGATCGCCGCCGCGACCATCCCCGGCGCGGCCAGGGGGAAGGTGATCCGCCGGGCGATCGTCAGGCGGCCCGCTCCCATGCTCGCCGCGGCGTCCTCCAGGCGTTCATCGATCCCGCGCAGCGTCGCGACGAGGATCAGCACCGCGATCGGCGAGGCCATCACGGTGTGCCCCAGGGCGATCGCGAGCGGGCTGCCCAGCATCGAGGCGGGCTCGAAGAGCAGGAACAGGCCCAGGGCGGTGACGATGTGCGGGATGACCAGCGGCCCCAGGACCAGGGCGTAGACCGCGGAGCGCAGCGGCAGTTCGCTGCGGGTCAGCGCGGTCGCCGCGGTCACACCGATGATCAGTGAGAACACGGTGCTGATCGAGGCGATGAAGGCGCTCAGCGACAGCGCGCCCGGCCATTTGCTGCCGTCGGCGAACAGCGCCTGGTACCAGCCGAGCGACCAGGAGTCCGGCGGGAACGATGCGAAGGCGCTCTTGCTGAACGAGGTGACGACGATCACGACGATCGGCAGCGCCAGGAACAGCAGGATCACGGTGGCGGCCGCGGTCAGCGCGATCCGCCCGGTGAGGGTGCTACGCAGTCCGATCATGACGCGCTCCTCTTCTTCGCCTCGCCGAGGGAGCTGACGAGCTTGACCAGAAGCAGACCGGCGAAGGTCAGCAGCAGCAGGATGACGCCCTCGGCGGCCGCCCCGTTCCACCGGTTCTCCTTCATCACCTGCTGGTTGATGAGGGTGGCGATCATCGTCTGGTTGGGGCTGCCCATCAGGGCCGGGGTGATGTAGTAGCCCAGCGAGAGGATGAAGCTGAGCAGTCCGGCCGTGGCCAGTCCGGGAGCGACCAGCGGGAGATAGACCCGGCGGAAGATGACCAGGCGGCCGGCCCCCATGCTGGCCGCGGCGGCGAGCAGCCTGCGGTCCACGCCGCGCATCACCCCGTACAGCAACAGCACGGTGTACGGCAGCATCACCGCGGTGGTGCCGATGACCACGCCGATCTCGTTGTAGAGCAGCTGGTACGGCGCCCCGGGGATCCCCAGGCCGACGAGGACCTGGTTCACCAGGCCCTTGTCGCCGAGCATGATGATCCATCCGTAGGTGCGCACCAGGGCGCTGATGAAGTGCGGGACGACGACGATCAGCATGGCGAGTCCGGCCAGCAGAGGCCCCAGCCGGGAGATCGCATTCGCCAGGAGGAACCCGATGACCAGGCTGAACAGCGCCGTCTCGGCGGAGATCCGCAGCGTGGTGAACAGCACCGACAGGTTCACGCCCGTCAGCGCGTCGACGTACCAGTTCAGCGTCAGGGCCCCGTCGAGGTCCTTCACGCTGAGCAGCAGCGTGCTGAAGATCGGGTAGACGAACAGCACCAGCAGGTAGACCACGGCCGGCAGCGCGTAGAGGATCCCGATCCGGGTCCTGCGGGAGGCCAGGAGCTTGCGGGGGCGGGCGGGGGCGCCGGCGAGGGTGGCGGCCATGGCTCACCCGTCCTGTTCGCTGGCGAAGAGGTTGACGTCGTCGGGATCCGCGCTGATCCCGACCCGCTCGCCGGTGACGGGTCCGCGGCCGGCCGGTACTTCCAGGCGCAACAGCGGGGCGTCACCGCCGTCGACCCGCACACCCGCGCGGACCAGGGTGCCCACGTACGTGGCGCTCTCCACCGTGCCGATGCAGAAGCCGTCGTCGGTGGCACAGGCCCGCAGCCGGCCCGGCTGGACGGCGACCTTGACCGGGGTGCCGGAGGCCAGCTGGTGGCGCCGTGCCTTCAGCAGGCCGCCGGACTCGTCGAGGCGGACCAGGGTGTACTCGTCGGTGTGCTGCTCGATGCGGCCGGGCAGGAAGTTGGCCGCGCCGAGGAAGTCCGCGACGAAGGGGGTCCTGGGCCGCTCGAACAGCTCCCGCGGGGTGTCGAACTGCTCGATCAGGCCGTTGCGCATCACCGCGATGCGATCCGACATGACCAGCGCTTCTTCCTGATCGTGCGTCACATAGATGACGGTCAGACCGAGTTCCTGCTGGATGGTCTTGATCTCCACCTGGAGCTGGTCGCGCAGCTTCTTGTCCAGCGCGCCGAGCGGCTCGTCCATCAGGATGACCGGCGGGCGGTAGACCAGCGCCCGGCACAGAGCGACGCGCTGCTGCTGACCACCGGACAGCTCGCGCGGCTTGCGGCCGCCGAACCCGGACAGGCCCGCGATCTCCAGCGTCTGCCCGACCCGCCTGCGGATCTCGCCCTTGGGCACTCCGCGCAGCGTGAGCGGGAAGGCGACGTTCTCGCTCACGCTCATGTGCGGGAAGAGCAGGTACTGCTGGAAGACGAAACCGAGGTTCCGCTTCTGCGGCGCGAGCCGCGTGACGTCGCGGTCCCCGACGGTGATGGTGCCGGAATCCGGCTCGCAGAAACCGGCGATCATCATCAGGGTCGTGGTCTTGCCCGACCCGGAGGCGCCGAGGAAGGTGACGAACTCCCCGGCCGCGATCTCCATGGACGCCTCGTCGACGGCGACGACGTCCCCGTACGTCTTGCGCAGGGCCACCACCGACAGCGGTTTGCCGGTCGAGGTGGCCGTCTTGGCGCCGGCCACCTCGACGGACGGTCCGGCCACCCCGAACTCAGCCACGAGCCCACCCCAGCCAGCGCTTGCTGATGGCCGCCTCGTTCTTCAGCCACCAGTCGATGTCCGCGTCGAAGCTCTTGTCGTAGTACTGCGGCGCGCCAGCGAGGCCGTTGCGGACCTCCTCGCTGATCTTGTCGTACGCCGCGGGGGAAGACGGGTTCGTCGGGTACGCCATGGCCAGGCGGGCCTGGACGTCGGGGTGCATCGAGTAGTCGAAGAGCTGGTAGGCGGCGTCCAGGCTGGCCGCGCCCTTGGCGATGGCGTAGCCCTGGAACTGGCGGCGGGCGCCGTTGAGCTGGGCCGCGACCGGGACGCCCTGCTTGAGCAGGTCGGCGAGGCGGCCGTGCCAGACGGTGGTCATGGTCACCTCCTGGCGGGTGAGCAGCATGCCGGGGAGGGGGCCGCTGTCCCAGTACTTCTTGACGCCGGACTTGATCCGGTCCAGCGCCTTGAAGGCGCGGTCCACGTCGAGCGGGTACAGCTGGTCCATCGGGACGCCGTCGGCCAGCAGCGCGAACTCCAGCTCGGGCAGGTCGGCGTCCGGGTTGCACATCGAGCGGCCGCCCTGGAAAGCCTTGGCGTCCCAGAAGTCGGCCCAGGACTCCGGCTTACGGCCGTCGAAGGCGTCGGTGCGGTACGCCATGCACTGGGCGTAGAAGCTGTGGGCGACGGCGTACTCGGTGATCTGGTTCTCGGGCAGTTTGGCGATCTTGAGGTTCTTGATCCGGTCGAGGTCCAGCTTCTCCAGGGCATTCTCCTGGACGAACTTGGCGCCGTCCATCATCGTGATGTCGATGAGGTCGACCTGGGGGCGACCCTGATTGATCTGGGCCAGGACCTGGGCGCCGTCGAGGTTGGCGACCTGGACGGTGATGCCGGTCTCCTTGGTGAACGGGTCGTAGATCGCCTTCTTGAGGGCCTCGCCGTAGGCACCTCCACTGTTGCGGACGGCCACCGTTTTGGCGCTCGAGCCGGTGGAGACGCCGGCGCCAGTGGAGCGGCTGGTGCCGGTGCCGCAGGCGGCGAGCGCCGGCAGGGCGGCCAGCGCGGCGGCCCCGCGCAGCAGCGCCCGCCTTCCGATCGGTGAATCTGTCATGGCGGTACCTCCGGGATGGGGGATGGTCGCGGTTCGCGGAGTGGTCAGGCGAGGACGGCGATGGCCGCCAGCTCGGTGCCGGGGACGACGGTGAGGCCGTTCATGCCGTAGAGGATCGTTCCGGTGGCCGTGGCGGTGACCTTGTGTTCGCCGCCGCCGAGGGGGTCGATGATCCGGCCGATGGTCTGCCCTTCGGTGACCTCGTCGCCGGTGGCGGCCTCCGGGTACCACAGGCCGGTGGCGGGCGAGTCCACGAAGCCCGTCCACTCCCACTCGGGTGAGGGCGTGGCCGCCGGTGCGGGCGCGGGGTCGTCGAGTGCGCCGAGGTGGTGCAGCAGCCGGTGCAGGGCATCCAGCAGGGTCCGCACGGTGGCCGGGTCGCGGTCGCCGCGCTGGCCGGTCTCGATGAGGACGGCGGGGATGCCGAGGCGGTTGGCGGCGGCGTGGCTGTTGCCGCCGTCGGCGGAGCGGCCGAACACCACGTACTCGTAGCCGACGGCGTGGGCCATCGCCCGGGTCTTGGCGTCGAGGACGGCGTCGCCGGTGAGACGGTAGCCGACGAAGTCGAGCAGGGTCTGGTCGATGCCGCCGCTGTGCAGGTCGGCGTAGGCGTCGGCGCCGGTGATGAGGTGCTCGAACAGCCAGGCGGCCATCCGCTCGGTCGGCCCGCCGGCGGGGTCGCCGGGGAAGACCCGGTTGATGTTGACGCCGTCGAGCGGCGAGACGTTGAGGCGGCCCCCGTATGCGGCGGGCGGGTTGGAGACGGGGCAGATCGCGATCCGGCCGAGCACGTCGCCTGGCTCGAGCCGGGCCGCGAGCTCAGCCGCGGCGGCGATCCCGGCGAACTCGCCGCCGTGGACCCCGCCGGTGATGACCACGGTGGGGCCGGGACGGGAGCCGTGGATGAGGATCAGCGGGACGTCGGCGGTGGTCGTGCCGAGGTCCACGGTAACGGTGCCGCTGGTCTTGGCGCCGGGTTCGGCGGTCAGGGTGGCGATGGTCCAGGTCATCTCATACCTCATTCAGGCGGCCGTGCGGCCGACGGTTGACAGGAACTCGATGGGTTGCTCGGTCTCGCCGTCCAGGGCCAGGTCGGCGGCGATGTCGCCCATGGCGGGCGACAGCTTGAAGCCGTGGCCCGAGAACCCGGCCAGCAGGATCGCGTTCTCGGCGCCGGGCAGCGGGCCGACGAGGGGCCGGCTGCTCTCGGTGTAGCCCTCCATGAAGACCGACAGCCGCACCGGGTCGGGGAGCAGGCCGGGCAGGTGGCGCCGCAGCAGCTCGGTGAAGACGTCCAGCTCCTCCGGCTGCACCGTGCGGTCGAGGCTGTTGGGGTCGGCCACCGGCCGGTGCAACTGCCGCGACAGGCCCATCTTCACCGTGACTCCGTCGGGCGAGGGCAGGCCGTAGCAGTGGACGGGCGCGGTGCGGATGAACGCCGGCCGCTCCTCGCCGGCCCAGGTGTCGCCGACCGGCACGAACCAGGCGCTGATCACCCGCCGGATGTCGACCTCCCACGGCAGCTCCGGCAGCAGGTCGTTGACCCACGGGCCGACGGTCACCACCGCCGCGTCGAAGCGCTCGCTCCCCGCGTCGGTGCTGATCACCACCCCGTCGCCGGAGGGGGCGATCTCCCGGACGGGCGTGTAGCGGTGGATCTTGGCGCCCAGCTCTTCAGCGCGGCGCGCGGCCGACAGGACGGTCAGCTCCGGGCGCAGGAACCCCGCGTGGCGGTCGAGGACGGCGGCGTCGCCGTCCTCGATGCGGTACTGCGGGAATCGCTTGGCCAGCGCTTCGGCGTCGATCACCTCGTGGTCGAGGTCGTGCTCGGCGATGGAGTGAAGGACGGTGGCCATCTGGTGGTGCTCGGTCGGCCCCATGAGCAGGCAGCCGGTCAGGCGGCGCAGCTCGCGACCGGTCTCCTCCTGGAGCCGCTCCCACAGGGCGTCGGCGTGCTTGAGCAGCGGCACGTACCGGGAGTCCTCGAAGTGGGCGCTGCGGAAGATCCGCGTCTCGCCGCCCGCGGCGCCGCGGTCGTGTCCGGGGGCGAAACGGTCGAAGCCGACGACCTCGGCTCCGCGGGCGGCCAGCCGCCAGGCGGCCTGGCTGCCCATCGTCCCGACACCGACGACCGCGACACGCTTCCTCGCTGCCACAGGGGATTCCTTTCGGGGGAGGGATACCGGCCATTGACCAGCGCTCCGGTGGATGACTTGGATGGGGAACGGCCCGCTCCGTGTGTCGGGCCCCGGCACCGCCGTGCCACATTGTGGAACGGCATGCTACTATTTGGCATTATTAAGACGCGGCAGCTTCCCCGTCAAGAGGGTGTGTACCGGTGGTTACCTGCTATTTACCTGGGGAGATCGTGTGGAGATGAAGAGCGTGACGCGCAGCCTCCGGATCCTGGAGGCCGTCGCGCAGCAGCAGCCGGTGACCGTGGGCGAGCTGGCCAAGCACTTCGGTCTCCCCAAGTCGACAGTGCAACGCACGCTGGTGACGTTGCACGAGGCCGGATGGTTGCGGGCCAGCCGGGGCGACACGACCCGGTGGGAGATCGGCGCGCGGGTGCTGGCGGTCCGCCCGGCCGCCCTTCAGGGCGCCAGCCTGTTCGCCGCCGCGCGCGAGCCCATGGTGCGGCTGCGTGACGTGGTCAACGAGACGATCCACCTGTCGGTGCCGGACGGGCTGCACTGCATGGTCGTGGTGGACCGGGTCGACTGCGACCGGCCAGTGCGCACTTTTCACCAGATCGGCGACACCTCGCCGCTGCATGCCACCGCGGTCGGCCGTGTGGTGCTCGCCCACCTGAGCGCGAACGAAGTGGCCGAGGTCGTCGCCCGCGGGCTGGAGAGCTACGGTGAGGCGAGCGTCACCGACCCCGCCGAGCTGCGCTCCGAGCTGGCGCAGGTCCGGAGAGATGGGTACGCGGTGAACCGCAACCAGTACCGTGCGGACGTCTGCGCCATCGCGGCGCCGATCCTGGAGGCGAACGGCACGCCGCTCGCCGCGGTGGCGGTGTCCATGCCGGACTCGCGCTTCGACGAGGACCGGCTGCCCGAGCTGAGCCGCCTGGTCGCCGACACGGCGGCGGAGATCACCGCCCGCCGGCTCAGCCGGTGACATAACCCCTTCCCTTGTCCACGACGTTGCGCAGCGGCCGGCCGGCGAGGTAACGGCGCAGGTTGTCGAGGAACAGCTCGGCCTGCGCCTCCCGCCAGCCGTGCACGTCACCCGCCATGTGCGGCGAGACGATCACTCCGGGCAGGTCCCAGAGCGGCGAATTGCCCGGTAGCGGCTCCTCCTCGAAGACGTCCAGCGCCGCCCCGGCGAGCCGACCGCGGCGCAGCGCGTCCACGAGAGCGTCCTGCAAGACCAGCCCGCCGCGGCCCACGTTGACGAGCCGGGCGGTGGGTTTCATGGCCCGCAGCGCCCGCTCGTCGATCATCCCGCGTGTCTGCGGGGTGAGGGGCGCGGCCAGCACGACGTAGTCGGCCCCGCCGAGCACGCCGAGCAGCTCGCCGCCGCCGTACACGGTCCCGAAGTCGGGATCGCCGGATCGACCGGTACGGCCCGCGCCGCTGACCCGCATACCGGCGGCCCGCAGCAGGCGGGCGATGGCCCGGCCGATCGGCCCCGTGCCGGCCACCAGGACGGTCCGGCCGCCGATCCGCTCGCTCTCCCGCCATCGCCACTCGCGCCGCCGCTGGTGAGCGAGAGTGCCCGGCAGGTCTTTCGCCATGGCGATGATCAGGCCGAGGACGTACTCGGCGATCGCCTCGTCGTAGATGCCGCGCGAGTTGGTCAAGGTGAGTCCGGGGTCGCGCACCAGCGCGTCGAACAGCACGTGTTCCACGCCGGTGGCGGCCACGTGGACCCAGCGCGGCGCTAGCGCCGGGTCAGCCGGCCAGGCCCGCGCGATGCCGGTGAACCCGGCACCGCCCACGAGCAGCACGTCCGCACCGGGCAAGGCGTCAGCCAGGCCGTCCTGGCCGACGTGACTGACGTCGGCCAGCGCCTCGACGCGTTCAGGGCGCGGCAGCGGCGTGCCGTCATGCAGGGCGACCAGAAGGGGACGGCCGTTCACGCCGGTATGGCGAGGTACTTGTACTCGAGAAACTCCTCGATGCCGACCCGGCCGCCCTCCCTGCCCAGCCCCGACTGTTTGACGCCGCCGAAGGGCGCCGCCGGGTTGGACACCAGTCCGGTGTTGAGGCCCACCATGCCCACCTCCAGCCGCTCGCCCACACGCAACGCGCGGCTCAGATCCCGGGTGAACACGTACGCGACCAGCCCCCACTCGGTGTCGTTGGCGGCCCGGACGACCTCGTCCTCGTCGTCGAAGGTCAGCACGGCCGCCACCGGCCCGAAGATCTCGGTGCCCATCAGCCGGGAGCCGGGATCGACGCCCGTGAGGACCGTGGGCGGGTAGAAGCAGCCGGGACCGTCCGGGGTCTCTCCACCGGCCAGCACTTTCGCGCCGCGTTCGACGGCGTCGGCGACGAGGTCGGCGACCTTTGCCCGGCCGGCCTGGTCGATGAGCGGGCCGACGTCCACGCCGGGCTCGGTGCCCGGCCCCACGACCAGCGACCCCATGCGCTCGGCGAGCCGTGCCGCGAACTCGTCGGCGACGGAGGTGTGCACGAAGAACCGGTTGGCGGCGGTGCACGCTTCGCCCATGTTGCGCATCTTCGCCACCATCGCGCCGTCCACGGCCACGTCCAGGTCGGCGTCGCCGAAGACGATGAACGGCGCGTTGCCGCCCAGCTCCAGGGAGGTGCGCACGACGGTGTCGGCGCACTGGGTCAGCAGCGTGCGCCCCACCTGCGTGGATCCGGTGAAGGACAGCTTGCGGATGCGCCCGCCGCGCAGCATCGGCTCCACCAGCGCGCCGGGGCCGGAGGTGGGGACGACGTTCAGCACGCCGTCGGGCAGTCCCGCCTCCTGCAGGATGGCGGCCAGCGCGAGAGTCGACAGCGGCGTCTGTGGCGCGGGCTTGAGCACCATCGTGCAGCCGGCGGCGATCGCCGGGCCGATCTTGCGGGTGCCCATGGCGAGCGGGAAGTTCCACGGGGTGATCAGCAGGCAGGGCCCGACCGGCCGGCGCATGAGCAGCATGCGGTTGCGGCCGTCGGGCAGGGTGCCGTACGCGCCCTCGATCCGCACCGCCTCCTCGGAGAACCAGCGGAAGAACTCCGCCGCATACGCCACCTCGCCCCGCGCCTCCGCGAGCGGCTTGCCCATCTCAGACGTCATGAGCAGGGCCAGCTCGTCGGTGCGGGAGATGATGATGTCGTACGCCCGGCGCAGGATCTCGCTGCGGGCACGCGGCGCGGTACGCGCCCACTCCTCCTGTGCGGCGACCGCCGCCTCCTCGGCGCGCCGCCCGTCCTCGGGGCCGGCGTCGGCCACGTGACAGAGGATCTGGCCGGTGGCGGGGTCTTCGACGGGCATGGTGGCGCCGGACGCGGCGTCGGCCCACTGGCCGGCGATGAACAGCCGCTTCGGCACCCGTTCGATGGGTGTGGACATTATGAGCCTGCCTTTCGTTCAGCTGTTGTGTCTGTCTGCGTCTCAGGCCCCGGGTCGAGCAGCTCCGCCAGGTGCAGGGCGGCGATGCCCCGGTCCGCTCCGAGGTGCTCGACCTGGGTGGCGCAGCCGAATCCGTCGGCCACCACCACCCCGTCGCGCATTTCGTCCAGCTTGGGGCGCAGGGCCAGGTCGGCGACGGCCATGGAGGTGTCGTAGTGCTGGGCCTCGAAGCCGAAGTTGCCCGCCAGGCCGCAGCAGCCCTCCGCCTCGGCGACCTCCCGCACGCCGAGGCGGCGCAGCAGGTCACGCGGCCGGTGCCCGGGGAACTGGGCGTATTCGTGGCAGTGGGTCTGCAGCACGACCCGGCCGGGCAGCGGGGGCGGCTCCCATCCGGGCGAGGCGAGTTCGTCCAGGGCAGCGGTGAGCGTGTGGACCCGGCGCGCCACCCGCTCGGCGGCCTCGGTGCCGAGCAACCTGGGGAGGTCGTGGGCGAGTGCAGCCGCGCAGCTCGGCTCGGGCACCACGATCGGAAGCCCCGCGTGCGGACCGCCGTCGAGCCGCGCGACCGTACGCGCCATGATGCGGCGCGCCACGGCCAGCTGGCCGGTGCTGATCCAGGTCAGCCCGCAGCACAGTCCTGCTTGTGGCGTGGCCGGCACGCCGGCGGCGGCGAGAACCCGGGAGATGGCCGCCGCCACGCCTGGCCGGAACGCCGCAGTGAAACTGTCGATGAACAACACCGCCTCGGGCTCCCGCACGCCTGGGGGAGTAGCGGCGAGGGCGGCGCGCAGGGACTTCCTGGGGGCGAACGCGGGCAGCCGTCGCTGCGGCGCGATGCCGCCCAGCCGGGCCAGCAGCCGCCCGGCCGGGCCGCGTAGCAGCGCGTTGACCGGTCCGGCCGCCAGGGTGGCCACACGCGCGGCCGCGGGCAGCCAGCCCAGGGAGTAGTGAGCACGGGGCCGCGGCCGGCCGCGGTAGTGCCGGTGCAGGAACTCCGCCTTGTAAGTGGCCATGTCAACGCCCGTGGGGCAGTCGGTCGAGCAGGCCTTGCACGACAGGCACAGGTCGAGCGCGTCACGCACCTCCCGCGAACGCCAGCCGTCCGTGACGGTCTCGCCACGCAGCATCTCCTGCAGCACGCGCGCCCTGCCACGCGTTGAGTCGCGCTCGTCCCGGGTGGCGCGGTAGCTGGGGCACATGACGCCGCCCGCACTGGAACGGCAGCGGCCGACGCCCACGCAGCGGCGCACCGCCCCGGCGAAACCGTCGCTGTCCTGCGGGAAGAGCGTCAGGGTCGGCCACGCCCGCGCGCCGGGCGGCGTGTCGAGCGCCAGGTCGGCGTCCAGCGGCGCCGGGGCGACGATCACGCCGGGGTTGAGCAGCCCCACCGGATCGAAGACCTGCTTGACGGCCGCGAACAGCTCCAGCATGCGCCGCCCGTACATCACTTCCAGCAGCTCGCCGCGGGCGCGGCCGTCGCCGTGCTCTCCCGACAGAGTGCCGCCGTGCCCGGTGACCAGCCTCGCCGCCTCGCGCAGGAATCGCCGCGCCGCCGCCCTGCCGCCGTCCGTGGACCAGTCGAAGTCGATGCGCACGTGGACGCAGCCGGCTCCGAAGTGCCCGTACAGCACGCCGCCCAGCCTGTGCGCCGCCAGCAGGGCGCGGAAGTCTCGCAGGTAGGCGGCGAGGTTCGCCGGCTCGACGGCCGCGTCCTCCCAGCCCGGCCACGACTCGCCACCGTCCACCAGGCGGGCGGCCAGACCGGCGCCGTCCTCGCGAACCCGCCACAGGGACCTGCGTTCGGCATCGCTCTCCACCACCCGACCGGCCACCAGCCGCCCGCGCGAACGCAGTACGCCGAGCAGGTCGCGGGCCCGCGCCGCGACCGCCGCCGTCACATCGGGCGCACCGCCGTCACCGACGTCGTCGTCTAGTTCGACGTACAGCCAGGCACGCCCGTCCGGCAGGCCGGTGACCGAGCCCGGGCCGCGACGGGCCCGCATGGTGCCGACGATGGCCTCGTCCATGCCTTCGACAGCGGTGGGCGACCAGTTCAGGATCTCCGGCACGTCCTCGGCGGCGGCGACCACGTCGTCGTAGCCGAGCACGAGCAGGGCGGTGGCCGAAGGCTGCGGCACCAGGCGCACGGTGGCCCCCGCGACCAGCACGCAGGTGCCCTCGGTGCCGACGAGAGCGCGGGGGACGTCGAAACCGCGTTCGGGCAGCAGGTGCTGGAGCTGGTAGCCGGAGACCTGCCGCGGGATGCGGCCGAGCTCGGTGCGGATCGGCGCGAGATTCTCCTCGACGAGCCGCCGCAGGTCCTTCTCCAGTTGGGCGATCCGCTCGTCGTCGGCAGGGTCGGCGGCACGCAGCCCGCCGCGCTCGGCGTACGCCAGGACGCCGTCGGCCGTCACGATCTCCAGGGACTCCACGTGCGCGCTCGTGCGTCCGTGCCGGACCGACCGGTTGCCGCACGCGTCGTTGCCGATCATGCCGCCGAGGGTGCAGCGGCTGTGCGAGGACGGGTCGGGGCCGAACGTCAGCCCTTCGCGTGCGGCCAGCGCGCGCAGGTCGTCCAGGACGACACCGGCCTCCACGCGGGCGGTGCGCGTGCGGGGGTCGAGGTCCAGGACGCGGCGCATGTGGCGGGAGAAGTCCAGTACGACGCCCGGTCCGACGGCGTTGCCGGCCATGCTGGTACCGCCGCCGCGTGCGGTGACGGGGATTCCGAGTTCGTGGCAGGCCCGGACGACGGCGCGCACGTCGCCGGCCGACCGGGGGAAGGAGACGGCCAGCGGCGGCACCCGATAGTTGGAGGCGTCGTAGGCGTACTGCGCGCGCCGGCCCACGTCCGTCTCCACGTCCAGCCCGGGAGCGGTCCGCCCGAGCACATCCAGCAGCTCTCGGGCGGATGCGGGCCGGTGGGACACGCGCGAGGCGTCGCCGGGCCTGCCGGTCATCTGCCGGACACTCCGGCCCGCACCGCCGAGCTCCAGGCGCGGAGGCCCTCGTCCACTCCCGTCTCGTCGATGACCAGCGCCGGGATCATGCGCACGACGTTGTTCCAGGCGCCGCACAGGAGCAGCAAGAGTCCTTCCTCGATGGCCGCCTGCTGGACGCGGGCGGCGATCTCGGGAGCGGGCCGGCCGTCCTCGGTGACGAATTCGCCGGCCAGCATCAGGCCCAGCCCGCGCACGTCGCCGATGCAGGAGTGCTCGGCGGCCACCTCCTCCAGCCCGGCGCGCAGTCGCTTGCCCATGGCCTCGGCGTTCTCCACGAGGCGTTCCTCGCGGACCGTGCGCAGGGTGGCGACGGCGGCCGCGCAGGCGACGGCGTTGGCGCCGTACGTGCCGCCCTGCGACCCCGGCCAGGCACCGCTCATGAGCTCTTCGGAGGCGGCGATGCCGGACAGCGGGAAGCCGCTGGCCAGGCCCTTGGCTGTGACCAGGATGTCCGGGGCGACGCCGAAGTGCTCGTGCCCCCAGAACCGCCCGGTGCGACCCACACCCGTCTGCACCTCGTCCATGACGAGCAGGAACCCGTGCCGGTCCGCCCGTTCCCGCAGCCCTTCCATGAAGGCGCGCGTCGCCGGCACGTATCCACCCTCGCCGAGCACCGGCTCCACGACGACCGCCGCCGTGTCGGCAGGCGAGGAGATCGTCTGCAACACGTAGTCGAGCTCCTGGAGGGCGAAGCGGGTCGCCGTGTCCTCGTCCCAGCCATACCGGTAGGCGGCTGGGAACGGCGTGACCACCACGCCCGGCATCAGCGGCGCGAACCCGGAACGGAAACGGGTGCCCGACGTCGTCATGGACGCCGCCGCCACGGTCCGGCCGTGGAAGCCGCCATGACAGACCACGATGTTGGGCCGGCCGGTCGCCTGGCGGGCCAGGCGCAGCGCTGCCTCCACCGCCTCGCTGCCGGAGTTGGTGAAGAACAGACTGTCCAGCCCGGCCGGGAGCACTTCGCCCAGTTCGGCGACCAGCTGCTGGAGCGGCTGGTGCATGACGGTCGTGTATTGACCGTGGATGAGCGTGGCGACCTGTTCCTGGGCCGCGGCGACGACCCGGGGGTGGCAGTGGCCGGTGCTGGTGACCCCGATGCCCGCGGTGAAATCCAGATAGCGGCGGCCGTCCTCGCCGTACAGGTGGACGCCCTCACCGCGGACCGCCACCACGGGAGTCGCCTGGCGGAGGTGCGGCGACAAATTGGTCATACTCGTCTCCCAGCCTGCTGGTCGTCGGTCGCGTTGGCATCCGAGCATCGCCGAGCCGCAATGGCCGGGCAACGGATGACATGTCCGCCCCGCGACCCCGCTCTGGACGAAGTGTCAACCTGGCGTTCCAGCAGGCCACCCGGGTCACGTACCGTGAGGAGCCATGACAGGAGCACCGGATCAGGTCCCATCGCCGGCCGCGGCGCCGGTGCGCGGCCGCGTGCTCACCGTCGCCGATGTGCTTGCCCTACCCGTCATGGCGGCCGGCCGGCCCCAGGTGGTCGCGGGCGAGTCACAGCTCGGGCGCTCGGTCCGCTGGGTGCACATCACAGAGCTGACCGACCCGGCGTCGTTCCTCAAAGGCGGCGAGCTGGTCCTGACCACGGGCATGCCGCTGCCCCGCGAACCCGCGCTGGTGCGCCGCTACGTCGACGAGCTGGCCACGGTCGGCGCCGCCGGTCTCGTTCTGGAGCTTGTCCGGCGCTACCACCGCCCGCCCGAGGAGCTGGTGCGCGCATGCAGGGCACATGATCTGCCGCTGGTGCTGTTGTCCAGGGACGTCAACTTCCTGGAGGTCACCCAGGTCGTCCACGAGCTGGTGCTCGGCAACCAGGTGGAGACGCTGCGCCGGACACAGGAGATCCACGAGACGTTCACCGGCCTGACCTTGCGGGGTGCCGGGGCCGCAGAGGTGATGCGGGCCGCGGCCGAGATGAGCGGCCGGGCAGTCGTGCTGGAGAACCAGGTGCACCAGGCGCTGATCTGCGAGCCGTCGGCCCGCACCGTGGAGGAAGTCCTCACGGATTGGGAGCGGCGCTCCCGCACGACGCCGCCGGCCGACTCCGCGGCGGTGAGCGGCCCCGAAGGATGGCTGGTGTGCCCGGTGGAATACCGGGGGGAGCGCTGCGGGCGCGTGGTCATGCTGCCCGACCGGACTGCCGAGCATGCGCGCGGGCCAGCGGGCAGAGCGTTCGGTCAGGAGGACACGACGGTGCTGGAACGGGCGGCGATGTCCCTGGCGATCTCCCGCATCGTCCATCCGGTGGCCTGGGAGCGCGGAGCGCACCGCGGGGCCCTGCTGGACCTGGCCGAGCAGCGCTACCGGACCGCCGGCGAGGCGGCGGTCCGCGCGGCGGCGCTCGGCCTGCCCACCCGCGACTGCCGCTACGTCGCGGTCCTCGTGGACCTGCCCGGCGACGAGTCCGCCGTCAGCATCGCGGAACTCGAGGAAAGCCTGGTGAAGGACGTTACGGCGGCCGGCGTCCCCGCGCTCGTGGGTGAGGTGGGTGCCGGACGGATCGGTGTGCTGGTCGGGCTGCGGCACACCAAGCAGTGGAGGCCCGCGGTCGAGCTGATCGGCCGCGCCGCCATGGAACTGGTCCCGCAAGCGGTTGTGAGCGTCGGCTCGGAAGTGGCCGGCCTCTCCCAGGCCGCGCGGTCCTTCCGGGACGCCTCTCACGTCGCGGAGTCGGCCCTGCCCGGTACGTCTTCCGGCAAGCCGTACCACGAGCTGTCGGACATCGGGCTGCGGCAGCTGCTGTACGCGCTGCGCTCGGACGTGCGCCTCCAGGGCTATGTGGAGCGGCAGGTGGGCCCGCTCATCGACTACGACCACAGGCACAACACCGACCTCGTGTCCACGTTGCGGCACTACCTGGACGCCGCAGGCAGCAAGACGGTCGCCGCCCATGCGGCGGATCTGTCGCGGCAGACCCTCTACCAGCGGCTGCACACCATCCAACGGCTGCTCGGCTGTGATTTGGAGTCCGGGCAGCGGCGCACCGAGCTGCACGTGGCCCTGACGGCCCTCGACGTCCTTCGCCTCGGCTCCCGCTGACCGCCAGGCGGTTGATTGAAAACGAAACAGTTAAGTTAGGCTAGCCTTATTCGGACTTAGCCAACACCAGGCACCACAGGACTACTTATATGCGCAAAATCCCCCTCCGTCTCGCCGCGGCGCTGCTCCTTACCCCGCTACTCACCGGCTGCTTCTCGGATGGCTCCGCAGGCAGAGGCGGCGCCCCATCCGAGCAGCGCATCAGAGTCGCCCTGGCCGTGCCGCCGGCCCAGGGCCTCTCCCCGTACAGCAACGACGCCACGGTACTGGGCAAGCTCTCCGTCGTCGAGGGCCTGACCAGGCTCGACGCTGACGGCACCGCGAACCCCGCACTCGCCGCTTCCTGGAAACAGGCCAACGACACCACCTGGACCTTCGAACTACGCGACGCCCAATTTCAGGACGGGACGAAGGTCACCGCCGAGGTCGTCGCGAACGCTCTCGCGCACGCTTCCGACGCCGAGCCGGCACCGCGCGTGCTGAGCGACATCGAGCTGACCGCCAAGGCGCAGGACGCCGACACCGTCGTCCTCACCACCGGCACCGTCGACCCCGTCCTGCCGCTGCGCCTGGCCTCTCCCGCCCTGGGCATCCTCTCTCCGAAGGCGTATGGATCCAACGGCGCCGTCAGCCCGATCGGTACCGGCACCGGACCCTTCAAGATCACCAAGCTCAGTGGCAAGACCCAAGTCACCCTTGACCGCTTCGACGGCTACTGGGGCGGCAAGGCCAAGGCCGCCGGCATCGACGTTTCGTGGATCGCCGACGGCACCGCTCGCGCCAACGCCCTGCGCGGCGGATCCGTCGACATCGCCGAGTGGATCCCCACGTCCCAGGCCAAGCTCCTGGCACCCGGAACCCTCCACGAGGTCCCGTCCACCCGAACCGACAGCCTGGTGCTCAACACCGGCAGCGGTGTCTTCCGGGACGCCGCGATGCGCGCCGCCGCCCGCGAGGCCGTCGAGCCCACCGCGCTCGTGTACAGCGTCTTCGGCGGCTACGCCGACGCCGCCCAGGGACTGTTCGGCCCCGCCATCTCCTGGACCCGGGACAAGCACGTCGCCGTCGAGCACATCGTGAAGGCCGCCACCGCCGAGCAGGTCAAGCAGCAGACCGGCGGCAAAGCCATCACACTGGCCACCTACACCAACCGTACCGAGCTGCCCGAGGTCGCCAGCGTGCTCCAGCAACAACTGGAGAAGGCCGGATTCACCGTGAAACAGGACGTCCGCGAATACACCCAAATGGAGGCCGACCTCCTCGCCGGCAAGTACGACGCGCTGGTCTTCTCCCGGGTGACGCTCCTCGACACCGGCGACCCGGTCGCCTACCTGGCCAGCGACTACACCAGCAAAGGCTCCTACAACATCGCCCGGCTCGCCGAACCCGCCGTCGACCGGGCCATTTCAGCCGCCGCCGAGTCCGGCGCCGGCACGCGCCAGGACAAGGTGATGGCCGCCGAAGCCGCCGTCCTCTCCACCGACGCCGTCGTGCCGCTCATCCACGAAAAGGTCCTGCAGGGCATCTCCACCGATGTCGAAGGTGCCATCCTTGATCCGCGCGAGCGCTCCTTGGTAGGCCTCGGCACCCGGTTGAAGTAGCCGAAGCGGTCACGAGAGCGCCCCCACATGAGCGCCACCACAGCCGGCTCGCGGCTCCGATCATCGGCCCCCGGCCGGTCCCACGGCTTCGGCGGTCGTTGGACCGGGCTGTTCGGCGCTCTGTTCGCCGGGGCCGGGTTGCTAACCGTCATCGCCCTGCTGCCCTGGATCTCCGGTACGGACGTGGCCCTCACCGTCCTGCGTGCCCGTTCCGGCGAGCAGGACCCATCCCCCGAGGCGCTGGCCGCCGTACGCGAACAACTCGGTCTGGACGCCGGTCCGGTGGCGGCCATCCGCCACTGGCTGGGAGCTCTGGTACGTGGCGACGCGGGAACCTCCTGGGTCTCCGGCGAGCGGGTGGCGCCCGCCCTGGGCACCGCGCTCGGCGTCTCACTCACCCTCACCTCGGCCGCACTCATGGTCACCCTCGCCGTCGCCGCGACGGTCTGCGCCCGGACGCTGTGGTTGGGCGCCCATCGCCGGCTCACCCGCAACCGGGCCGGAATCGGCGCGGCGGTGGTGGCGGCGCTGCCCAAGTTCCTGCTCGCAGCCGTGCTCTCCACCGTTCTCGGCGTGCACCTGGGCTGGTTCCCGCCGTACGGCTGGGAGGGCCCCTCGTCGATGGTGCTGCCCGCGCTCGCCCTCGGTGTGCCCTCCGGCGCGATGATCGGCGGACTGCTCGACCAGGCGTTGCCCGCCGCGTTCCGTGAGCCCTGGACCCGTGCGGCAACCGCCAACGGAATGCCGCCTGGCTGGATCATGCGCGCCGTGCTGCGCCGCGCGGTGCCCGGCGTACTCCCGCAACTGCTGCCCACCGTGGTCAGCCTGGCCGGGGGAGCGGTCGCCGTCGAGAAGATCTACGCCATTCCCGGCCTCGGCATGCTCACTCTCGATGCCGCCATCGCGCAGGACCTGCCCGTCCTGCAGAGCGGAAGCCTCGCGCTGATCCTGCTCGGCACCGGCGCGGGACTGCTCGTACGTTTGGCACGACGCGCCATGCTCGGCCCCGCTCTACGCGAGAAGGCGCTGCCATCGCCGGCCCTGCCCGGCCTGGACGCTGGACGCGCGCTGCCGGTCGTGGCCGTCGGGTGCGCCCTGCTGCTCGCCACCGTCGTCGGGCTCGGGCTGTTGCGTGACCCCATCCAGGTGGACACCGCCGGGCGGCTGCTGGCGCCCTCGTACGAGCATCCGCTCGGCACCGACGCGCTGGGCCGCGATCTGCTCGCCCGGCTGGGACACGGCGCACTGCGCACCACGGCGCTGGCCTTCGCCGTCACCGCCGTCAGCCTTGTCCTCGGTGTGCTCGCCGGACTGGCGCGCCAGGTCACGGCCGGGCTGACCGACATCGTGTCCACCTTGCCGGTGATATTGGCGGGTCTGCTGGTCACCGCCGTCACCGGACCGTCGGCGCTCGGCGCGGCGCTGGCCGTCTGCCTCGTCGGATGGAGCCCGTACGCCGCCCAGACCGCCGCGCTGCTGGAGCAGGAACGCGCCGCGACGCACATAGCCGCCTCCGTCGCCCTGGGGGCGAGCCGCCGCCACCTGATCCGGCGTCATCTGTTGCCCGCCCTGGTCCCGCCGCTGCTGCGCAACGCCCTGCTGCGGCTGCCGACCGTCGTCCTCGTCCTCGCCTCCCTCGGTTTCCTCGGGCTCGGCGAGCAGCCGCCCGCACCTGAATGGGGGCGGTTGCTGTCGGAGAACCAGTCATACGCGGAGCTCGCGCCGTGGACGGTTCTCGGCCCGGCCGTCGCACTCTCCCTTCTGGCAGTGCTCGCCGTCGCGGCGACCGCACTGCTGAGTCGCGCCGGCCGACGAGCGTGACCTCCTTCCTCCGGAACGTTCGCGGATCGCCGCCCACGACGACTCCGTCTACTGACCGACATCCCGCCGGACAGGTATGAGCCGTACCCGAACTCGTCCACGAGGAGGCCCGACCGGCTTCTCGGTCACCTTTCCGGAGGTGCCCGGTGGGTCCTGGACACGGCAGGCACTCCCCAGTGGCCGCGTCCAGGACCCGGTTCAGGGAATGATCAGCAGGGGGAGTCGATCTGCGTCAGCAGGCCCATGCGCCAGGGCAGGCCCGGCCCCGGCCGGGCGGGCTCGGCTTTGCACCGAGCCCGCCCGGCCGGCTCCACCTGGACCTGATCGCATGCCGCGATGGCGCTCACCCGATGGGGCATACGCCTTTACCGGGAACGTCAGGAACATCTGAGCCGGACCCGTGTCATGCCATCAGCGCTGCAGTGTCAGCAGGCCCGGACGGTAGGGCAGGAGGCCGTAGTCGCCGCCGGAGTTGGGGTTGCGTCCCTGGTAGAGCAACTGCAGGTTGCAGGGATCAACGGTCATGGTCTGATCGGCGCTGGTGCGGATCAGTTCGCCGTGGCTGATGTCGTTGGTCCAGGTGGCGCCGCTGTTGGCCTTGCCGGCGAAGGGGTTGCCCTCAGTGGCGGCCTGGGGTGTCCACGAACCGTTCAGACTGGTGGCGGTGAACGAGCGGAAGTAGCGGCCCTGCGAGCCGATCGCCTCGACGATCATGAGGTAGCGGTTCTGGCCCTGGAGCTTGTAGACCTGAACGGCTTCGAACAGGTTGTTCGTCGTGTCGCTCATGATCACCGTCGATGTGCTGCCGAAACTGCCCGGGAAGTTGCCGATGGGCATGCTCGCCCGGTAGATCTTGCCGTTGTCGCCGGCGAAGAACAGGTACATGTTCGTGCTGTCACCGATGAGCGCCTGGTCGATGGGCCCTGTGTTGGAGCCGGAGATGCTTCCGGAGAAGAGCACCTGCTGCGATGACCAGCCATTGGGATTGGTGGGGTCGCTGGAGGTCCGGTAGGAGAAGGCGGTCCCGCCCCACTGGTAGGCGAGCACCCAGATGTTCTTCGGGGCGAAGTAGAAGAGCGTGGGCGCGACGGTGGAGGACGACATCGTGTTCTGGCTGGCCGAGGCCATGTCGGACCAGTTGCTGAAGAGGCTGAAGTTCATCGAGCCCCACCTCGTCCCGAAGTCGTGCGTGGTGGCGTAGACGAGGTGCCTGCCGTTGTAGGGGGCGACGGTGAAGTCCTTGAGCGAGACCCATCCCGACTTCGGCTGCGCCAGCGGGCCGGTCGATGTCCAGCGGTACGTCGACGGAAGATCGTTGCATTCACCGGGGTTGCCGCCGTCGACCTTGACGAGCTGCCACTGCTGGTTGTTGCCGCCCCAGTCGTCATACTGGACGATGTTCCCGCCGTCGGCGGTGGAGGCGCCCTGGACCTCCAGGGCCTTGTTGCTGTGGCGCGAGATGAACCTCACATGGCCGTCCGAGCTGTCGGCCAGCCGCCACTGCTGGTTGGTGCCGTTGCCGTCGGCCCATTGCACGATCGCGCCGCCGTTGGCGGTGGAGAAGTTGTAGACGTCGAGCACCTTGCCGGAGTGGCGGGACTTGATGCGGTAGTAGCCGCCGCC
Source organism: Nonomuraea sp. NPDC049480 (assembly GCF_044465905.1). Lineage (NCBI taxonomy): Bacteria > Bacillati > Actinomycetota > Actinomycetes > Streptosporangiales > Streptosporangiaceae > Nonomuraea > Nonomuraea sp. NPDC049480. The sequence continues at coordinate 294,706 of NZ_JBITMD010000003.1, forward strand.
GGAGTCGACGAACTGCCACTGCTGCTGGTTGCCGTTGTTACGGGTCCACTGGGTGATGCGGGCGCCGTCGCTGGTCGCCAGGTTGTAGACGTCCAGGGCCTTGCCGCTGTTGCGGTTGACCAGGACGTACCAGGCGTTGGTGTCGACGGTGGCCGCGTTGGCCACCTGAACCTGAAGGGCGACGAACAGGCTCGCCAGTAAGGTGGCCACCGTCGCGAGAACGGAGAGGGATCTGACTTTCATGATGCGCTCCGATTTATCCGGCTTGCACGAGTTGCCATCTGGTTGGTGCCTTCCTGTGTCGACGTGTTGCGTCAGGGCGTGGTGAGGTCGAAGCGGCTCACGGTCACCGCTCCGCCGAGGGACTGGGTGGCGTAGTTGAAGATCCCGAAGCGGTAGCCCATGAAGAACTGCCAGGCGTTGTTCAAGGTGAAGGCCGGGCCGAGGCTGATGAAGTTCGTCCCATCGGTGCTGTAGGAGAAGCGGGCCTGCCTGCCGGATCCCGGCCGGATGTCGGCGTTGACCCGCAGCCAGATCCGGCCGCCGGAGATGTTCGCGCCCGCCTGTTCGGTGCCGGTTCCGGTGGTCTGCCACGAGCCGTTCATGGTCAGCCCGTTGGTCATCACGACCCGGTTGACGCCGTTGTCGCGTTTGACGCCGATCCAGGCCGACTGGTCACGCAGCATGGCCAGCCCGGCGCGGTCGCCGTTGGCCATCTGCGAGTGGTCGAGCTCGATCGTCGCCGTCGAGGACGGGCCCTGGATGCGGTGGGTCAGGGTGTTGCGGGCGTTGTAGAGGTCGCCTGTGACCGTGGCGGTCTGCAGGCGCAGGCCGTTGCCGGTGGAATAGCGGCTGGTGTCGGGGTTGTGGTTCCACTCCCACCGGTGGCCGAGACTGCCCGAGGTGAAGGTGTCCGGGCCGATCATCGAGGCCACCGTGCGGTCGGTCTGGATATTCGGCCGCGGATAGTTCACGCCCCAGCCGCCGTTGACCGTCTGCACGGTCGGCCAGTCGCTGGTCCAGGTGATCGGTGCGAGTGCCGGGACCCGGCCGCCGGGATAGGCGTCGACGAACGACATGTAGTACCAGTCGCCGGCCTGGGTCTGCACGAGCCCGCCCTGATGCGGGACGCCGCCGCCGGAGATCGGGCCGGGCATGTTCAGCAGGACCTGGCGCATCTCATACGGGCCCCACGGGGAGGTGGACCGGAGCACGTACTGGCCGTTGGCCGGGCGGGTCAGCCAGATGTAGTAGTAGCCGCCCCGCTTGTAGAAGCGGGCGCCCTCCAGCGTGCCGACGCTCGAAGGAGTTTGGAACACCTGCTGGGCGCGGACCTGGCTGAGCCCGTCGGCCGAGAGCTGGGCGACGCTGATGGTGCCGTTGCCGTAGGCGACGTACATGGTGTCGTTGTCGTCGATCAGCAGGCCGGCGTCGTAGTAGCAGTTGTTGATCTGCGAGCGCTTGGTCCACGTGCCGTCGACGGCGGAGGCGGTGTAGACGTAGGTCCGGTTGAACTCGACACAGCCGATCCAGTAATAGGTGCTGTTGCTCGCCCGGTAGTTCAGGGTCGAGGCCCAGATGCCCTTCACGTACGCACGGCCGCCGTTGAGGTCGTAGGCGCCCGAGTTGAAGTCGAGCCTGGGGACCGAATGGCCGGCGTACTCCCAGTCGACCAGATTGTAGGAGCGCAGGATCGGCGCGCCCGGCGAGTAGTGCATCGTCGAGGCCGAGTAGTAGTAGGCGTCGCCGACCCGGATGATGTCGCCGTCGGCGAAGTCCTGCCAGACGACCGGGTTCGTGTAGGTGCCGCCCGGATCCGGGTTGCCGGCCGGGACGAGTTGCCACTGCTGGTTGGTTCCGCCCCAGTCGTCGTACTGGACGATGTTGGCGTTGTCGGCGCTGGAGGCACCCTGGACCTCCAGCGCTTTGTTGCTGTTGCGGTTGATCAGCCGTACGTGGCCGCCGGCGGAGTCGGCCAGGCGCCATTGCTGGTTGGTGCCGTTGTGGTCGGTCCACTGGACGATGTTCGCGCCGTTGGCGGTGGAGAAGTTGTAGACGTCCAGGACCTTGCCGCTGTGGCGGGACTTCAGCCGGTAGTAGCCGCCGCCGGAGTCGGCGAACTGCCATTGCTGCTGGTTGCCGTTGTTGCGGGTCCACTGGGTGATCCGGCCGCCGTCGGCGGTCGACAGGTTGTGGACGTCCAGGGCTTTGCCGCTGTTGCGGTTGACCAGGACGTACCACGCGTTGGTGTCGACCGTCGCGGCCGACGCCTGGGGTGTGAGGAACACGGCCACGACAAGCAGAGACGAGACGACCGCGAGCACGCGCCTCACAGGAACCTCCACAGGTTGTCGTTCGAGCCGTTGTCGTCGGCGAGCACGACCTGCGCGCCTGGAGTCGCCGAGCGAGGAGCGGCTGCCCATGAGGTTCGGCGCGGGCAAACGCTCTCGTTCGCGGTCGCCGGGATGAGGGGGGACATCCAAGGCTCCTTGACTGGATCGAGGTGGCGTCCATGAAGTTGTTAGCGCTAACACTTGGCCCTGCAGAACGGCGGGGCCTACTCCGGTGAGTACGTTGTCGCGGAGTTCGAGCTGCCGTCAATGCGCGGCAACCCTTGTCGATCCGGGCGTTGCCACGGAACGTCGCCCCGCCTGGGCATTCCCCCGGAGGGAGATCGCCGCGCACTGCCCGCGCAGGTGAAAGTTTCACAGAAGTTGCCAGTTGGCGGCCGAAAAATTCGAGTCGCAGCGAGTTAACTTACGGTCGCCGCATCGTGGCCATGCCGGTATCGGGGGATTGCAGGCGCAGGGGCGTCCAGCTATGCAGGTCGAGCGGGCATGTGAGTACTCATGGAGGACGCCCGCCGATTCGGTCTCGTGGGCGTATGTTCAGGGCGGGGATTCGCTCTGGATCCGGATCCGGGACGGTACGCGGCGGAGACGGCTTGGTTCAGGGCTTGAAGGCCTCGGTGTGGGAACCCTGGACAAAACGGTCAAGACTATGTCTGGAAAGTTTCGATACCCTTCGCTCCTCAAGATGGCTGTGAGCTTCGCGTTCAATGGCAGGCGATGCCGAAACCGCCGACCGGCAGTGGCACCTGCTCACCCGGGCGGGAGGGCGTGAGGGCGGGGCGGGGGAGCAGCGGTGCTCTCGCGGACGACGAGCTCGGTGGCCAGCTCGACCCGGCGCTGCGGCAGCGGCTCGCCGTGCGCCAGCTTCAGCAACATCGAGGCGGCCGCGGCGGCCATCTTGGTGAGGGGCTGGCGAATGGTGGTCAGCGGCGGGATCGCCCACCGCATCGACGGCAGGTCGTCGAAGCCGACCACACTCAGATCGTCCGGGATGCGCAACCCGAGCCGACGGGCCGCGTGATAGACGCCGATGGCCTGCCCGTCGTTCGTGGCGAAGATCGCGGTCGGCGGGTCCGGCAGGCGCAGCAGCCGGTGTGCCTGGGCCAGACCGCCTTCGATGAGGAAGTCGCCCCGGCCGATGAGCTGCGGATCGACGGGTATGCCGGCCATGTCGAGGGCGGTGCGGTAGCCGTCGAGGCGGGCCCGGCTGGCCAGCGCGTAGTCGGGCCCGGTGATGATGGCGATGCGCCGGTGCCCCAGCTCCAGCAGATGGCGGGTGGCCGCGAGCCCGCCGCTCCAGTTGCCCGCGCCCACCGACGGGATCCCCTTCGCGGAATCGTCGGTCGGATCCAGCAGCACGAGCGGGATCTCACGGCGAGCGAGCTGCTCACGCTGGGCCTCCGTCAGGCTGGAGAACACCGCGATCACCCCGATGCCGGTCAGGCGTCGTCGCAGCACACCTTCCAGCCAGCCACGCTCGGAGGCCTGGTCAGGCTGTAACTCCGAAACTCCCACCGGGAGCTGGTATTCGCGCACCACCTCCTCGACACCCTTGATGATTTCTATGGGGTAGTCGCCCTCCAGCGCGTGGAAGAGCAACTCCACCAGGGCGGTCGGGGCTGGACGCCGGCGCTGGCGACGGTAGCCGTGCTGGCGGATGAGCTTTTCCACGGCGGCACGGGTTTCCGGCGAGACCTCGGAGCGGCCGTTGACCACCTTGGAAACCGTCGCGGTGGAGACCCCTGCCAGCTCGGCGAGCTGCGCGATGGTGAGGGGGGACGGCTCCGCGGTCATGGCCGCAGTCTAGCCACGGATTCTGAGTGATCCACTGAGTCGGCGAGAGCCAGGACAGTCCCTTGTCAGACGGTGAAGCGTACGGGGCGCGCTGCGGCCGTGGGGCCGGCGTTTCCAGGGCGGAGGCGAGGTGGATGAGCACGGCCTCGTCCCAGGGGCCGACCCCTATCGCCCGGCCGCCTCGGCTCGGGGTGCGCCCGACAGTCGCGCGCTGGCCTCCTCACGCGCCAGCCGGACGTCTTCGGTGTCGCCGGCACTCGGTGGCCGGCCGGCGAGGATCGCCACCCCGTCGGCGCCGCCTGGTGGCGACCGCACGCGATGTGTTCCTCCACGCCGTCGTGCGAGCGCCGGTGGTGCGCGACTGGGTCCTGCAGATGCGGTTCAAGCCGATGCCGCAGTACACCGACGGCGTCGTGGTCCCCGACGGGCACGGTCGGCGGTCGCCGGTCGGGCGCGTGTTCATCCAGCCTCTGGTCGAGAACGCCGAGGGTGACGTCCTGCGCTTGGACGACGTGCTCGGCCCCTGGTTCGCGGTGGTGGGCTTCGGGGCCGACCCGGCCGAGCACCTCTCCGGCGCCCAACGCGACTACCTCACCGCACTCGGCGCCACCTTCGTCAAGGTCGTCGACTCGCGCGCCGGCCGGGCGCGGCGCGCGACCGTCCACCGGGAGACGCAGGTCGTCGAGGACCTCGAGGGGCACCTGCGCGAGTGGTTCACCCGGCACTCCACACGCTTCGTCCTCACCCGCCCTGACCGGTACGTCGCGGCGCACGCCGACGAGGCCGCGCTCGGCCCGGCCGTCGACCGGCTCCACAGGCTGCTCGGCCCGGCCAACACTGATACGGAGCAGGAGTAACCATGATCGTCGAAGAGCGCAACTACGGCCTCCGGCCAGGTGGGGTCACCGAGTACCTGCGCCTCTGGCGGGAGTACGGGCGGCAACCGCAGATCCATCATCCCGGCGAGCCGATCGGGGTTTACCAGACCGAGACCGGTACCCTGAACATCCTGGTGTACCTGTGGGGATTCCCCTCCTGGGAGGATCGTGCCCGGCGGCGAGCCGCGCTGATGGCCGATCAGCAGTTCGCCGCGTTCCGCAGTCAGGTACGCGATCTCGTGCGCAGTCAGCAGAACCGGATCCTCACCCCGGCATCGGTGATGGAGGGCGACTGACGGCAACTCCGCACCGGGGCCGATCGTGGACTCGGCGGTGGAGTTCGGGCCGGCCCTGGCTTCGTTCTTCCCCGGGGGCGGCCTGCCCGTTTACTCGGTGCCGCGCGTAACGGGCGTTCCTCAGGGTGGATTCCGCGGCAGGGTAAGGGTCAGGATGGTTCCGCCTCGGGGGGCGTTGGCCGCGGTGAGAGTGCCGCCGTGCAGGCGCGCGTTCTCGGTGGCGATGGCCAGGCCCAGGCCGCTGCCGTCGGTACGGGTACGGGCGGCGTCACCTTTGGTGAAGCGGTCGAAGACGTGGGGCAGCAGGCCGGCGGGGATGCCGGGCCCGTCGTCGGAGACGGTGACGGCGATCTGATCGGTATCGGCCCGGACCTGGACGAGCACCGATACCGCCGTGCCGCCGTGCCGCAGCGCGTTGCCGACGAGGTTGGCCAGGATGACGTCGACGCGGCGCGGGTCGAGCCGGGCGCGCAGCCCGGGGGGAACATCGGTGCGGACCCGGTCGGGCCAGTGCCGCAGCGCCAGCGTCTTGCCGATGAGCTCGCCCACGTCGACTTCGTCAAGGTTCAGTACGGCGACGCCGGCGTCGAAGCGGGACACCTCGATCAGGTCCTCCACCAGGCGGCTGAGCTTGCGTGTCTCGTCGGAGACGAGTTGCAGCGCCTCGGCGGTGAGTGGCGCGAGGCGGCCGGAGGCGGCGTCGGCGTCGAGGACTTCGGTCACGGCGGACATGGCCGCCAGCGGGGTGCGCAACTCGTGGGAGACGTCGGCGGCGAACCGGCGTGCCCGCGCTTCCATGTCGCGCAGCGCGGCCGCGTCGGACTGGAGCGTGGCCGCCATGGTGTTGAAGGTACGGCCGAGGTCGGCGAGTTCGTCGTTGCCGGTGACCCGTACGCGGGTGTCGAGACTGCCGCCCGCCATCCGCTCGGCGGCTGTCCGCAGTCGCCGTACCGGTCGCAGCAATCTGCGCGCGGCCAGCAGCGCGGGGACGATGGAGACCAGGGCGACGGGCAGGGCTCCGGCGCGGGCGGCGGCCGCCAGGGTGTCCACATCCTGCTGCTGGGAAGCCAGGGAGAAGGAGGCGTAGACGACGAGGGGCGGAGGGGCGTGTGGGCGGGCGGCGGCGGTGACCGGAAGGGCCACGGCCAGCCAGGGCGCCTGGCCGCGATGGAAGCGCTGGGCCAGTGCGGTGGTCGCGGTGGCCGCTTGTGTGCGCAACTGCGCGGGCAGGGGCGGCTGCGCTCCGGCGGCGATGAGCGGGCCGCCGCGATAGGACAGGGCGGTGCGCCAGCCGCGGATGCCTGCCGCGCGGTCCAACTGCAGCGCCAGCGTACGCAGGTCCGTCTCGGTGGGGTCGGCGGGCAGGTCAGGAGTCCGGGAGGCGAGGTGGGCGCGCAGGTCCTGCAGGGCGTCGGCCTGGGCGCGCTCCACGATCGCGGTGCGGCCCTGACGGAAGATGATGGCGGCGGCGATCAGCGCGCTGAGCACGGAGACCAGCAGGAACACCAGGACCAGCTGAGCTCGCAGGCCGCGAGCGAGGGACGGGTGAATCACAGCGGCCCGAAGCGGTAGCCGAAGCCGCGCACGGTTTGGATGTAGCGGGGGTTGCGGGAGTCGTCCTCGATTTTGGCCCGCAGCCTCATCACGCACGCGTCGACCAGCCGGTAGTCGCCGTGGAAGGTGTGCTCCCAGACCTGCTCCAGGAGTTGCTGGCGGCTGAAGGTCTGTTCGGGCGCGGCCGACAGGAACAGCAGCAGCTTCAGCTCCGTCGGGGCCAGCGCAATTTGCGTGCCGTGCTTGAGCGCGCGCAGGGCGACCCGGTCGATGAGCAGGTCGCCGTGGGTGGTGCGGGTCTGGTCGGAGGAGGCGGGCGGGGTGGTACGGCGCAGCACCGCGCGCATGCGTGCCTCGATGACCTCGGTGCTGGCAGGCTTGATCACGTAGTCGTCGGCGCCGGCCTCCAGACCGACCACGATGTCCACGTCATCGTCGCGCGCGGACAGGATCACGATGGGCACCTGGCTGAAGGCGCGGATGCGGCGGCAGGTCTCCAGGCCGCTCATGCCGGGCAGCATCAGGTCGAGCAGCACGACCTCGGGGGCGCTCGCGACGAGTTCGGCCAGCCCCTCTTCACCGGTCGCGACCAGCACGGTTTCGTGGCCCCTGTGGCGCAGGCCGACGCTCACACCCCGGCGTACGGCCGGATCGTCTTCTATCACGAGCACGCGGGTCATGAGGAGGCTCCTTGGCCGGCTGGTACGGCCGATCCGTTCTCGTCGCATCTGACCGGCCAAGGCCGGTCCATGGCGGGCTCGACCACCTCGACGACGGGGTCGTCGCCGGCGTCCGCGGCGGCGGCCGTGCACACGAGCTGGCTCACCGCCACCGGCCGCAGGTTGCGTACCTGCCAGGGCAGACGCAGTTCCACCCGGCCTCGGGTCGTCGTGGCCCGGACCGGCTGGGTCGACGAGGGAAGGTGTGTGACCAGCCCTCGGGCCCGCTCCTCCGCCGTGGGGCCGGCGAGCAACGCGTTCATGGCCCGTTGCAGCCGGTTTCCGGCCGGGGCCGGCCGCGAGACCGGCCAGGTGCCCTCTTGCGTGACGAAGTACACCCGCAGTAGCTGGTCGCTGTTCTCGGTCAGGCCGCCCTGGACCGGCTGACCGGCGGGCAGCGCATCGGTGTCGGTGATCCCGCAGCCCGCCACCGCCACCGCCGCGGCCAGGACGGTCGCCACGCGGCACAGCACCCCCGGCATGTGTCGTTCCTCCTCTTCGACGCGATGTCACCGGTGTGACCTGGCTAGAGCCGGCCGAGCCTGCTCACATCGACCGTCCCGGCACCCGGCTGCGGCCGCGGTATCGCCGCCCACAATCCCGCCGCCATCACTCCCGCGACGGCCATCGCCACCCATCCGCGGCGTCCGGTGGCCCACCCGGCGCGCAGCCGTACCGGGTCCTCGACGGCGACCTTCGACACTACCGCAGCCAGCAGCGACAGGCCGATCGCAGTGATCGTCCAGCCCCAGCCGGCGAGCCCGCCGAGCGGCCAGGGCAGCGGCCTTGGCAGCAGCAGATAGACCGGCCAGTGCCACAGGTACAGGCTGTAGGACAGCTCGCCCAGCCGGCGCGGTACGGCGCCGCCCACTGCCCGGCCCGCCAGACCGTCCGGCGCGTGGGCGAGGAGCGCGATCAGCGCGGCGCCGGCCAGGGCGTGCGCGAACATCCCGCCCTGGAACAGGCCGGGGGTCGTTTCCCCGCTGGTCAGCACCCATGACGCGAGCAGCCCGCCCAGCAGCGGGACGCAGATCGTGTCCACGGCCGTGCGTGACAGGCCGGCCACGGCGTCGCGGACGGGCGCGGTGGCCGCGGCCGCGCCGAGGAGCAGGGAGAAGGCCCGGGTGTCGGTACCCTCGTAGGCCCGGGTGGTGTCCACGGCCGCCCCGAGCCTGATCATGAGCAGGAGCGAGACGAACGCGCCGGCGACCGCGACGAGCGCGACCCGCCGCTGCCCGCCGCGCCCCCTCCTGGCCAACGCCACCACCAGGGGCCAGGCCAGGTAGAACTGCCACTCGACGCTGATGCTCCACAGGTGGGCGAACAGACGGGTGCCGGAGGCGTTCCAGTATCCGATCTGCTCGCCGATGAAATGCCAGTTCAGGCTCTGGGCGGCCGCCCACGGCGCGTCCCGCAGGGCGGACCCCAGCACGCCCGGCCGGGCGAACGCCCAGGCCAGCAGCAACGTTGCCGTGACCATGACGGCCAGCGCGGGCAGGAGTCTGCGGGCCCTGCGCCCCCAGAAGGCCATCAGGTCGATACGGCCGCGCCCGGCGAGCTCCTCCAGCAGCAGACCGGTGATCAGAAAGCCGGACAGGACGAAGAACAGGTCGACGCCCAGGAACCCGCCGCGCATGTGCCCGGCGTGGAACAGCAGGACCGCGGCGACGGCGAGCCCGCGCAGCCCATCGAGCGCGCCGATATGCGCGCGGCGGGAGGGTGAAACCATCAGCCGCAGCCGAGTTTGACGAAGCGCTCGTCGCCGGTCCACGGCCCGGTGGCCCAGGCGCCGGGGGCGGCCGGAGTGAAGCCGGCCAGCTTGCCGAGCCGCCTGGCGAACCAGGTGGCGAAGGCCGCCGACCCTTGCTGACAGGAGTGGATCCCGTCCTTGGCCCGCTGGGCCTTGCCGGCGGCGTAGTCGTCCCCCCACAGCTCAGAGGCATCCAGATAGCGAACGCCGGCGACCTTGGCGGCCATCGCGGGCGCGCTCTTGATCGCGTCCTCGTGGGGCTTGAAGAATTCGTCGATCTTGAACGGCGGGGCGGACACCAGGACGAGCCGGGCACCGGCGTCCTTCGCCGTCCGGGAGAGCTTCTGGTAGGCCGCCAGTTGCTGGCGGGGCGTGCCCCAGTCGTAGGTGGTGATCTGGTACGCGATCACCGTCGGCCCGAAGGAGGCGAGGTCGTCCTTCAGCCTCTTCCAGGTGTCCTTGGCCGCCACGGCCGTCACCGGATGATCACCGGCGACGATGTTGCCGCCGCCGTCAGAGGTGGCGTTCTTGAACTGCACACCGCTGGCCTTCAGCGCGGCCTCCACGGCCGGGGCCTCCGCGCCCGCGATGGAGTCGCCCATCCACAACACCCTGACGCTGGTCGCGGCCTGACCGGCGTGCTGGGCCGGCGCGTCCGTCGCAGCCGGTCCGTCGCCGGGGGCTGCGGTGAATGCGCCGCAGGCCGCCAGCGTGGCCCCGGCCGCGACGGCCACGGCCGCCATCACTCCGGCACCACGGCGGCCAGTGGATCCTTGGGCGAACGGGGAGCCAGGAGAGGGGTTCGTCGGTTGCATGATCCGTAGGCAATCAGACGAATCCTGTGGTCAACCGCGTTGTCATCGTTTCATCACACAATGAGGGATCAGCCATCACAGAGCTTCGCCGGCGCGGTACGTCCCGCCGTGGGCGCAGGTGCACGCGACGATGGGGTTCCGGCCGGCGACGTTGGAGACCGAGGAACAGCAGACCGGTGTCCGGCCACGGAAGCGCCCCGGCCGAGCGGCTGCGGGCGAGAACGCGAGGCGCCCTCGGGCGTCAACTCCGGGTCAGATCCCGTGCGCTGCGGCTGATTCGGTCGAGCGCGACGCGGGCAGCAACGACGGCCGGGTGATGGTGGCTGCCAGCGCGGGTAGCGATGAGGACGCGCCGAGCGTTCGGCGGCGTCAGCTCGGTGAGTGTCACTGTAGGAGCGTGGACGCCCCAGGCAAGTTTGGGTAGGAATCCGACCGCCTGCCCGGCTTCGATCAATCGCACATGGAAGGTGAGGTCGGTCGACTGGTAGCGAACGTGGGGTTCAAAGCCGGCTTGGCGACAGACAGCGCTGGCCCAGCGCCTGGCGGCATTGCCCTCGGGCTCCATGACCCAAGGCAGGTGTGCGAGAGCTGCGAGTTGCGGCGGCTCGCCGTCCGGTGGGGTGGCCAGAAGAAGAGGATCCTCGAGGAGAAGCTGAGTGTGCAGGCCGGTCAGGGCCGACGGCGGCTCTCCCGGGTACTCCTCGGCGATGACCAGGTCGAATTCGTGCGCGACAAGCGCCCGCAGCGGTGTGCGTTCGTTCTCCTGATGCACGAAGACGCGAAGCTGCGGATGCTCGCGCTGAAGCAGCTCTACGGCAGGTAGGACCAGAGTTTTAGCAGCAGTCTGGAAGGTGGCAATCCGCAGGTCCCCCTCGAGCACGGTTTTAGCCCGCGCGATATCGGCCTCAGCCTGCTCGAGCCGGTCCAAGATCACCTCGATATGTCCGACCAGCATCTCCGCCGCGGGCGTCAGACGGACCCGACGTCCCATAGGTTCCAGGAGCGGGACACCCACCTCGGCCTCCAACTGCGAAAGCTGCGAAGAGATGGTCGAAGGACTGTACGAGAGGGCCGAAGCCACAGCTGCAAGGGTGCCGCGGTGCTTGAGTTCGCGCAGCAACCGAAGCCGGTGAAGGTCGTACATCACGCACCAATCGCCGCCCGTGACCACCGATTCGTCGCTTGAGACAACCGATCGTACGCGAAAACATTTGCTGCCCCGCATTGAGGCACCGCGAGACTGCCTCGTCTTGCGGCATGTCCAACGAGAGCGTGAGCCGTTGTCAACCTTCGTTTGAGCAGGCCAGGTGAAGGGTGAGGACGGCTGGGACGAGGCTGGTGATGCGGGGTATCGCACGCAGCTGCGCAGGAGCCGCCAGGCTTTGAGGGTGGCCACGGCCTGTTCGCCGAGGGCGCGGATCTTCGCGTGGGCGCGGTTGGTGATGTGGACGGGGGAGCCGTCGGGTCTGGCTGCGTCGAATGGACGTCACCGCACGTCCAACCGCCACGACCACCAGCCCGGCGCCTACGCGGTCACAGCACTGGATCGGTTTCTTCTCCGTTGATTGGTCGAAAATATCGATGAGTGCGCATCGATAACGACGACTGGACCGCGCAATGGGGGGCGCATAGCATTCCAGAACCGCGAGAATCGGTCACCCGAAATCTGCGGTACGGCCGACGCAGCCCGCGGCAGAGTGCTATCGGTCGTCGCTCTCCCCACGCTGTCGTCGCTGCCTGACGGCCCACCCGTCGCAGGCCGATCAGATATCCCGCCATGCAATTTCGGAGCGGCCATGACACCACCCCATGCACGTTGGCGCGTACGCCGCCATCCTGCTCGCCTGTCACTACTGCTGGGAGCGGTCATGCTCTCGATCGCCCTGCTCGGCGTCGTGGCAATGGGCGCTCCGACGTACGCGGCTGCTGATCGGACCGTGCAGGGAACGTTGCGCAACTCTGCCGACAACAACGCACCGGTCGCTGGGGTGAAGATCAATGTCCAGTCCAGTACGGGTAAGACCTACACGGGCGTCAGTAACGACCAAGGCCGGTTCGCGATCACTGTGCCCGGCAGCGACTCGGGCACCCTGGCCGTCATCTTGGACACCAAGACGCTTCCCGACGCTGTGCAGATCCGCGACGGAGCGTCGAACACCTTGCGGCCAACGGGCACCTTGAGCACGATCACCGTCAACTTCCCCCTCGGTCCCGATACGCGTCAAGTGTCGACGGTGTGGGACCAGGTCCCCCAACTGCTCTACAACGGTCTGCTGTTCGGCCTGGTGCTGTCATTGGGGGCCCTTGGCCTGTCCGTAGTGTTCGGCACGACGGGACTGTCGAACTTCTCCCACGGCGAGCTGGTGACCTTCGGGGCATTCGCCACCTATCTCGGCAACCGGGTCGTAGGGCTGCCCATCGTCGTGGCGGTGGCGGTGGCGGTGGCACTGTCGGCACTGTTCGGCTACCTGAACGAAAAGGGTTTGTGGAGGCCACTCAGACGCCGCGGAACTGGACTTATCGCCATGATGATCATCTCGATCGGTCTGCAGTTCTTTCTCCGGAACTTCTACCAGTACTTCACAGGCGGCCGCGCCTTGACCTACCGCGAATACGTCACGCCCGCCGGCCGAGACGCCTTCGGCCTGTTCACCTACACCATGCGGGACGTCGTCATCATCTCCATCAGCGGGCTTGCGCTCGTCGCGGTCACTCTTGCTTTGCAGTACACCCGGATCGGTCGCGCCACGCGCGCGGTGTCGGACAATCCGGCCCTGGCCTCTGCGACGGGGATCAAGGTCGATCGTGTCGTAGCCACGGTGTGGATCGTGGGCACCGCGCTGGCGGGACTGAGCGGGGCGTTCTTGGGATTCTCCCAATCGGTGTCCTACCAACTGGGAGCGCAGGTACTGCTGTTGATCTTCGCCGCTACCTGCGTCGGAGGTCTGGGATCAGTCTGGGGCGCGCTGATCGGCTCGATCATCATCGGGCTGTTCGTCGAGACCTCAACCTTGGTCATCCCATCGGAACTCAAGTTCGCAGGCGCGATGGTTCTGCTGGCGCTGGTTCTGCTCGTCCGACCACAAGGCTTGCTCGGCCGCGCCGAAAGGATCGGGTGAGGACATGGACATCATCGGCGCCGTCACGGGGGCACTGCATGACGGCTTCGGCTATGTGGCCGTCTCGTTCTGCTTGGCTGCGATCGGCTTGAACATCCAGTTCGGCTACGCCGGGCTGCTCAACTTCGGTCAGGCCGCCTTCTTGTCGGTAGGCGGTTACATCATGGGCGCGGCGATCGCCACCAGCGGGATTCCCACCGTCCTCGCGATCCTGCTCGCGATCGCCTTCACCGTGGCGTTGGCGCTGATACTGGGCATCCCTACCCTGCGTCTTCGGGCGGATTACCTGGCGATCGTCACCATCGCGGCGGCAGAAATCCTACGACTTGTGTTCGGGACGTCGTTCCGGACGTACTTTCACGGCAAGGACGGCGTGACCGGCTTTACCGCGGGGTTCCGAAGCCTCAACCCGCTGCCGAACTACGACGGCTTCTTCTTGACCTACAGCCGGGAGGAGCTGTGGACAGTCATAGTCGGCTGGGGCCTGGTCATCATGATCAGTCTGTTCACCTGGGCTCTGATGCGATCACCGTGGGGAAGGGTTCTCCGGGGCATCCGTGAAGACGAGGATGCGATGCGGTCTCTGGGCAAGAACGTCTACGGCTACAAGATCCAGGCCCTCATCCTCGGTGGAGTGGTCGGATGCGCCGGAGGTTTCGTGGGCGCGTTCGGAGCCGCTTCGGTCCAGGCCGACACGTTCAACCTGGACTTCACCTTCATCGCCTTGACCATGCTCATCCTCGGTGGCGCCGCTCGGATCCTTGGTCCGATCGTCGGCGCGGTGATGTTCTGGGCGATCCTGTCGTTCCTCGGATCGATCTTGACGCAGTTGGCGGGCTACCCGGTCGTCGCGCAGTTCATGAACGCCGACCAAGCATCAATCATCCGGCTGATGTTGGTCGGATTGGTGCTGATGCTGCTGATGATCTTCCGGCCGCAAGGCATCTTCGGTGATCGAAAGGAGATCGCGCTCGATGCCCGCTGACAACTTCCCCACTGACCACCTCTCCTCGGGCACCGCACCCAAGGACGTCCCAGCTGCCGGTGATACGTCCCAGCCACGGGTTCCCGACTCCGCCGCGGGGGAGAACAGGTCGATGCGCGAGTGCCGGACTGCTTTGCAGTCGGTGCCGCATGAGCCTGGCGCTGCCAAACGTGACCCCGTTGTGGTCGTGAACGGAATCCGCCGCACCTTCGGAGGCCTCACCGCGGTCGACGTGGACCATCTCGAAATCCAACGCGGGGTCATCACCGCCTTGATCGGACCCAACGGTGCAGGCAAGACCACGTTCTTCAACCTGCTCACCGGCTTCGATCAACCCGATGCCGGTTCCTGGTCCTTCGACGGGACACCGCTCAAAGGCAAGGCAGCCTACAAAGTGGCACGCCTCGGCATGGTCCGGACCTTCCAGCTGACCAGAGTGCTTTCGAAACTGACAGTACTGGAGAACATGCGGATGGGCGCCACAGGTCAGCGTGGCGAACGCTTGTGGGCCGCCGCGCTCCCCGCCCTGTGGCGGGCGCAGGAACGAGACATCACCGACCGGGCCCGAGACCTGCTCAAGCGGTTCAAGCTCGACGCCAAGGAGGAAGATTTCGCCGGGTCCCTGTCAGGCGGCCAGAGAAAGCTGCTCGAGATGGCGCGAGCGCTCATGGTCGAACCGAATCTGGTCATGCTCGACGAACCCATGGCCGGCGTCAACCCAGCGCTGAAGCAGTCCCTGCTCGGGCATGTGAAGTCGCTGCGGGACCAGGGAATGAGCGTCCTGTTCGTCGAACACGACATGGACATGGTGCGAGAGATCTCCGACTGGGTGGTCGTCATGTCCCAGGGCAAGGTAATCGCCGAGGGACCCCCCACATCCATCATGTCCGACGAACGTGTCATCGATGCCTACCTCGGAGCTCGCCACGACACCGACATCAGCGAGCTCGAACACGTGATCCAGGTCGAGCACGCGCACGACCACGCCGTGCAGATGGTCGACCGGGAGGTCCCGAGATGACTTCTGCCCATCACGGCCCATCGGACTCCCGGGTCACCGATCAGGGCGAGATCGTGGCTGAAACCGATCCCAACGCCCCGAAGATCGACCGGGCAGCGCAGACAAGGCATCTGCAGGCGGCCGAGGGTGCAGCCCTTCGCGCCGACAATGTGATCGCCGGGTACCTCCCCGGAGTCAACATCTTGAATGGCGCCGATCTGTACTGCCAACCCGGCGAGTTGGTCGGCATCATCGGACCCAACGGCGCCGGCAAGTCGACGCTGCTCAAAGCACTCTTCGGGCTGGTCAAGATCACCGCCGGGACGGTTCGCCTGCGGGGTGAAGAGATCACGAACCAGCGCGCCGACGCACTGGTATCCCAAGGGATCGGCTTCGTCCCGCAAACCAACAACATTTTCCCGTCGCTCACCATCGAGGAAAACCTGCGGATGGGGTGCTATCAGTCCCCCAAGAAGTTCGCCCCCCGGTTTGCGTTCGTGACCGACCTGTTCCCTGCGCTGGGCCGGCGCCGCAAGCAGCGGGCCGGACAATTGTCAGGCGGTGAGCGGCAGATGGTGGCCGTGGGCCGGGCTCTGATGATGGAACCCTCCGTGTTGTTGCTCGACGAACCCTCAGCGGGCCTGTCCCCGGCGATGCAGGACGAGGTGTTCGTCCAGACCCGAGCCATCAACCGCACCGGTGTATCGGTCGTCATGGTCGAGCAGAACGCACGCCGCTGCCTGCAGATCTGCGACCGCGGGTACGTCCTCGACCAAGGACGCAACGCCTACACCGGGTCCGGCCAGTCGCTGGCCCGTGACCCCAGGGTGATCGAGCTGTATCTCGGCACCTTGACCAACGCCGCCCAGGCGGACAACACACCTGACGGCAGGCGGATCTAGGGCCACGACCACACATGTTGCCGGTCGATTCCTCCCATCGCGTCCGCTCCTGAAATCCGCCACGACACAGCCGTGCGCCACACCAAGGGTGCAACGGTCCTCACCCACACTTGGAGGTTCCATGCCGCTCCCCAGACGCATCACCTGTATCGCCGTTCTGGTCTCCGCCGCGCTGGCAACGGCCGCTTGCGGTTCCAGCAGCAGCCCCACCGCAGCCGGCAGCGAGCCGTCAGCCACGCCGGCCACAGCCGGCACGGCGGGCACGGCGGGCACGGCGGGCACCCAGCTCTACTTCGTAGACGGCAACACCGCCGACTACTCCGGTGATTTCGAGCCGGGCACTCTCAACGGTGTGCGCGCCACCCTGCCCGGCGGCAAGATCGGCGACGAGTTCCGGCAGAGGATCCTCAAGATCAACAGCAAGGTGAAGGACTTCACCTACGCTCCGGAGGCCTACGACGCCACGATCCTCTCAGCCCTGGCTGCGGTCGCCGCCAAGAACGACTCCGGCAAGGCGATCGCCGAGAAGGAGATCGGCATTACCCGGGATGGGACAAAGTGCACCAGCTTCAAGCAGTGCGCCGACCTACTCGCCGACGGAACGGACATCGACTACGACGGCGCCTCTGGCCCGATCAAGATGAACTCGACAGGAAGCCCGTCCGCGGCGACCGTCGGCATCTACCAATTCGGGCAGGACAACAACTACAAGAATGTCGGCTACGTCAACGGCACCACTCCGGACCAAGCCAACATCCGAGCCGACCAGAAGGTCAGCGGCCCAATCCCCAAGGGGGACGGCACCCTTACGTTCGGCACCCTGCTCCCTGCCACAGGGGACAGCTCCTTCCTCGGCGCCCCGCAGTTCGCCGGCGTGGACCTGGCCATTGACGAAATCAACAAGGCCGGGGGTGTGCTGGGCAAGGATGTGAAGCAGTTGAAGGGCGACTCCGGTGACGGGTCGCCGAACATTGCGCCGTCCGAGACCGACAAACTGCTTCGCGGTGGTGCCGACGTCATCATCGGCGCCGCTTCCTCGTCGGTGTCGCTGTCGGTCATCGACAAGATCACCGGGGCTGGCGTCGTCCAGATATCGGCCGGAAACACCTCGACCGCATTCGACACCTACCCCGACCATGGCATGTACTTCCGCACGGCCCCCTCCGACGTCCTGCAGGGGCAGGTGATGGCCCAGACCATCAGCGAGGACGGTCACCGCAACATCGCAATCCTCGCCCGGCAGGACGCCTACGGAGAGGCATTGGCGAAGAACGTCCGCTCCTTCTACGAGGAATCCGGCGGCAAAGTCGTCTCCTATGCCCTTTACGACGCGAACGCAGCCAACTACACGGCCGAGGTGGAGAAGGTGAAGGCCCAAGACCCGGACGCCATCGTGCTGATCTCGTTCGACGAGAGCAAGAAGATCATCCCGGAACTCATCAAAGCCGGCATCGGCCAGAACGGCTGAGCCCGTACCTAGCCGGTGGTCGTGGCTCCGGATCGGCCCCGCAGCCACGACCACGCAGACTGCCGTGTCGCCCGTGGAGTGGAGAAGTTTTTCGCATGACCACCAGACCGCCAAAAGCCAGGCCCACCGCCACCGCGGAGTACGGCGCCGACCCCGACTTTGACACGGTGTACGACCGCGTCACTTTTGGGTCAGCCAAATGGGCTAACCAATGGGACGAATTTTCACCGCGTGTCCGGGGCGAGGATCTGCTGTCGCTATGGACGGCCGACATGGACTTCCGGGCGCCGACGACCGTCATCGACCGGCTGCGCGCCGCTGCGGACCACGGCATCTACGGCTACACCCTGCGAGACCCGGAACACTTCCAGATTGTGCAGAACTGGTTCACCGTCAGGCACGGCTGGACACCACCGGTGGAAACGCTCCTCCCGGCCCCTGCGATCATGTCCTCGGTCGCAGCAATCTTGCGCACCTTCACCGCCCCTGGAGATGGGGTGATCGTCCAATCACCGGTCTACTCGCCGAACTTCGAGGCCATTACCGGTAACCATCGGCGGCTGCTCGTGAACCGGCTCCGGCTCATCGACAACCGCTACGAGTTCGACCTCGACAACCTGGCCGAGCTGGCCGCGTCCGGCGCGAAGGTGCTGTTGCTCTGCAATCCCCACAATCCCTCGGGCCGGAGCTGGACGGCCGACGAGTTGCTCGCCGTGAACGACATCTGTGCGCGCCACGACCTTCTGGTGATTTCCGACGAGATCCACTGCGACATCCGACTGAACGGTCGGCCCCACGTGGTCTACGCCTCGATCAGCAGCGACGCCGCCCGCCGAGCATTCATCTGCACTGCTCCCACGAAGACCTTCAACCTTGCCGGCCTGCCATCGGCCACACTCTCGGTTGCCGATCCATCCCTGCGCTCCGAACTGCTGAACGCCATGCGGGCATCGTTCATGATCAACGCGCACTACTTCGGCCGTCTGGCCTTAGAGACTTCCTACACTACGGGTGGTCCGTGGCTCGACCGGCTGACCGAATATCTCAAGGGCAACGTGGCCTTCGTGCACGAGTTCGTCCAAGAGCGGCTGCCCGAGATCACGCCGATGCCGCCGGACGCATCGTTCCTGGTCTGGCTGGAGGCTCGTGAGCTTGACGCTCGTGTGGGCGGGCTGCACCAGTTCCTTGTCGACCGTGCGGCTGTCAATCTCTACGACGGCCGGGTCTACGGCCCCGGAGGAGAGGGGTACGTCCGACTCAACGTCGGCTGCCCCCGGAAGGTGCTGACTGAGGCGCTCGAACGCATCGATCATGCGCTATCACGGTAACGCTCCTCGGCCTCACCGCCACGAGTGACTGCCCGTAGCGGGACCAGCGGGCAGGTCACCGCCGGCCGCGGTGTCGGCACCGCGCGGTCAATGCCGCCGGGAAGAGCTTCGACTGAACGCCGAGATCCAGTGATGACGGACGATCACCTGCCACCGATCACGCCCTGACCGGGACGAGCACCCCAGCCTCAACCCACGCCAGCCCCACTGACCAGCAGCTTTCAGGATGGGGTCAGCTCAATGAGGGGCGACATCGAGATGTTGCCCCCCGCCGCATCGGGGCACCAACTGACCCTGTCCCTCGTCACCTCAGGACATGCCGGCCTGGGGATCTTCCGGTATCAGCGAAACCATGGCGGAGGCGCCATCGCAGCGAGGATCGCTCCCTGCTGAGGTGGCACCCCCGACGACTTGCGCGTGGCCGACCCATTCCGACGCCGGCGGCAGCGGGATGATCGGCGAGCCGGACGCGGTCAGGGCTGCGATGGTCCGCGGGAGAGATCCATCTCATCGCGGAGCGCGGTGTCATGCCGATGGCGAGCGCCGCCTCCGACGGCCCCTTCCCGACTGAGTCGATCCCCGCACGGATGATCTCCGCCATGTAGGCGCTCTCGTTGACCGCCGTAGGCGTGGCCCGTATCAGCGCCGGGTCCTCGATCGCGGAGGCGGCGTACGGGCTGGCCGCACGCGCCGCGCGCGAGCTGCTCACCCAGGGCACGGCGAGCGCTCTGGAAGGTGGATTCGACTATCCGACCTTGAACACCTTGCTCCTGGCAGAAACCCGTGCGTCGAGTGGGTGAGCGCGGCATCGGTCCACGGGCGGGGCGCTGAACCAGAACTCCCACGTCACGGGTGATCCGTAGTGCCGCCCAAGCGACCGGCGACCGTGGTCGCGGTCGCCCCTCGAACCGTGACCTTGCGGCACCTTCCGAGCGCCGTGAGCAGGATAGGCTCAGCCTGTGCCCACCTACGTCGCCGTGGACCTCGGGGCCGAGAGCGGCCGGGTGCTCGCAGGGGAGTTCGACGGCGAGCGTCTCGTGGTGAGCGAGGCCCATCGTTTTCCCAACGTGCCGGTTCGCATTCTCGGCGGGCTCCACTGGGACGTTCTCCGCCTGCTGGCGGAGACGCGTGCCGGGATCGGGCGTGTTGTCGGCGAGCGTCGGGTCGTCAGCGTGGGCGTGGACGCGTGGGGCAACGACTTCGGGCTGCTCGACCGCGATCAGCGGCTCGTGGCCAACCCCCGGCACCATCGCGACCCGTACACCGCCGGCCTGACCGCCCTGGTCTCCTCTCAGGAGCACTACGAGGTGTCGGGTGTGCAGCCGCTGCCCATCAACACCTCGTGCCAGCTGCTCGCGCACGCCGGGTCGCCGCTGCTGGACGCCGCCGATCGGCTGGTGATGTTACCGGACCTGTTCACCCTCTGGCTGAGCGGCGAGACGCTCACCGAGCGGACGATCGCGAGCACCAGCCAGCTCCTGGACGCCCGGACCGGCCGCTGGGCCGGCGACCTCATCGCCGGGCTCGGGCTGCCGTCGCGTCTGTTCGGCGGGGAAATCGTCGAGCCCGGCACGGTCGCCGGGCCGCTGCGGGACGAATCCGGGCGGCCAGGCGAGGCCGTCGTGGTCGCCGTGGCCGGTCATGACACCGCGTCGGCGGTTGCGGCGCTCCCCGTCGTCTCCGGTTCGAGCGGCTCCTCTGGCACAGTCGGGTACGTTTCCTGCGGCACGTGGTCGCTCGTCGGTGTGGAGACGGCCGAGCCCATCACCACCCCGGAGTCCCGGCTCGCCGGGTTCACCAACGAGGGCGGCGTGCTCGGCACCGTGCGGTTCCTGCGCAATCTCAACGGTCTTTGGCTGCTCCAGGAGTGCCGCCGAGCTTGGGGGACCGGCGCTTCGTATGCCGACCTGGTCGCCGAGGCCGAGGCTGCGCCGGCCTTCGGCCCGCTGATTGATCCCACCCACCTGGGCTTCCTGAAGCCGGAGGACATGCCGGCACAAGTCGCGGCGTTCTGCCGCGCGACGGGCCAGCCGGTGCCCGACGGCCGGGCCGCGATGGTGCGATGCATCCTGGAGAGCCTGGCGTGCTCCTACCGCCTGGTCCTGGAGCAGGCCGAGGAGCTGACCGGCCGTCCGGTGGAGGCCGTACACCTCGTCGGCGGCGGTGCCGCCAGCGACACGCTGTGCCGGCTTACCGCAGACATCGGCGGGCGCCCCGTGCTCGCGGGGCCGGTCGAGGCGACCGGTATCGGCAACCTCCTCGTCCAGGTCATGGCCCACGGGGGCATCGGTTCTCTGGGCGAGCTGCGCGAGGTGGTCCACCGGTCGTACCCGCCCCGGACATACCTGCCGGACAGTGAGCGCGAGCCGTACGATGCGACGTATGTCCGGTTCCGCCAATTGACCGCTGTTGACAACTTCTGGAGTAAAGTAGCGTCTCAGAGGTGCCTGACCATAGATGAGTGAGCCCGGTCCCATGCTGATCGCAGAGCGGCGACGCCGCATCCTGGAGCACGTGCATACGCACGGGTACGCCTCGTTCCGGGAGCTGGCCGGCGCGCTCGGCACCTCGGAGTCCACTGTCCGGCGGGACCTGCGGTCGCTGGTAGGCGAGGGCCTGCTGGACGCCACTCGGGGTGGCGTGACCCGGCCCGTCTTCCCCACGGCGTCGCGTCCGGCCTCCGCGGACGCGGTGGCGGCCGAGCGCGAGGCCATCGCCGCCCACGCCGCGACGCTCGTGAAGCCCGGCACCGCCGTCCTGCTCGGTCCCGGGCGCACCACCGCGGCGCTGGCCCGTCGGCTCGCCGAGCTGCCGGCCCTCACCGTCGTCACCAACTCCACCATGGTGGTCGAGGCGCTCATGGACGCGCCCCACGTCGAGGTCGTCGCGGTGGGCGGCACGCTGCGCCGGTCCATCCACGCCTTCGTGGGGCCGATCACCGAGCAGCACCTGGCGGGCCTGCGTGGCGCGCAGACCTTCCTGTCGGGCGACGGCGTCACCCCCGAGAGGGGACTGACCACGCCCAACGTCTTCGCCGCCGCCACCGACCAGGCCCTCGCCGCGGCCGGCCGCGAGGTCGTCGTCCTCGCCGACCACTCCAAGATCGGTCACGACACGATGTGCCAGACCGTGTCCACCGAGCGCATGAGTGTCCTGGTCACTGACCCGAAGGCGGAGTCCGTCATGGTGGACCGGCTTGTCGGCGCACAGGTCGACGTCCACATTGCTGACATGAACCGATGAGTTCTGACACGAACTGACATCTTTTCTGGTCGCGTAACGAGTCAGCAACACCCCTCCTCCGCCGTTGCCATATATAGCCAGCCTGCAGGCGTCCAAGCGGCCTACTGCCGCACGTTGTCCTGGCGACGCGTATTGACACATCGGTGACCGCCGTGGCTATCATCCTCCCAACTTCCTGTCAAAACAATGCAAATCATGGCAGGTGGTGCTCGTTCCCTCGGAAGGAGGGTCACTTGATGCCCCGCAGAATTACGGCCGCGGCCACTGCCGGCCTGCTTGCGCTCACGCTGAGCGCCTGCACCAAGTCCGTCGGCGACGGCCCCGCGGACGCCGGCGCGTCTGCCCAGCAGCAGGTGGAGGCGACCTCTGGAGACGCGTCGCTGTGCACTCCGGAGCGGTACGACGGCGGTGTGCCCAAGCTCGATCTGAAGAACGTCACCGTGGGGTTCGCGCAGTCGGAGAAGGAGGCGAACCCGTTCCGGATCACTGAGACGCGGTCGATCAAGGACGAGGCCGCTCGGCGGGGCGTCAAGCTGATCACGACGAACGCGCAGTCGGACCTCAACAAGGAGATCGCCGACATCCAGGGCATGATCGCCCAAGGCGCCAAGGTTCTGATCATCTCGCCGCTCAACTCCGAAGGGCTCGACCCCGCGCTCAAGGCGGCCCAGGATGCCAAAGTCCCGATCATGACGATCGACCGGCTGCTCACCACCAAAAAGGCCTGCGTCGACTACGTCGGCTGGATCGGCTCCGACTTCGTCAAGCAGGGTGCCCGAGCCGCCGATGCGATGATCACCGCGACGGGAGACAAGGGAGAGGTCGCGATCCTCCTCGGAGCCTCAGGGGTGAACGTCACCGTCGACCGGACCAAGGGGTTCAAGGATCAGCTCGCCGCGAAGGGCTCGGCGCTGAAGGTCGTGGCCGAGCAGACCGGCGACTTCACCCGTGAGAAGGGCCGCGCGGTCACCGAGCAGCTCATCTCCGCCAACCCCGGCATCAGCGCCATCTACGCGGAGAACGACGAGATGGCCCTCGGCGCCGTCGCCGCGCTCAAGGCGGCGGGCAAGAAGCCGGGAGACGTGAAGATCGTCACGATCGACGGCACTCGTGGTGCGGTCCAGGGCATCGTCGACGGCTGGATCGCCGCGGTCATCGAGTCGAACCCACGGTTCGGACCACTCGCCTTCCAGGCGCTCGAGGACTTCTACGCAGGCAAGGGCGTACCGGCGAAGACGATCATCTCCGACAAGGAGTACACCCCTGAGAACGCCAAGGCCGAACTGGCGAACGCCTACTGAGGCGGGGGCGGCCTGGACCGCCCCCACGACGTCCGGGAGCGGGCACATGAATGAACCGGTGTGCGAGGCGCACGCCATCTCCAAGCGGTTCGGCGGGACCCTCGCCCTCGACCAGGTCTCGTTGCGGCTCGACGCCGGCGAGGCCCACGCGCTGGTGGGAGAGAACGGGGCGGGAAAGTCGACGCTGATCAAGGTGCTCACCGGGGTGCACAGACCCGAGGACGGCACGATCCGCTACCTCGGCCAGCCGGTGTCCTTCTCCGGGCCCGCCGACGCCCAGGACGCCGGGATCAGCACGATTTATCAGGAGGTCGAGCTCGCCCCGCTGCTGAGCGTGGCCGACAACCTCTTCCTCGGCAGGGAGCCGATCACCCGCTTGAGGCTGCTCGACCGGTCGCGGCTGCGGCGCGAGGCCACCGAGGTCCTCGCCCGGTACGGCGTGGCCGTAGACGTCCGCCGGCCGCTCGGGGAGCTCGGTCTCGGCATCCGGCAGATGGTGGCGATCGCCCGTGCGGTCAGTGCCCGCGCCCGATTGGTGATCATGGACGAGCCGACCTCTTCACTGGCCCCGCGCGAGGTGGACCGGCTCGCGGATGTCATCGAGGTGCTGCGCGAGCAGGGCATCGCAATCCTCTACGTCACTCACAAGCTGGATGAGGTCTTCCGCGTCTGCCAGCGGGTCAGCGTGCTGCGCGACGGCCGTCTGGTCCATACCGGTCCCGTCCTGGAGACCTCCCGCATCGGCCTGGTCGCCGCGATGCTCGGCCGGCCGGTGGCCGAGGTGCGCCGCCACGGCGTGACGAGCTTCGGCGAGGCCCACGAGGTGGGCCGCGCCGCGCCGGTTCTACGGGCCGAGGACCTCGTGCGCGAGCACGCTCTGCACGGCGTCTCCGTCGAGGTACGCCCGGGCGAGGTGGTGGGACTCGCGGGCCTGCTCGGCTCCGGCCGGTCAGAAACGGTGAGAGCGGTGTTCGGCGCCGACCCCCTCGACGCCGGGTCGGTGGAAGTGGCGGGGCGCACCCGCCGACGCTGGAACCCCGCCATCGCCATCCGCTCGGGTGTCTGCATGGTGCCGGAGGACCGCAAGGCCCAGGGAATCGTGCCGGGGCTGTCGGTCCGTGACAACATCACGCTCGCGGCATTGCCCCGCCTGACCCGGGGCGGGCTGGTGTCCCGCCGGGCGCGGGACCGCATCGTCGACGCGTTCGTCCGCCGCCTCGGGATCAAGGTGTCGTCGCCCGACCAGAAGGTGGGCGAGCTGTCCGGAGGCAACCAGCAAAAGGTGCTGCTCGCCCGCATGCTATGTCTCCATCCCGCGGTGCTGATCCTCGACGAGCCGACGCGGGGCATCGACATCGGCGCCAAGGCGGAGATCCAGGCGCTCATCGACGAGCTCGCTCAAGAGGGCCTCGGCGTGCTCCTGGTGGCGGAGCTGGAGGAGATCGTGGAGGGCGCCGACACCGTCGTGGTCCTGCGAGACGGGACGGCGGCCGGCGTCCTGCGCGGCGCGGAGATCGGCGAGCGGCGGATCATGGAGCTGATCGCGGCCGTCCCGGACGGAGCTGCCGGTGGGCGGTTCGATGACTGAGCCGACCGTGGCCGGCCGCACGGGCGCGGCGGGGCGGGTGACCTGGCTGCCCGATTACGGGGTCTACCTCGCCCTCGGCCTCCTGCTGGCGTTCAACCTGGTGTTCACGCCGAACTTCGCCACAGTCGCGAACCTACGGCTCCAACTCGTCCAGGTGGCCCCGGTGGCCATCGTCGCCCTCGGCATGGCACTGGTGATCGGCACCGAAGGCATCGACCTGTCGGTCGGCTCCACGATGGCCATCGCGGCGGCGTTGCTGCCGCTCTACCTCGGCTACGGGCCCTGGCCCGCCGTCGCCGTCGCAGTGCTCGCCGGTGCGGCCGTGGGACTCGTGAACGGCGGGCTGGTCGCCTACGGCATCCAGCCGATCGTCGCCACCCTCGCGCTGCTCGTAGCCGGACGGGGGGTGGCGCTCGTGCTCGCGGACGGCCGGCTCGTCGAGATCTTCGACCCCACGCTGGCCGCCATCGGCGGCGGGCAGGTGCTGGGGATCCCGCTGCCCGTGCTCATGGCCCTGACGGTCGCCGCCGCCGCCGGGTTCGTCCTGCGCCGCGCCGCGTTCGGCCGCAGGCTGCTGGCCGTGGGAGGCAACCGGCCCGCGGCGCTCCTGGCCGGCCTGCCCGTACGGCGGACGCTGGTCGCCGTCTACGTGATCAGCGGGGTGCTCGCAGCGATGGCGGGAGTGCTCACGACCGGGCGGCAGAGCGCGAGCGACCCCTCGTTCACCGGGCTGCTGATCGAGCTGAGCGCCATCACCGCCGTGGTCGTGGGAGGCACGCCCCTTGCCGGAGGCCGCGTCCGGATCCTCGGCACGCTGATGGGGGCGCTGCTGATGCAGCTCATCATCGCCACGGTCATCCAGCACGACCTGCACGACTCGACCGCCCGGATGATCCAAGCGGTGATCATCGTGGCCGCCGTGTACGCGCAGCGGGACAGGAGCGGGACGTGACGACCGGACAGGCTGAGCGTGCCGCCTCTTTCTCTCCGGCGGCCGGCACCCGGCGGACGTGGCTGGCGGTCCTCGCCCGGCGGCACGGGGCCACCCTGGTGCTCGTCCTGGTGATCCTCCTCGGGTCGCTGACCTTCGGATCGAGCTTCACCGGCCCGGGGAACCTCAGCGCCATCGCGCTGGACGCCTCCTACCTGCTGCTGGTCGCGACAGGCATGACGTTCGTGATCCTCTCCGGCGGGATCGACCTGTCCGTCGGGTCCGTTCTCGCACTGTCCGGTGTCCTGGCGGCGTACGGCTCCCGCTGGGGGACGGCGGGCGCGGTCCTGCTGCCCCTGGCGGTCTGCGGGCTGATCGGCCTGGTGAACGGGCTGCTGATCGGACGGGCCCGGCTGGCGCCGTTCGTCGTCACCCTGGCGACCCTGCTGTTCGCCCGAGGGCTGGCCTTCGCGGTCTCCCAGGAGGGTAACCAGGTCTACATCATCCCGGCCGACCTGGCCCTCACCCGGATCGGACAGGCCAGTGTCCTCGGAGTCGGGGTTCCGGTGCTGATCGCCCTCGCGGTCTTCGCCGCGGCCGGCGTGGTGCTCAACCGCACCCGGTTCGGCCTGCGGGTCTTCGCCGCGGGGAACGGGGACGGGCACGCCGCCGAGCTCATGGGGCTCCCCGTGGCCCGCATACGGGTCCGGGTCTACGTGCTGAGCTCCCTGCTGGCCGGCCTCGCGGGAGTCCTCATCGCCGCACAGACGGCCTCGGGGCTGCCCACTCTCGGCGAGGGCAGGGAACTGGAGGCCATCGCGGCCGTCGTGATCGGTGGCACGCTGCTCACCGGCGGCGCCGGATCGCTCGGGGGGACCATCGCGGGCGTGCTGCTGCTCAAGGTGATCCAGAACCTGATCAACCAGGTGGGCACGCTCAGCTCCGCCTACCAGCAGGTGGTCAGCGGCACCTTCCTCGTCCTGGTCGTACTCGTCCAGGCCGCCCTGGCAAGGAGGAGACGACAGTGAACGGCAATCGGACCAGGGTCGCGGTGGTCGGCACCGGCGACTGGTGGGGCTTCCACCACGCACGCGTGTTCTCCGGCCGCGAGGACGCCGAGCTGCGCGCCATCGTAGGGCGGACCGAGCAGCGAACCGTCGAGCGCGCCCGGCGGTTCGGCGTGCGCCCCTATCTCGACGTGGAGGAGATGATCGTCCAGGAGCGGCCCGACCTGATCTCCGTGTGCCTGCCGAACGAAGACCACTTCGCCACCACCCAGCTGCTGGTCGAGGCGGGGATCCCGCTGCTGGTCGAGAAGCCGCTGGTCTTCTCGCTCGACGAGGCGGACGTCCTGATCGCCGAGGCAGAGGCCCGCCGGCTCTTCTTCGCCATCAACTTCAACCACCGCTACGCTCGTCCCGTACGGCTGGCGGCGGCGGCGATCGAGCGCGGCGAGCTGGGCCGGCTGGTCTTCGCGACCTGGCGATTCGGCGGAGAGGCGGGCACCAGCCGGCACCCTCACGCCAACCTCATCGAGACCCAGTGCCACGGCTTCGACATGGTCGAGCACCTGTGCGGCCCCATCGCGTCCGTGACGGCGCAGATGACCGGCGGACCGCCGTACACGACGATGGCGATCGCCGTGCGGTTCGCGAGCGGGGCGGTGGGAACGCTACTCGGCACGTACGACTCCTCGTACGCCTACCCGGGAACCCACCTGCTGGAGATCAACGGCACCCGCGGCCGGATCCTCGTCGAGGACACCGTCCGCCGCTACACCTACACGCCGGCCGGCGACGAGACGAGCCGGGTGTGGCAGGCGGGCTACTTCAACGACGACGACCGGGGCTTCCACGCCACCTTCGACCGGCACGTCGACGAGGTGCTCGCCGCCCTGCGCGCCGGCGATCCGCCGCCCGTCCACGCCCGCGCCGGGCGTCGCGCGCTCGAGCTCGCGCACGCCGTGATCCGCTCGTACGAGTCGGGGAAGCGGGTGGACACCGCCCCCAGCGAATCCCTGTCTGCCGGGAGCCGGGACGCGTCCCCGGACACCCCCTCCGGCCGGGTGCGGACGACGTCGCCGACCACTCACGACGACCCGTCCGGAGCGGTGACGTGACCGTCGAGGCGGGAGCCGTGCGCCGCCTGGGCAGCGATCCGCTGCGGCTCGCGCTGCTGGCCATCCGGCTCGGACCGGTGCTGATCCTGCTGCTCCTCGTCGTGATCATGAGCATGTTGTCACCCGCGTTCCTCACCATGCTCAACGTGGGCAACGTGCTGGCGCAGAGCGCGGTGATCGCGGTGCTCGCCATCGGGCAGCTCCTGGTGATCCTCACCAGGGGGATCGACCTGTCCGTGGGATCGACGCTGGCGCTCGCCTCCGTGATCGGGGCCCTGGTCTACTCCGCCGCACCGTCCGGACCGGTCGTCGTCCTCGCCATGCTGGCCACCGGCATGGCGGTCGGCGCGATCAACGGCATGGGCTACGTCCTGGGGCGGCTGCCCCACCCCTTCATCATCACGCTCGCCACCCTGAGCGCGGCGCGGGGCCTCGCCCTGTGGTTGTCGGGCGGGCAACCGCAGCAGGGCATGCCCGAGATCGTCCAGGCGACGGGCGGCGGCTCGGCGGGCTGGCTGCCGTATTCGGCCTTCCTGGTCGCCGCAGTGGCGCTGGCCGTCGTCCTGCTCACCACGCGGATGGTGTGGGGGCGCTGGATCTACGCCGTCGGCGGGAACCCGGAGGGAGCCCGGCGGGCGGCGATCCCCGTCGACCGGGTGGTGATCTCGGTGTACGTCCTGAGCGGCCTGGCCGCCGGGATCGCCGCGATCGTCACCTCCGGCCGGCTCAACGCCGGCTCCCCGACCTTCGGCGACCTGGCCGAGCTCGACTCGATCGCCGCCGTGGTCATAGGGGGCGCGAGCTTCCTCGGCGGCCGGGGCGGCGTGGGCAACGCACTCGTGGGAGCACTCATGATCGGGATCATCCGGAACGGCATGAACCTGCTCGACGTCGACGCCTTTCTGCAGCCGATCGTCATCGGCGTCGTCATCGTCATGGCCGTCGAGTCCGACGTCGTCCGAGGGCGGCTGGAAAGCCGCTTCCGCGTCGCGCAGGCGGTGCGGTCATGACGCCCGTCCTGGCCGTTCGCGGCGCCACCAAGCGCTTCGGCGCCGTTCTCGCCCTCGACGGCGTGGATCTGGAGGTGCGCGCCGGCGAGGTGCTCGCCCTCCTCGGCGACAACGGGGCGGGCAAGTCCACGCTGATCAAGTGCATCAGCGGCGTGCACCGGCTGGACGCGGGATCCATCGAGATGGGCGGGGTCGCGGTGACGACGGGCTCGCCCGCCGCCGCCCGAGCCCTCGGGATCGAGACCGTCTACCAGGACCTCGCGCTGTTCGACAATCTGGATCCCGCCGCGAACTTCTACGCCGGGCGGGAGTCCTCCGGGCCGCGCTGGCTTCCCCGCGGCCTGCGGCTGCTGCGCCGCCGGGACATGTCCCGGGCGACGGGCGAGTTGCTGACACGCCTCCAGGTCGGGATCGCCGACCCCCACGCCCCGGTCGGTCTGATGTCCGGAGGCCAGCGGCAGGCCATCGCCGTGGCCAGGGCCGCGGCGTTCGCGTCGAAGGTCGTGATCCTCGACGAGCCGACGGCGGCGCTCGGGCTGCGCGAGTCGAGGCGAGTGCTCGACCTCATCCTGCGCCTGCGCGAGGAGGGCCACGCCGTCATCGTCATCTCCCATGCCATGGACCACGTGATCGAGATCGCCGACCGAGCCGCGGTGCTGCGGCGCGGTCGCAAGGTCGGCGAGATGACGCCTACGCCGGACAACCGGCAGGCGCTCGTCTCGCTCATCGTCGGAGGCGACTCGTGACCTCCCTCCGGCGTTCCGCGCCACCGCCCTCCCGAAAGTGATGAGAACAATGGCTCCACACCTCCGGTCAGCCTCGCTGGCCCTCGCACTGGCGCTCTGTCTCGGCGCCTGCTCCACCGGCTCCGGTACGTCCACGACCGGGGCGTCTCCCGGCGCCGCCGAACCGATCAAAGTTGGCTTCATCACCAAGTTCCCGGTCGACTTCTACGACACCATGGTCGACGCGGTGAAGACCTGGAACCGCGACCACCCGGACGTCGAGGTCCTCTTCGGCCAGGGCAAGAGCGGCACGGACGACGAAGGCGAGACGGCCCAGATCGAGTCGATGCTCGCCAAGGGGGTCAAGGCCATCGCGATCACGCCGACCAGCCCCAACCTCCAGAACGTTCTGCAGAAGGCCGTGGACGCCGGAGTCAAGGTCGTCCTGGTGGACAACGACATCCCCGGCTGGGCAGGTAAGTCGTCGGTGGTGGCGACCGACAATCTCGCGGGCGGCAAGCTGGCAGGCGCCTGGCTCGCCGAGCGCGTCAAGCCCGGTTCGACGATCGCCGTGCTGCAGGGGCGGCTCGGCAACCCCTCGCTCGACGACCGCGTCACCGGCATGCTGTCCACGCTCGGTGACGGCGTCACCGTGGTCTCCAAACCCGCCACCGACTGCGACCAGACCAAGGGGCTCAACGCCGCCCAGGACATCCTGGCCGCTCATCCCGGCATCGCCGCCATCTACGGGGCCTGCGGGCCGCCGATCCTCGGCGCCCTCCAGGCCGTCAAGTCCGCCGGCAAGAAGCCGGGCGAGCTCGTGCTGGTGGGCTTCGACGCCTCACCGGGCGAGCTGAAGGCCATCACCGCAGGTGAAGTCGCGGCGTCCGTCGCCCAGTTCCCCGCCAAGATGGGCTCGATCGGCATCGAGACCGCGGTCGCCGCGGCCCGGGGCCAGAGGGTCCCGGCGATCATCGACACCGGCACCGAGATGGTGACGAAGGAGAACGTGGCCGGCTTCCAATGACGCCGCCAGAACGAGGCTTCGAGGAGGCTCTCGAGGCGACGGGCCGCAGACCTGTGGAACCGAGCGGCACCCCTGGACCGTGATCAGCTGGGCCGGTTGCCCGTCGGAATCACGATCTTGGTTTGTGCCCCCTTGGTGAGATAGTACGTGGTCCACTTCTTGACCATCTCGTCGAGGAGCCAGGCGGCGGCGGGCACCAGCGGCAGCCCGATCAGACCCTCCCGGAACTGCACCAATAGCGGCCAAGCGGTCTTGACCACCGGGTCCCACAGCGGCTCGCGTCGGATGCCGTTCCAGTCGGCCACCTGGTTGCCGGTGAGGTACCTGGAGAACGCGTTGACGAGAGGCTTGTCGATGCCGCCGGGGCTGGTCAGCTCAGCGAGCATGTCCCGCAGGATGGCGTTGAGCTCCACCCCCTCCCGGGTCGGCCCCATGTTCCTGGGCAGGACCAGGTCCGACTGGGCGTAGGAGGAGTCCCAGGTGGCGGGGAGGAACTCGTCCCTGATGCCGAGCATGTGCCCCAGCATCTGCACCGAGTGCAGGTACCCCGCGGCCTCAGTGGGGGAAATGCGCACCTTCCACTCCCGCATCCCGCGCATGGAGTAGGTCGCCAGGGTGTGCCACGTGACGAGCATGTCCTCCTGGCTGATCGGGATAGGGCCGGACCAGTGGGGAGACGACTTCAGCAGGTGCCGCACCGCCGCGTGCACCAGCCGGGTCTTCACGGCCTCGACCACGGCCGTGCCGCCGGCACCCCAGGCGTTCTGTGGTCTGACCGCGTACGCCAGGATGTTCGTCTTGGCGATCCGGTCTTTCAGATCCGCACCGCCCGCGGAGTAATAGACAGCGCGTGCCTCCTTGGGGATGGCGGTGGCCAGCATCCCGGCGCCGACAATGGTGAGGACGACGATGTAGTTCCCCTTGAGCGCGTGGAACCGCGCCCCGGCATCCAGCATGGTGGGGTCGGCCCACGACGGCAGCTGACGCGCCTGCTCGATGAAGGCCCGCAGATCCTCCGGCAGTCCCGCGGGCAGGGGCTGGTCGTTGCGGTTCCAGTCGTACAGCAGCCGGTTGACCTCGGGTATGGCACCGCGGTCGAGCAGTGAGGCGAGGAGCGGATCGGCCACGTCGTCCCACACCCATCGGGGGTCGGCGCCGCTGCCGGAACCTGCGATCGAACCACTGGCCGGCCAGGTCCAGTCGCCGGACAGGGAGTCCGCCTGGGCTGGGGAGACCATCCCTAACGCGCCGAGCGCTCCCAAGGCGGTGCCCGAGATCAGTGCCTCGCGCCTGCTCAACTCTGCCATGCTCTGCACTCCTTCGAGGTGGGGTCCCGCTCAGGGCATGCGAGAAAATGGATGATACTGAGAAACAAATCATGAATCTGTGTATCATCATCAGAGCACAGTGTGACGAGCATCACAAGACCGCGTTTGAGGCAGAATCCCTACAGGAGGTGATCGTGGAATCTGTGCTGTCCGGATTCATGGCGCCGTCGGACTCGTTGCTGGAGCGTGCCTACTTCGATGCCGTCGAGCGCGTCGACGACAGCGACGAGCTACGGACGCGCATCCTTGACGCGGCGTACGAGCAGTTCTGCCGGATGGGCATCAGGCGCTCCACCATGGAGGACGTCGCCCGGCTGGCGAAGGTGTCGCGGATCACGGTCTACCGGCGGTTCGACACCAAGGACACGTTGATCGAACACGTGGTGCGCCGGGAGTTCCGCCGCTATTTCGACCAGTTCCTCATCGACATCGAACAAGCCGGCACCGCTGCCGACAGGGTGGTGCTGGGCTTCGTGAGCTCATTGCGGGCCATTCGCGGCAACCCGCTGATCGGCGGACTCATCGCCACGGAACCGGACCTGCTGGTCCCCTCCATGACGGCTGACGGGGGTCAGACCCTCGCCACCGTGCGGCATTTCGTCGCCGGCCAGCTCCGCAGCGAGCAGCGTGCGGGCAACGTGTCGAGCAGCCTCGACGTCGAACTCGTGGCCGAGATGATGGTGCGGATCTCCACCTCTTTCCTGACGATCCCCAGTGCGATCATCAACCTGGACGACGACGAGCAACTGGCCGCGGTGGCCCGGCGGTTCCTCGTGCCCATGCTGGAGCCGCCGGCCTGAGCTTCAGTCTCGCGCCGGCTTCCCGAGGCCGGCCGCCCTACGCGGCCTACGCCATCAGCACCGGCGCCGTTCCCAGCAAGATCAATCCGCCCCTGGTTTCGCAAACGAGCACGTGGTAGCCGGGGGCGCTCCAGTAACAGCCGCCCCTGCGCCAGTTCGCGCCGTCGGGAGTGACCTCGTCCGGCAGCGTGCACGGCCCGAAGCGATGATCATGCACGGGCACGCAGGTCACCAGCGGCGCGTCGGCCATCCGCACCCACCTGGGCCGGGTCTTGTCGGTCTTGCTCATACGGTCACCTTCCGGCTCCGTGACGCCCCCGGGCTGGGGCCGTCATAAGAGCTGGTGCACCGTGATCACCTCCGACTTCGCACACGACGAATCGGGATCGAAAGCGACGTCGCCGCTCAGAGAATCTGATCTCGACACTACCGCGAACCACATCAGCAGCGCGGGTGACGGGCCCGGTCGGCCCGGCGGCGCCCGGCAACCAGGTGGTGACGATCCAGGCCATGCTGCTGATCCCCTTCACCGCGTTCCTGCCGGCCGAGGCCGTGCGCGCGTCCCGGGTGCCGGTGCGCGTTGGGTTGAGGTCTGCGAGGGGCGCCGGGTTTCACACGCCCGTAATGGTCCATTGGTTGTTGGTGTTGTTGTTCGGCGTCCACATGGCCACGGAGGACCCGACGGTTCTGTTGCCCATACCGTCGAGGGCCGTGCCGGTGCCGCGGTTGACGATCTGGTAGCGGCCGTTGCCCATGTCGCTGAGGCGCCACTGCTGGTTGTCGCCGCCGCTCCACGCCGCCTGCCTGGCGTTGGCGCCGTTGGCGGTGTTGCCCCAGCTGTCGGCGACCATGCCGTTGGCGCGGCTGACGATGCGGTACCACCCTCCGCCCAGGTCCACGAGCTGCCAGTGCAGGTTGGTGCTGCCGTCCCAGTTCCACTGCTTGAGGTTCGACCCGGAGGCGACATTCCCGCCGCTGTCCAGCACCAGGCCGGTGGTGACATTGGCGATCCGCACGTAGCTCGCCGGCGCGGGGCCGGACCCGGTCATGCGGTACGTACGACCGGCTTGGCCGGTCAGTCTGATGACGTCGCTCTCGGGTTTGTCGACGCTGACGGTACCGCCGGTCGTGGTGTCGACCACCTGGTAGGTTCCGGCGAACATCCGGCTGCGTACGCTGACCGTCCCGTCGCGGTCGAACCTGAGGAGGATCTCGGTGGCCCCGCCGGAGCTCCACGTCGCGTCCACGGTGTAGCCGCCGCGCCCCCGAAGCCCCTGCACCTTCCCGCTCGGCCAGGCCGCCGGCAGCGCCGGCAGCACGTGAAGCTCGCCGTTGTGGCTCTGCAGCAGCATCTCGGCGATGCCGGACGTCGCCCCGAAGTTGCCGTCGATCTGGAACGGCGGGTGCAGATCGAACATGTTCGGCGCGAGCCGGGCCGTCGTCACGAGGGCGCGGACCAGGTCGTGCGCCCGCGTGCCCTCCTCCATCCGCGCCCAGTAGTTGATCTTCCAGGCCAGCGACCAGCCCGTGCCGTCGTCACCGCGCAGTTCGAGGGTCCGCCGTGCGGCGGTGTACAGCGCGGGGGTGCCGCGCTTGGTGATCTGGTTGCTGGGGTGCAGGCCGTAGAGGTGGGAGATGTGCCGGTGGTTCGGCTCGGTCTCGACCCAGTCGTACAGCCACTCCTGGATGTTGCCGCGTGAGCCGACCTTCATGGGTGCAAGCCGGTCCCGGGTGGCCAGGACCTGCGCCCGGAAGCTCGCGTCCGTGCCGAGGAGCTCGGCGGCCTTGGCGCAGCCGTTGAACAGGTCCCGCAGGATCTGGTTGTCCATCGTGGGTCCGGCGCACACGCTGACGCCCGCGTGGTGGGTCAGTTCCGGGGAGTTCGACGGGTTCGTGACCAGATACCCCAGGCTTGGCTCCTGCACGAGGGTCTCCAGGAAGAACTGCGCCGCCCCCTTCATGGCCGGGTAGTACTGCCGGAGGAACTCCAGGTCGCCGGTGAAGAGGTAGTGGTCCCAGATCATGGTGGCCAGCCATGCGCCGCCGGTCTGCCACATGCCCCAGGTCGCGCCGTCGACGACCGAGCTGCCCCGCCACCCGTCGGTGTTGTGGTGGGTCACCCAGCCGCCGGCGTTGTACTGCACCCGGGCCGTGCGGGCGCCGCTGACCGTGAGGTCGTTGATCATCCTGAACACCGGCTCGTAGCACTCCGACAGGTTCGTCGTGTCGGCCGGCCAGTAGTTCATGGGCAGGTTGGCGTTGAGGGTGTACTTCGAGTCCCAGGACGGGGTCAGGGAGTCGTTCCAGATGCCCTGCAGGTTGGCGGGCTGGGTGCCCGGACGCGAGGAGGAGATCAGCAGGTAACGGCCGTACTGGAACAGCAACGCTGAGAACTGCGGGTCGTTGCTGTTGGCGTGCTGCGCGATCCGTACGTCGGTCGGCTGGTCGGCCGCCGCGGTGCGGCCGAGGTCGAGCGTCGTGCGCCCGAACAGCCGCTGGTAGTCGGCGACGTGCCGGCCACGCAGATCGTCGTAGGTTCTTGCGACGGCGGCGTTGAGGTGACGCCGGGCGATGCCCTGGTAGTCGCCGCTGACGTCCTTGTAGTTCACGTAGCCGGAGCCGATGGAGACCAGCACCGTCACGCTGTCGGCGGCCCTCACCTGCAGCGTGCCGCCGGAGCTGGTGACACTGCCGCCTTCGGTGACGGCCCGGGCCAGTGCCAGGAACCTGACTTTGCCGGACAGACCCCTCTGGTCGCCGGAAAGGCCGTCCAGCGCCACCGTCGTGCCGTCCGGACTGGACCGCGTCGTCCGCTGCGGGCTGTCGAACGTCGCGGAGAAGGTGATGGAGCCGGGCCTGTCGGCGGTCAGGCGGAGGGCGATCACCTGATCCGGCGCGCTCGCGAGCACCTCGCGCTGATACCGCACGCCGTTCTGCAGGTACGTCACCGTCGTGGTGGCCGTGGTCAGATCCAGCCAGCGGTTGTATTCCGAGACGCCGGTGGCGCTGCCGAAGGTCAGCCGCAGGTTGCCCACGGGCTGGTACGCCAGCTGAGCCGAAGGATTGCCCAGCATGTTCTGGTCGATCAGGCTCTGGGCCTGGCTCCACTGGTTCTGGAAGACCAGCTGCCGGATCTGCGGCAGCGCCGCCGCACCCCTCGTGTTGCTCTGGTCGTACGGCCCACCGGCCCAGATGGTGTCCTCGTTGAGCTGCAGCCTCTCGGTGTCGACGTTGCCGAACACCATGGCGCCCAGGCGGCCGTTTCCGATCGGAAGCGCACGCAGCCAGTCCGTACCGGCGCTTTCGTCGTACCACAGCGCCAGATCGTTCGCGGCGCGCACCTGCGGAGGCGGCACCGACGCGGCCCGGGCAGTCGCCGTCCACTGTCCCGGCAACAGCGCGGCTCCAGCTCCAACCGCGCCGAATCTCAGCACTTGTCTTCGCGATAAATCAGCCATTTCGGTTCTCCAAGCCCATGGGGGTTGCGGGCGGAAGGCATCGCCGGGGCGATGAGTGGCCCCGGCGATGGCGCGTCGTCAGCTGTCACAGGCTGTCAGTATCAGACGCTGGTCCACTTCTGGTTGGTGCCGCTGTGGCAGGTCCAGATCTGCACCCTGGTGCCGTTGGCGGTGCCGGACCCGGACACGTCCAGGCACTTGTTCGCCCCGACGGCGGTGATGGTGCCGTCGGCGTTGAGGCGCCACTTCTGGTTGTTCTGGCCGTTGCAGTCCCAGATGATCACCGCGGTGCCGTCCGCCGTCCCGGCCCCGTTCACGTCCAGGCACTTGCCGCCGTAGACCCGCAGCTCACCGGAGCCGGTGGAGGTCCACTGCTGGTTGGCCTGCCCGTTGCAGTCCCAGATCTGCACCTGCGCGCCGTTCGCCTGCGACACCCCGGCGACGTCAAGGCAGCGTCCCGACCCCGCACCCTTGAGCGCGTTCCCCGGCGGAGTTGGGTTGCCGCCTCCGAACTGCGCGAAGAATTCCCACACCACTGGCCTGGTCCAGGAACGCTCGCCGGGTTCGAAGTCGCCAGGCCTCCCGTCCACGGGACCGGGGGTGTGGCCCGCGTCGAACGCCGCCCATGCGACCGGATACCCGGCCCGGCACCCCGAGTAGTTGGTGACGATGTGCGTCAGGCTGCCCTGCGCCGGCTCCGGCGGGTTCTGGGGCGTGCAGCCGTTGTTCCTGACGAACCTGTCACGCAGCGACCGGCCCGCGGAGATGTTGAGCACCCCGTCCCTGAGGCCGTGCAGTCCGATGTACGCGACGGGCTCGGTGCCGCCGCTGCACCCGCTGAGCTGCCCGCCGGCGTAGACCGCCACCGCGCGGAAGACCGTGGCCCGGGCGCACGCGAGCGCGTAGCTCATGCCACCGCCGTAGCTGAAGCCCAGGGCGAAGCGCAGGGAGGTGTCCACACAGAGGTCCGCCTCGATCCGCCGGATCATGTCGTCGACGAAGGTGACGTCCTCGCCGCCCGAGTTGGCCCAGCCGTTG
This sequence comes from Nonomuraea sp. NPDC049480, assembly GCF_044465905.1. Lineage (NCBI taxonomy): Bacteria > Bacillati > Actinomycetota > Actinomycetes > Streptosporangiales > Streptosporangiaceae > Nonomuraea > Nonomuraea sp. NPDC049480. The sequence continues at coordinate 332,233 of NZ_JBITMD010000003.1, forward strand.
TTGATGCCCTGAGGCGCGACGAAGATCGCGGTGTTGTTCGACAATGCCCTGAGCCCGTAATAGGACCAGGGATACCCACTGGTTCCGCCCGAGTCGACATCGTTGGCGGTGCCCCCATTCCAGTGGAATCCGAAAATCAACCGGTATGGGTTTGCGTTGTTGTAGTTGTCCGGAATTCTCAGGATGAAACTGCGATTTTTCCCGCTGGTCGTCATCGACTGCGTACCGCTTCTCAGCGTCGGAGTCTTGCCGCATCCCGCGGTGGGCGCGAGAGCGCTCTGTTTTGCGAGCGACGGGGTCGCGCTGTCGCCCAGCGCCGTTTGAGTCGTGGTCAGGACGACGAGCAGTGCCGTGGTCGCGATGACGGTTAAGAGGGACCTAAGCCTCGACATCACGCAAATTCCTTTGCCGTTCTCGTGGTGACACACGCAAAATGGGAAGCCACTTCCTCCACCTTTCCGGCGGCTAGGCCGTCGGCGGCCGGCGTTTCTCGTCTCCGACTCGGTGAATACCGGGTCGACGCGGCGCGCCGCGTTCTGCCGATCGAAATTCGTCGGCTCGGCGCATATCGGCCGGCCGGTCGAGCAGTCAAAGTGTTAGCGCTCACTCAACGCCGCCGTAATCGGATCTCCTTTCTTCCGCGCGGTGTTGGAGGCGACGGTGCAGCGGAGCAAATATGACCGTGACTAGGCCTGTCAAGGCTCGGCCTTGTCGACGTTGGGTGCCCCTCGTCTGAGACACCCCGTCGATCCCGCGTCTGGCCAGGGGAAGCGGCCGTCGTCACCACGGACGTGCCGCGATGAAACTTTCACGGTCCGTCAATCGAATCGTTTCGTATGAAAAAGCCGGCCGGCTGCCCCCTGCCCTGCCCGGGCGGGGTGGCCGGTCTCACGGGGTGCGTCCGGTGCTAACGCCGCAGCCGTACGGGATCGGCCGTTCCGCTGCGGCGGACGATCCAGGCCTCGGTGATGTGATTGAACATCGCCTCGGCGGCGCCCTCGGGATCGTGGGCGGCGATGCGTTCGTAGATGCGGCGATGGCCGAGGTTCGACGCCACGCACAAGGCCCGCTCGGTCCGGCCCATGTAGCGGGCGGTGTTGAAGACCTGGCTTTCCAGCGACCGTACGACGCCACGAGCGATGCGGTTGCCCGACGCCTGCATGATCGTGTCGTGGAAGGCGCGGTCGCCTTCGGCGTACGTGGCCGGGTCGTCCACGAGCTCGTCCATCCGATCCACCAGGGCGCGCAGTTGCTCCACAGTGTCCGGCCCGGCCAGGCGGGCGGCGACGTTCGCCATGTCGGACTCCAGTACGCGCCGTGTGACGACGAGGTCGTCGAGAATCGTCAGGCTCGCGTCCTCGACGATGGTCGCGGCGAGGACGAGCTCGTCGAGCATGTCCCACATCGCCGGTGGGGTCACCATGGTGCCGGAGCCCTGGCGGACCTGTACCAGCCCCTTCTCCTGCAGGACTTTCACTGCTTCCCGGACGACGGTACGGCTCACGGAGAAGGCCTCGCACAGCGCGGGCTCGGGGGGCAGGGGCGTGCCCGGCGGGTGCACACCGCGAACGATGCGCTCCACCAGCTCGGCTGTCACCGCTTTGGCGAGACTGGCAGGGCGTCGTACCCAGGCCGGTGGCACCGGGACACTGCCGGCCGTTTCCTCCGATGCCGTCATATCCCCCTCCGGGTGGCCTGGCACGTGACAGCGCCACCGCGTCAGTATACGTGAGCTGTCTTGACCTAAGACGTCATACGAATTATGTTTCCCCGGGAGACGGCCGGTCCAGGTGCCGCTTTCGGAAAGTGAGCAGCGATGAAGCAGCGGGCGTTGTGGTCGGCCGTGATGGTCGTGGGACTGGCCGTGGCCGGCTGCGGAAGCGCGACCCGGACGGAGTCCCCGTCCGCAGAGTCGCCGCAGAAGCAGCAGAAGCTCGTGGTCTGGGACTGGAAGTCCGGTGAACCGGTCGCCGCCGCCTACATCGAGAAGGCGAAGGCCGACTTCGCCAAGCGGCATCCGGGGGTCACCGTCGAGTTCGTCGCCCAGCCGTTCGACCAGTACTACACCCTGCTCGGCACGGCGATCCAGTCCAGCAAGGGGCCCGACGTCATGCTCTTCAACGGGGGCGGCCAGATCCGCGACCGGGTCAGCGCACTCCTTCCGCTGGACCAGTACGTGGCCGAGGACAAGAGCCGGCTGGCGGGCTGGGACGCGTTCAGCAAGGACGGCAAGATCTACGCCGCACCGGTGACCTTGCAGGGGCACCCGATCTACTTCAACAAGACGCTCTACGAGAAGGCCGGTCTCGACCCGGCGAACCCGCCCAAGACCTGGAACGAGTTGGTCAGCGGCTGCGCCGCCATCAAGAAGGCGACCGGGGCCACGTGCTTCGCGCTCGGTAACAAGGAAGGCTTCGGAATCCAGTTCTTCATGTCGGGCCTCGGATCCGGCATCCTGACGCCTCAGGAGTACGACGACTGGATCGCCGGGAAGCGCGACTGGACCTCTCCTCACGTGAAGCGGATCTTCGAGCTCTGGAAGGACACCGGCGACAAAGGGCTGAACAACGACGGCGCCAACTCCACCGCGATGTTCACCGACATCTTCAGAGTCTTCGAGACCGGTAAGGCCGCTCACATCATCGGGCTGATGTCGGACATCGGGCACTGGAAGGATTTCGGCGAGTTCCTGCCGCCCGACAAGATCGGTGTCATGCGGGCCCCCGTCGTCGCCGACGGAGCCACCCCGAGCCTTCCGTACGACGGCGGCATCGGCTACGCGGTCGCGAAGTGGACGAAGGACCCGGAGCTGGCCGCCGATCTGGTGCGATCCCTGACCTCGACCGACGCCTTGACGGCGTTCTACTCCAAGGCCGGCGCGATCGCGTCCGACACCACGATCGACGTCTCCCAGGCCGGCCCGGCCGTCGCCACGATCGTGTCCGAGATCAAGACCGGCAAGCCCGCCCTGCACGTGGCCTTGTCCTCCAAGACCCTGGACCTGATGGGAAGACTGTCCCAGCAGCTCCTGAGCGGGTCGACCACCGTGGACAAGGCCGTGAAGCAGCTGGCCGCCTCCGACCGGAAGAGCTGACCGCGTGCCCATCGGAGGTCCATCGTCCTTGGCGGCCGGCTCCGGGCAGGCCGGCGGAGCGACCGTGAAGCAGCGGGAAAGCCGCGGGGGCGCCCACACGGCTGCCCGGCCACCAGGACGAGGGGCGCGCGCCGAGCGCCTCGCGCCCTACGTCCTGGTGGCCCCGGCCGTACTGATCATCGTGGTGCTGCGGCTGTGGCCGCTGGTCCTGGGGGTCAACTTCTCCTTCACGGGTGACGACGAGCTCAACGGAGCCCCCGTCGGCCTGAGCAACTACCTGGAGCTGGCCGGCGACCCGTTGTTCCGCACCTCGCTGGGCAACGTCGGGCTGCTGGTGCTGCTGCTTCCCGTGGCGGTGGCGATTCCGGGTCTGCTCGCGACCTTCATCTATCTGCGCGTTCCGGGGCACCGGGTCTACCGCAGCGTCTATTTCTTCCCGGCTGTGCTCTCACCGGTGATCGTCGGCGCGATCTTCAACCTCATGCTCGGGTTCGACGGCCCCTTGAACGCCGCCCTCGGGGCGATCGGCGTCGGCCCGGTCGACTGGCTCGGCGATCCGCGCATCGCCATGTTCACCGTCGTCGGCGTGCACATATGGGCGACGTTCGGGATGGCCCTGGTGGTGTTCCTCGCCGGATTCAGCACTCTGGACGCCGCGCTGCTGGACGCCGCCCGCGTGGACGGCGCGTCGCTCCGCCAGATCATCTGGCACGTGATCATCCCGAGCCTGACGCGCACCATTCAGTTCGTCTTCGTGACCACGATGATCGGGATGCTGACGTCCATGTTCGGCCTGCTCTTCATCATGACCAGCGGGGGCCCGGAGGGATCGACCTACCTGCCGGAGTTCTACATCTGGCACCAACAAGGACAGATGAACCGGCCGGCGCTCGCCTCGGCCGCCTCGACAGTCCTCTTCGTCGTCATGCTCGTGGCAGGGCTCCTGCAGATCACTCTGCTCCGCCGCGCGGGAAGGCAAGACTGATGCTCGGCATGCGTCTGGCCAGGTGGATGGCCGCCGTTCCGATGGCCGTCCTCGCGCTGGCGACGATCTATCCTCTCGTGTTCACCGTCAACGTCGCGATGAAGACCCGGCGCGACTACATCCTGGACCGGTTCTCCCCGGCGGATTCCCTGCGCTGGGACAACATCGCCGAGGCGTGGGTCAACGCCGGAATGGCGCGGTATTTCGTCAACTCGTTCATCGTCGTGGCATGCGCCGTGTTCCTGCTGCTGCTGTTGGGGTCGATGGCCGGCTTCGCGCTGAGTCAGCTGCGGTTCCGAGGTTCTTCGGTGATCTTCCTGGGCTGTCTCGCGGGGTTGTTCATCCCGTTCCAGGTGATCATGGTGCCGCTCACCAGGGTCATGGCCGACAGCGGGCTCGTCGACACCTACCCGGGACTGATCCTGGCCTACGTCGCGCAGTTCCTCCCGTTCACCGTCTTCCTGATGACGAGCCACTACAGGACCATTCCGGCCGAGATCGTCGACGCGGCCAGGATCGACGGGAACACGGTGTACGGCGTGTACCGGCGGATCATGCTTCCACTGGGCGTTCCGGCGCTGCTGTCGGTCGGCATCCTCGACGCCTTGTTCTGCTGGAACGACGTGCTCATCTCCCTGCTCATGATGCCGTCACCCGAGCATCGCACCCTCATGATCGGGGTCAACGCGCTGCGCGGGCAGTATTCCGACGACATCCCCACCTTCGCCTCGGGAGTCCTGATCGCCGCGATCCCCGTGCTGATGATCTATCTGCTCCTCCAGCGCCAGATCGCCGACGGCGTCACCGCCGGTTCCACGAAAGGCTGACATGCGGATCACGGGGTATCGCACCACGACGACGGTCCAGGAATGGGGCCGTCCCGTCGGCGACGCCAACGGCGTCTTCGCCGACGGAGTCGTCTCGGTGCCGCTCGTCATGGTGGACACCGACGAAGGGATCACCGGCATCGGCCTCGGGCCGCACGTGGAGATCGACGCCGTCTTCGCCGCGATCGAGGGCGAGGATCCGCGCGGCGTGACGGCGCTCTACGACCGCATGCTGCGGCAGACCTTCAAGGCGGGCCACGCCGGCGCCGTGTTCGGCACGATCGGCGCACTCGACACCGCCCTGTGGGACATCAAGGCACAGGCGGCCGGTGAACCGCTCTGGCGTCTGCTGGGCGGACGCGACCGGCGGGTGCCCGCCTACGCCTCGGGCCTCGACATCAGCCTGACCGACGACGAACTCGTCTCGGTCTACCAGGTCTATGCCCAGCACGGTCTACGTGCGGCCAAGATCAAGGGCGGCCTCGACATCGAACGCGACCGGCACCGCCTGACGCTGGTACGGGACGTCCTGACCGAGGCCGGGCAGGGATCGCGGCCGGGCCTGATGCTCGACGTGAACGAGGCATGGACCCGCAAGCAGGCGGTCCGGCACGTCTGCGAGCTCGAACGCACCCTGGATCTCACGTGGATCGAAGAGCCGGTCCGGCGGTGGGACGCCGAAGGCCTGGCCGTCGTCGGTCGCGGGATCCGCGCCTCCGTCGCCACGGGGGAGAACCTCACCGGGCTCGAGCAGTTCCGTCCGCTGCTGGCCGCGGGAGGCGTCGACATCGTCCAGACGGCCGTGGTCTGGGGGGTGTCCCACTTCCTCCGGGTGTCCGCCCTGGCGCACGCCCATGACCTGCCGGTCAGCCCGATCGGCGCCTCGCCGGTCGCGCTGCTGCACGCCGCGACGTCGGTGCCGAACCACCTGGCGAGCGAGTTGCAGGACCTGCACCCGCCGCTCGGAATGTCGCTCGACCTGTATGTCGAGGACGGCGCGTTCATCCTCGGAGACTCGCCGGGTCTCGGCATCACGATCGACGAGCACGCGATCAACGCCTTCACCCGCCGGCCGAACGGCAGGGCCGCCGAGGGCCCCAACATCCGGCCGGAGCACGCCGGACGACGGCTGCTGGCGGTCACCGGCAGCTTCCATCAGGCCTAGCGAAGGACCGTCCGGGTTCATCCGGCAGGAAGCGAAGGAGTCACCAGCTCTGGTGTCTTGCGCCTGAAATTCGCCGGATGACGCCCGCCGTCGCCCGTGCCCCCGGCGTCGTCCGAACGTCGGCCACCGCTTCCCCCTGCCGGGCGGAGTAGGTGGCTGACGTCCGGATTTGCCGAGGGTTCTGTCCTGGACCGGGTCAGCGATAGCCGGCGGCGATGATGCCGGCCTGGACGGCGTTCTCCGTGGCGTCGGTGGGATAGCCGGCGACCATGGCTCCCTCGTAGAAGGTGCCCGCGCTGAGGTTGGCGCCGCCGTCGGGCTTGCAGCAGTCGCCGCCGCTGCCCAAGACGATGGCCCCCTGCTTCTTCATCGGGCTGTAGCCGTTGGGGAGCGGCCCGTCGTACAGGGTGTACAGGTTGCCGGGCGAGGCGGAGACGGCCGCGCTCGGGAATCGCGCGGGGCCTCGCCGGAGACGGCAGGAGACAGTACGCACCCGTCTGATGCGGGCCGGGGACCGGACTGCCCCGATCGCGGAACAGCGCGAGAGGGCTGCCCGGAAACCGGTCGCCACAATCAGTGCGAATCGATTCGTCGCGACATGGCCGACCGCCGCCGGATCATTCGGATGAGGAGAAAAGGCGCTGCTGGATCTCTCGTCGGTAGTCGTCGAGGGTGTTGTCGATGTGCGTGGCGGCGGCCTGGGCAGCCGCTTCCGGGTCGCCGGCGCGGATGGCCTGGTAGATGGCGTCGTGCTCCTCGACGGCCTTGGCGGCGTGCCCGCCCACCGAGCCGCGCAGCCCGATGAGGTTCGACTGCGCCTGCAGCCTGCGGGCCTCCCGCACCGCGACCTGGAGGAACATGTTGTGCGAGGCCGTGGCGATGGCGGTGTGAAAGGTGTCGTCGCCCTCGTTGAACAGGTCCTCGCGTCCGGTCTCGAAGCCGTGGCGGCACACGCCGGCCGCCTCCTCGATGGCTCTCAGCTCCGCAGGGGTGGCGCGGCGGGCGGCCAGCCGGCTGGTCTCCATCTCCTGCGCCCGGCGGAACTCGAACAACATGTAGACGTGGTCGAGGTCGGTCGGGAGGAAGAAGGACGCCCAGCGCCCGGTGCCGAGCATCCCCTCGTCGTCGGCCACGTACAGGCCGCGGCCCTTCTGGGCGCGCACCCGGCCGAGCGCGGAGAGTATCTTCACCGCCTCGCGTACCACGGTGCGGCTGGTGCCCAGCTGCCGGGCCAGCTCGTTCTCAGTCGGCATGCGGTCGCCCGGACGCAGGCCGAGCCGGACGATCAATGCCAGTACCTGCTCGGCGGCCACCTCGTAGCCCGGCCGGTATCCGCTCTCACGCGGGGTGTCGGTCACCGTGCTTCCTCCTCGCCACTCCCTGCAAGAGTATGACTGATCGAGGTGGCCCTCCCAGGGGTCAGAGGCTGTCCGATCAGTACGACACATCTGAAAGGTTCATACGAGGACGGTCGGCTCGGGCGTCCATGGTGGCAGGCGTCGCCGCTGGTGAAGGAGCAGAGTGGCTGACCATGGCCAGGCCCTCGGTGTGTGGATGGCGAAATAAGCGGGCTTAAGGTCTTGACGGGCATCATGACTCGAACGTAATTAGATAGCGAGGCCCCCGGGGGACGCACTCCTTCGGGAACCTCCGCGGCCGGATCACATGGGCGCGGTGTGGAGGCGTTTCGCGGCCTTCCGCATCGTGGCCGGCCACGTCGACGTCCACAGCCTCGCTTCACCATGCGCCCCCTCGTGGTCGCATCAGTGAGGCGCGCCCATCTTGGGAGAAGCACGTGACCGATCGAACGAGCTACGTGGACGAGGCCGGCCTCGATCCGGCGCGGCCGTCCCAGGTCGACGACGGCCTCCACCTCAGAAGGGCGTCGCCTGCCTGAGGAGGAGGACCGACCCGACCACACCCCTACCCCCCAAAAGGAACCCCCGTGCCATTATCTTCGCCCGTCACGGCGCTGAGACCGGTCCTGACCGGCATCGTCGCCGCGGCGCTGGCCGCGGCGTTCGCCCTCGTCGCCCCGGCCACCCCGGCCCTCGCGGCCACCACGACCCTGTACGCGTCACCCGCCGGCACCGGCACCGCCTGCACCTCCGCCCAGCCGTGCTCGCTGTCCGCGGCGCAGACGGCGGTACGTTCGCTGAACGGCGCCATGTCCGGGGACATCGTCGTGGAGCTGGCCGACGGGGTGTACCGGCTCTCCGCGCCGCTCCGGCTGACCGCCGCCGACTCCGGGAACAACGGCTACACCGTCAAATGGCAGGCCGCGGCGGGGGCCGTTCCGGTCATCAGCGGAGCCAGGGCGGTCACCGGCTGGTCGTTGGCCGACTCCGCGAAGAACATCTGGCGCGCCGACGTCGGCGCCGGGATCGACACCCGGCAGCTGTACGTCGACGGCGCGCTCGCCACCCGGGCGCGCACCGCCGTCAACCGGTCCGACTTCACCGCGAACAGCACCGGGATGAGGTTCACCAGCGGCGCGCTGAGCTATCTGAACAACCTCGCCAACCAGGGCCGGGTCGAGATGGAGAGCGTCGGTTCGTTCACCGACCGGTACGCGCCGGTGCAGAGCATCAGCGGCAACCTCATCACGATGCGGCAGCCCGCCTGGAACAACAACAACTTCGGGTACGACACCTTCACCAGCCCGCACCGGGCGGGGCCGCTCTACCTGGTCAACGCCTACGAGTTCCTCGACTCGCCGGGGGAGTGGTACCTCGACCCCGCGACCGGCGCCCTGTCCTACATCCCGCTCGCCGGGCAGAACATGGGCAACGTCAGCGTGGAGCTGCCGGTGCTCCAGTCGCTGGTGCACGTGGGGGGAACCTACGACGCGCCCGCGCACCACATCACGTTCAGCGGGATCACCTTCACCGGCACGAGCTGGCTCGGCCCCAGCGGCAACCAGGGCTACGTGGACCAGCAGACCGGCGCCTACATGGCCGGCAACTGGAGCTGGCCCGCCTTCACCTCCTGCCATCAGGGCTGCCGCCAGTTCGAGGCGACCCGGCCGAACTGGTACCAGATGCCCGCCGCTGTGCAGGTCTCCGCGGCGAACACCGTCACCTTCACCGACTCGCGCTTCGTCAACCTGGGACAGACGGCCATCGGCATCGGCAATGACGCCAACGCGCACGCCGGCGGTGTCGGCCTGGGCGCCGCCGACATCACGGTCACCCGGTCGGAGATCGCCCGTAGCTCGGCCGGCGGCATCGTGGCCGGCGGCGTGCGCGCCGACGCGCACCACCCGAGTGACCAGCGGATGGTCAACCGGAACATCACCGTCAGCAACAACCGCATCCACGACCTCGGCCTGGACCACCGGGGCGTCGTCTCGGTCCTGACCACTTACGTCACCAACACCGACGTGTCCCACAACGAGGTCTACAACATGCCGTACACCGGCATGTCGATCGGGTACGGCTGGGGCGCCAACGAGCCGGGCGGCAGCACCCACTACGCCGACCGCGGCCTGTACGACTTCCAGCCGCGCTACACCACGCCCACCACCGCCTCCGGCAACCGGCTCATCGGCAACTACGTGCACGACGTCATGCAGCAGATGACCGACGGCGGCTGCATCTACACGCTGTCGTGGAACCCGGGCGCGGTGATCAGCGACAACCACTGCCTGCGCACCAACGGCTGGTTCGGCATCTACTTCGACGAGGGCTCCAGGTACTACACCGTCAGGAACAACGTGCTCTCGAACACCGGCACCTGGGCCACCGCCAACTACTGGTACGGCGAGAACATGGGCAATTTCACCGTCACCGGCAACTGGTCGACCAACGGCAGCACCAACGTGACCAACGGCGACCGCGGCAACGTGGTGAACAACAACGTCACCGTCACCAACGGCGCCTGGCCGGCCGGCGCCCAGGCCGTGATCGCGTCCGCCGGGCCCCAGGGCCGGCCTTCGGGGAGCACGAGTGCGTTCAAGGGTGTGGGATCGGGCCGGTGCCTGGACGTCAGCGGCGCCTCGCAGGCCAACGGCGCGCAGGCGCAGATCTGGGACTGCAACGGCCAGGCCAACCAGCAATGGACGTCGACCAGTTCCGGTGAGCTGCGCGTCTACGGCACCAAGTGCCTGGACGTCAACGGAGCCGGCACGGCGGACGGCACCAGCGTGATCATCTGGGACTGCAACGGCCAGAACAACCAGAAATGGCGCCTCAACGCCGACGGCACCATCACCTCCATCGGAGCGAACAAGTGCCTGGACGTGTCCGGCGCCGGCACCGCCAACGGCACCAGGACGCAGATCTGGACCTGCCACGGCGGAGCCAACCAGAAGTGGACCCGCGCCTGACACCGTCCGCCTGACGACAGGCCTCGTCTCCCACCGTGGCCAGAGGAGGCACTCCTCCGGCCACGAGCAGAATCCCGGGCGCCTTGCCCTGACTGGTCTTCCTGTTGCAGGAGGGAACACTCATGTCCCGACGTCCGTGGCTCACCTTGCTGACCACGATGGCGCTCATCATTCCCGGAGCACTCGCGCTCAACGCCTCCCCGGCGAACGCCTTGGTCATCCCGCCGTCCGACTACCAGCAGGTGTCGCTCGCGTCGGGCGGTGCGGAGCTGGGTGAGGCGATGTCGCTGGCCGTGATGCCGAACCGGTCGGTGGTGCACACGGCGCGCGACGGCACGGTGCGCGTCACCGATGTCAACGGCAACACGAAGGTGGCCGGCAGGCTCAACGTCTACTCTCACGACGAGGAGGGCCTGCAGGGTGTGGCGGTCGACCCCGGCTTCGCGTCGAACCGGCACCTCTGGCTCTACTACTCGCCGCGGCTGAGCACGCCGAACGGTGATGCGCCCAGCACCGGCACGCAGGCGCAGTTCGACCAGTGGAAGGGTGAGCTGTACCTGTCCCGGTTCACCCTCAAGCCGGACGACACTCTCGACATGACCAGCGAGAAGGTGGTCCTGCGGGTCCAGAACGACCGCGGCCAGTGCTGTCACGTGGGCGGGGACATCGACTTCGACGCCGCCGGAAACCTCTATCTGACCACCGGCGACGACACCAATCCCTTCGAGTCGAGCGGCTACTCCCCGCTGGACGAGCGGACCAACCGCAACCCGCAGTTCGACGCCCAGCGCTCGGCCGCCAACACCAACGACCTGCGCGGCAAGCTCCTGCGCATCAAGCCGCAGCCCGACGGCACCTACACGATTCCCAGCGGCAACCTGTTCCCGCAGGGGACGGCGAGGACCCGGCCGGAGATCTACGCGATGGGCTTACGCAACCCGTTCCGGATGAGCGTGGACAAGGCGACCGGCGTCGTCTACCTCGGCGACTACGGGCCGGACGCGGGTGTGACCAACTCCAACCGCGGGCCGAGCGGGCAGGTGGAGTTCGACCGCATCACCGGTCCGGGCAACTACGGCTGGCCGTACTGCACGGGCACGAACACCGCCGGCGAGACCTACAACGAATGGAACTTCGCCACCAACAGCACCGGCCCGAAGTACAACTGCGCGGGCGGCCCCACCAACAACTCCTTCCGCAACACCGGCCTGACCACGCTGCCTCCGGCGAAGCCGGCGTGGATCAGGTACGCGGGGGACGCCGGATCTCCGCCGGAGTTCGGCTCCGGGTCGGAGTCGCCGATGGGTGGCCCGGTCTACCGTTACGACCCGGACCTGAACTCGGCCGTCAAGTTCCCCCAGGTGCTCGACGGGCGGTATTTCGCCGGTGAGTACGGTCGGCGCTGGATCAAGGCGATCGAGGTCAAGCCGGACGGCGCCTACGGGGAGATCTCGGCGTTCCCCTGGTCGGGCACGCAGGTGATGGACATGGCTTTCGGTCCTGACGGGGCCTTGTACGTCCTCGACTACGGCACCGGGAACAACAACCAGGCGCTGTATCGCATCGAGTACATCGGCAACGCCAACCGTAATCCGATCGCCAAGGCGTCCGCCGACAAGACGTCGGGACCGGCCCCGCTGACGGTGAACTTCTCCTCGGCGGGCAGCTCCGACCCGGAGGGCGGCGCGCTGACCTACTCGTGGAACTTCGGCGACGGCACCACCTCCACGGCGGCGAATCCGAGCAAGACCTACACCACGAACGGCACCTACACGGCGACGCTGACGGTCCGGGACCCGCAGGGTCTCCCCGGCACGGCGAGCGTGATCGTGAACGTCGGCAACACCGCGCCGGCGGTCAGCCTCACCACCCCTGCCGACGGGCAGTTGTTCTCCTTCGGCGACACCGTGCCCTTCCAGGTCACCGTCAGCGACCCGGAGGACGGCACGATCGACTGCGCCGAGGTCACCGTCGCCTACTACCTCGGCCACGACAGCCACCGCCACAAGCTCACCACCAAGACCGGTTGCTCGGGCTCCATCGAGGTGCCGGCCGATGGTGAACATGACACCGCGGCCAACATCTACGGCGTCTTCGAGGCCTCCTACACCGACAAGGGCGGTCTGACCTCCACCAGCGCCCGTACGCTCCAGCCGCGGCACCGGCAGGCCGAGCACTTCGGCGCCCAGCAGGGCGTCCAGACGGCCGACCACGCCACCGCGGAAGGCGGCAAGACGGCCGGCTTCACCGACGACGGCGACTGGATCTCCTTCCAGCCGTACAACCTGGGCAACGCGACCAGGATCACCGCCCGGGTGTCCTCGGCCGGCGCGGGCGGCCGGATCGAGGTGCGGGCGGGCTCGGCGACGGGCACACTGCTGGGAACGGTGAACGTCGCGAGCACCGGCAGCTGGGACGTCTTCACCGACGTCTCGGCGAACCTCAGCGGCCCGCCGACCGGCACGACGACGCTGTACCTGGTCTTCCGCGGCGCGACCGGACAGGGCTACCTGTTCGACGTCGACGCCTTCACCCTCGACACCGGCACCCCGCCCTCCGGGAGCACGAGCGCCTTCAAGGGTGTGGGGTCGAACCGGTGCCTGGACGTCAACGGCGCCTCGCAGGCCAACGGCGCGCAGGCGCAGATCTGGGACTGCAACGGCCAGGCCAACCAGCAGTGGACCTCCACCAGCGCCGGTGAGCTGCGCGTCTACGGCGGCAAGTGCCTGGACGTGAACGGGGCCGGGACGGCGGACGGCACCGCCGTGATCATCTGGGACTGCAACGGGCAGAACAACCAGAAATGGCGCCTCAACGCCGACGGCACCATCACCTCCGCCGGAGCGAACAAGTGCCTGGACGTGTCCGGCGCCGGCACCGCCAACGGCACCAAGGCGAACATCTGGACCTGCACCGGAGGAACCAGCCAGAAATGGACCCGCGTCTGAGGCCACCCATCACCCCACCCGACCTCGACCGCACCGCGATCACCCCTTGACGTGACGCCCGGCGCGGCCCAGCGTCAGCGCCGAAAAGGGGCCGCCCCGGGCCCCGCGACGGAAGGACACTCATGCTGCGACATCTGACCCCCGCCGCGCTCGGGCGCATCGCGGGGAGCGCCCGAAAATCATCTGTGCTGCGACGCCTGTCGGTGACCGTGGTGGCGCTCACCGCCGCCGCCGCGACGGTGATCCCCGCCATCCCCGCCCAGGCCGCCGCCTTCAAGGTGCTGGTGTTCTCCAAGACGGCCGGGTTCCGGCACGACTCGATCCCGACCGGGATCCAGGCCATCCGCGACCTGGGGACCGCCAACGACTTCGCCGTCGACGCCACCGAGGACTCGAACGCCTTCAGCACGGCCGGCCTGGCCCAGTACAAGGCGGTGGTGTTCCTCAACACCACCGGTGATGTGCTGAACGACAACCAGCAGGCCGCCTTCCAGACATATGTGGACAGCGGGGGCGGTTACGTGGGGGTGCATTCGGCCGCGGACACCGAGTACAACTGGCCGTACTACGGGCAGCTGATGGGGGCCTGGTTCAACAACCACCCGGCGATCCAGCGGGCCACCGTACGGACCGAGGACCGGGCGCACGGCGCGACCGCCCACCTGGGGGCGACCTGGTCACGTACCGACGAGTGGTACAACTACCGCTCCAACCCCCGCCCGAACGTCCGGGTGCTGCAGAGCCTGGACGAGAGCAGCTACAGCGGCGGCGGCATGGGCGATCACCCGATCACCTGGTGCCACCCCCAGTCCTCCGGCCGCGCGTTCTACACCGGCCTGGGGCACACCCAGGAGTCGTACGCCGACCCGAACTTCCGCACGCTGCTGCTCGGCGGTATCCGGTACGCGGCCAAGGCCACCAACGCCGACTGCCGCCCGGAGACCGGTTACACGACGTTGTACAACGGGTCGACGACGGGCTGGTCGCAGGCCGGGCCGGGGTCGTTCGCCAACAGCGACGCCACACTGACCTCCCAGGGCGGCATGGGCATGCTGTGGTACGGCGCCAAGGAGTTCCGCTCCTACTCGCTCAAGCTCGACTGGAGGCTGACCGGCGACTCCAACTCGGGCGTGATCGTCGGGTTCCCGGCCACCGGCGACCCGAACGCGGCGCTCAACACCGGATATGAGGTGCAGATCGACGCGACCGACACCCCGGACAAAACGACGGGGGCGATCTATGGGTTCAAGGCGGCGGACATCGCCTCACGGGACGCGGCACTGAACCCGCCGGGTCAGTGGAACACCTATGAGCTGCTGGTGGAGGGTGAGCGGCTGCAGGTGTTCCTGAACGGCACGAAGATCAACGATTTCACCAACACCGATCCGGTCCGCTCGCTCCAGCAGGGCTACATCGGCATCCAGAACCACGGGTCCGGCGACGTGGTGTCGTTCCGCAACATCCGCATCAAGGAACTGAACTCGTCGAGCAGTACGAGTGCGCTGCGGGGTGCGGGGTCGGGCCGGTGCCTGAACGTCAGCGGCGCCTCGCAGGCCAACGGCGCGCAGGCGCAGATCTGGGACTGCAACGGGCAGGCCAACCAGCAGTGGACCTCCACCAGCGCCGGTGAGCTGCGCGTCTACGGCGGCAAGTGCCTGGACGTGAACGGGGCCGGGACGGCGGACGGCGCCGCGGTGATCATCTGGGACTGCAACGGGCAGAACAACCAGAAGTGGCGCCTCAACGCCGACGGCAGCATCACCGCGGTCGGGGCGAACAAGTGCCTGGACGTGTCCGGGTCCGGCACCGCCAACGGCACCAGGGTGCAGATCTGGACCTGCCACGGCGGAGCCAACCAGAAGTGGACCCGCGTCTGAGGCCATCCGTCCACAGCCCAGGAGAGTGGCCAAAGCTTCAGTACTCGGCGGGATGTCCTGCTCCGGTGGATGTCTTCGCACCTGACAGGACGGCCGGCGTGGCCCCGATCGGGGCCACGTCCGGAGGCCTCTCCCTTTTCGTCCAGTCCGCCGATCAGCGCGGGCGTGCGGGTCCGGTCGTTCCGCGCAGGGAGATCGGCGGGGCGACGAGGACATGGCGGTGCCGGGTGGCGGGATCGGCGATGCGCTGGATGAGCAGCTCCACGGCCTGGGCGCCGAGCTCGTCGGCGGGCACGTCGGCGGCGGTGAGCGGCGGGTGCAGGTTCTCCGCCCAGTGCCGGGCGGCAACGCCCGCGACGGAGAAGTCCCTGGGTACGGCCAAGCCCGCCTGCGCCAGCGCGCGGTACATGCCCGGCAGGGCGGCCTCGTTGACGGTCGCGATTCGCGGTGAGGTCAGGATGCTCGGCCACGGTCCGTGCGAAGCCCGCCTGGGCCCGGTGGCCGGGGCCGTACCCGGCGGCCACCAGCTCGGCGGAGCGGTTGACCAGGGCGACGCGGCGGTGGCCCAGGTCGGCCAGGTGGTGCACGCATAGGGCGACCAGCATCTCGTAGTCGATGTCCACCCAGGACATCTCTTCGGGGCGGCTGGTGCGGCCGATGCCGACGAACGGCACGCCGATCTGCCGCAGGCCAGTGACGCGGTCGTCCTCCAGCCGGATCTCCATGACGATGACGCCGTCCACGCGTCCGCCGCTCACCGTGCGCTCGAAGGAGCGGTCGTGCTCGCCCCCGGAGGGGGACAGCAGGACGTCGAGGTCGGCGCGTGCGGCGGCGTCGACGACGCTGGCGACGAAGCCGAGCTGCATGTCGGTGAGGCGTCGGCCGGCCGGAGGGATGACCAGCCCGATGGTGCGGGTCCTGCCCTCCTTGAGCGCCTTGGCTGTGGCGTTGGGACGGTAGCCCAGCTCGTCGATGACCGCCTGGACGCGCCGTCGTGTCTCCTGCGACACCGGGCGCTTGCCGCTCAGAGCGTAGGAGACGGTGCTGCGCGACACACCTGACCGCCTGGCGATCTCCCCAATGTTCACCGGCGCTCCTCACCTGATTGCTCCGCCTGGGCCCGCCTGACGCGGGAGGCCATTCGCTTGCGCAGCATCTCGGCCGGGTCATCGCGCGCCCGGCCCCGGCCTGGGGCGGCGGTCTGATCGCCGCGATCGACAGGGTCCGCCCGCCTCCTCTGGTCATTCTTGGACCTTTCCTCCGGTGATGCGGGAGATGACCAGGGCGATGAGGATGATCGCACCGTTGAGGGCGCCGATCCACTGGGCGGGGACGCCCCCGAGGGTGAGCACGTTCTGGATCAGGTAGAGGAGCAAGACGCCGGTGAATGCTCCGAAGATCGTTCCCTTTCCACCGTTCAGGCTGATGCCGCCGATGACGGCGGCGGCGAAGACCGTGAAGATGTAGCCGTTGCCCTGGGCGGAGGCGACTGAGGCCAGCCGGCCGGACAGCAACAACCCGCTGAGCGCGGCCAGAAGGCTCGCCGTGACGATGACGATCCACAGCACGCGGTCGGTGCGGATGCCGGCCGCCTTCGCGGCGTTCACGTTGCCGCCGATGGAGTACAGCGACCGGCCGAAGCCGGTGAAGCCGAGTACCACGATCCCGATCGCGAACAGCGCCAAGCAGATCCAGATGGAGGCGGGGACGCCGAGCCACTGGGTCGTACCGAGGTACATCATCGATTCGGGCAGCTGGAAGAACGTCTGCCCACCGGAGATCCCGGTCAGGATGCCTCGTAGCACGATGAGCATGCCGAGCGTGACGATGAAGCCGTTGAGCCCGAACCGGATGATGAGCAGCGCGTTGACGGCGCCCACCAGCAGACCGACGGCGAGGGTGACAGGAACCGCCCACGCGCCCGGAAGCAGGCCGAGGCCGTGCCCCGCGCCCGCGGACACGGTGAGCCAGGCGGCCACCCCCGGCGCCAGCCCCATGGTGGACTCCAGCGAAAGGTCCATCTTCTTGACGACCAGCACCATGGTCTGCGCGAGGACCAATATCGCGATCTCCGACATGGTCTGCAGGATGTTGACGATGTTGTCGGGTTGCAGGAATACCGGGCTGACGAGCTGTCCTACAATCCCGATGACGATGATCGCGGGGATGAGCGCCAGATCGCGCAGACGCGCGAAGGCGATCCGGCGCCGTTCGCCGCCGGCCGAGGGCGGATCGGCTCCCGGCGTGCCGGGGGTGGCGCCGTGGCCCGCGGTCGCGGTCTCATGCATCGAGGTCCACTCCTTCCATCGCGGCCACGAGGTCGTGGTCGTGCCAGCCACTGGCCATCTCGGCGACCACGCGGCCCTTGAACATCACCAGGACGCGGTCGCACATTCGCAGGTCGTCCAGCTCGTCGGACGCGATGAGCGCGCCCGTGCCCGACCGGACGATCTCCTCGACCTTGCCGAGGAGGAATTCCTTGGACCGCACGTCGACGCCGGCGGTCGGGTTGATGAGGACAAGCAGCCGGGGGTCGTTGGCCATCGCCCGAGCCATGACGACTTTCTGCTGGTTACCTCCGGAGAGTCCGGAAACCGGAAGAGCAGGTCCTGGAGTCTTGATCGCCAACCGCTCGATCATGGATCGGGCGAGAGCGTCCCGGCGACGCCCGCTGATGAATCCCGACGGACCAAGCCGCTCGGGAATCGTCAGAGTGCTGTTGTCCGCGATGGACATCTCGGGCACGAAGCCCTGATCGTGGCGGTCCTGCGGGACGAACCCGGCTCCGGCCGCCAGGGCGGCGGACACGCGGCCGGGCCGTGGGCGCCGTCCGGCGATCTCCACGGCGCCCGCCCCGGCAGCGCGCAGGCCGACGACCGTCTCGGCCACCTCGGTACGGCCGCTGCCCGCCGCGCCGGCCAGACCGACGATCTCACCCGCACGGACCTGGAACGACACATCGTCGTACACGCCCTCCACGGACAGACCCTCGACGCTGAGCACGTGCTCCCCGCCGGGCCGGTGCGCGGCTTCACGCCCGTGCTGTTCCGCGGCTGTGGCGGCCTCGCCGGTCATCGCCGCGACCAATTCCGCGCGCGGCAGCCGCTCCACGGGCGCGGTGAGGATGTGGCGCGCGTCCCGGAAGACCGTCACCATGTCGCAGATCTCGTAGATCTCCTGCAGGTGGTGACTGATGAAGAGGAACGTGACGCCCTGCTGCTGGAGATCCCGGATACGGCCGAAGAGCCGGGCGATCGCGGCGGCGTCCAGCTGGGCCGTCGGCTCGTCGAGGATGATGAAGCGCGCGCCGAACGACAGCGCCCTGGCGATCTCGACGAACTGCCGTTGCTCGATGGTGAGGTCTCCCGCCCTCGTTCCGGCGCTCACGTTCACCGACCAGCTCTCCAGCAGCTCCCGGGCTTGGCGGCGGAGCGTGCGCCAGCTGATCAGTCCGGCGCGGCCCCGGCTGTACCGGTTGAGGAACAGGTTCTCGGCGACCGTCAGCTCGGGGATGATCGTCGATTTCTGGTAGACGCAGGCCACCCGCTGCCGCCAGGCGTCGCGGTCGGCGAGTCGTGGCGCGGGCTGCCCGCCTAAGGCCAGCGCCCCTTCATCCGGCGCCTGCAGACCGGTCAGGATCGACACCAGGGTCGACTTGCCGGCCCCGTTGCGCCCGACCAGCGCGTGTGTCTCACCCGGCATGACCGTGATCCGTGCGCCGTCGAGCGCCAACGTCGAACCGAACCGCTTGGTGATGCCCGTAGCCTCGGCGACGGGTGACCCTGCCAGGGGCCACCCGCCGCCGCTCGGGGCTGGACCGGAGCTCGTCGCCGGCTCCTGATCGCCCATATCAACCGCCTTCCTTCTCCCGCCGGCCTCCGGTCAGCCGAGGTTGTTGCCCCACAGGGACTGGTCGTCGCTCTTCATGCTCTTGACGCCGCCGTAGGTGCCGCCGTCGGAGGTGACGAGGGGGGCCGAGAGCTGGTCCTCCAGCAGGCCTGGGCGGACCTGGATGATGGTGCTGTCGTGATCGGTCGGGCCAGGCTGGAACGTCTTGCCGTCGATCGCGGCCTTGAGGTAGTGCAGGGCGTACTTGGCGTAGAGGTCGGCCGGCTGCGAGACGGTCGCGTCGATCTTGCCCTCGGCGATGTTCTTGAGCTCCTCTGGGATGCCGTCGTTGGAGACGACGAAGACGTGCTTGGGGTCGTCCGGCTTCACCAGCAGCCCCCGCTGCTGCAGCACCTGCAGCGTCCCGGCGAGCGCGAAGCTCGACTGCATGTAGACGCCCTTGATGTCGGGGTTGGCGATGAGGTCCGTCTGCAGCTTCTGCGCGGCGATCGCGCCGTCCCAGTTCGTGGCCTCTCCGATGACCGTGATGCCGGGGTAGTTCTTCTTCATGCATTCGTTGAAGGCCTCGGTGCGGTCGCGGCCGTTGATCGAGGCGAGGTCGCCCTGCAGCATGACGACCTTGCCTTTGCCGCTGAGCTTGGTGCCGAGGAACTGGCAGGCCTTCTCGCCGTACGCACGGTTGTCGGCCCGTACGACCATGTAGACGTCCCCGGTGTCGGGCCGGGTGTCGACAGTGACAACGGGGATCTTCTTCGCGGCGAGTTGCTGGAGGGTCGGGGCGATGGCAGCGGTGTCCTGAGGTGCCATCGCGACGCCCTTCACGCCCTGACTCATGAACGTCTGCGTGTTGGCGGTCAACTTGGCGACGTCGTTCTGGGAGTTGGTGGTCTTGATGTCCAGGCCGAGCTGCTTGGCGTACTCGGGGGTGTACTTGATGTAGGAATTCCAGAAGTCGGTGTCGGAGCGCGGGTAGTCGACGCCCACCACGGGGGAGCCGCCGCCGTTGGTCGCCGCGGTGCCGGAGCCGCCGCCGGAGCCGCCACCGCAGGCCGAGAGGAGGGAGACGACCAGGCAGGAGCCAATGCCAGCCACGGTTGCCGACCTGAGTTTCATGTGTTCTCCTTGCCGCTGATCTCGGCCTCGCCGAGGAACACGGTTGATGCTGGGTCAGTTACGCGGACGGATGCGCAGGCCGCTCATGCCGCCGTCCACGGCAAGATCGGGGTTCCTGTTGTGACCACGGCGAGCTCAGGCGCCGCCGGTGACGATCGCGGCCGGGCCCGCCGATTCCTGCGGGCCGTTCATCGGGTGACCGCCCATTCCTGGCCGTCTGGGTAGCGGTGGCGGGCGACGGACTCCGGGTGGAGCTGGGCGCCGATGCCCGGAGTCACCGGGGCGCGGTAGCGGCCTTCACGGATCCGGACCGGGTCGGTGAAGTGTTCGTGCAGGTGGTCGACGTACTCGATCACCCGGTCCTCGGTGCTGCCGCTCACCGCGACGTAGTCGAACATGGCGAGGTGCTGGACCATCTCGCACAGTCCGACGCCGCCGGCGTGCGGGCAGACCGGGACGCCGAACTTCGCGGCGAGCAGCAAGATGGCGACATTCTCGGTGACGCCCGCCACCCTGCTCGCGTCCATCTGCAGGATGTCGATCGCGCCGGCCTGGAGCAGCTGCTTGAACATCACCTTGTTGTGGGTGTGCTCGCCGGTTGCCACCTTCATCGGCGCCACGGCCTGGCGGATCGCCGCGTGGCCGAGGATGTCGTCGGGCGAGGTGGGCTCCTCGATCCAGTACGGCTCGTACTGTGCGAGCGGCCGAAGCCATTCGATGGCCTGGGGAACGCCCCAGGCCTGGTTGGCGTCGATGGCGATGCGGATGTCAGGACCGACGGCCGAGCGGGCCAGTGCGAGGCGACGCAGATCGCTCTCCTGATCGGCGCCGACCTTCAGTTTGATCTGGGTGAAGCCCTCGACGACCGCCTGCTTGGCCAGACGGGTGAGTTTGTCGTCGGTGTAGCCGAGCCAGCCGGGGGTGGTGGTGTAGGCGGGGTACCCGTGCGCGAGCAGGTGGCGCGTCCGCTCGGCCCGGCCGGGTTCGGCACGCCGGAGGACGGCCAGGGCCTCCTCGCGCGTCAGCGCGTCCTGCAAGTACCTGAAGTCGATCAGGTCGACGAGCCGCTCCGGGGACATCTCCGCCAGCAGGCGCCATACGGGCTTGCCTTCCCGGCGGCCGTAGAGATCCCAAATCGCGTTGTCGATGGCGGCCACCGCCATGTGGATGATGCCCTTCTCCGGGCCGAGCCACCGCAGCTGGCTGTCACCGGTGAGCCTGCGGGAGAACGCGCCCAGGTCGGCGAGCACCTCCTCCACCGGCAGGCCGACCACCAGCGGCGCCAGGGCCTTCACGGCGGCGACCTGGAGATCGTTGCCGCGGCCCACGGTGAACGCCAGTCCGTAGCCCTCGCCACCCGTGCTGGTGCGGACCGTCACGTAGGCGGCGGAGTAGTCCGGTTCGGGGTTCATCGCGTCGGAGCCGTCGAGATGGCGTGAGGTGGGAAACCGGACGTCCACCGCCTCGACGGCGCTGATCACCTCAGTCACGGGGGGCGGCGCCTTCCCCGCGGCCTCTCACGGTCGCGTCGGTCATCGGTGCCGGTTTCTCGGTGCGTTTCGTTTGCGTGAAGGCTGCGCTACGTCCGTTCTTCGACATGGGATGGATTTATAGCACCACGGGATGTCCTGTCTAGGCTTGTCGCCCAGATTCTGGTATATGTGCAGGTGATGAGGTCGATGCTGATCGACCGGTGTGCGGCCGATCGCATCAGGCATGGGATGTCTCCCGTAAAAACATGGGATGTCACTATTGCTCTGCGAGAACAAACCGATCACAACGTCCGGCCCTCCTCCCGTGAAGGCCGGACCGCCCCGGGGGACCGTCGATGTCATTGACCGACAAAGCCATCACGCGGATTCGCGAGCTCATCCAGTCTGGAGAGTTGCCGCCCGGTTCCAAGCTGCCGCCCGAGCAGCAGTTGGCCACCGAACTCGGCCTGTCGCGCAACCTCATGCGCGAGGCCGTCAAAGCGCTGGTCGTCGCCCGCGTCCTGGAGATACGCCGAGGTGACGGTACCTATGTGACCAGCCTCGAACCGAGCCTGCTGCTCGGAGGGGTCGGCGGCGCGGTCGAACTGCTCCAGGGCGACGTGCTTCTGGAGGTCACCGAGGTGCGGCGGCTGTTCGAACCCCTGGCCACCGGGCTGGCCGCGGCACGGATTTCCGCCCAGCAGCTCCGCGAGGTCGAGCGGCATCTCGCCGCCATGCGCGAGGCGCGTGACGACGTCGAACTGCTGAACCGGCACGACGCCGCGTTCCACCGGGCGGTCATCGCCGCCACGGGCAACCAGACCTTGGCGACCCTTCTCGAGGGCATCGCCGGGCGTACGCTTCGGGCCCGGGTGTGGCGCGGACTGGTGGACGGCAACGCCGCCGCCCGCACGCTCGCCGAACACGAGGCCATCTACGAAGCGCTGGTTGAAGGCGACGCGGCGCTGGCCGAGGCCGCGGCGCGCATGCACGTCAGCACAACGGAGCGCTGGCTGCGCGCACACCTCCAACAGGGCGGGACGTCGACCGCCGACGGCGGCACGCTGCGATCCTGACACCGTCCTCATGGACACCCCGCGACCTGTCCCGGCCGGCCTCCGACACCGACGGCCGGTTCCTTTCGGGCGGCGGCGTCGAACGCGCCCGCGCGGCGGACGACACGGTGCTCGTCCCGCGTGCTGCGCCGCGCCTATCCCGGTCGCGAGGGCTTGAAAGTTTCATACTCATAGCGCGCCTGGATCATCCGAGGTATATCGCCAATCCTCGCCGGGTTCGGAGCGGTGGGACAGGGATCGGCACCATCGGCACGGCCTGAAATGCGGATTCCCCGGAGAGGCAGCGAGACCCTTGCTTCGTGGAGCGGGAAGGGCGCCCCTGGTTCGCTGGATAAGCATGCTTGACAGCTGTGTTCGGCCAGACCTATTTTCCTTCCGAATCGATTCGACACCTGTCGCATGACCAGGTCCGCCGTCCACCGCCACGCGCCGTCCACCAGGGAGGAAAGCGTGCCGGCTGCGCCAGCCGGACGCCGTCCAGCGGCCGTGGCGTCCTCGCCGGAGACCGGCCCGGCGAACCGCACGCCGGGCCCGGCACGACGATCCCCCGAGCCGAGACGACGCATGCCTTCTCGCCTTCAACTCCGACCGTTGCCGGTAACCCCCAGGAGATCCTTCATGCGAACATCACGCCTGCTTCCCGCCCTGGCCGCAGCCTTATTAGGGCTGTTGCTGTCCGCGGTGCCGCCGGCGGCGCACGCGGCCGCTCCGCAGTTCAAGGTGCTCCTGTTCACCGAGACGGCGAGCGGCGCCTTCCGGCACGACTCCATCCCCGCCGGTGTCGCGATGTTCCAGCAGATGGCGACCGACGACAACTTCCAGCTCGACCACAGCGAGAACTCCGCCGTCTTCACGACCGCGACCCTGAACACCTACGACGCGGTGATCATGTTCCAGACCAGTGGCATGGTGTGGGACAACGACGCCCAACGTCAGGCCTTCCAGACATATGTGCGCAGCGGCCGCGGCGTCGTCGCGATCCACAACGCCACCGACATGAACATCGAGGCGCAGTTCCCCTGGTGGGACCAGGTCGTGCTGGCCGGCGCGCACATGACAGCGCATTCGGCGATCCTGCAGGGCACCGCCAAGGTGGCCGACAAGGTTCACCCCTCCACGAAGGGGCTGCCGGATCGGTGGGTGCGTCCGGAGGAGTGGTACAACTTCGACAAGAACATGCGCGGCTCGGTGCACGTACTGGTGACCGCGGACGAGACCACCTATGACGCGGGGCCGAGCAAGATGGGCGCCGACCACCCGATCTCCTGGTGTCACAACCCGGAGGGCGGCCGGGTGTGGGCCACCGCGATGGGTCACCAGGCGTCCTCCTATTCGGAGCCGATGTTCAAACAGCACCTGCTGGGTGGGGTGAAGTGGGCGGCGGGCGCGGAGCCGGGTGACTGCGGCGGCACGGCCGCGGCCCGGTTCCAGAAGGTGACCCTCGACGGGGCACCGGACCAGCCGATGGAACTGGACGTGGCCGCCGACGGCAGGGTCTTCTACATCTCGCGCTCCGGCAAGGTGAACATGATCCCCGCCAATGGCGGGGGCACGCGCGTCATCGCCACCCTGCCGGTGTACGACGGCGGCGAGGACGGCGGCATCGGGCTGGCGCTGGATCCGAACTTCGCCACCAACGGCTGGATCTACGTCAACTATTCGCCGTCCAACGGCGGTGAGGTGAACCGGGTATCGAGGTTCGCCTTCAACGGCACCAGCCTCGACTTGGCGAGCGAGAAGAAGATCATCGAGGTTCCGGCGTACCGCAACGTCGACGAGCCCGGCCACACCGGCGGCTACCTCGCGTTCGGCCCGGGCGGCAACCTGTACATCGGCCCGGGTGACGACACCAATCCCAACGGGTCCAGCGGCTACACCCCGATCGACGAGCGGCCGGGCCGGGAGCATTACGACGCCCAGCGGTCCTCGGCCAACACCGACGACCTGCGCGGCAAGATCCTGCGCATCCACCCCGAGCCCGACGGCACCTACACGATTCCGTCCGGCAACCTGTTCGCGGCCGGCACCGCCAAGACGCGGCCGGAGATCTACGCGATGGGCTTCCGCAACCCGTTCCGCTTCTCGGTCGACAAGGTGACCGGCTGGATTTCGGTGGGTGACTACGGCCCCGACGCGGGCGCCGCGAACTCGAGCCGCGGTCCCGAGGGCACCGTCGAGTGGAACCTGATCAAGCAGCCGGGCTTCTACGGCTGGCCGTACTGTGTCGCTGACAACATCCCGTACAACGACTTCAACTTCGCCACCAACACCTCCGGCGCGAAGTTCAACTGCTCGGCGCCGGTCAACAACTCGCCCAACAACACCGGCCTGACCAACCTGCCCGCGGCCAAGCCCGCGACGGTCTGGTACAACTACCACGCCTCGGCCGAGTTCCCCGAGATCAACTGCTGCGGCGGTGCCGGCCCGATGGGGGGCCCGTTCTACCGCTACGACCCGGCCAGCGGCTCTGACCGCAAGTTCCCCGAGTATTTCGACGGCACGCCGTTCTTCTATGAATGGAGCCGCAACTTCGTCAAGGAGTTCCGCCTGGACTCCTCGGGCAACCTCCTGAAGATCAACCCCTTCGTGGCACAGCTCGCCCCGCATGCGCCGATCGACATGAAGTTCGGCCCGGACGGCGCCATGTACATGGCCGACTGGGGCAACGGCTTCGGCCACGCGAACACCGATGACAGCATCTACCGCGTCGACTACGTGGCCGGAAACCGCGCACCCCTGGCCAAGGCGAGCGCCAACCCCGACTCGGGCGCGGCGCCGCTGACGGTGGCGTTCTCCTCGGCCGGCTCATCCGATCCCGACGGCGACGCGATCACCTACGCGTGGGACTTCGGCGACGGCGGGACCTCCACCAGCGCCAACCCGTCCCACACCTACAACACCAACGGCACCTACACGGTCAAGCTGACCGTACGGGACTCCGGTGGGAAGACGGGCAGCGTCACGTTGCCCCTCGCTGTCGGCAACACCCGTCCCAACGTCGCCTTCTCGGCTCCGCCCGACGGCGGGTTCATCGACTTCGGCGACCAGGTGGCCTACACGGTGAACGTCACCGACCCCGAGGACGGCGCCGTCGACTGCACCAAGGTCAACGTCATCACCGCGCTCGGCCATGACCAGCACACCCACGACACCGGTCAGTACACCGGCTGCTCCGGAACGGTCACGACCACCGCCTCCGGGCATGACGAGGCCTCCAACGTCTACTACGCCCTGTCCGCCGACTACACCGACGAGGGCGGCCTGGAGGGCAGCACCGGCATCACGCTGCAGCCCAAGCACAAGCAGGCCGAGCACTTCACCGGCTCGTCCGGAATCCGGATCATCGATGAGCCCGGAGCCGAGGGCGGAAGGCGCATCGGCGACGTCTCCAACAACGACTGGATCTCCTTCAGGCCGATCAACCTGTCCGGGATCGACACAGTGTCCTTCCGTGTCTCGGCGCCGTCCAGCACCGGGGCGTCCATCGAGCTGCACGCCGACTCGCCGACCGGGGCGCTCATCGCCGCCGGCCCCGTGCCGGCGACCGGAGGATGGAACACCTACGTGTCCCTGCCCGCGGTGCGGGTCACCGACCCCGGTGGCACCCGTAATGTCTACGTCGTGTTCAAGGCGCCGTCGGCGAACTCGTTCGATGTGGACTCGTTCACCTTCAACGGCAGGGGCGTCGGGCAGGGTGGCCCGCCCTCGGACAGCACGAGCGCGCTGCGGGGTGCGGGATCGAACCGGTGCCTGGACGTCAACGGCGGCTCGCAGACGAACGGCGCCCAGGTGCAGATCTGGGACTGCAACGGGCAGTCCAACCAGCAGTGGACGTCGACCAGCGCGGGCGAGCTGCGGGTGTACGGCACCAAGTGCCTGGACGTGAACGGGGCGGGGACGGCGGACGGCACCGCGGTGATCATCTGGGACTGCAACGGCCAGAACAACCAGAAGTGGCGCCTCAACGCCGACGGCACCATCACCGCCGTCGGGGCGAACAAGTGCCTGAACGTCAGCGGCGCCGGCACCGCCAACGGCGCCAGGGTGCAGATCTGGGACTGCAACGGCCAGAACAGCCAGAAGTGGACCCGCGTCTGATCTCAATGTGACGCCCGAACCCTGGAGCCGGCCTGCCCTTTTGCGGACCGGCTCCGGCGGCCTGACCGGCGTGCCGCAGGTACCCGCCGACGCTGATTGCCGCGAAGGAGTCCGGCGCCGGAAAGGGCTCAGGCGGCGATCGGCGCCAGGGCGTCCAGGGACTCGACGTCGGCGTCGGCGAACTCGGGAAGCTCGAACCACATGGCCTTGCCGCGAGCAGTGGGCACGCCGCCCCAGCCATGGGAGAGCACGTCGACCAGGAACAGCCCGCGCCCGTCCTCCGCATCCAGGTCGGCGGCACTCATACGCGGCAGTTCGGGATCGGCATCCTCGACCTCGCAACGCAGCAGGCCGTCCCTGGTGAAGAAACTGAGCCGAACCCGCCCACGCCCGTGGTCGAGCGCGTTGCCGACCAGCTCGCTCACCAGCAGCTCGGCCACCTCGACCTGGTTTTCGAAACCCCAATCGGCCAGCGTGGCGCGGGTCAGCCGCCGCGCCGTGGCCGCTGAGCCGAGCTCGTCGGCCAGCCACCACGAGACCTGCGAAGACCACGCCATCTCGAACTCCCCCGTATGCATGTAGCTCACATCATGAGAATGCCTTGGTGAGCCAGCGCGAGAAAGGTGAGAACTCCCGAGACGGGTACCTATTCGGGAGCCTACGTAGCTCCCGCCTTTACATGATTATGCACTAATGTGTATATCTGCGTACGACCCCAATAAACGGGACATTTCTGATGGTGTCGTTCGCGGGTACGGTCACTCGCCGCCGGGAGGTTCCTCGCCGGAGAGGTGGGCCCGCTGAGCGACCCAGCCGGCGATCTGGGCCCTGCAGTGGAAGCCGAGTTTGCGCAGGATGTGCTCGGTGTGGCTCTCGGCGGTGCGCTGAGCGATCACCAGCGTCGCCGCGATCTCCTTGCTGCTCATTCCCCGGGCGATGAGCTGAGCGATCTCCGTCTCCCGCGGGGTGAGGGGTGAGCCCTGGCCCGCCTCACTGGATCGGCCAGGCGACGGCGCTTCCTCCATGAGGGCATGGGCGAGCGCCTGGTCATGGGAGAGCCTGGCGCCGCGCTTGACGGCTGCCTGGAAGGCGGGCTCGCCAAGGGCGCGACGCGTACGAGCCTCGCATTCGTCGTGATACCGGATGAGGTGGCCGAATCCCAGGAGCGGCGCGCCGATCGCCTCCCAGCCGTTCCCCAGGATGCCCAGAAGCTCGCCGGCCCGCTTGTATTCCGTCTCCGAGGCGGCGATCCAGGCCAGCACCTCGACATTGATGCCGACCCCGACCGAGTCGTCCAGCGCGTGGAAGACACGCAAACTCTCCTGCTCCATGGCGGTCGCGCGCCGCGTGTCGCCTTGGCGCCAGAGCTCGATGCCGAGCGCCGTCATCGTGTACGCCTTGTGCCAGCTCTCGCCATGAGCGTCGCAGATGGCGATGCTCTCTTCGGCGGCGGCGACGGAGCGTTCCGAGTCGCCGAGGAACGAGTGCGCGAGAGACAGCCAGGTCAGCGCCTGGACCTCGCCCGCGGGGTCTCCGCCGGCGCGATGATGGATCACCGCCTCTTCGAAGGATCTGATGGCCGACGCGGCGTCTCCCTCGTGCATGGCGACCATTCCGGAGTAGAGCGCCACGTAGCCGAGAACCGGTTTCAGCCCGAGTCGCTCGCCGAGCGCCCTGCTCTCGTCGAGCAGCGGGATGGCCGAGGCCGGCTCGCCCTGGATGATGGCGAGCCAGCCGCATGCCCACAACGCCCGGGCCCTGACCTCGGACCCGCCGGCGGCGTGCGCGAGTCCCTGTTCGAGCCAGTCGCGTCCTTCGCCCAGGTGGCTGCTGGTGATCCAGTGGTAGAGCAGGTCGCTCGCCATGTCGATGCAGAGCCCGGCGTGCTCGGCGTGGCAGTACTCCAGGGCGGTGCGCAGGTTGGGATGCTCGGACCGCAGCCGGGTCAGCAGCTTGACCTGCGCGGGGCCGAACAGCTGCTCCTGCGTCGCGCGCGACAGCCGCCGGTAGTAGTCGCGATAACGGCGTTTCAGCTCCTGCTCCTGTCCGGAGGCGACGAGCCGCTCCCGCCCGTACTGCCGGATCGTGTCCAGCAGCCGGTATCGCACCCCGTACGGATGGTCCTCCCGGATCAGGACGGACTTCTCCACCAGGCCGATCACGAGGTCGATGATCTCGTCACGGGCGATGCCGTCCCCGGCGCAGACCGCTTCGGCCGCCTCCAGATCCAAGCTGCCGGTGAACACTGAGATGCGTGCCCACAGCAGGCGTTCCTGCTCGGTGCAGAGCTCGTGACTCCAGTCGATCAGCGCGCGGAGCGTCCGGTGGCGGGACTCCGTGGCGTTCGATCCCGAGGAGAGCAGCCGGAAGAGATCGTCCAGGCGGTCGAGCAGCTGGTGGACCGAGAGCGCACGCAGCCGCACGACGGCGAGCTCGATGCCGAGCGGCAGGCCGTCCAGCCGGCGGCAGATCCGCTCGACGATGTCCCGGTTCTCGTTCGTGACGGTGAAATCGGGCAGGACGGCCGCGGCCCGCTCGGCGAAGAGCCGCACCGCGTCGGACATGGGGGCCGGCGTGTCATGCCGGGTTCCGCGGCTCGGCGGCGGCAGCGGTAGCGTCGGCACGGTGAACGCCTGCTCGCTGCTGATTCCCAGCGGCTGCCGGCTGGTGGCCAGGACGTGCAGCTGCGGGGCGGAGCGCAGCAGCGCCTGGGCCATCAGGGCGGACTCGTCCAGGACGTGCTCGCAATTGTCCAGGAGGACCAGCGTCCGTTGCTCGCGCAGGTGCTCGGCGAGCACCTGCATGGGCGGCTGGGCGGAGTGATCCTGGATCTTCAGCGCTGCGACGACGGCCTGAGGAAGCAGTGCCGGGTTGTCCAGTTCGGCGAGTTCGACCAGCCAGACCCCGCCGGGGAAGGTCCGTCGAAGGTCGGCGGCGACGCGCAGGGCCAGCCGGGTTTTGCCGACGCCGCCCGGCCCGGTGAGGGTCACCATGCGGGCGTCGGTCAGCAGGTGCTTGATTGTCGCTATTTCGTGCTGGCGCCCAATGAAACTGGTCAGCTCGGCGGGCAGCCCGTGGGAACGCGGTTGCGCCGAGGTGCTCAATGTAGGAGTGATCATCGATTGCCTCGAATCGGCTCCGGTGAGCGGTTCACCATACGTGGAAATAAGCCGACAAACCTAAAATATGCCCCATGGCGGGCGCCGAGCGCCAGTAGACGTACCTGGTCATCGCGTATATAGAGGGTCATGTACCGGATCATCTGCAATCCGTGGCAAACAGCCGCTCGTACTTGACGTGAATTTTGCGAAAGGCTTGCCCGGTGCTTGTTCGAGCCGATCTGGGAACGATTTCATCAGTTGAACTTTATTTGCAAATTCCTGGCGCTTTCGCGAGCGTAGGGGGAGATGCTGACCAACGGACATCACGATCGACGCGCTCGGCGTGCTGTGGCGGGACGGACAGGGTGCGACCTGGCACGATCGCGCTCACGTGCTCGTCAGCCTGGCCGCAGCCATCATGGCGGAGCCACTCGCACAACACAGCCCGCCGACGAACCGACGCCAAGAGTCCAGAAAATGTCCGATCAATGCCCCTGGACGCCGCGTTTCCGGAGGCGAGTATCGGTACGCGCGGCAAGGTCCTCTTTGGCTTTGACGTTCGCTCAGTGTGTCTGTTTCACGCTGACGCTTGACAGGAAGCCCCACGCGAAGGCGACGAAGGTCGCTACGGGGAAAGAGGGCAATGACCCGACGAACGGGCAGGGGGCTTGGATGGAGATCCGGCGGTTGCCGAGGTAGCGGTAGGGGAGAAGGCCACAACGGCGTCTTCGGCGTGAGGCGAGTTCGGCGGCCGTGGCCTTTGGGCGCTGGTGGTCGTGCAGTGCACCGGGAGACCGTGGTGCCGGTCTGCCACCTCCGGCCAGGACGTCCGGGGCCTGCTGTGATAACTCATTCATCGCCACTGTTTCGGGTGCGTTGGGTGACGGCGTGTTCGAGACCGTCGAGAACCGGTGAGGGTCAGAGCCGCGACGCACATTTCGGTCACGCCGGCCAAAGGCTGCACGACTGGATGTTCGCCACCCGGTGGTGGCGGCACGAGAGGGTCGGCCACCCCGGATGGCACGAGGACCCGCAGTGGAAGGGCGCGTGGGGTCCCAACCCGCCCTTCCACACGCCGGTCTTCGTCCTGACCCATCACCCGCGCCCGTCGATCGAGATGGAGGACGGCACGACCTTCCACTTCATCGACGCGCCGCCTGCCGAGGCGCTCGAGACGGCCCGCAAGGCCGCGGACGGCCAGGACGTACGCATCGGCGGTGGCCCCACAGTGATCCGCGACTTCCTTGCTGCCGGGCTCATCGACCACATGCACATCGTGGTGGTCCCGATCCTGCTCGGCCGGGGCGTACGCCTCTGGGACGGACTGGAGGGCCTGGAGAAGGACTACGCGGTCGAGTCCGCCTCCTCGCCCAGCGGAGTCACGCATGTGACGTTCACCCGTGCGGGTGTCTGAACCGCCTCGGTCGAGAACCCGGGCGCGGGCAGGGCTCCAGGGCCCGTCTTCATCAGAGCCCCGGCCGGCCTGCGGTCCGTCCAGACCACGAAACGCCACGCTGGTTCAGGAGATGGTTCCGTGGTGATGTCGAGACGGCCGGGCCGGCTCCGACTATTTCTTGACGGCGCCGGACGGTGGCGCCGAACCGACTGAGGAGGCACGATGAGCAAGCTCAGATGTCACATCTCGATCTCGCTGGACGGTTTCGTCGCCGGCCCGAACCAGAGCGAGGAGAACCCCCTCGGAGAGGGTGGCGAGCGGCTCCACGACTGGGTGGCTCCACTGGCCGCCTTTCGCCGAGCCCACGGCGAGCAGGGGGGCGAGGTGAACGCGAGCACACCGGTGTTCGAGCAGTCGATCGAGAACATCGGCGCCGGGGTGATGGGCAGGAACATGTTCGGCCCCATCGGCGGTGGTGCCTGGGGCGACGAGCAGTGGACGGGCTGGTGGGGTGACAACCCGCCCTACCACTACCCCGTGTTCGTCCTCACCCATCACTCGCGTGATCCGGTGGAGATGGAGGGAGGGACCACGTACCACTTCGTCACCGACGGAATCGAGTCCGCGCTCGAGCAGGCGAAGAAGGCCGCCGGCGGCAAGGACGTCATGCTGTGGGGCGGCGGCCACGTCGCTCGGCAGTACCTGGCAGCGGGACTGCTGGACGAGCTCGAACTGCACGTCGTTCCGGTGTTGCTCGGTGGCGGTTCTCGCCTGCTCGACGACCTCGGGGACGCGGATGTGCGGCTCGAGCAGGTCCGGGCCGTCGAGGCGCCCGGCGTCACCCACCTCAAGTACCGGATCCTGCCAGGTGCTCCCTCATGATCGACGTAGCGATCATCACGGGTCATGACGTCAGCGCACAGGCGGAGCTGTCGCTGTTCACCGATTACGAGGACTTCACGCGCAGAGGAGAGCACTATGGAGCCTGATCGCCTGCAGACCTTCATCGACGACGTGGGACTCGTGGTGAGCAGCACCGACGACGAGCACGAGATCACGGCGCGGGTCGCCGAGCGGCTGTCGGCTCTGCTGGCCGGCGGTTACCGGCTTCCGCCGGAGGTCACGCGATCATCGTCTGTGCGTCACGTGACGTATCCGCTCTACATCGCTCCCGACGACAGCTGGTCGATGGCGTCCGTGGTCTGGGACGTGGGTCAGCGGACCAACGTGCATGGGCACGAGACGTGGGGCGTCGTCGGCATCTACGCGGGAGTCGAACACGAGATCCGGTACCTCAAGCCGACGGCGTCCACCGCGAGCGCGCCACTGACGCCGGCCGGCGAAACGCGGTGGGCGCCGGGGCAGGTGACCGTCTGCTGCACCACCGACGACGATGTCCATGCCGTCGCAGCCGTCGGCAGCGAACCCACCATCGGGATCCACGTCTACGGCGGCAACATCGGCACGATGAAACGGCGGTCGTACGATCCAGCCACTGGAGCAGTCCAATGGTTCGTCTCCGGCTGGGACAGCCCGGCAGCCGACGCCGCAGGGCGCGATCCGAGCTCGCCACCGCGTCACCGGTGATCGTCTCAAACTCAATGATCTTCAGGCCGTGATCGCTACGTTTGCGGGGCTGTGAACGGGCCAGGAGGTCGGGTGACCCTCATGAGGGCGCTGGGCCACGACCGCTTCGCCGTGGCAGGCCATCAGACCGCCAAGCCCGCCGAGCGCGTCATCAACGCCGATCCCGACGCCTGGTGCACGGCGACCGCCGAGCAGATGGGTCAGGAGGCCGCAGGCGAGTTCTCAGAGCCGCTTGTCCGGCGGCAGGCAGACCGTCAGCGCGCCTGCGGCGGCCTTGGCTTTGATCCGGGTGGTGGGCTCGCGTTCCCCGCCGTCGAGCTCGTACGCCAGCGGGACCCCGAACCGGGCCGACACCTTCTTGGCCCTGGTGATCCGGACGAACGGCGAGTCGTCGGTGCGTCCTGAGGCCATCCTGCCGATCACCCGCGCCCATTGGAGCGGCCCCTTGGCGGTGGAGACGCCGACCTCGAGCCAGCCGTCGTCCGGCCGCGCGTCGTCGAAGGCCTCGACGCCGCCGGCGATCGTGCTCACATTGCCCAGCAGCAGGCAGCTCGCACGCCCGTCGAACCAGGTCGTCCCGTCGATCTTGACCTTCATCGGCACCAGCGGCCCGCCGATCTGCCTGACGGCCGCCTTGACGTAGCTCAGCTTGCCGAACCGCTTCTTGGCCCGCCCGCCGACGTCGGCGATCATCTCGGCCTCGAACCCGGCCCCCGCCATCACCGCGAAGTGCTCGCCGTTGAGCAGCCCCAGGTCGAGCTTCTCGCGCCGCCCGCGAAAGCCGATCCGCACCGCCTGGTCGAGGTCGGCGGGGATGCCGAGGTTGGCGGCGAACAGGTTCCCCGTCCCCGCGGGGAGCACGGCCATCGGCACGCCGGAGCCGGCCATCACGTCGGCGCAGCGCTGCACCATGCCGTCGCCGCCCCAGACGAACACCAGCTCGGCACCCTGATCGAGCGCCTCGCGAACCTTCTTCGGCGCCTTCCTGCTCTTGGCCACCTCGTACCAGAGGAGCTCGCCGACGCCCTCTTCGGTGATGAGCACGCGCAGTCTGTCCAGGCCCGCGCCGAGGATCTTCTTGCGGTGCGCGACGACGGCCACGATGGGGGACATGCGTTCCGGACTACCCTGGGCGCCGGATTTCAGACGGAGGAATCGCTTTCCTCTCCCGGGGTAGCGGTGCGTGAATGCGTATCGGAAAAGTGCGCCAAGGGAACGGCGACGTCCGACTGGGATTGCGGCTGACGGTCGCCGGCTTCGCGGCGGCGCTCGTCATGATCCCGTTCAGCCTGCTGCTCGTCGTCGCCAAGATGCCGCTCAACGAGCTGGACGCGGGAGTCGCCAGGGAACTGCACGAGTACGCGCTCGCCAACCCCGACGTGACCAGGTTCCTCATTGTGTGGACGGATCTGTTCGGGCCATGGCCGTGGCGCATCGCGGTCATCGTGTACGCCGCCTGGCTGCTGCACAAGGGCGCGCCGAGGCTGGCCGCCTGGGCGGTCGTCACCATGACCGTGGGAGGGCTGCTCGGCCTGGCGCTCAAGATCATCGTAGCCCGGGCCAGGCCGCACCTGCCGGATCCCGTCGCGCTGGCGCCGGGCGACTCCTTCCCGTCGGGCCACACGGTCACCGTGACGCTCGGCGCCGGAGTGATCGTCCTCCTCGTTCTCCCCATGCTGCCCCGGTGGGGACGGGTGGTGGCCTGGGCCGTCGCCTGCCTCCTGGTGCTGTCGGTCGGCTACACGAGGATCGCGCTCGGCGTGCACTGGCTGAGCGACGTGGCCGGCGGGATCGTCCTGGGCGCGGCCGTGGTCGCCGCGATGGTGGCGGCATTCGAGACGTGGCGGCGCGACCAGGGCCGCAGGCCCGCCTCGCCGCCGCTCGAGGGAGTGGAACCCGAGTTGGTGAAGGCCGCCCATGAGTAGACATGTCCACGTGAAGTACTACGGGTTATCGATCTTGTTGCCGATGCTCCTGATGGCCGGAGTGACGTACGGCGTGGGCAAGGCGATCCTCGCCTGGCCCACCGGTGAGGCGTCGGTGAGCCGGAGCCTGGCCGCCGACCGGACCTCGCTGTGGAACACGCTTACCGACTTCGGCAGCAGCCTGTCGGATACCCCGTACATCGTGGCCCTCACAGTGATCGCCGCGATCGTCTTCAGACTGGTGTACCGGCGCTGGCGCGAATCCATCTTCCTCGTCGCCGCCGTCTGGAGTCAGTCCCTCATCTTCCTGGCCACCACCGGACCCGTCGGCCGGCACCGGCCGCCCGTGCAGCACATCGACCAGGCCCCGCCCACCTCCAGCTTCCCGTCGGGGCACGTCAGCGCCGCGGTCGCGTTCTACTGCGGGATGGCGCTCGTCCTGACGACGCACGTCCGCAACAGAGCGCTCCAGATGGTGATCTGGGTGTTCGGGATCGCAGCTCCGCTCGCCGTCGGTTTCGCGCGCCTGTACCGCGGCATGCACTTCCTCACCGACGTGCTCTGGGGTGTGCTGCTCGGCGTCGGTTGCGTCGTCATGGCCGCCCGGGCGATCCTGTACTCGCGCGAGCGGCGGCGGCAGCGCTCAGAACTCGTTCGATCGGCGTAGACCCGGGGGACGCCCGTCGGGGTCCACGACGATCCGGTACAGCGGCATGGCGAGCGTCCGGCGGACGCGGCCGAGACCGGGCCGCGGATGCGGGCGCAGCCGACCCGGCGGGCGAGGCCCATGGCAGCCGCCCTCGTGCCAGGCCTCGAGCCGCGCGGCCGACTCGGCGAACGCCTCGAACGCGCTCTCCGGGTCGCACAGATCGTCCATGTCGCCGGGGTCACGGTCCAGGTGCTCGGCGGCGAGCGTGAGCCGCAGGTCCCTGGCGAACCTGCGGGCTCCGTGGGGCGGGCGCGGATCGGGCTCCGCGTCGAGTACGGCGCAGCTCAGTTCGGAGTCGAACGTCCACGAGCGCAGGTTCACGTTGTCGGAGCCGACGCTCGCCCACACGTCGTCGACCACGCAGGCCTTGGCGTGCACGTACACCGGCGTGCCCCGGTGGTTCTCCAGATCGTAGATCGCGACCCGGTCGCCGCCCGCGCGCATCAGCCTGGACAGCGCCTCCGACCTGCCGATCAGGCTCGCCGGGCCGGCCAGCCAGCCGTCCTGGTCGGGATGGCGCGGCACCACGATGATCATGTGGAGGCCGGGCTCCCGCTCCAGCGCCTCGGCGAACGGCTCGATCACCTCCGTGGACCACAGGTACTGGTCCTCCAGGTAGACCAGTGATCTCGCCCGCGTCAGCACCTTGTGGTACGCCCTGGCCACGCTGCGCTCGCCCTCCGGCGCGAACGGGTAGGCACGGGGCAGGTGGGGATAGGTCCTCAGGAGCTGCACGGCATGCGTCCCGGCCGGCCCAGGCGGTGGGCCGGGCTCCGGCAACGGCGGCACGTCGGCCATCCGGGTCATGCGGTCGCGCAGCCGCCTGAGCGGCTGGCGGGTCTCGGGCGCCGGGTCCTCCCAGCGCTCGCAGAAGACCTTCTCCACCTCGGCCACGGCCGGGCCGCTGATCGCCACCTGGACGTCGTGCCACGGCGGGCGCTCGCCGTACACGCCCGGCATCGGCGCCGCCTGCGGGTCGCCCAGGTGCCCGGCGTCGTCACGGCGGCTGTGGCACAGGTCGATGCCGCCGACGAACGCCACGTCCCTGTCCGGGCCGCGGTCATGGCGCAGGACGACGAACTTCTGGTGGTGCGATCCGCCGTGCCGCACCCGGGTGTCGAGCAGCGCCTGCCCGCCGGCCGCCTCGAGGTCCTCGCCGAGGTGCCGGTTCTCGGCCGAGCTGAACCGCAAGAAGTCCAGGTGCGAACGCCAGATCAGCCCTCTGACCAGGGCTCCCTTCTCGGCCGCCCGCGCCATCGCGGCCGCCACCCCGGGGCCGTCCGGGGTGAGCCGCTCGTCGGGGTCGCCGCGCCAGTCGGCGAACAGCAGCAGGTCATCCTTGCCGAGACCGGCCAGGCGCGCGGCGAGCTCGGCGAAGTAGGTGGCGCCGTGCACGAGCGGGCGCACCAGGTTGCCCTCCGTCCAGGGCGTGAGCCTGGTCGCGTCGTTCCCGCGTTCGGGGCCGGTGAGGAACCAGTCGTCCAGCCTCATGTACGCCGCCAGCGGGCCTCTCCGAAGCAGTATCCGGCGAACAGCAGCAGTCCGAGGGCCACCACCACCAGCAGCCAGGGCCCCGCCGGGGTATCGGCCAACGCCCTGAGCGTGGCATCGATGCCCCCGGCCTTGTCCGGGTCGAAGGTGACGGCCGACTGGATCACGAAGACGCCGGCCAGCCCGGCGATCACCCCGCGCGCGAGGTAGCCGGCGAGCCCGAGCCGGTCCATCACCGCGCCCGCCCGCCTCGGCATCGGCCTGAGCTGCTTGCGGAACTCCTTCTTGACGCCGTACCGCATCCAGTAGACGCCGAGCGCGATGACACCGAGCCCGATCGCGCCCACGACGACCTGCCCCGCGGGCAACGCGAGCAGCTTGCCCGTGAGGTCGTGGGTCCGCTGGTCGTCGGAGCCGGTCTTGTGCGTCAGCAGCATGGTCAGCAGCGCGGCGCACACGAACGTGTAGACCACGACCCGGCCGACCGGCTCGACCCGGTCCTTGAGCCTGTGGGCACCGAAAATCGCCTCTGACGCCTGCCACACGGTCAGGGCGGCGAACCCCACGACCATCACCCATAAGATCACGGCCCCGAACGGCAGCGACGCGACCGTACTGATCGCCCCGTTCTTGTCGGCTTCCCGCCCGCCGCTCCCGAACGCGATCTGCACAGCCAGCACCCCGATCAGCCCGTACAGCACACCACGGCAAACCAGCCCGATCCGCGCCAGCTTGTCCATGGCCGGGCTGTCCGCCGCCTGTCGTGCCACCGCTTTGGCTTCGGCTTCGGTCATGACTTCTCCAAAAGTCGCCAAAGCCGGCGAACTGCCCTAAATTCCGCGCTCTAGACCTTCACCCGACGGGACCGGCAGCCGGGGGCCTCCGGCCAGGGTGATCCGCTCCACGATGTCGTGCCGCGCCTCTCCGGCGCCGACCCCACGTCACGTGGGCCCACGGCCGGGGAGATGAGCAGGCCATCGCCGCCTGGCGAGCCGACATCTGGCCGGAGGGAAAAGTGCTACAGGCGAGTCGCGATGAACCTCGCGACGCCGCGCTGTATCGCGTACCTGCGAGCACCCGCCGGCCCGACCGCGAGGACGAGCCGCACCGGTACGGCGAGACCGCCCGCATCCGTTCCTGAGCGAGTTCTGTGAATCCGCCCAGGCGATCGGCGTCAGGCGGTCAGCAGGGGGATCGCCTCGAAGGTGTGGTTCTGCCACAGGCGGCGCGAGCTCTCCTCGGGGTACGCGGTGACTGCTGGTGTCGTGTCGAAGATCCGGGTCACGCGCTGCCCGGAGTCGTACGCGGGCCAGCCCGGGTCGCCCGTGGCGGCGAAGGACGTCCAGGCCGTGCGGATCTGGGACGTCAGTACGCGGGCCTCGGCGGTGTGCTCAGCTCCGATGGCCGCCGGGCCGAGATGGGCGTCGTAGGTGCCGAACAGCAGCGGGCCGTCCAAGCCGTGGCAGGCGCGTAGCAGTCCGCCCATGCCCGGCGACTGCCAGGCCAGCTCGTACAGGTAGGCCCGCCCGCCCCCGGAGGCCTGGGCGTCGGCCAGGTGCAGCGTCGGCATGCGGAACAGCCAGTCGGTCTGCACGCGTTCGAACAGGTCCTCGGCGGAGGCGTCCGGGAACGCTTCGCGGTAGGCGCGTTCGCCATCCTCGCCGGGGCCGAAGTGCCGCAGTGCCTCTGCCGCCTGCTCCTCGGTGACCTGTCCGAACAGGTTGCCGAAGAGGAAGAACGTACGCCACTCGTCGCGGTTGTGGCCGATGATCAGCTCCACGTCCCGTCCCGCGCCGCGTGCCAGTCCTTCCCAGGGCGTGACCGGCAGCACCTCGCCGTCGACGACGGGAGAGAAGAGGGAGAGGGTATGCGCGAAGGAGCCCCAGCGGTCCTCGTGCTGCCGCATCTTCGGCGACAGCGCCTGGCCGGCCGCGGCGAGTTCCCACGGATCCATGCCGGACAGTTCCTCGGCCGCCGGGCGCAGGCCGGCCTCGGCGGCGATGGCGGTCGCGACGTCCCTGGCCAGGGGGTCGGAGAGGAACGTGCCGGGCAGGCTCTGTCCGACGGCCCGCCGGAAGAGGCCCGCCGCGCTCGGCATGACCATCAGCGAGGCGACGGATCCGGCCCCGGCCGAGTCGCCGAGGACGGTCACCTGGCCGGGGTCGCCCCCGAACGCCGTGATGTTCTCCCTCACCCACTCCAGGGCGGCGACCTGGTCGAGCAGGCCCCGGTTGGCGGGCGCGCCCTCGATGCCGGCGAAGCCTTCGATGCCGAGGCGGTAGTTCAGCGACACGAACACCACGTCGCCGTCGCGGGCGATGTGCCGGGCGTCGTATCCGGGGCTGCCGGAGAAGCCCATCTTGTAGGCGCCGCCGTGGATCCACACCATCACCGGGCGGAGGGCGGCCGGGTCCGGGGCGGGCGTCCAGACGTTGACGGTCAGCCAGTCGTCGCCCGTGCCCTTGATGAAGTCCCCGCCACTGCGGCCGCCCATGTTCGTGTCCTGCGGGGCGGGCGGGCCGAACTCGTACGCCTCTCGTACGCCGTCCCAGCGGCGCACAGGCCGCGGCGCCTGGAAGCGGGCCTCGCCAAGCGGGGGCTCGGCGTACGAAATGCCGCGGAAGACGGCCAGGCCGTCCTCCATACGGCCGCGCACCACGCCGGCGGTGGTACGGACCTCGGGCTCGGGGACCACGGACATCGGTGACTCCTGACCAAGAGTACGCAAAGCGAGTGATTTAACTATTGTCTGTTTTTTGACAAGTGTCTAGTATTTGAGGCATGCAGGATCGACAAGACCGCCGAGTGCTCCGCTCCCGTGCCGCCCTCATGGGTGCCGCCGTGCGTCTCGTGACCGAGCGCGGCACCACCGCCCTCCCGGTCGCCGACCTCACCGACGCCGCGAACGTCAGCCGGCAGCTGGTGTACCTGCAGTTCGGGGACCGCGACGCGCTCCTCGTCGCGGCCGCGACCGACCTGGTCGAACGGGAGCTCATCCCCGAGGTCGGGGACGACGGCGCACCGCATCGCGCGCGCGTGCTGGCGATGGCCCGGCACTTCGCCCGGCACCGGCCCTTCTACCGCGCGATGCTCACCGGATCCTGCGCCTTCCCCATGACCCGTGCCATGAACAGGCTGTTCGCCTCGCTGGTCAGCCCGGCGCGCCTGCGGGAGGTGTCCGGCGACCTCGACGAGTCCACGGCACAGGACTTCGCCGCGCTGATCACCGGCGGAAACGGCGCGATCGTCCACGATTGGGTGATCGACGCGGACGACCCCCTCGACCCCGAGGAACTGACAGACCGCCTGCTGCGCCTCTCAGCGGCGTTGACCCGCGGACACCCCACCCTCGCACCCACACCCGGAGAGCACCCCCGATGAACCTGTCCAGCCACCTCGTCCAGCGCATGCTGCGCCTTCCCCCACCCCTCACCAGGGACCTGACCGTCGCGCGCGACCTGCGCGTCCCGATGCGCGACGGGGCCGTCCTGCTGGCCGACCGCTGGATCCCGAAAACCGGCGGCGACGGCCTGCCGACCGCGCTCATCCGCGTCCCCTACGGCAGGGCCGGCATGACCGCGGGCCCGATGGCCCGGCCGCTGGCCGAACGCGGCTTCCAGGTGCTCATCCAGAGCACGCGCGGCACCTTCGGCTCCGACGGCCCCTTCGACCCGCTGCGCCGTGAGCGCGAGGACGGCCTCGACACCCTCGAATGGGTGATCAAGCAGCCCTGGTTCGGCGAGTCGATGATCCTGTACGGGGCCAGCTACCTCGGCTTCGTCCAGTGGGCGGTCGCCGACGCCGTACCGCCCCAGGTCAAAGCCATGATCCCAGCGGTCTCCGAATCGGCCCTCACTCTGGACTTCCTCCGCTCGGACGCCTTCTCCCTGGAGACCCCGTTCGTCTGGGGCGTCCAGGTCGCCGGCCAGGAACGCACGTTCGGCATGGTGCGCCAGATGCTGGGCGGCAAGAAGGTCCAGCGCGCCCTGCGCACGCTCCCGTTGAACCAGGCCGACGCCGCGGCGATCGGCCACCGCTACGACTACATCCAGAACATCCTCGTCCACGACGCCGACGCGCCGTTCTGGCACGGGCTCGACCACCGCCACCGGGTCGCCGACATCACCGTGCCGGTGAGCAGCGTCGGCGGCTGGTACGACATCTTCCTGCCCGGCCAGCTCCGCGACTACCGGACCCTTCAGGACGCCGGACGCTCTCCCGTCCGCCTCACCGTCGGCCCCTGGGCCCACATCTCCATGGGCGTCGGGCAGACGGCCGCCGCCGAGGCCCTCGGCTTCGGCCTGGCGCTGGCCCGGGGCGAGGAACCGGCCGAACGCGCCCCCGTGCGCCTGTTCGTCATGGGCGAGGAGAAGTGGCGCGACTTCCCGTCCTGGCCGCCACCCGGGTACGAGCCCGAGCGCTTCCACCTTCAGCCGGGCGGGGGCCTCGCCGCCGAGGCACCCGCCGAATCAGCCCCCGACGGCTACCGCTACGACCCGGCCGACCCCACCCCCGCCGTCGGCGGCGTCCGCATGGTCTTCGGCGAGAAAGCCGGCCGCGTCGACAACGCCGCCCTCGAGGCCCGCCCCGACGTCCTCACCTACACGACTCCCGCATTGGACGGCGACATCGAGGTCATCGGCGACGTCAGCGCCGAGATCTTCTTCCGCTCCAGCCTCCCCTTCGCCGACGTCTTCGTCCGTCTGTGCGACGTCGACGCCGACGGCCGCTCGACCAACGTCTGCGACGGCCTGATCAGCCTCGCCGGCGCCGACCAGACGTCCACGGCGGAGGTGAGGATGTGGCCGACCGCGTACCGCTTCAAGCGCGGGCACCGCATCCGCGTCCAGATCTCCAGCGGCGCCTTCCCCCGCTACAACCGCAACCCCGGCACGGGCGAACCCCGCGCCACCGCCACCACCCTCCGCGCCGCTGACCAGCAGGTCTTCCACGATCCGGAACACCCGTCGGCAGTGGTCCTCCCCATCCGCAGGGGCTGACCCGCGGGAACGACTGACGTCGCGGCCGTGCACGGTCGCGGTCGGTCGGTCGGTCGGTCGGTCGAGCCAACCGCACGATCCCGTCCGGATCGAACGAGTCGACTGTCTGGAAAACGCGCCGTACCACATCGTCGGACATGCCGATCATTCCTCACGGGTCAGGAGCTGGTGGGGACGATACGGAATGAAGCGCAATGCGCACCTAGCGCAAAGGTGGGTGTCTGGTCGCTGTACAGCGGGGGACACGGTGATCACCGCGTCGGACATGCGAGCCGCCTTGATTCCTTCAGCCGGGCGGCGGCTACCCTGGCCCGGCTATTGCCCTACCCTGCCGTCGATGCGTTCGCGCAGCAGATCGGCGTGGCCGCAGTGGCGGGCGTACTCCTCGATCCGGTGAACCCACAGCTCCCGGACAGCGATGCCGTCCTTACCCACCCGCACGCCCAGATCCGGATACGCGGCCAGCACCGCATCGGTTGCCGCCTGCTCACGAGCGAGATCGGCGAATGCGCCGTCGACCAGCTCCTGCTCCGCAACGGCTCCCTCGAAGTCGGCGTCACGTGCTCCGTACAGCTTCGGTGCCGGGTCTTCTGGCAGAATCCAATTGCGCCAGTCCCGCTCCACCTCGGCAAGATGGCGGACCAGGCCCAGCAAGGACATGGTCGACGGTGGCACCGACCGGCGCGCCAGTCTCTCCGGATCCAACCCTTCGCACTTCAGCGTCGGTCACGGCCGAGTATCGGCCGCCGACGATGAATCCCGCCGTCTTGCGGCGGAGATCCGTCGGCGCGCCTGGTGGGCGCACGTGGGCGACAGGCGCAGCGCGCTACAGGCAGCCGCCAAGGGTGAGTTCATGCAGAATCTATACAAATCAGATATCGGATAGTAATCTCAACGTGCCCCAGTCGGGGAGCACTGGGGCCCAAAACGTGGACGCCCCGGCTGTAGAAAGACAGCCGGGGCGTCGATCTATGTCATCACCAGCGGACCTTTCATCCTCCGGAACAGGGGACGAGCGGATCGCGCCGCGGCTGCTCACCTGGCGGCGCGCTCTCCCGAACCGGCCCTTGTTGTCGGTGGCGTGGTGCAGGATCGGCACACCGGATCACGGCGAGAACAGGAGATCAAGGGTGCCTCCCACCAACCAGCAGATAGCGGGACACGCTTTCCTCAAGGGCATGTACCAGGACGGTCACTTCCCCGACGACGTTGTCGACAAGGGGAGGGGAATCCTGCTGCGCCTGTGTGAGCGGATCGAGGCTGAGCGGCCGCCGGACCTCGCGGCGCTGTACGCCCTCGCCCACGCGGCTACGAAGGAATTCAACGAGCTGGAGGCCGAGTTCGAGGCGGCCGGCAGCGAGATCGAAACCGTGGCGCGCGAGGTGATCGCCGAGGACTTCTGGTTTGTGGCATCGGCCTACGGGTTCGCGGACGCGGACGTGGAAGAGTTGATCGCGACCCGCGACTGGTGACGCAACCCTCCAAGATCAACTCAAGAGGAGGTTGAGCCATGTGGGGTGAGCCCCGTTAGGTGGTCCGAGACCGGGCCCAGGGAGAGCAGGCCGCTGCCCGCTCCCGCGAGTTCCCCGGCCCCGGGGGTGAGGGCGTCGTGGGCGCGCCGCATCGCCTCCCGGTCTCCGACGGCCACGGCGGCCCTCGCCACCAGGCACCACATCGCCTCCATCAGCAGGTCGTGCGGCGGGTCCGGGACCTCGCGCAGCGCCGCGGCCGCCTCCGCGCGGCGGTCGTCGGCGACCAGCAGGAGGGGGCGGACCCACGGCTCGTACGGTCCCCAGTCCGCCTCGTCGCTCTCGTTCATCTCCGGTGGGATCCGGCAGGGGTGCGGGCGCCGGCGGTCGTCAGGGCGCGGGGGCAGGCCGCGGCGCACCCGCATGCACAGCAGGGCCAGCGGCAGCAGCCCGCGCTCCAGGCCCGGCATGCCGGCGCCGGCGAGGCGGGCGGCGGCCTCGCGGTAGGCGGTTCCGGCCTCAGCGGCCGTCGCCGGGCCTGCCGTCGCCTCGTTGAGCGTCGCCGGGTCCTGCGTCGCCGGGTCCTGCGTCGCCGGGTCCTGCGTCGCCGGGTCCTGCGTCGCCGGGTCCTGCGTCGCCGGGTCCTGCGTCGTCCGGTCCTGCGTCGCCTGGCCGGTCGCGTCCAGCCGTAGCG
Organism: Nonomuraea sp. NPDC049480; assembly: GCF_044465905.1. Classification (NCBI taxonomy): domain Bacteria; kingdom Bacillati; phylum Actinomycetota; class Actinomycetes; order Streptosporangiales; family Streptosporangiaceae; genus Nonomuraea; species Nonomuraea sp. NPDC049480. Next base: position 376,436 of record NZ_JBITMD010000003.1, read on the forward strand.
CCCGGTACCAGCCGGTGAACACACTCACCAGCGGCAGCTCATGCCGCTTCGCCAGCCGTTCCGCGACGGCCGCGTGCCGGTCGGCGCCGGCGAAGTCCGCGAGGGCACAGCGAGCCTGCAGGCGGATGAGATGGCCGAGGACCTCATAGGTGACCAGGCCGTGGCGGGCCGACAGCGCGACCAGTTCGGTCCCGATCTCGTCGCGACGACCGGCCAGGCCCGTACGGTGGAAGCTCTGCATGAACACGCCGTTGAGCACGAACGCCAGCAGCGCCGGGTCGTCCAGCCGCCGGGCGATCTCCTCCGCCTGCCGGGCCGCCTCGACCCCACGCGTCGCGTGGCCACCAGCGCCGGGGCCAAGACGCGACTCCGGGACCCCGCTGCGTGACTCCAGGGCGATCGTGGCCAGCAGGCGCGCCCGCGTCGCCTCGGGCGCGGTGGGCGGGAGGGCGGCCAGGGTGCGTTCGGCGGCCGCGACGACCTGCGCCGCCTGCGCCGGATCGTCCGCACGGGTCCAGATCGCCGGCACGTCGTACGTCCCGATCATCCGCGCGGTCAGCTCCACATCGCCCAGCTCCTCCGCCGCCGCGATCGCCGCCACGCGGTGCCGGCGCGCCGCCTCCAGCCCGGCGCCACCGGTCACGGCCAGGTCCCGCATCAGGCTCACCGTCGACTCCAGCCGCGCCCGCGCGCCCGACGGCACACTGCGGTCGTACGCGGCCGCCGCCTCCGCCCACACCGAACCCGCCGTACCCGACATCGGGTCCAGATGGGGCGCGTGGTGAAGGATGTCGGCTTCCAGACCGCGCAGACGCGGCCCTGGGTCCACGCCCAGATGCTCCACCAGCAGGGCACGCGCCCGGCGCAGCACCGCGAGGGCGTCTCCCTGCCGGCCGGTGCGGTACAGCGCCAGGGCCAGCAGCCGCCAGGCGTCCTCCCGCCACGGATGCTCGGCCACGTGCGCGTCCAGATCCGGCACCGCCTCGCCCGCCAGCCCCAGGGCCAGCCGCGCCTCGGCGTGCCGCTCGACGGCGTGCAACCGCAGCTCGGCCAGCCGGGACCGCTCCGCCCGCGCCCACGCCTGGTCGGCGAAGTCGGCGTACGCGGGCCCGCGCCACCAGCCCAGCGCCTCCTCCAGCCGCTCGAGAGCCTCCTCCGGCCGAAGCGCCGCGGCCACCGCCCGCTCGAAGCGCCAGGCGTCCACGGCGTCAGGGGCGGCGCGCAACGCGTACCCCGGCCCCTCGGTGACCAGCAGCCGCGGCGCGGCCCGGGGCGGCCGCTCGGGCTCCAGCGCCCGGCGCAGCGCCGCGACGAACGTCCGCACCGCCCCCACCGCGCCCTCCGGCGGATCGTCCTCCCACAGGTCGGCGACCAGGCGCGAGACGGGGACGACACGCCGCCGGGCGACGATCAGCCGGGCCAGCACCGCCCGATGCCGCGGCCCCTTGACGTCGATCACGCCCCCGGCCTCGTCCCAGGCCGTCACCGGCCCCAGCACCCCGAACCCGACCCGCACCGCCGAACCACCTTCCCGCCCGCCACGGTAGCGCGCTGATCGGATGCTCATTCACGCCCGGCACGCTGGAGCCGACCGGATCATCCATCGCAAGAGGAGCGGAACTCATGATCAACGGCTTCGAGTACCGGCGCGTCCCCGTCGCCGACGGCGTGTCGCTCAACGTGGCCGTCGCGGGCACGGGCAGCCCCATCGTGCTGCTGCACGGCTTCCCCCAGACCCACCTGATGTGGCGGCATGTCGCCGCCGACCTGGCCGCCGACCACACCGTGATCTGCCCCGACCTGCGCGGGTACGGCGCCAGCGACAAGCCCGCCGAGGCCGGCGCCGGCACCTACGCCAAGCGGACCATGGCCGCCGACGTGGTGGCGCTGGCCGGCGCGCTGGGGTACGAGCGGTTCGCGCTGGCCGGGCATGACCGCGGCGCCCTGGTCGCCTTCCGCGCCGGGCTCGACCACCCGGCGGCGGTCACCCATCTGGCCTGCCTGGACGTGCTGCCGACCGCGGACATGTGGGAGGTCCTGCGGGGCGCGGGCGCCGCCGTCGCCTTCCACCTCTACCTGATGGCACAGCCGCCCGGCCTGCCCGAGCAGATGATCGCCGCCAGCGCGGACGCCTTCTTCGGCCACTTCCTCGACCAGTGGACCCGCGACCCCCAGGCGATCCCGGACGACGTCCGCGCGGCGTACCTCCAGGCCTGCCGCCAGGCGATCCCCTCGATCGTCGCCGACTACCGCGCCTCCGCCGGCATCGACGTGGAGCACGACCTGGCCGACAGAGAGGCCGGCAACCGGCTGCGGATGCCCGTCACCGTGCTGCAGCAGGACTGGGGCGCCGCGCTCGGCTACGACGCGGCCGCGCTGTGGGGCGCCTGGGCGCCCGACCTGCGGCACGAGACCGTCACCTGCGGCCACTTCATGGCCGAGGAGGCCCCGGCCGACATCGCCAAGGCCCTGCGTGCCCTGCTCGCCCGCTGACGCGGCCACTCGGGGTGAGGGTGAACCCCTCTCCGGCGCATGCGGACGGCGGCCCGTCCCCGTCGACGGACACGAACGTGATCCGCTCGCCGCAGGTGGTCATGGTGCTTGCCGACGGCGATTCCGGCGGCAAGCGCCCGGTGTGAGATCCGTAAGAGCAGCGGAGGCGCCGGATGATTGCGCCTCTCGGGTTCGAGCTACCCGGCTCAGGGGTGGTTCAGCAGGCGGGCGATCTCCTCTGCGACCACGGCGCAGGCGTCCGCCGCCGGATCGATCAACGGGAAGTGGCCGGCATCGCGCACCAGCGTCAGGCGTACCGTCTGGCCCGCCTCGGCGGCCGCGTGCGCGAAGGATCCGGCGACCTCGGCCGGTACGACGATGTCGGCCCGGCCCTGGACGAGGGTGGTGGGGACGCCGGTGGGCAGCAGCGCCGCGGGATCGGCGGACAGGCGTCGCTCCTCGAACCGCTCGGGCCCGCCGAGGAACTGGAGCGCGGCGCCGGAGCACACGGCGAGCTCACGCGCCTTGGTGAGATCAGCGATCGGCGCGAGCGCCACGACTCCCTCGACGGACGGTTCGGGGAGCCACCAGGGCGACTCCTCCGGCAGCACGTGGCGGGCCGCGGCCCACAGCGCGAGCTGGCCGCCCGCCGAATGCCCGATCACGACCGTGCGGCGCGAGTCCGCCTGGGGGAGCACGTCCGTCACGAGGCCCGGCAGCGCGTCGAAGGCGGCGGCCACATCGTCCAACGTCTCCGGCCAGCGTCCCGCCGCGCCCGGCTCCGCGCCGCCCCGGCGGTACTCGACCGAGGCGACCGCGAAGGCCCGGAGCGCGAGGAAGGCCGCGAGGGGAGAGACGTGCCGCCTGTCGTAGGCGGCACGCCAGGCGCCGCCGTGCAGGACGACGACGAGCGGCGCCGTCGCATCGAGATCGATGCGGGGCGCGTAGAAATCGATGACCTGATCGGGGTGTTCGCCGTAGGAGGCGGTGACGTCCGGCTCCACGGAGGGGTGGGAGAAGGCCGACTCCTGCTCGACGCCATCCCGTGCGGCGGCGTCCGCGGACACCGCTCGTGCTCCCGCTCCCGTTCCGGCCATACGGTGTGATCTTCCCCTTCGCCTCGTTCCCGAAAGCACCGGCAAGGCGGTCAACGGGAGGAAACCACCTCCGCCAGGACCCGCGCCGCCCGCTCCACGTCCGCGAACGACACATACAGCGGCGTGAAGCCGAAGCGCAGCACATCCGGGTGCCGGAAGTCGCCGACGACCCCTCGGGCGATCAGCGAACCCATCACCTCACCGGCGTCGGCGCAGCGCAGCGCGACCTGGCTGCCCCGCTCCCCGTGCCAGGCCGGGGTGATCGACTCGACTCGGCCGGCGGGCACGTACGCCGCGACGCACTCCAGGAAGAAGTCGGTCAGGGCCAGGCTCTTCTCTCGTACCGCCTCGACCGGCACCCCGTCCCACACCTCGAGTGCCGCCTCCAGAGCGAGCATCGAGAGGATGTCGGGGGTGCCCACCCGGCCCCGCGGCGCACCGTCCGCGGCCTCGTACCGCGGTGACATGCCGAAGGGGTCGCGGTGGGAGTTCCATCCGGGCAGCGGGGAGTCGAAGCGGGCCTGCAGGTCCCGCCGCACATAGAGATAGGCAGGCGAGCCGGGGCCTCCGTTGAGGTACTTGTAGGTGCAGCCGACCGCGAGGTCGACGCCGTACGCGTCGAGCCCGACCGGCAGCGCGCCCGCGCTGTGACACAGGTCCCACACCACCAGAGCGCCTTCGGCGTGCGCGGCGGCCGTCACACCCGGCAGGTCGTGGAGCCGCCCGCTGCGGTAGTCGACGTGGTTGACCAGCGCGACGGCAGTGCGTGGACCGAGGGCGGTCCGGAGTTCCGACGGGTCGACGGCGACCAGGCGGCGGCCCGTCATCCGTGCGGCGGACTCGGCGATGTAGCCGTCCGTGGGGAACGTCGTCGCGTCGACGACGATCTCGTCGCGTTCCGCGGCGGACATCCGCACCGCGCCCACCAGCGCCTTGAAGACGTTCACGCTGGTGGAGTCGCCGACGACGACCTGGCCGGGCGCCGCGCCGATCAGCGGGGCGATACGGTCACCGATCCTTTCCGGCGCGGTCCACCACCCGGACTCCGTCCAGGACCTGATGCGTAGCCGTCCCCACTGCCTGGCCACCACGTCGGCCACCCGGCCGGGCACGGCGGCAGGCAGCGCGCCCAGCGAGTTCCCGTCCAGGTAGACGGTGTCGTCGTCGAGGACGAACTCGGCGCGCTTGGCACGCAGTCCGTCCATGACGTCGAGCTTGCGCGCCTTCTTCGAAAGTTCCGGAAGGTTCGGGAGGTGCGTGGCGTCAGACATGGCTGCGCGCCGTCCACAGCTCGGGGAACACGTTCTTCACGGCCCGCTTCTCCAGCCAGGCCACGCCCGCCGAGCCTCCGGTTCCGGTCTTGGCGCCCATCGCGCGCCGGGTCGCCACGAGATGGTCGTTGCGCCAGCGCCACACCAGCTCGCCGACGTCCGTCAACGCCTCACCGAGCCGTGCCAGGTCGGCGTCCCGATCGCCGGAGTAGATCTCCGTCCACACCGCCTCGACCTCCGCCGAGGGCTCGTACCGCTGCGACAGATCCCTTTCCAGCACGGTCCGCGGTACGGCGTGCCCGCGCCGGGCGAGCAGGTGCAGCACCTCGTCGTACAGGCTGGGCTGGTGCAGCGCCTTCTCCAGCTCCGCGTGGACGCGCGGCGCGCCCCGGTGCGGCACCAGCATGGACGACGACTTCTCGCCGAGCAGGAACTCCATCCGCCGGTACATCGCCGACTGGAAGCCGGAGCCCTCACCGAGTGCGGCTCGGTAGGCGTTGAACTCGCCGGGGGTGAGCTGTGACAGCGGCCGCCAGGAGGCGTTCAGCGCCTCAAGCTCGCGCACGCTGCGCTTGAGCGCGTCCATCGCGACGGGCAGCCGGTCCTCGCGCAGTGCGCGGCCGGCGGTCTTCCACTCATGGACGATCACGGTGAACCACAGTTCCATGACCTGGGTGGTGACCAGGAACACCATCTCTCCCGGGTCGTCGGAGAGGGGGTGCTGGAGGTGGGTGAGGACGTCCGCCTGAACGTAGTCCTCGTACGGGGTCGTGCCCGCGAAGTCGAGGTTCGGGGACTCCGAACCGGCACCGGCTTCTCGGGACTCGGGGCGATGGGGCATCGCTGTCTCCTCGAGGCGTGCTACCGGGTAGCGGTCCGCTCCCTTCCTCTCGGCACTGGAGCCCCGGTCCCCTCGGGCTCGTCCGTCTCAGTACGGCGTCGAGCCCACCCGGCATGATGCGGGATCGTGTCCCGATATGGCAAGTGCTGCCCGGTAGGCGAGACCCCGAGCGCCGCACGGTCCGCGTTTCCGCCGGAGCAAAGGCCGCTACCGCCGCCGAAGCCTGGCATCGCGGACGAGGCCGCCGGGGGAGCGGGCGGAACCCCTCGGAACATCGTGGAACGCCCTGTAGGCGATGGCGGGCATCGGCGCCCGCCCTGCTGATGGAGCACGTCATGCGACATGCACGCACCCTGACCGCCTTCCTCGCGGCCTGCACCCTGTCAACCGCGTTCCTCGCAGGCACGGCCGGCGTGGCCGGCGCTGCGACCGACAGCGCCTTGCTGGTGATCACCCCGGTCACCGGCATCAAGTGCCTGGTCGTCGTCAAGGGCCACGCCGACGTGGCCGCGGTGGAGCCGGGCAATCTCACCGTCCGGCTGTTCGGCGCCGACGCGTTCGACGATGACGATGAGCTTGAAAGGGAGGGCCCGCTGTCGACTGCCCCCACCGGTGACTACTCCGCGAGGTTCACTGTGGCCTGCGCCACGCTCGACGAGGATCTGGGAGATGACGAGATCTTCGCTGTGGCCTCGGTCTTCGACCCGGCCACGGGAGTCACCGTGGACATCCGCTCGAACACGGTCACCGGCACTTTCTGAGCCACGGCGAAGACGGCGTGGGCGTGGGAACGGCCGGTCACGCCTGAGCCGGATTTCCCGGACTCCTCGGCATGACCGGCCGTTCCGCTGTTCCCGGGGCCCTGGCGCTACCGCTGCTGCTGCGGCCTGCTCCGGCTGGGCGGTCCGGTCGCTGATGTCGGTTCGAGCTGAGGCAGCAGGGCGTTGAGCGCCTGCTCGGTTTCCCGGCAGGCCTCCGCGCAGATGCGGCAGTGCTCGTGCCGGCTGCTGTGCTCGGCGCAGGAGTCGCCGCAGGTCTTGGTCGCCTGGATGGCGGCCTGCACCTGTGCACGCGACAGGTTGGCGTCGTAGCCGGTGTGCCGGGACAGCACGGCTGCGGTGGTCGAGCAGATGGCGGCGCAGTCGAGGTTGTCACGGATGCATCGGCTGAGCATGGGCAGCCGGTCGGCGGGCTCCGACAGGCACGCGTCGGCGCAGGCCGTGCAGGCCTGGGCGCAGGCTTCGAGTGCGTCGATGACGGCGGCCAGCTGCCTGTGGTCGAGGTTGATCTGGGCCGGGTAGGCGTTCAGCATCTTCTCGGTGTAGGTCACGTTGACCTCCTTCGTTTCGGGTGCCTGGAACGCCTACCCGCCGAGGCCGCACGCAGACCTCCATGTGTCAGCGAACCGCTGTCCTCGCCGGTGCACGCTGGGTGGGCGACTGGCGAAATCGTATGCCTGCATCGTGATGCGATAGCCTGGCCTGAATGTCTGAAGACCAGTCGGCCAAGCGGTCCGTGCCCACCATGCGTGACATCGCCGCTGCGGCGGCCGTCTCGCAGAGCACCGTGTCGCGTGTCCTCAGCGGCGCGCCCACCGCCGTGCCCATCGCGCCGGAGACCCGCCAGAGGGTGCTGCGTACGGCCAGGGAGCTGGGCTACCGCCCCAACCCGCTGGCTCGCGGGCTGCGCGGTGCGTCGACGAACCTCATCGGCGCCGTGGTGCGCGACTTCAGCGACCTCTTCTTCGCCGGGGTGATCGAGGCGCTCGTGGTCGAGTCGATGGCGCACGGCTACAACGTGGTGCTGGGCCACGCGCCGGTCCGGGCGGGCGACGAGGCGGTCTCGCTGACCACCGTGCTGGAGACCCGGCACATCGACGCGGTGGTGCTGCTCGGTGACATGCAGGAGCATCCGCAGCTCCTGGCCGACCTGCGCAACTCGATCGTGCCGGTGGTCATGCTCTGGCCGGGCACGAGCCCGCGCGAGTTCCCGACCGTCGACGCCGACGACCGGGACGGCATCCGCGCCGGGCTGACCCATCTGGTGTCCCTGGGGCACGAGAGGATCGCCTTCGTCCACGCGGAGCTTCCCAATGAATATCGGGCGCGGGAGGAGGCCTATGTCGATTTCATGCGTGATCGGTTCGGCACCGTGCCGCCGGGCTATGTCGAGCGCTGCCCGAACACCCTGGCCGGAGGCGATGCCGCGCTGCGGCGCCTGATGGACCGGCCCGACCCGCCCACGGCGGTTTTCGCCTCGACCGATGTGGTGGCCATGGGCGTGCTGCACGCCGCGCACGGCTTGGGCGTGACCGTGCCGGATCGCCTGTCGGTCGTCGGCTTCGACGACATTCTCATGGCGGCGCACACCGTGCCGGCGCTGACCACCGTGCGGATGCCGATATCGGAGATCGTCGGCCACGCGGTCACGCAGGCGGTCAGCCTGGCTCGGGAACCGGCCGATGCCCACCGCCGGCCGGCTCTCGAGGTCTTCAAGCCGGCATTGACAGTGCGGGATTCGACCGCACCTCCGGCTCCGAGGTGACACCGATCGCCGGGATCCAGACCCGCATCGCCCCCACCCGCCGGTTCGCCCAGGCGAAGTAGGGGATCGCGCCGGCGGTGAGGTTCTCGCCAGGCGGCGTTGAGCTCAGGTCGACGACCGGGACGTTGACGCCGATCATCGCGGGCTCGATGTCGGGCCGCGGCACCTCCTGGGGCCGGCGGCCGCCGTCCCACGCCAGGTCCTCCAGCTCCGTCGCGGCCGGAGCGTCAACGGCTTCCAGGCAGTAGACCAGCGGGCCGCGTTCCAGGGCGACGCACCCGCGGATCGCGTCGGCGCGCCGGTCGGGCACGCTGACCCGGATCACCGGATCGAGGTCGAGCACGACGCTGTCGCCCGCGTTCCACTGTCGTGAATGCCGGACCACGGGGCCGGTGGCCGAGCGGCTCCATGCCGGTACCCGCAACGAGAGCGTCCACGGCCGGTCCGGCGTCTGGAGAACGCGGACGGTGACGCGGCCCTGCCACGGGTACTCCGTCCGGATCGCGAGGCGGACGTCTCCGACCGTCAGGTCGGCGTCCGCGTACTGGTGGATCTGGACGCCGCCCCCGTCACCTGTGGCCAGGTAGTGGTGCCAGGAGCTGAGCAGGCGCATGAGGTTGGGCGGGCAGCAGGCGCACGCGTACCACGGGGCGCGCCGGCCGTGCCCGGCCGGCTCCGCGGCGCGGTGAGTCCGCCGCTGCAGCGGGTTGGTGTAGAAGAATTCCTCGCCCGAGAGCGAGATCCCGGAAAGCACGCCGTTGTACATGGCCCGCTCGATCGCGTCGGCGTACTCCGGCTCGCCGGTGGCGAGCAGGAGGCGCCAGGCCAGCATCACGCTCGCGATGGCCGCGCACGTCTCGGTGTAGGCGCGGTCGGGAGGCAGCTCGTAGGGGTCGCCGAAGGCCTCGTCGCGATGCCGGCTGCCCGTCCCGCCGGTGAGGTAGGTCCGGCTGCGGGTCAGATCGCTCCAGCGGCGCCGCACGGCGGCGAGCAATTCGTCATCGCCGAGTTCCACGGCGGCGTCGACCGCGCCGCAGTCCAGATAGAGCTGGCGAACGGCATGCCCGGCAACGGTCGCCGCCTCGCGCACGGGCTCATGGTCCTGCCAGTACTCGGGCCCGAAGCGCCCCTGACCGATCAGTCCGTGCCCGCGCAGCCCGAGCATCCGCTCGGCGAGCTTGAGGTGGCGCTCCTCACCTGTGACCCGGGCGAGCTCCACGAGCGCCATCTCTATCCCCGGATGTCCATCGACGCCAGGTCTGCCCTGCGCGCCGAACTCGGCGTCGACATGGGCCACGGCGCGCGTGGCGACAGTGAGCAGCCGGTCGTCGCCGAGGCCTCGGTGCCAGGCGACCGCGGCCTGGATCAGGTGTGCCACGCAGTAGAACTCGTGCCCCCAGGCCAGATCACCATAGGGGACGCCACCCTTGACCACCTGGACGAAGCTGTTGAGATAGCCGTCGGGCCGCTGCGCCGCGGCCACCACCCCGATCGCCTCCTCCGCCGCGGCGGTGAGACCCGGATCCGCGCCACGAGCCAGTTCCCAGCCGACGGCTTCGAGCCACTTGTAGACGTCGGAGTCGAGAAACGGGAGGGTCGCGCCGCCGCTGTCGGCCTCGGCCTGATACCGTCCCTGCCCGCCGGCGGCCAGACGGAGGTTGCCCAGCGCTCCGCAGTGCTGGAGCCGGTCGAAGCCATGCGGGATCGTCTTCTCGCGGTTGAGCCGCTGCCGCCGCGCCCAGAACCCGCCGACGATCTCCACTTCGGACCCTTCTATCGGGCTCAGCCGAGGTTTCGCCGCCGCGGCCGGCCACACGCTGCCTGCGTTCATTTGATGGCTCCGCTCATCAGACCCGACACGTAGTACCGCTGAAGCAGGAAATAGACGAGGACACACGGGATGATCGAGATGGTGACGCCGGCCTGCAGCATGCCCCAGTCCGTGCCGCCGAGGCTGGTCTCCGTCCTCGACGTGGCGAGGATCAGCGGCAGGGTGAACGTGGAGCTGCGGCTCATCATCACCAGCGCGCCGAGGAACTCGTTCCACGAGGTGATGAAGGCGAAGAGCGCGGTGGTGACGATCGCGGGCACGGCCGCGGGGATGAAGACCCAGCGCAACGCCTCCCACGTGGAGGAACCGTCCATGATGGCCGCTTCCTCCAGCTCCCTCGGCACGGCGCTGAAGCTGTTGCGCAGCACGTACAGGCTGAAGGGCAGTTGGATGGCGGTGTGCAGGATCGCGAGGCCGAGCAGCGAGTTGGTCAGGCCGATCTTCGCGAACATGAGGAACATCGGCGTGAGCAGGGCCTGGTAGGGAATGATCAGCGCGAGCAGCAACACCACGAAGATGACCTCTTTGCCCGGGATGGGGAAGCGCGCCAGCGCGTAGGCCGCGGGAACGGTCAGCAGCAGCGTGAGCACGATGGCCAGCAACGCCGTGCCCAGACTGTTGGCGAGATAGACCAGCAGGCCCTCCTGGTAATTCCACAGACGCGTATAACTGTCGACGCTGAGCCCGTGCGGGAAGTAGGTCGGGGGAGAGGCGGCCGCCTCTTCGGTCGGCTTCACCGAGGCGAGAATCGACATCGCCAGCGGCATCAGCATGACGGTGCAGACGGTGAGACAACCCGCCGCCACCAGATACCTTCCGCGTCCCTTCATGGGTGGCTCCGGCGGGTCAGCAGCAGCTGGATCACGGTGAAGACGAGGATCGTGAAGGCCAGGATCATCGACAGGGCGGCACCGTACCCGAGTTTCAGGTAGGGGAAGGAATTCAGGTAGATGTAGAAGACCGATGTCGCCGTCTCATTGCCCGGCTGACCGGCGGTCATGATGTAGAACTGGTCGAAGGCGAGCAGCGAGCCGATCACGCTCACCAGGGTCACCAGCAGGACGGTGCGCAGGGTCAACGGCAGGATCACCCGGGTGACCCGCTGCCGCAGGCTCGCCCCGTCGACGAGGGCGGCCTCGACCACGTCCGCCGGCACGGCTTGGATCGCGGCGACGAAAAGGATCATCCCGAAGCCGATCACCTTCCAGACCACGGAGACGCTGATCGCGAAGTTGGAGACGCCCGCGTCCACGCCCAGCCACAGCACGGGCTTGTCGATGATCCCCAGATCGAGCAGGCCCTGGTTCACCAGGCCGAAATCGGCGCTGAAAAGCCAGTACCAGAGCAGGCTCGACACCCCGAGACCGATCACGACCGGGACGAAGACCACCGTGCGGGTGACCCGGCGCAGGACGGTGTTCCGGGCGGTGAGCAGCGCCAGCAGGTAGCCGCCGACGATGAGGAACGGAGTGATGAGCAGGGTGTAGAGCAGGGTGAAGCGGAAGGAGACCCAGAACTGGGTGTCGTCGAAAGCCCGCTCGTAGTTCGCCAGCCCGACAAATCTCGGCGGGGACAGCAGGGACCAGTTGTGCAACGACATCCAGGCCATCTGCAGCAGGGGATAGGCGGTGAAGGTGAGCACGAAGAGCAGAGCCGGTGCCAGGTAGGCGAGTCCCACCAGGCGGCCGCGTGGGCCGTGGCGCATGACAGCTCCTCTGGGTGAGTGAGGCGTCCACCGGGCGATGGGGCCGCCCGGTGGACGTCGGCGAGGATTTCCCTCCCATCGCAAGCCGGGTCTACGACCGGCTTGCGATGGCCTTCATCTCTTTCTTGGCGTCGGCGATGACGGTGTCGAGAGCGTCGTCGCCGTAATAGGCGCGCTGCAGCATCTTCAGCCACGGCCCCTGCGGCGAGTTGATCTGCTCGAAGAACGTGACCGTGTACGGCGTGCGGCCCACCGTGAGCGCTTTGGCCACGTCGCGCACCAGGGGCTCGGCCGTGAAGTACTTGTTGTCCACCATGTCGGTTCGCGTGGTGAGGTTGAGCGCCTTGGCGTAAACCTCGACCTGTACCTCGTCGGAGAGCAGGAACTTCATCACGTTGACCGCGTCGTTGACCCGCTTGCTCCCCTTGGGGATCACCACCAGGTCGCCGCCGATGAAGGAGGCCGAGGAGTTCGGCGCCACCCCGGGCAGCAGGCCGATGCCGAAGTTCATCTTCGGATTCTGCTGGCGCGCCAGCGTGATGTTGAAGTTGCCGGTGCCCATCATGCCCACCTTGCCGGAGCCGAACTGGAGATGGAACGTCTCGCCGTTCTCCGGGCGGCCTCCTTCGGGGACGTTGCCGGCCTTGACCATGTCGCGGGTGAACTGCAGCACCTGCTTGACTCCGTCGCCGACCAGCGGCTCGTCTCCGGGACCCGCCGCCTCGATCTCGGCCCCCGAGGCCCACATCAGCGGACCGACGGTGAAGATGTTGCAGCCGGCGCAGTTGCCGGGCAGGTAGTAGCCCTTGACGCCACCGCCCAGAGCGGTGATCTTGTCGGCGTAACTACGCAGCTCGGCCAGGCTCGTGGGCGGCTTGTCCGGGTCGAGCCCGGCCCGGGTGAAGAGATCCTTGTTGTAGAAGAGGGCGGACACGTCCGCATAGAGGGGCACGCCGAAGAGCCGGTCCTCGTAGGTCGCCACCGTCATGTGCCCTTTGCTGGCGGTCTTCAGCTCGGGCCAATCCTTGATCTGGTCGGTGATGTCGACCAGCTGCTGTTCCTTTTCGAACTGCGGGGCGTAGATCAGGTCCATGCCCATCAGATCGGGCACGTCGCCCGAGGCGACACCCTGGGCGATCTTCCCCACCATCTCGGTGTGGGGGATGTAGGTCAGATTGATCTTGCAGTCGGGGTTCTTGGTGTTCCATGCCTCGACCAGCATGTCCACCATCTGCTTGTTGCCGCCTGAGCGCTCCCACATCGTCAGGGCGCCTTTGCCGGCACATGTGGTTGTCGCCGCCTGCGCTTGACTGGGCGCGGGGGGCGGCTCCTCCTGGCCGCAGGCGGCGGTTGCGAGCAACAGCGCCGCCGCGGCCGCCCGGACAGGCCAGCTGGGATGGGTCCTCATTTGCCAGGCTCCTCTCTTCGGAGTGGACCGGGTGTTGACGTGACCCCCTGCCGATGGGAACGTAACCGATGATGAATACGATTGCATACAATCGTTTTCATCTCGTAACCCAGGAGTCACCGGCTCACCGGATGGAGTCAGATGGCTCGCAACTGCTGACGCGACCGGACCCGATCGCCAGGTGACATATGGCCCACAGCAACCTGAGGCGCCTGGGCACCACGGACATGGACATCTCTCCGCTCGGGCGCGGGCCCTGGGCGCCAGGGGTGCCGCCGGTCCGTGACCTGCCGACGATGACGTGGATCGGCGCATCTGAAGGGAGATCGTCCATGCCCCCCAGCACCCGCATCCGCAACACACTCGCCACGGCCGTCAGGGTCGTCCTCGTGGCCGTAACCGCCCTGGCGCTGAGCCTGACGACCGTGCCGCCGGCGCAGGCCGCGGGCGGCGGGCCGAGCATCAGCAAGAAGCACTTCGGGACCCTGTCCAACGGCAAGAAGATCGACGTCTACACGCTGCGGAACTCCGGCGGGATGCGGGTGAAGATCCTCACCTACGGCGGCATCCTGCAGTCGATCGAGGTTCCCGGCAGCGGGGGCGAGTTCGCCAACGTGACGCTCGGGTTCGACAACCTGTCCGACTACGTCAAGAAGAGTCCGTACTTCGGCTGCATCACCGGCCGATACGCCAACCGCGTCGCCAAGGGGCGGTTCACCCTGGACGGCAAGAGGTACCGGCTGGCTGCCAATGACGGCCCCAACCACCTGCACGGCGGCGTCAAGGGCTTCGACAAGCGCATCTGGAAGGCCGAGCCGTTCAAACGGCACGACAGCGTGGGGCTCGTGCTGACCTACACCAGCCCGGACGGCGAGGAGGGCTACCCGGGGACGCTGCGGACCAAGGTCGTCTACACGCTGACCGGCGACAACCGGATCCGGATGGACTACCGCGCCACCACCAGCAGGCCCACGATCGTCAACCTCACCAACCACGCGTACTTCAACCTGCGCGGTGAGGGCAACGGCAGGATCCTCGGCCACGAGTTGCAGATCAACGCCTCCCGCTACACGCCGGTCGACAAGACGCTCATCCCCACCGGAAGGATCGCCCGGCTGGGCGGGACGCCGCTGGACTTCCGCGAGCCCACCGCGATCGGCGAGCGCATCGACAGCAGGAACCAGCAGATGGTGCGGGGCGGCGGGTACGACCACAACTACGTCCTCGACAGCCGCGGGCAGGGCCTCGAGGTGGCGGCCAGGGTCGTCGAGCCGGACAGCGGGCGCGTGCTGGAGGTCATCACCGACCAGCCCGGCCTGCAGTTCTACTCGGGCAACTTCCTGGACGGCACGCTGCGCGGCACCGGCGGCCGCTCTTACCCGAAGCGGTCGGGCTTCGCTCTGGAGTCGCAGCACTTCCCGGACTCGCCCAACCGCAAGAACTTCCCCTCGACCGTGCTGCGGCCCGGCGACGTCTACCGGACCACGACGATCTACGCGTTCTCCACGGTGTGACAGCCGGGTGAGAAGAACACCCCCATCCCCCGCCGATCTCATGAGGCAGGATCATGAAAGACATCCATCCGAAGGTCGAGGAGGCCCTCGACACCCTCAACCTGAACCGCGTCGCGCGTCGTCGGCTCCTGACGGGGGCGGGCCTGGTCAGCGCCTCAGCCGCGGCGACCGCGCTGCTCAGCGCATGCTCCGGCGACTCGGGCGGCAAGCAGCCCGCCGCCTCAGGCGGCACCGCGGCGGCGGCCGGCGCCGGCGACTTCCCGTCCACGCCCAAGTGGAAGTTCGTCTTCGTCTGCCACGTCACCACCAACCCGTTCTTCACCCCCACCCAGTACGGCGCCCAGGACGCGTGCGCGCTGCTCGGTACCGACTTCCAGTGGACCGGGTCCAAGGACTCGATCGTGGCCGAGATGGTCAACGCGACCAACACCGCCATCTCGGCCAAGGCCGATGGGCTGGCGGTGGCGGTGGTGGACAAGGCGGCCTTCGAGGAGCCCGTCAACCGCGCCCTGGACGCCGGCATTCCGGTCGTGTCCTACAACGCCGACGGGGCCCGTGAGGACAAGGGGACCAGCCGGCTGTCGTACATCGGACAGGGGCTTTATGAGTCCGGGTACGCCCTCGGCCGGCGGGCGCTGCAGCAGGTGGACTCCGGCGACGTGGTGGGGTTCATCGCCACCCCGGGCGCGCTGAACATCCAGCCCAGAATCGACGGCGCCGCGCAGGCGATCAAGGACTCGGGCAAGGCGATCACGTTCGAGTCGGTCGGGACGAACGCCGACGTCACCAGGGGACTGTCGATCATCGACGCGTACGCTCAGGGGCACCCCGACCTGGCCGGGATGCTCGCTGTCGACGCCGGGTCGACGCAGTCGATCGGGCAGGTCGTCAAGAAGTACAACATGCGCTCGAAAGGGCTCAAGGTGGCCGGCGGCTTCGACCTGGTGCCCGAGACGCTGACGGCCATCAAGAACGGCGATCTCGACTACACCATCGACCAGCAGCCGTATCTGCAGGGATTCCTGCCGGTGCTCTACCTCTACCTGTACAAGTTGTCGGGCGGGCTGCTGTTCCCGTCGGAGACCAACACCGGTCTGCTCTTCGTGACCAAGGACAACGTGGGGCCGTACCAGACCACCAAGACCCGCTTCGAAGGCTCCGACACCGCCCAGAAGCTGATCGAACGGTCCGGGGCCATCGCCCGCGCCTCCTAGAAAACGTTGATCGGAATCAGCGACGTACGGCTTGCGGGCGTGGCGCAAGCCGTACCCCATGCAGCCGATGAGGAGCAGTCGATGAGGAGGGTGACGTGCCCGACATCAGCGATGACATCCGCGAGTCGCCGGCGCCCGCGGACGTGACCGGACGGCCCGTGCCGAACGGGGCGCGGCGCGGCGCGACCTGGATCCTGCGGCGGATCAGGGACGAGTTCCTGCGGCGGCGCGAGGCGAGCGTGCTGGTCGTGGCGCTGGCGCTGGGGGCCTACTTCGCCTCGGCCTCCGGGGCGTTCCTGACGTCCGACAACATGGTCAACATCACCCAGGCGGCCGCCCCGGGCGCCATCGTCGCCTGCGGCATCGTGCTGCTGCTGGTCAGCGGCGAGATCGATCTGTCGGTCGGGGTGGTGGCGGCGCTGGCGCCGTTCATGATGCACTACGCGATCGACTTCTGGGGCTTGCCGGGCGTCCCGGCGATCCTGCTCGCCCTGCTGACCGGCACGGTCATCGGGCTGGGCAACGGGCTGGTCACGGTCGTGTTGAAGGTGCCCTCGTTCATCACCACGCTGGGCACCTTCTACCTGGTGACCGGGATCGTGCTGACCACGTCCGGCGCCTATCCGGCCGAGATCCCCGCGTCGGTGGACAACCAGATCGGGCAGTGGCTGGGGGCGGCCGGCTGGGCGCATCTGGTGTGGGCTCTGGTGATCGTGGCGTTCTTCCACGTGCTGTTCACGCGTACGCGGTGGGGGCTGCACACGATCGCCGTGGGCGGGAACCTGCTGGGGGCGCGGGAGGCGGGCGTCCGGGCAGGACGCATCAAGATCGGAAATTTCATGATTGCGGGCACCTTGGGAGCTTTCGCCGGGATATTGGAGGCGTTCCGGGTTCACACCATCGACCCCAACCTCGGCGGCGGCACCGGCCTGATGTTCACCGCGGTCTCCGCGGCGGTCATCGGCGGCACGGCCCTCGCCGGCGGCTCCGGCACGATCATCGGCGGCGCCCTGGGCGCCCTGGTGCTGGCCGAGCTTCAGAACGGCTTCAACCTGATCGGCATCTCCGCCAACCCGTACTTCTTGATCCTCGGAGGCTCGATCCTCCTGGCGATGATCGCCAACGTGTACCTGAGCCGGCTGAGAAGGGCGGGCAAGACGACATGAGCTCTGCCGACGCCGGCACCCCCGCTGACGTGCTGCGTGTGGAGCACATCTCCAAACGCTTCGGCACGGTGACCGCGCTCCGCGACGTCAACATCCGCCTCGCCAAAGGCGAGGTCCTCGGCCTGATCGGCGACAACGGCGCCGGCAAGTCCACCCTCATGAAGATCATCTGCGGCTTCCACCAGCCCGACACCGGCCGCATCCTGCTCGACGGCGAAGAGGTGTCCTTCAAATCCGTCGACCACGCCCGCTCGCTCGGCATCGACACCGTCTACCAGGACCTGGCGTTGATCAACGAGCTGAGCGTCTACCACAACATGTTTCTCAACCGCGAGCCGGTGGTCTTCGGCTGCCTGCTGAACAACCGCAAAATGCGCAGGCTGGCCCGAGAACACCTCACCGACATGGGCGTCACCATCCCGTCGGTGGATGTGGAAGTGGCCAAACTGTCGGGCGGCCAACGCCAGGCCATCGCCGTGGCCCGCTCCGTCTACTCCCGCTCCACAATCCTCCTGCTGGACGAGCCGCTGGCCGCCATGGGCGCGAAAGAGGGTGTACAGATCCTCGACCTGGTCCGCGATCTCAAATCCCGCGGCGAGGTCTCCATCATCATCATCGCCCACAACTACGCCCAGGTCCTGGAGGTCTGCGACCGGGTCAACCTCCTCCAGCACGGAAGCATCACCTTCGACAAACCCACCGCCCAGACCTCCCTGAAGGAGCTCACCAATCTGGTCGTGGAGGAATACCGCAACGCTCGCACCGGGGTTCGGC
Organism: Nonomuraea sp. NPDC049480; assembly: GCF_044465905.1. Taxonomy (NCBI): domain Bacteria; kingdom Bacillati; phylum Actinomycetota; class Actinomycetes; order Streptosporangiales; family Streptosporangiaceae; genus Nonomuraea; species Nonomuraea sp. NPDC049480. The sequence continues at coordinate 394,294 of NZ_JBITMD010000003.1, forward strand.
CCGCCCGGGCCACTCCGCTCACGGACGCCCCTTGACGGGGGAGCGGCGCGGATTATCTGGGGTTGTCAGCGAACTGGCTGGTCAGCCGCTTGGAGGTCTGTCAGCCACGTCAGGCAGATAGACCGCAGCATGCCGAGCATGGTGGGGTCCGGCGCGAAGGTATTCGAGCGTGTGGAGAGGCGATCGATCAGCGATGGGCCGTTGCGATGAGGCGTCGCCATGCCGCATGGGCGGGTGGGCACAGGTCAGCGCCCAGGTCCAGACGTCTGCGGGCCGCAGATCCGGCCTCAGCCGGAGATACCGCGCGCCGTGACGAAACCGCCCGTGCTCCCAAGCGGTGTCAACGTCCAGCTCGACCACCACGTCTGGAGCGGCCGGAGTGTGCTCGAAGCCGAGGCGCCCCGGCCAGAACTCGCCGCCACCGGAAGGAGCGAACAAGCGGTCCGGGGCTGCCTGAGGCGGGCTTCCCGTGCCCCGATCAGATGACGTTGACGGCGTCGAGGAAGCGGGTGGCGAGCTCGAAGTCGCCGGTGACCGTCACGTCGCTGTCGCGCCAGGACGACCGCTGCGTGCCCCAGTCGGGGAAGGTCAGCGCGGGGGCGGTGACGTGCGCGGCGACCGCGCCGTTGGATGGAGCCAGGCCGCCTGCCTCGTCCATCCACCAGGTCCCGCCGCCGGGGCCGGTGAGAGTCAGTGCGACGCGGGCGTCGAGCCCGGCGACTGGCGCCTGCGCGACCTGATTGCTCAGTACGGCGATCATCCACGTCAGGACCGCGCGCATCCTGTCGGCATCGGTGGGCGGCACGGGCCGGCCGAGCGTTGGGGCCATGTCGTGGCGCAGGTGCGTGTGATGGTCGAAGACAAGTGCGCCGCCGATCATCAGCCCCATGGGGTGGCGACCGAGTTCGGCCAGCGGTAGCCGCGCTCGGGTGGCGGGCGTGCGTCTCACGACGTCGAGGAGCGTGGTGGCTCGCCGGCTGGCGCGTTGGTACTCGGCCATCACATCGGCACGGCTCCAGTCTCGCCGTCGGTCGACGGGGTCTTCGTTCACCTGTTCGAGGCTGGCGGCGAAGATCGTGCGCAGCCCGGCGGGTGTGTAGAAGCTCCGCGCCGTCGCACCGATGTGGGCGACGACGTCGGCGATGCGCCATCCAGTTGCGGCGCTGGGCGCGGTCCATTCGTCGTCGGTGAGGCTGCTGGCGAAGTTCAGCATCTCGGCGCGTTCGGCGCGGAGGGCGGCGACCATGTTCGGCAGGTCCGCCGCGGGCAGACGATCGGTCACGTCATCTTCTTCTCTGGTTGTGAGGCGGGACGGCGGATCGCCTGCACGGCCGCGTCGTAGAGGTCGAACTGGTCGACCCGTCCGCCCAGGCGCATCCACTCTTCTGTTGCCGCCTGAAGGCAGGTGATCGCCGCGGCCGCGATCGCGCGCGCCTGCAGGGTGCGGCGGTCGGAGTCGGGCAGTCGCGGCTCGATCAGCGGCGCGAACAGGTCTTGCCAGCGAGCCTGCTTCTCGGCGTGGCCGGCGCGCAGGGATTCATTGCCGAACAGCAGCGTGATCATCTCGAGCCGGCGCTCGGCCGTGAGGTCGATCTCCTCGAGCACCTGGAACGCCGCACGCAGCGACGTCCACGGGTCCTCGTCGGCCGGGCGCTCGGCGAGCCGCGCGGCGATCAACTCCCCCTGCTCGGACAGGCCGTTGAGCGCGAGGTCTTCCTTGTTGCGGAAGTAGTTGAACAGGGTCCGTTTGGAGACACCCGCCGCGGCGGCGATCTCCTCGAGTGTCGTGTCGGCGTACCCCTTGGCGGCGAACAGTTCGAGGGCGGTTCGGGCGAGTAGCGCGCGAACCATCGAGCGGGTCTGTTCCCGAAGAGGTGTCGGTTTCTGGGCCATGCACCGATGGTACATCTATTCATGCAACGCAAGCATTTGCACTCAGTGCAAGAGCGTGCGTAGAGTGCACGCCATGAGCAAAATTGACTATCGCCGCCAGACCGTCATCGTCACTGGAGCGAGCTCCGGGCTCGGCGCGGAATTCGCGCGCCAGTTGGCCCGTCGCGGCTCGGATCTCGTACTTGTCGCCCGCCGGGCGGACCGGCTCAAGAACCTGGCCGACGAGCTCACCCGCGCCCACGGCGTAACGGTGACCGCCGTCGCCCGCGACCTCGGCCTGCCCGACGCCGGCCGCACGCTGCGTGCCGAACTCGAATCCCGCGGCATCTACGCCACCGGACTCGTCAACAACGCCGGCTTCGGCACTCACGACGCCCTCACCGATGAGGACCCGGACCGCCTGCAGAGCATGATCGCGCTGAACGTCAGCGCGCTGGTCGACCTCAGCCGCGCCTACATCGGCCCGCTGGCCTCCGGCGACACCGGCGTCCTGATCAACGTCGCGAGCCTGCTGGGCTTCCAGCCGACCCCGTACATGAGTGTCTACGGCGCCACCAAGGCCTTCGTCCTCAGCTTCACCGAGTCACTGTGGGAAGAGAACCACGACACCGGTCTACGCGTCCTCGCCGTGTGCCCCGGCGCCATGCAGACCGAGTTCTTCGACGCCGCCGGCAGCCAGACGGCCGACTACGGCGCCAAGCGAGCCACCCCCGCCGACGTCGTCAAGACGGCCCTCGACACGCTCGACCGCCGCTCCGCGCCCCCGTCGGTGATCACCAACGGCCGCCCGCTCGCCCTCGCCGGCAAGTTCCTGCCGCGCCGCCTGATCGTCCGGTTCATGGGCCGGATGGCCCGCCGTTAGCGGGCGCTGCTCCTCCGTCGCCTCCACCAGCAGCAAAGGAACAACATCATGACCATCACAGAAGTCACCCCACAGCCCACGGACGCGGAGCGCTTCGGTCACATCCTCGCCGTTCAGCGCGCCGCCCATCTCCGCGACGGAGCGCCCTCACTGGCGGCGCGGCGCAGCGATCTGAGCAGGTTCAAGGCGGCACTGATCGCCCGGCGGAGCGCCATCGAGGAGGCGATCAACACCGACTTCGGAAATCGCTCGCGACACGAGACCGCGATGATGGAGGTCGGGGGCGTCGTTCAGGGCATCGACTACCTGGAGCGCAATCTCCGTCGATTCATGCGCCCGACCGGCCGCCACACCGCCTGGCACATGCGTTTCGGCACCAACCGCATCGAATACCAGCCGCTCGGAGTGGTCGGGGTCATCTCACCGTGGAACTATCCCGTCAACCTGTCGCTGATGCCGGTCGTCACCGCGATCGCCGCCGGCAACCGAGTCATGCTCAAACCGTCGAAGTTCACCCCGGCGACGAACACCGTGCTCGCGTCGATGCTGAGCGAGGTCTTCCCACAAGAGCAGGTCACGATCGTCAGCGGCGAGGGTTCCGCGTTCTCCTCCTTGCCCTTCGATCATCTCGTCTTCACCGGAAGCACCGAAGTCGGACGAGCCGTGATGAAGGCGGCGAGAGAGAACCTCGTCCCCGTCACGCTGGAACTGGGCGGCAAGTCTCCGACCATCGTCGCCAAGGGATACGTACGGGACCGGACCGTGTCCGACATCGTCTTCGGCAAACTCCTCAGCGGCGGGCAGACCTGCATCGCCCCCGACTACGCCCTGGTGCACGAATCCGAGATCGACACCTTCATCGACAGCTACGACAGACTGGTGAAGGCCGCCTACCCCGACGGTCCGACCAGCAAGGACTACACCTCGATCATCAACGACAAGCAGTACGCGATCCTCACCGACCTGATCGACGACGCCCGTAACCGCGGAGCACGGATCATCGAGGTCGGCCACCGGCCGGGCGAGGCCGTCCACCGCCCGCACACCCTCGCACCGACCGTCGTGCTCGGCGTCACCGACGAGATGCGGATCGCCCACGAGGAGATCTTCGGCCCCATCCTCCCGATCTTCCCCTACCGCGACATCGACGATGTCATCGACTACGTCAACGCACGACCACGACCGCTCGCGCTCTACTACTTCGGCAAAGACGACACGGACCGGCGCAAGGTGCTCGACCGCACGACCTCCGGCAACGTCACCATCAGCGGCACCATCATGCACGTCGGGCAGGACGACCTTCCGTTCGGCGGCGTCGGCGCGAGCGGGATGGGCCAATACCACGGGATCGAGGGCTTCCGGACGCTCAGCCACCCCAAGGGCATCTTCGTGCAAGGCCGCTGGAACGCCGCCCGCCTCCTGTATGCCCCCTTCGGGAAGCGTACCGACGCTCTTCTCAACTTCTTCCTTCGATAACCGGCGGCTTCCGCCGCCAAAGCCCGACCCGCATTCCGACGGGACGGGTGTGTCGACGACCGTTGTCGTGGGCCCTCGGGAGGCAATGGAGCGATCAATGGCGCCAGAGTGTGCAGGAAGCTGCACACTGTCCAGGTGTTTCGGCCGAAACACCTGAACTGATGTTCGAGCCGAACGCCGTCGCCGGGGGCGACCGTCTGGTCACCAGGTAGGCCGGCAGCCAAGGGCCCCGCTCGCCTGGTCACAAGGGCAAACCAGCCGATCGGGTGATGTGCTCATGAACGACGGAACCCCAGTCCGACAGTCCCGCGAGCCTCGCCGTGACCCGCTGGGCGTCGGGATGTTCGAGTTCTTCGAAGATCTGTAACGCGTCGCCCCAGATCAGCCGGGCGACCTCATCCTCACCCAGCTTCTGGTGGCTGTCACCTAATCGGGTGAGCGTTCCCGCCACACTGCACCGGTCACCCGCGTGGCGGAACAACTCGAGGCTCTGCTGGTAACAGTCGATGGCCTGCTCGTACTGCTGAAGATGATGATGGATATGCCCCAGGCTGTCCCATGTCGCTGCTCGCCCGTGCAGGTCGCCCGTCGTGGACTGCAGGTCGAGGGCCCGCCGGCAGTAGGCGAGGGCCTTGGGATGCTCCCCGAGCAGCGTGTAGTGCCAGCCGACCGCGTTGAGCGCCCTCGCCTGCCCGGCCTGGTGATTGGTCCGCCGGTAGAGATCAAGCGCCTGTTCGGCGTGGCTGAGCGCCTCCCGGTAACGCCCCTGCCGTTCGAGCACTCCCGACATGTTCCCGTGCGTGTGCGCGCTGCCGGTGAGGTCGCCCAAGTCACCGTACAGCTGGAGCGCGGACTGGAAATGTCCAAGGGCGTCGTCGTAGCGGCTCAGCTTGGTGAGAGCCCACCCGAGGTTCCGGTAGGCGTGTGCCTGTCCCATCTTGTCGCCGGTACGGCGGGCGGCTTCCAGACCCAGCTCCTGAAGTTCAGTCTGTTCACGCCATCGCCCCTGACGGTCCAGAAAATCATTCAAAATCCATGCGAGTTGCCACAAATGGGTGTCGAACCCCGTTTGGGCGGCAAGGGAGGCGGCCGCCATCAGGACCGGATGCTCGGTCTTGAACCATTCCAACGCCTGCCCGTGATCGGCCGGCGCCGATACGACGACCCCGGCCTGGGGTGGCGCCAGGAGCGGAGGACTCTGATGGACGTTGAGCAGCCGAGCCGAGTGGTGGGCGGAGTGCACATAGTGGTCGAGCAGCCGATGGAGGGCGGCCTGCCGTTCGGACTCGACCTCATGGGCGCTCGCGAGCTCGGCGGCGTAGGCCCGGAGCAGGTCGTGGAAGACGTAACGGCCGTGAGCGTGCTGAGTGAGCAGGTGCGTGCGCGTCAGCTCGGATAACAGGGGACGTGCCTGGGCGAGGGACATGCCGGCCAGGCTGGCCGCGGCCGGGGCGGTGATCCCGGGGCCGGGGTGGGAACCGATCAGGCGGAACAGCCGGGCGGTGTCGGGGGTGAGCGCGTGATAGGACCAGGAGAACACCGTGCGAATTTGCGTCATCGGTTCGCCGCCGTCGAAAACGTCCAGGTAGGCGTCGTCCAGTTCGGAGACCAGAGCGGACAGGGAGACGTCGGGGTTGCTCGCCGCCCTGGACGCCACGATGGCGATGGCCAGGGGGAGGCGTTCGCAGCGCCTGATGATCTCCTCCGCTGCGTCCGCCTCGTCGACCACCCGGTTCGCGCCCAGACGCTTGGCCATCAGCTTGCGGGCGTCCGGGACGGGCAGCAGCTTGAGGAACAGCGGGTGGGCGCCTTCCTTCGCCACGAGGCCGGGGAGCTGGCTGCGACTGGTCACCAGGACCAGACAGCCCGGTGAACCCGGCAAGAGTGGACGAACCTGCCCGGAGTCACGGGCGTTGTCGAGCACGATCAGGACCCGGTGCCCGGCGAGCAGGCTCCGATAGAGGCCGGTCTGGGCGTCGAGGCGGGCCGGCACCCGCTCGGGCGACACGCCCAGCGCCTCCAGGAGGCTTCGCATCGCCTCGGCGGGACTCATCGGCGATCCGGTCGGGTCGAAGCCCCGGAGATTGACATACAGCTGGCCGTCCGGGAAACGATTACAGACACGGTGTGCCCAATGTACGGCCAAGGCCGTCTTGCCCACGCCGGCCGCTCCCGACAACACGGTGACGACCACGGCGGTGGGCTGCTCGGCGGCGGCGGCCTGGATGGCGTCGAGCCGCTCCAACTCGGCGGCGCGTCCGACGAATCCGTAGACGTCCAGAGGCAACAGGGCAGGGAACACGGGCGCGGGCTCTGACGAAGCGTTCAGAACCTGCCGGTGAACGTCGCGGAGGTATTCGCCCGGTTCGATGCCCAGCTCCTCTATCAGCACGCGCCGGACTTCCTGATAGACCTTCAGGGCCTCGGCGCGCTGGCCTGACGCGTTCAGCGCCAGCATGAGCTGACCGTGGAACCGTTCTCGCAAGGGGTGGCTGGCGACAAGGAAGCGCAGTTCGCCGACGAGAGAGGCATGCCGGCCCAGCGCGAGTTCGGCGTCGGCGCATTCCTCCCTCATCTGGCACCAGGCGTCCTCCCACACGCGGACGTAGTGCGCTCGCAGCACTTCGGAATCGATGCCGGTCAGCGGTTCGCCTCGCCACAGGGCGAGCGCGTCCCGGAGCAACGCCGACTGTCCTTGCTGGTCCAGGTTCGCGGCCGCCTGGGCGGCTCGCGCGCGCAAGCGCTGAACCTGCGCCGTGTCCACGTCGCACTTGTCCACGTTCAGCAGGTAACCCCCTGGCTGGGTGATGAGGACCTGCGGCGTCGCGAGGAGCTTGCGCAGGCGCATGACGTGGCTGTGCACGGTTTCCCGTGCCGTCAGGGGCGGCTCTCCGTCCCATAGGCAATCCACGAGGTGCTCGACGGGGACGACCTCGCCGAGGCGGAACGCGAGCGCTGCGAGGACGATGCGCTGTTTGGCGGAGGTGACCGGTATCAGCATGTCCCGGTCGCCGCGGATCTCCAGTGGGCCAAGCAGTTTGATTTCCACCTACTGCTCACCTCCGGTGCCATCGGGTTGCCAGCCAGACGCCATAAGCGCATGGCACAATGCCGAACTTTTGTGATCAATCACACAATGATCAGCCAAACCGGGCGAGTCAATCCGTGTCGGGAAGTCCCTTTCATTCGGTGCCACCCAGCTGCCATCCGCCTGCCAGGCAGGGCCGCCACGATCACGGAAGAACACCGAGAAGTACCTGTTAGGAGATGCGCTTGCGCCGGTTACCGTTAGCCACCGCTGTCGCGATGGCATTGCTCCCCTTGCTGGCCGCGCCGGCATCCGCCAATACCGTCGAAGACGCGCCGACGGTCCCGGTCCAGGAGATCGGCCCTGGCCTCTACTTCCCCGAATCCAAAGCCTACGAACTGCACGAAATGGACGTGGCGGCGGGCGCGATCGGCCGGCGTCACGACGTGACCGTCGTGGACGGCGGCCTGGCCAAGCCGGAATCCGCCCCCGCGTCACGCCCCGAACTGGGCGTCTTCGGCCCCGGCTGGCAGGCGGACTTCCTCGGCGGCACGATCGCCCGGAAGCTGGAGGTCCAGAACGGCGCCATCGTCGTCACCGAGCTGGACGGCGGGACATCCAGCCGCTACGCGCTGACCAGCAGCGTCTCCTTTCCCTCGGGCGGCGGGGTGCAGAAGTACGAGGCCTCCGACGGCTCCAAGATCACGGAGACCACCAAGTGGGACACGACTGCCGGAGAGCTGCGCACCACGATCGTGGAGACCCTCGCGACGAGCCTGGACACGGACGAGGGCGACGACACCTTCGCCGACGACAATGGCGCGCCGCTCAGCGCGGCCGCGGTGAGCCTCACCTACACCTGGACCAAGCTGGGCACGCTCCAGGGCGACAACTGGCGTGTCGCCGGCCTCGGGACCAGCGCGTTCGGCACGACCACGCTGACCTACGACCCCTACGCGCGCATCAGCACCATCAAGGAGCCTGCCGCCGGTGACAAGCCCGAAGAGACGGTGACGTTCCACTACGCGACCACCACGACGGCCACCTCCGGCTCCTTCGGCGACTACGCCGGCCAGATCAAGGCGATCACGCTCGTCTCCGGCTCCGAGGCGCCGAAGACCGTGGCCAGCTTCGACTACGACCTGTCAGGCTGGCTGCGTTCGACGAGCGACCCCAGCAGCGGCACTCCCGACGAGACCTACGCCTACGACCCGTACGGCCGCCTGGCCGAGATCGACTCCCTCCAGCTGGGCGCCTGGGACATGTCCTTCCCGGCGAACAGCGCCGCCCCAGTCGTGACCAACACCGAGCCCGACCGCCCGTCCGCCGGCGACGAGCTGGCGGGGCCGACAGGGGCGGTATACGACCCCAACGTCACCGGACCGGACCCCGCCGACTTCACCAACCCCGACATCGACGGGATTCTCAACTCCCCCAGTCGCTGCGCCACCGTCGAGAACTGGCTGTGGTACACGAAGAAGGGCTGTTCGTCCTGGGCCGCGCACTACGGCTGGCGCAATCCGCAATTCAAGAACACCCCCACCGGATTCCAAGTTGTCGGCATCACCTACGACCACTGCACGGGATCGCCGGACAAGCCCCGGTACCTGTTCTGGAAGTTCGACTTCCGGGTGGCCTGTGACATGCACGACTACGGCTACGGCCTGATCGGGAACACCTACAAGGGCTACAGGTGGTACCTCGACCGGAACAAGAAGTCCAAGGTGGACAACCTGTTCTTCACCACGCTCGCCAAGAAGACCTGCCCCAAGTACTCGAAGGCCGCGCGCGTCGGCTGCCTTCAGCTGGCCGCCGTCTACCGGGTCGGCGTGCTGGCCGGTAAGCCCAAGAAGGGTGCGGACGCGACTCGGGGTTCGCGCCCCTAGAAGCAGGCCACCCATGACCGGACGGCGGGCGACCGCCGTCCGGTCCCTTCACGGAGGTCCGGATGAGCTGGATCGGCACGAGGATCCGCAGACACAGGAACGGCAGGGGAGCGGCGCCGGCCGCCGGTTCCTATCTCGCCGTCGTGGTGGTCACGGCGGGAGTCGCGGAGTACGTCTCCGTGACGTCCGGCGCTCCCATCGGGCCGGCCGTGGTGCTGATGGTCATCACCTTGCCCACCTCGCTGCTGGTCCTCCTTCCGCGGCTTTTCGGCATCGGGGAGAACGTCCTGGAAGGCGATGTCCTTCTCATCGCGCTGGTGGGATGCGGCGTCTTCCAGGCCTGGCTGTTGTGGCTGCTGCTCCGCGGCCCACGGATCCGATAACGCCACAGGTTCGGATAGATAAGGCGAAACACTGCCATGAAAAGGTCTCTGGCCATCATTCTGGCGTTAACCGTCACGGCGCTCATGGGCGCCCAGGCTGCGTCGGCAACCCCGACGCCACACCCTACCGACATAGCCACAAAAGCCGTAAAGCCCTCAGAGCCCTCCACCATCGATCCCGTACTCCGCAAGAAGACGACCGGCAACCGCAAGGTCCGCGTCAACGTGCTCACCAAGTCCCGGGGCCAGCTTCTGGACGCGGCCGCCGCCGGCACGACCCTGGCGACCTTCTCGCGCCTTCCCGTGGTCACCATGCGGGTCGACGCGGCCGGCCTGGACCGCCTGGCTTCGCAGGCCGGTGTGGTGAGCGTCACCGAGGACGTCCCCGTCCCGCCGGTCCTCGCCCAGAGCATCCCCCTGATCGGCGCCGACAAGACCAGGACCGCGGGCCTGACCGGCACCGGCAGCGCGGTAGCCGTCCTGGACACCGGGGTGGCGCGCACCCACCCGTTCCTCGCCGGCCGGGTGGTCGCCGAGGCCTGCTTCTCTCCCGTCGACGAGGACTACGGCGCCTCCAGCCTCTGCCCCGACGGTGAGGAAGAGCAGGAGGGGGCCGGAGCGGCCGACTCCGATCAGGGGCCGTGCGCGGCCGCCAACCTCGACTGCGACCACGGAACCCATGTCGCCGGCATCGCCGTCGGCAACGGCGCGAACGTCAGCGGAGCCCCGCCGGCCGGCGTGGCCCCCGGCGCCCAGCTGGTCGCGATCCAGGTGTTCAGCAAGTTCGACACCGAGGACTTCTGCGGCGCGGGTGCCGCGCCGTGCGTGCTGAGCTTCACCAGTGCTCAGCTCCTCGCCCTGGAGAAGGTCATGGAGCTCAAGGAGTCCGGCGTCCCGGTGGTGGCCGCCAACCTGAGCCTCGGCGGTGGCCAGTGGAGCGCGGCCTGCGAGGAGGACGTGCGCAAGGAAGTCATCGACATCCTGCTGGAGATGGGCGTGGCCACGGTGATCGCGGCCGGGAACAACGGGTACGGCGCCGCGGTCACCGCCCCCGCCTGCGTCTCCTCGGCCGTCACGGTGGGCAGCACCACCGATGACGACGCCGTCTCCACCTTCAGCAACCGAGGTCCCCTGCTGGACCTGCTGGCTCCCGGTACCGGGATCCTCTCCTCGGTTCCCGCCGCCAAGTGGGGAACGATGAGCGGCACCTCGATGGCCGCTCCGCATGTGGCCGGAGCGCTGGCCGTACTCCGTCAGAAGTTCCCTGGCACCGGCATCGGCGAGCTCGTCTCCCGGATGAGGACCACGGGCAAGCCGATCACCTACACGACCGCCAGCACTCCCAGGCTCCAGCTGGACGCCGCCGCCCTCACCCAGCCGACCCCCACGCCGACCCCGACCCCCACGTCCACCCCGACCTCCACGCCCACCTCCACTCCCACCTCCACGCCGACCCCGACGACCGAGCCGGAGAACGGCCAGTGGTCGAGGTACTTCGCCAACTGGACCGACTACAAGATTCCAGAGCCGGGCCGTGCGGAGTCGCCGATCCAGGTGAGCGGCCTGCTCGGCAACGCGCCCGCGCACGTGCACGTCTACGTCTACATCGAGCACACCTGGGTGGGCGATCTGAAGCTCGACCTGATCAGCCCGGACGGCACGGTCCACGAGTTGCAGGGATCCTCCCCCAGCGACGGCGACGTCATCGACGAGACCTACCGGGTGGACGCCAGTACGGTGGCGACGCCGAACGGGACCTGGAAGCTGCGCGTCGAGGACGCTTATACCGGCGACACCGGAATCATCGACGGCTGGACGATGGACTTCCCCTTCTTCGAGAACTGGGATGACCACGACCTCCCCGACCGCGGCGTCATCGAGGTTCCCATCTCGGTCGTCGGGTGGTTCCCGGGGAACGTCCACGACAAGGTGACGGTCTACGCGGACATCCACCACACCTGGGTGGGTGATCTGAAGATCGATCTGATCAGCCCGAACGGCACGGTGTACCCGCTGCGCGCGACGGACCCCAAGGACAGCGGCGACATCATCCACGAGCTCTATCCCGTGGACGCGAGTTCGTCACCGGCGAACGGGACGTGGAAGCTACGGGTCGAGGACATCACCGCAGGCGACACGGGCTACATGGACGGGTGGTGGCTCAAGTTCTGATTCCCCGCCGTCGCGCGACCGCCGGACGACGCCATGCGGCGTCCGGCGGGACCGTGGCAGGCAGCACGTTTTGAACCGCGAGCCGTCCATTCTTGCCGATCATTCCGCCCCATGGCAGAAACAGCATCATCTGTTCCTGGCGGGAACAACCGAATTCGCGGAGAGAATGCGAAATCGGGCCGGCGTCGATGCCCTGCTCCCGGGGCCCTTGCTTTACGCGAGCCGGCAGGCGATTGCCGCGTGGTCCGAGCGTACTTCGCTGTCTTCCAGGATCTCGATGCAGAAGGCCTCAACGAGCGAGTTGCAGGCGCTGACCCTGGCCGGCGTCGATGCGTAGCCTTGACTGTTGAGATAGTCGAGGCAGTCGTCCGGTGACCGCGGTGCCGCCTGCTGGACCGCTGACGCAGCCGACCCGGCGACTGCCGGCACGGCCTGTGCCGGTAGGGCGGACAGGCTCATCGCGAGCGCGGCGAGGCTTCCGGCAACGGCGATGTTCCGCAGGATGCTCATGGTAGGTGGGGCTCCTTTCGACAGCTCCGACGGGGGAACAGCATTCAGTGAAACCTGCTGCGGTCTCGTATTTCCGGCAGGTTGAGTGCTTTATCGCCGGACTCGGATTTCCCTTACCTGCTGGGATCGGAAGACTCACTTTATTTCGGCGGCAGTCGCAGGACGAGGGCTTTCATCGGACATGCACCGGACAATCAGCGAGGTTCAAAGGCTGAAGGGTGACCGCGGGACCGTCGGCGAAAAGCGGCGCTCGACCGGCGTCACGTACGCGGTGGCGCGGTGGTGCCCCGGACGACGAGGCGGGCGTCGAGGATGAGCTCGCGGGAGGGCAGCCGGTGGTCGTCCAGGCGTTCCACCGCCGAGCGCACCGCGAGCTGGGCCATCTGCTCGGCGTCCTGGCGCACGGTGGTGAGGTTGATGTGGGACAGATGGGCGATGTGGCTGTCGTCGTAGCCGACCACCGAGATGTCTCGCGGGATGCGGACGCCGGCGCGGCTGAGCGTGTGCATGAGGCCCATGGCGCAGCGGTCGTTGCCGGCCAGCACGGCGGTCGGCAGCGGGTCGTCGTGGAAGAGGGTTTCGCCGGCCTTCTCGCCGGATTCCTCGGTGTGGTCTCCGGGAAGGACGCGGATCTCTTCCTCCAGGCCGTGGTCGCGCATGGCGGCGCGGTAGGCGTGGCGGCGTTCGGCGGAGCCGGGGCCGGTGCCTCCGTCGATGTGGACGATGGCGCGATGGCCGAGGCCCACCAGATGATCGACGGCCTGCCGCATTCCCTTGCTCTCGGCGGTGTGGACGGTGTCGACGCCGTTCACGGGCACGCGGCGCCCCACGACCACGGTGGGCGTGTGCGCGCCCAGCTCGGCGAGGTACGCGGTCTCGGCGTTCGGGCCGAGCAGGATCAACGCCTCGCAGCGGTGGCCCAGCAGGGCTTCCACGACCTTCCGCTCGTCCCGCGTGGGGCCGAGCGCGCTCAGCAGGACCTCGTAGCCGAGCCGCTCGGCTTCGGCGTAGATCGCCTCGACGAGGTCGGCGTGGAAGGCGTTGCGGATGTTGATCATCACGCCGAGGACCATGCTGCGATTGCGGGCGAGAAGCCGGGCCGCGTTGTCCGGACGGTAACCGAGCTCGTCGGCGGCGCGGAGCACCCGGTCACGCGTCTCCTTGCTCGCCCCCGGCTCGTTGCGGAACACGAGTGAGACCAGCGCCCGTGACACGCCGACCCGGGCCGCGACATCCGCCATGGTGGGGCGCTTGGCCCGCGCCGAGGCCCTGGCCCCGGCCTTGGCGGACGGCTCGGATCCCGCACCTTGCTCCACCCATCAACCCTTTTCCGATGCGCGCGGCTTGCCGCAGGCTGTTGACATCCGATGTGACGCGGCTCATAGTAACAGCCACTAGAGCGCGCTAGAAAGCAGCCCTCGATGTGTAAGCCGGACAGACGCATGGAGCATCGGCGCAGTGGCCCGGGAAGTGTTCCCGAGGCCCGGCCGGTTGCGCACTCCTGCCGTGTCACCCCACGTAGGCAACAGAGCAAGCGTCGTCAGACCCTGACGTCACAACATCTTCATGTCAGGACAAATTAACTGAAGACATTGTCTTGACATGGGGCTTCATCGGCAGGTTACATCGTCGACACGAAGCCAGCCTGACAGGTCGGCCGACACACCGAGGGCCCCGCTCGAGCCCGTCTCCGCCCGAGGTCTTCTCGGACCCCCAGATCCACCAGCCCCATTGCCGCTCCCAGGGAGAGGTAGAACCAGTGCTCTACTCCACTCGCATCAACTGGCGCGCTCTAGTAGTCGCGCCCCTCCTCGTGCTCGGCCTCGCCAGCTGCTCGAACGCCTCGAGCGACACGAATGCCGGTTCGAGCGCACTGTCCACGGAACCCGCCGCGGCCGCCTCGGGGGCGGGGCTGCAGTCCGGGCTCGGCAGCCGTGCCAAGAACCGTAAGATCACGTTCTTGCTCTCCCAGGATCCCGGGGACTCCTTCTGGGGCACCATCTCGCAGGGCGCCAAGGACGCGGCCCAGATGTTCAACATGGAGCTCAACCTGCAGACCAGCCAGGGCGACCCGTCGAAGTACAACGACCTCATCGGCAGCGCCGTCGCCGACAAGCCCGCCGCCGTCGCCGTGGTGATCGACGACCCGAAGCGCTACACCGAGAACGTCTGCGCCGCGCAGAAGGCAGGCATCTCGGTGATCGCGTACAACATCACGCAGGAGGGTGACGTCGCCAAGTGCACCCTGGGCTTCGTCGGCCAGAACTTCGAAGAGGCGGGCTACCTCCTCGGCCAGCGCCTGATCGCCGAGGCGAAGCTGCCGCAGGGCGCCAAGGTCTTCACCCCGGTCGAGTTCCCCGACCAGGTGTACGCCATCCAGCGCAACGCCGGCGTCCAGAAGGCCCTCGACGCCATCGGCGCCAAGACCGAGATGGTCGCGACCGGCATCGACGACGCGGGAGCGCTGGACAAGATGAGCCAGTACCTGCTCGGTCACAAGGACATCGCGGCGATCGTGCCGCTGGGCGGCACCCCGCACCGCAACATCGAGGCGGCGATGAACGACGTCGGCGTCAAGGTCCCGGTGGTCGGCTTCGACCTGTCCAAGCCGGTCATCGACGGCATCAAGAGCGGAACCATCCTCGCCGCCGCCGACCAGCAGCCCTACATCCAGGGCTTCCAGACCGTGGCGCAGCTGGCGCTGAACCTCGACTTCGGCCTCAGCCCCGCGACCATCAACTCCGGCGGCGGCGGCCTGGTGGACAAGTCCAACGTCGCGGTCGTCGAGCAACTGGCGGGCAAGATCCGCTGACCGGACCGGGGCGGGCCCGAACGGGCCACCGGGTCCGCCCCCATTGGTCATATCCGTGACGGACATGGAGAGCCAAGCAGCGATGAGCAAAACGACCAGCGACGGAGCACCGTCGCCGACCATGGAGGATCAGCCCGCGGTGGCGGTCGCCGCCCCGAGAAGCGGCGGCGAGCAGTTCGGCGGATGGCTGCGGCTGGTACGCGGCCGCGGCGCGCTCGAGATCGGCATCATCTTCGTGCTGGTGCAGATCGGGTGCGTCATCGCCTACCTGGTGGCGCCGGACAGCTTCCCCTACCTGTCAGACGCCAATTTCAACGTCCTGAGCCAGTCGATCCCGGTGCTGGCCATCCTGGCGATCGGCGCGGGCGTGCTGATGATCGCGGGAGAGTTCGACCTGTCGCTGGGGATGAACTACACCTTCTGCGCGCTGGTGTTCATCCACTGGTACTCCAGCGGGAACGTCTTCGGCGCGTTCGTCGTGACCTTCGCGATGGGCATCGGCATCGCCCTGCTCAACGGCGTGATCGTGACCCGGTTCAAGATCCCGTCGTTCATCGTCACACTCGGCATGATGTTGTTCTGGGACGGCGCGGCGCTGTTCTACAACGGCACCTCGGCCGCGCGCATGCAGCGGGGCGAGTCTCTGCAGACCATCTTCGCCGGGCAGATCGGCCCCTTCCGCGGGCAGGTCGTGTGGCTGGTCCTGGTCGCCGTCTTCTTCTGGGTGGTCATGCACCGCCACAAGCTCGGCAACCACATCTTCGCCGTCGGCGGCAACGAGTCCGCGGCCCGGGCGATCTCCATCAATCCGACCCGCATCAAGCTGATCGCCTTCGGCATCCTTGGGGTGTGCGTGGCGCTCGCCGCGATCCTCGTCGCGGTGCGGACGCAGTCCGTCCAGCCGGGCACCGGCCGCGGCATGGAGCTGCAGGCCATCGCGGCCGCCGTGGTCGGCGGCGTATCGCTGCGCGGCGGCAAGGGCAGCGTGCTGGGCATGGTGCTCGGCGCGGCGCTCATCCTCGTGCTGCAGGACATCCTGCTGCTCTCCGGCGCGCCGGGCTTCTACCTCAACCTCTTCATCGGCGTGATCATCGTCTTCGCCGCCGTCTTCAACCGCCTCATCGAAGGGAAGGCCGAATGAGCACGGACAGCGAAGGCGAGGTCCTCCTGGAGCTGTCGGGGATCACCAAGCGCTACGGGCCCAATGTCTGCCTGAACGACGTCGGCTTCCAGATCCGCAAGGGCGAGGTGGTCGGCCTGCTCGGCGACAACGGCGCCGGCAAGTCCACCCTCGTGAAGATCATGTCTGGTGTCGTACGGGCGGACGCGGGGGAGTACGCCTGGCGCGGCAAGAAACTGACCGCGCCGACCCGCCAGGACACCGAGCGGCTCGGCATCGAGACGATCTTCCAGGACTCCGCGCTGGTCCCGTCCCTCACCATCACCCGCAACATCTTCATGGGCCGGGAGCTCACCAACCGGCTGGGCCTGCTGAGGATGCGCAAGATGGACCACATCGCCGCGGACATCCTCGACAGCGTCGTGACGATCGAGGGCATCAAGAGCCCTCGGCAGCTCGTGAGCTCGCTCTCCGGCGGACAGCAGCAGGCGGTGGCGATCGCCCGCGCCGTGCATTTCAAGCGCAGCCTGCTCGTCCTCGACGAGCCCACCAGCGCCCTCGCCGTACGCGCCACCGAGGCCCTGCTGGCCTACCTCACCCGGCTCAAGGGCGAGGGCGTCAGCTCGGTGCTCGTCACGCACAACCTGCACCACGCGTACGAGGTGTGCGACCGGCACATCGTGATGAACCACGGACGCAAGATCCTCGACACCACCCGCGAGGAGACCTCCGTCAAGGAGCTCACCGCCGCCGTGGTGGAAGGCGAGATCGGCCTGCGCCGCCACCGCGAAACTCTGACCACTGATGGGAGATAGGCCATGACATTGTCCCGGATCCGGCTGGGCACGGCCCCCGACTCCTGGGGCGTATGGTTCCCCGACAACCCGGACCAGGTTCCCTGGGACCGCTTTCTCGACGAGGTGGCCGCCGCGGGCTACCAATGGATCGAGCTCGGCCCGTACGGCTACCTGCCCACCGACCCCGAGCAGTTGCGGGACGAGCTCGGCCGGCGCGGGCTGCGGCTGTCCGGCGGCGCGGTGTTCTCCGGGCTGCACCGCGGCGGGGAGGCGCTGAAGGAGGCCATCGAGGAGTGCCGCGCGGAGGCCAGGCTGCTCACCGCGCTCGGCGCGAAGTACCTGATCTCGCTGCCCGAGGGCTACACCGACCTCGACGGGAACCTCACCCAGCCGGTGGAGCTGACCCCCGGGCAGTGGAAGGACCTCACCTCCGGCATGTCGGCGCTGGCCCGCGTCCTGCGCGAGGAGTCCGGGGTCGAGCTGGTCTTCCACCCCCACGCCGACAGCCACGTCGACACCCAGGAGCGGGTGCTGCGGTTCCTGGAGGACACCGACCCCGGAGTCGTCTCGCTCTGCCTCGACACCGGCCATATTTCCTACTGCGGCGGGGACAACATCGAGATCATCCGGGCGTTCCCCGAGCGGATCGGTTACGTGCATCTCAAGCAGGTGGACCCCGAGATCGTCCGCCAGGTCCGCGAGGAGAACCTGTGCTTCGCCGAGGCCGTCCGGCGCGGCGCCATGATCGAGCCGCCCACCGGCATCCCCGCCATGGAGCCGCTGCTGGCCGAGCTCGGCCGGCTGGACGCCGACCTGTTCGCGATCGTCGAGCAGGACCTCTACCCGTGTCCGCCGGACGTTCCGTTGCCCATCGCCACTCGCACCCGGACGTACCTCAACGGCTGCGGTCTGCGTCCGTGAAAGAAGGAGCCACTGTGACAATCAAGGTCGGTGTCATCGGGGCCGGCAACATCGGGGCCGACCATGTGACGCGCCTGGCGTCCCAGGTCGTCGGATCGGCGGTCGCCGCCGTGTTCGACGTCGACGCCGCCCGCGCGGAGCAGGTCGCCGCCGGAGCGGGCGCCGTGGCGCGGTCGAGCGCGCTGGAGGTGATCGAGGACCCCGGCGTCGACGCCGTGCTCATCGCCTCGCCCGGCGAACTCCACGCCGAGCAGGTCCTGGCCTGCATCGCCGCGGGCAAGCCGGTGCTCTGCGAGAAACCGCTCGCCACCACCGCGGCGGACTGCCTCAAGGTCCTCGACGCCGAGGTCGCCGCCGGCCGCCGCTGGATCCAGGTCGGCTTCATGCGCCGCTACGACCCGGGCTACCAGGTCGTCAAGAACACGATCGACGACGGCACGGTGGGCGAGGCGCTGCTGGCCCACATGGTGCACCGCAACGCGACTGTGCCCGGCTCCTTCACCAGCGAGATGGCGATGACCGACTCGGTCATCCACGAGATCGACACCACCCGGTGGCTGTTCGGGCAGGAGATCGTCCGCACCACCGTCGTCGCCACCAAACCGAGCCCGCTGGCCGCGGCGCACCTGCGTGACCCGCAGATCGTGCTGCTGGAGCTGGCCGGCGGCGGCGTGGTCACCGTCGAGGTGTTCGTCACCTGCCAGTACGGGTACGACGTGCGCTGCGAGGTCGTGGGCTCGACAGGCGTCGTGGCACTGGAGAACCCGACCGCCAACGCGCTGGTCACCGGCGGCCGGCGGATCGAGGCCGTGCCGGCCGACTGGCGGGTCCGGTTCGGCGCGACGTACCTGACGGAGTTGCAGGAGTGGATCACCGGCCTGCGCGCCGGCGTCGTGGGCGGGCCCAGCGCGTGGGACGGGTACGCGGCCACCGCCGTCGCCGAAAGCGCCGTCGCCTCGCTCGAGACGGGTGAGCCCGTCGCGGTCGGCCTGGTCGAGCGGCCCGGTCTCTACACCTGAGAGGAAAACCCGAACGATGAAGATCGCTCTTGACCCGTACATGCTGCGCAGCACGCCCCTGCTGCAGCTGCCCGCGCTGGTGGCCGAGCTGGGCTACGAGTACATCGAGCTGTCGCCGCGCGAGGACTTCCTGCCCTTCTTCCTGCACCCCAGAGCCGACCGCGGCACCGTCGCCGCCTTCAAGTCCGCCCTGGCCGCCGCGGATGTCAAGCTCGCCTCCGTGCTGCCGCTGTATCGCTGGTCCGGCCCCGACGAGGACGAGCGCCAGGCGGCGGTGCGCTACTGGAAGCGGGCCATCGAGATCACGGTCGAGCTCGGCTGCACCGTCATGAACTCGGAGTTCAACGGCCGCCCGGAGCAGGCCTCCCGCAGCGAGGCGATGTTCTGGCGGTCGATGGAGGAGTTGCTGCCCGTCTTCGAACGCGAGGGAGTCCAGCTACGTCTGGAGCCGCACCCCGACGACTTCGTCGAGGACGGCAAAACCGCCGTCGACATGGTCCGCGGCATCGACTCCCCGCTGGTGTCGTTCCTGTACTGCGCGCCGCACACCTTCCATCAGGGCGGCAACATGACCGAGATCATGCAGTACGCCGGGGACCTGCTCACCCACCTGCACGTCGCCGACTCCTTCGACCACCGCGCCTCCTCCGGGCTGCGTTACATCGTCAACCCGCCCGGCTCGACGGCGCGCGTCCATCAGCATCTGAACATCGGCCAAGGTGAGGTCGACTGGGACGAGTTCTTCGGCACCCTCGGTCGCCTCGGCTTCGATGGCGTCATGACCGCGTGCGTCTTCGCCTGGGAGGACAAGGCGCGCGAGTCGAGCCTGTTCATGCTGCAGGAGATGACCAAGCGCACGGCCTCATGGTGAGGGACTCGGCGAGTTCCCCGGCGCCGGCCTCTCGTCCCAGAGGTGCGTCGTGGGCATGGGACGTTCTCTTCGCCGATGATCAGCCGGCGAGGCCGATGAGGGCGGGCAGGGCGATGGTGTGCCCGGTGTGCTCGCGGAAAGCGCGCCGGGGCCGGCCACGAGCACCTGAAGGCCGGAACCCCGTGAGAGGGAGTTCCGGCCGTCGCGATGTCGGTGGCGGACGCCGATGTCAGTTGCAGGTGGTGGTGTAGAGGTACTTCGCCACCTCAGGCTCGTCGACGTTCTCCTTGGTGATGACCGTGGAGTCCGTGCCGATCTGCTTCTGCACCGCCTCGCCGCGCGCCGCCGCGGCGGCCTGGGCGACGCCGTCGGCGCCGATCTGCGCCGGCTGCTGGGCGACCAGGGCCTGGACCACGTCGTCGCGCAGCTGCTCGACCTGCGCGGGTCCGGCGTCGAAGCCGACCAGCTTGATCTTGCCGGCCTTGCCCGCCGCCTTCACCGCGTTGTTGGCGCCCTGGCTCTGGTCCGTGCTGAGCGCGAAGATGCCGGCCAGGTCGGGATGTGCCGCGAGCTGGGCCGAGACCAGCTGGGAGATCTTCGCGACACCGTTGGAGGTGAACACGTTGCCGAGATACTTGATGTTGGGATACTTCTTGAGCCCCTCCTCGAAGCCCTTCTGCCGAGCCTCGGCCGTGCTCACCCCGGGCTGGCCGCCGACCAGGAGGACGCTGCCCTTCTCGCCGATGAGCTTCGCCAGCGCCTCGGCGGCGACCTGGCCGCCCTTGACGTTGTCGCTGGCGATCGCTGAGGCGACGAAGCTGGTGTCCGACAGGGTGGTGTCCACCAGCACCACCTTGATACCGGCCTCGGTCGCCTGCTTCAGCGGCTGGACCAGGGCCTGGGAGTCGTTGGGGGCGATGAACATCGCGTCCGGCCGGGCGGCGATGACCGAGTTGACCATGGGGATCTGCAGGCTCACGTCCCAGTTCTTGGCGCCCTGGACGTTCAGGTCCACGTTGTGCTGCGCCGCCGCCTCCTTGGCGCCGCAGGCCATGGTCTCGTAGAAGGGATCACCGGCGACCCCTTCGATGAAGGTCACCTTGACCTTCTTGGCGCCCGCCTCGGCCGGCGCGGCGGACGCGCCGGACGTCGCGGCGGCGTCCGTGCCGCTGGAAGCGGAGGAGCCGCAGGCGGCGAGCGTGGTCACGAGACCGGCGACGACGGCCAGCCATGCCATAGGTGTTCTCTGCATCGTCGACTCTCCTGAGTGATGCGGCCGCACACTGTCGGTGTGTGCAGGCGATGGCGTGAAACGTGCGTCGTCGTAGGAGGAAGCCTCGTGGGCGGCGCAGGGGCGTGAGGAAATGTGTGGGGGAGAGGGCGCGCGGAGACCGCGCTAGGTTCGTACGTCGCGCCGTCGGCGGCGCTGGTCGACCATCACGACCGCGACCAGGGCGACTCCCAGCGCGACCTGCTGCCAGAAGGGTTCCAGGCCGAGGATGACGAAGCCGTCCGTGAGCACCGAGGGGATCATGACGCCGACGACGGTGCCGAGCACGGTGCCGATTCCGCCGATCAGGCTCGTGCCCCCGATGACGACCGCGAGGATCGCCTGCAGCATGTCGGTCTGGTGTCCGTTGAGCGTCGTCGTCTGGAACCGGGCCAGACTCACGAATCCGGACAGCCCAGCCAGCGCGCCCGAGAGCGCGTAAATCTTGACGATGTGGTGGTTGACGTTGACCGCGGCCCGGCGGACCGCCTCCTCGTTGGATCCGATCGCGGCCGTGTAGCGGCCGAACCGCGTCTGCGACATCACGAAGGCGCCGACGGCGGCGACCGCGAGCGCCACCAGCACCGTGTACGGGATGCCGAGGAATTCGCCGAAGCCGAGGGTGTCGGCCAGTGTGCGCGGCACGCCGTGCATGTCCTGCCCGCCGGCCAGGAGGTAGGCGAGACCGGTGGCGGCGGCGAAGCTGCCGAGCGTCGTGATCAGTGGAGAGACGCCGCCGCGGGTGGTGACCAGCCCGTTGACCAGCCCCCATGCCAGCCCGGAGAGCAGCGCGGCGGCGAGCCCGGCCAGCAGGACGAGTGGCCCGTCGCCGCCGATCGCGAGCATCACCTTGAGGCTGACGACGCCGGAGAACACGAGCACCGAGCCGACCGAGAGGTCGATCCCGGCGATCGTGATGACGAAGGTCATCCCGACCGCGATGAGCAGATAGCTGGAGGCGTCGACGGCGATGCTCTTGGCGTTGAACCAGGACACGAACTGCTCGGGGCGCAGGACCGAGAAGATCGTGATCAGGGCCAGCAGCACGAGCACCGACCAGCTGCGTTGCATCCGGTGCAGGTTGCGGAGCGGGCCAGGCGCCCGCGGTCCCGGCCCGGCGTCGTCCACGCCGGCTACCGGACGTGCGGCGCCGGCGCTCGTCGGCGCTGTTTCAAGGTCTGACATCGCTCACCTCTACGGGGTGCGCCATTTGTGACAACGTTGTCACTTCGATGAGGCACGGTAACCCCCGTGGTCGGTGGCCGTCAACGCTGGTGGCCCAATTGTTGCCGACCGGAACCCAAGGTCACCGGCGAACCCGCCGCCCGCACGGCGTCGGCCACCTCGGCCGGCACAGGAGGGATCGGACGCGGCACCGGAAGCCCGGCCAGGGAGAGCGACAGTTCGGCGAACAGGGAATTCGCCCAGGCGAACCACGGCCGGGTGAAGGCGGCCGGGTCGTCGGCGTGGAAGCTCTCGTGCATCAGGCCGGTGCCGGCCTCGGTGGCCAGGAGCAGGCGGTACGCGTCCGCCGACTCCTGCCGCGACCCGGCGGTCAGGGCCTGCACGCACAACGCCATCGGCCAGATGTGCCGCGCGGGTGTGTGCGGGCTGCCGACACCTTCCGCCGCCCGGCCCCGGTAGTGGTACGGGTTCCGCTCGCTCAGCACGAAGGCGCGGGTCCGCAGGTAGAGCGGATCATCGCGGTCGCACCAGCCCAGATAGGGCAGCGACAGCAGGCTGGGCACGTTGGCGTCGTCCATCAGGTTCACTCCGCCGAGGCCGTCCACCTCGTACGCGTAGACGGGGCCGGAGCCGGTCTGCGCCACCCCGTGGCGGGCGATGCCGCCCGCGAGTTCGACGGCCAGCTCGAGCGCCCGGGTGCCGAGCGCGGGCTCCAGCAGTCCCTCGTCGCACAGCCGTACGACGCCGTTGAGCGCGACCACGGCCGCCGCGTTGGCCGGGATCAGGTAGCCGTACTCGCACCGGTCGTCGCTGGGCCGGAAGCCCGACCAGGTCATCCCTGTGCGGCCGACCGGCGATCCGAGACCGCCGCGGTCCAGCGTGTCGGCCTGGAAGGGGCCGGCCACGCGCTCGAAGCGGTAGGGCGAGTCCCGTTCGTGGTCCTGCTCGACCCGCCAGACCCGCATGACGAGGTCGGCCGCCGCCGCGAAGTCGCCGTCCAGATGCGCCGCCGATCCGCCGGCCGCCCACAGCTCGTAGCCGAAGGACAGCAACGAGCACAGCGAGTCCACCTCGTACTTGCGCTCCCACACGTCCGGGGGCGGCGCCGGCCGGTCGTGCTCGTCGGCGTGGCCGCCGGTGGGCCCGTCGTTCACCGCGTTGGCGTAGGGATCGGCCAGGACCGCGCGCGCCATCCGCCGGACGACCCCGGTCAGGACGCGCAGCACGGCCGGATCCGGCAGCCCGGTCAAGTACGGCCGGAGCTGGCCGACCGTGTCCCGGTGCCACATGGCCTCGATGTCGCCGGTGATGACGAAGGGCTCGGCCGGGTCCCCGCGCAGCGTGGTCGTCCAGGCGTTGGCGAAGCAGCGCCGGAACATCTCACCCGCACCGAATTCCGCCTCCAGCCGAGCCTGCGCCCGGGAGGACACGCCGGCCAGGCTCTCGGCGAGAACGGCCCAGTGTGCCGCGTGGACGTCGGCTGACAAGAGAACGCACCCCTCGGGCTGATAGGCGGAACCGGCTCGGTGCCGCGGGTGGCGGCGGGATCCGGCGCCACGGACATCTTTGCTGGCGCACGCTACCCTAGTACTGTCCTATGCGACAGCGTTGTCACCCCCACGATGGATCTCCGCCCTTCCTCAGCCGGCCGGGATCCGAGGAGGCGCCGATGAGCAGCAGCCCCGACACCCCACTCCTGCAGTTGTCCGGGATCGTCAAGCACTACGGGACGGTCCGGGCCCTCCAGGGCGCCTCGCTCACCGTGCACCCGAACGAGGTCGTCGCACTGGTCGGAGACAACGGCGCGGGCAAGAGCACCATGATCAAGGTGATCTCCGGGGTGATTCAGCCGGACGAGGGCGAGATCGCCGTCAGCGGCCGGCCGGTCACCTTCTCCAGTCCGCTCGATCCGCGCAGCCATGGCATCGAGACCGTCTATCAGGACCTCGCGCTCGCCCCCGACCTCGATCCGGCCGCGAACCTCTTCCTCGGCCGCGAGGTGCTGCGCGGTGGTTTGCTCGGCATGCTGGGCATGCTGGACAAGCCGAAGATGCGCCGCCAGGCCGACGACGCGTTCGCCCGCCTCAGCGTCGGCCTGCAGGACACTCGCAGCACGGTCGGCACCATGTCCGGGGGGCAGCGGCAGGGGATCGCGGTGGCGCGAGCGGTGCTGTGGGCGAGCCGGCTGGTCCTGATGGACGAGCCGACGGCCGCCCTCGGCGTCGTCCAGACCGGCCGCGTCCGGGCATTGATCGAATCCGTGCGGGAGCAGGGCGTGTCCGTGGTGCTGGTCAGCCACAATCTGCCCTTCGTCTTCGAGGTGGCGGACCGGATCGAGGTGCTGCGGCTGGGCAGGCGCGTGGCCGCCTTCACCCGGGGCGAGGCCACGGCGGAACGCGTGCTCGGCGCCATGACGGGCGCGCTGAGCGAGGAGCCGCCCGACGATCTTGCCGATGCCCCGGCGGGTACGGCTCCGGATACGATGATCGGTACCGAGATCAACGCCAGGGCGGACGGCACCCGCGGAACCGGCGGGATGGAGGCATGACCGGCCCTGCCGACGTGTCCGCGGCCTTGTAGTGATCGACAAGCCGCAGGAAGGGGGACGGCCCGTGACTCGGCCGACGATGAAGCAGGTCGCCGAACTCGCCGGGGTGGGCATGAAGACGGTGTCCCGGGTGGTGAACGGGGAGGGCCGGGTCAGCCGTGAGACGCGGTCGAAGGTGGAGGCGGCCATCGCCGCGACCGGCTACCGGCGCAACGAGGTGGCCCGGAGCATGCGGGGCATGCGGTCCGGGCAGAGCACCGGAGACATCGGCCTGCTGCTCGGAGACCTCACCAACCCGTTCTTCGCGGCCATCGCCTCGGCGGTGATCGGCGTGGCCCGGGCGCGCGGCTACGCCGTCGTGCTGGCCAGCGCGGACGAGGATCCGCAGGCCGAACGCGCGGCCATCGACGGTCTGCTGGGCCGCCAGGTGGCCGGGCTCCTGATCGTCGCCGGCGGCCGGGACTACAGCTACCTGCAGCCGGAGCTCCAGCGCGGCACACCGGTCGTGTTCGTGGACCGCCCCGGCGCCGGAGTGGAGGCCGACGAGGTCGTGCTGGACAACGCCGCCGGGGCGCGGATGGCCGTACGGCATCTCGTCTCCTACGGGCACTCCCGCATCGGCGCCATCGTCGCGCCGAGTCGCTGGACGACCACGCAGCGGCTGCGTGGCTTCCGGGACGCCATGCGTACGGAGGTCGGTTCGGCCGACCCCGCGCTCATCCGGCGCCTGTCCACCGGTTCCGTCGCCGAGGCCGAACGGGCGGGCCGCGAACTGCTGGCGATGCCGGACCCTCCGACCGCCATTTTCACCACCACCGGCTTCATGACGCAGGGCCTGCTGCGTGCGCTGGGGCCGCGTCGCGACGTCGCGGTCACCGGCTTTGACGACTTCCCGCTGGCCGACATGCTTCCGGTTCCGCTGACCGTCGTCGCCGGCGATCCGGTCAGCCTGGGCACGGTTGCCGCGCAGACCCTGTTCGCCAGGATCGACGGGTGGACCGAGCCGCCGGCCCGCCGCGTCGTCCGCCCCACGCTGGTGCCGCGCGGCAGCGGAGAGATCCGCCCACCCGCCTCATCGATTCAGTCCGCCCTGCTGTCCTCTGGATCATCGGCGCCTTCCTGATCGCGCGAACGCCCGCCGTCGTCGCTCGCGCCCAGCTCGTGCCGGTGTGCCGTTGCGCAGGAGGCCCTCACACCGCTCCACGCCGAGGTGTGCCCGGGTGGACGGCGACGACTCCGCGGTCAGGGCAGCAGCCGTTCGCTGGTCTCCTCGCGCGACCTCTTCAGGAAACCCACGTAGTCACTCCCGCCGGTCCCTCTGGCGGCCTCCTCGCCGTGCTCGAACCGTTTGATGTAGCGCCCGGTGATGCCGATGTGCTGAGCCCTGAGCCGGTCCAGGCCGGCGACGGCCGCGTTGTACGCGTCGGCTGACCGAGGGCGGGCGCTGCGGTGCCGCGCGACGAAGCCGCGGATCGAGGGGCCGGCCTCCAGATCCTCGAGAAAGCGGCGATGCGGCCCGGGCATGTACGCGCGCATGCCGGTCAGGAAGCCGGAGGTCAGCTCGTCGCGATGGTGGATGCCGAGTCCGGCGTCGAAGGCCTGGATGAGGGAGCTTTGGGCGGCGCTGCCGCCGGCCAGCACCAGAGGCTCACGATCCACGCCTTCGAACCGCAGTCCCGGCGCGGACCAGCCCGTGAGGAACGGCCTGATCCGGTGGTAGAAGACGTAGTGGTCGCACCAGCGCTCGATGTCGAGCACCGCGTCGACCACGCGGCCGAGAACCTCGCGGACGCCGAGCAGCGCCTCGACGAGCCGGGTGTGGTCTCCGGCCGCCGCGGCGTGCTGGGCCCGCACGAGGAGGGGCAGCCCGCCGGCTCCGGCCAGTTCGACGCCCACGGTCGCGAGGTAGAACCACTTCTCGTCCACGCCGCCGAGGAACGTCAGCTGCGTGTCGATGTTGGACATGCTCAGCGGCTCAGCCGCATCGATGCGCCGCCAGTTGTTCAGGACGAGTGAGGCATGGGCGACGATCGGTTTCCGGTCCAGCAGTTGGGCGAGCTCATGAAGAGGGCGTGCCACCGGGGCCGGGAGCGTGCGCGCGGGCGTGCCGGCACCCCACACGTACGCGTTCGCGAGGCAGGACAGCAGCAGCATGGCCCGTTCCCGCTCTCCGCAGGACTCCAGCCTGTCCAGTGTGAGCTCGGGCATCGACGCGATCGCCGTACGGATGCGCCCTGTCATGATCAGCGCCGTGATGTTCCGGCCGGCCTGCTCCCAGGGGCGGTAGTACGCCGGCAGCGCGTCCACCGGGTCTTCGGCGGGCACGAATCCGCGGTGCACGTCGATGGCGTACTCGCCCAGCGAGGCGACCCGCGGTCTGGGGGCGCGGGTGTGCGCCGTCTCAGGGATCACCGGACTTCCTCCTCGTCTGCCCCCCAAGCTGAGGTTCCCCATGGAGATCGTATGCACATGAGAGCGCGATGACGCCTCAGGTGCCGGTGAGCGGATGAGCCAGGCCGCCCACGACTTCCTCAGGCCCTGGCCAATCCCGGCCACCGGCCGATCATGCTGCTGTTCGCCCGAGGCGCGGAGCTGTCGGTCAACCAGGTCGCCGAGCGCGCCGGGAGACGCGGGCCTGACGTCGTCCGGAACCACCAGCCGAATATGGAAACGGTTTTCATGTGCTAATCTCCTGATCGCCGATCCCCTCAACTCTGGACAATCCGTGCGAAACCGCAGTCTTTTCCATGCCCTCGCGGCAGCTTGTGCCCTCACCTTGGCCGCGTGTTCCCTTCCGGCAGGCGGGCAGAGCGCGGACTCCGCCGGTGGGCGGATCAAGGTGGCGATGCTCCAGCCGCCGCGTTCCGGCCTGTCGCCGTTCAGCGACGACGCCTTCAAGTTGTCGCGCTGGTCCACCGCCGAAACCCTGGTCAACCTGGACGAGAAGGGTGACGCGCGCCCCGCGCTGGCCACCGCGTGGTCCCAGATCTCCGACCGGACCTGGGAATTCACCGTCCGCCAGGGCGTGACCTTCCACGACGGCAGCAAGCTGACCGCTCAGGTCGCCGCCAACGCGCTGACCCGGGCCGGCCGGGCCACCCCCAAGCCGCGCATCCTCGACGGCGTCGAGCTGACCGCCACGGCCGAGGGCGACAAGCTCGTCGTGACCACCGGTGAGCCCGATCCGCTGGTGCCGCACCGCCTGTCCTCGCCGCAGCTGTCGATCCTGGCCGAGCGCGCGTACGGCGCGGACGGCAAGGTCGACCCGGTCGGCACCGGCAGCGGCCCGTTCAAGCTGACCCGGGTCAACGGCACCACCACCGCCACCCTCGACCGCTACGACGGCTACTGGGGAGGGAAGGCCGAAGCCGCCGGCATCGACGTCTCCTTCGTGCCGGACGGCACCGCCCGCGCCGCCGCCGTCCGCAGCGGCGAGGCGCACATCGCCGAGGCGGTCCCCGTCTCGCAGGCCGCGCTCCTGGCCAAGGAGACGATCAGCGAGGTGCCGATGCCGCGCACCAACACCCTCTACCTGAACACCGCGAAGGGCCCCTTCGAGACCCCCGGCCTGCGCGCCGCCGCGCGCACCGCCATCGAGGCCGGGCAACTGGTCAACGGCGTGTACGAGGGCCGCGCCGACCTCGCGGTCGGCCTGCTGGGCCCCGCGCTCCCGTGGGCCGCCGAGGGCCGCGAGCCGCTGACCGGACGCACGCCCGCCGCGAGCGCCAAGGGCGCGCGGATCACGCTGGCGACCTACTCCGACCGGCCCGAGCTGCCCGAGGTCGCCTCCGTGCTGCAACAGCAGCTCCAGGGCGCCGGCTTCACGGTCAAGCTCGTGGTACGCGAGTACGCCCACATCGAGGAGGACGCCCTCGCCGGCGCGTTCGACGCGTTCATCCTGTCCCGGGCGACCATGCTGGACTCGGGCGACCCGGTGGCGTACATGCAGGCCGACTTCACCTGCGACGGCTCCTTCAACCTCGCCAAGCTGTGCGACGACGACGTCGACAAGGCGGTGAAGAAGGCCGCGGCCACGGAGGCCGGCGCCGCCAGGCGCGCGGCGATCCTCGAGGCGGAGGCGGCGGTCCTGCGTACCGACGCGGCGATCCCGATGCTGCACGAGCGCGTCATCCAGGGCGACGCCACCACGGTGACGGGATCGGCGAAGGACCCGCGCGAGCGGATCCTGATCACCCTCGGCACCCGGCTGAAGTGATCGCACCGCCGCTGCGCGAGCGCGCCGGGGTGCTGCTCGCGCGCACCGCCGCGCTGGTCGCGATCATCGTCGTGGTCGGTCTGCTGCCCTGGCTGTCCGGCCGCGACGCGGCGCTGTCGCTGCTGCGCGCCCGCTCGGCCGAGCAGGAGCCGACGCCGGAGGTCCTGGAGGCCATCCGGCGCGAGCTGGGCCTGGACGGCGGCCCCGTGCCGCTGCTCGGCGGCTGGCTGGGCGGCGTCCTGCGCGGCGACTTCGGCCGCTCCTGGGTGGACGGCAGCCCGGTGCTGTCCTCCATCCTGTCCGGACTCGGCGTCTCGCTGACGCTGATGACCGCCGCGCTGATCGTGACGGCGGCGTTGGTGTGCGTGCTGTGCGCGCCGACGCTGGCGCGCGGCGCGCGCGGCACCCTGCGCGGCGGCCGGGGCACGGGGGCCGCGGCCGCCGCGCTGGCCGCGCTGCCCGAGTTCCTCATCGCGACGCTGCTGCTGGTGACGCTGTCGGTGTGGCTGGGCTGGCTGCCACCGTACGGCTGGCGGAACCCGCAGGACCTGGTGCTGCCCGCGCTCGCGCTGGGCATTCCGGCGGGCGGCGTGCTGGGGCGGCTGGTGGACGACGCGCTGCCCGCGGTGTTCGCCGAGCCCTGGGTCGGGCTGTGGCGCTCGGCCGGGTGCCGGCCCGGCGTCATCGCCCGCGCCGTGCTGCGTCGCGCGCTGCCCGCTCTCGTGCCCCAGTTCGGGCTGGTGGCCGTGGGGCTGACGAGTGGGGCGGTCGCCGTCGAGACGGTGTTCGCGGTGCCCGGCATCGGCAGGACCGCGCTGGGCGCGGCGGAATCCCAGGACCTGCCCCTGCTCCAGGGCGCGGTGCTCGCCCTCGTCCTGCTCGGCGTGCTCGCCGGGACACTCGCGGCCGCCGGCCGGCGCTGGATGCTCGGCCCGGGGCTGCGGGACGCCGCGCTGTCGCTGCCCGCGCCGGCCGTCGGCGGCGGTGGCCGGTGGCACCGCGTGGTGCCGGCCGCCTGCGCCGCCGTGCTGGCGGCCGCCGTGGCCTGGGGGCTGCTCCTCGACCCGCTGGCCATCGACGTGGGCGCGCGGCTGGCCGGGCCGAGCCGGGCCCATCCGCTGGGCACCGACGCGCTGGGCCGCGACGTGCTGGCCAGGGTCGGCCATGGAGCGGCGGCCACGCTGGCGGTCGCGGCGCTGGTCAGCACGGGCTCGTACGTCATGTCTTTGGCCCTCGGCTTCCTGCCGGGCCCGGCCTCGGGGGCCGCCGAGATCGCCAACGCCGTGCCGCCGGTGATCGCCGGCATCCTCGTCGCGGCCGTGCTCGGTCCCGGCACCCTGGGCGCCTCCGTCGCCGTCGCCCTGGTCTCCTGGCCGGTGCTCGCCGCCCACGCCGCCGCCCTGGTCTCCGAGACCCGCGCGGCGGCCCACCTGGTGGCCCAGCGCGCCATCGGCTCCCCGCCCTCCTGGATCCTGACCCGCCACGTCCTGCCCGCGGTCGCCGGTCCGATCGCCCGGCACGCCGTGCTGCGCCTGCCCGGTGTCGCCCTGGCCCTGGCCTCCCTCGGCTTCCTCGGTCTCGGCGCCCAGCCGCCCGCTCCCGAGTGGGGGCTGACGCTGGCCGAGTCGCTGCCGTACGTCGAGCGCGCGCCATGGGCGGCACTCGCCCCGGCGGCGATGCTCCTGCTGCTGGCCGCGCTGGCGGTCTCGCTGTCCACGCTCCGCGGAGGCCGGGCATGACGCTCTCCGAGCCGCTGCTGCGCGTACGCGACCTGCGCGTCACCGCGCCCGCCGCCGAGATCGTCAGAGGACTGTCCTTCGACCTGGCCCACGGCGAGATGCTCGCGGTCGTGGGGGAGTCCGGCGCGGGCAAGTCGCTCACCGCGCGTGCCCTCCTCGGACTGCTGCCGCCCGGCCTGCGGATCTCCGGCAGCGTGCGCCTGGAGGGGATGGAGCTGGCGGGCGCGCCCCAGCGCCGCTACCGGCAGGTACGCGGCCGTCGTGTCGCGTTCGTGCCGCAGGACGCGCTGTCGGTGCTCAGCCCCGTCCACACCGTCGGCGACCAGCTCGCGCTCGCCGCCAGGTCCGTGCGGGGCCTGAGCCGCAAGGCCGCCCGGGAGCGGGCGGTGGCCGCACTGGAGCGGGTCGGCATCCCCGACGCGGCGCGGCGGGCGCGGGCCTACCCGCACGAGTTCTCCGGCGGGATGCGCCAGCGCGCGGTGATCGCCATGGCCACCGTCAACGACCCCGCCCTCGTCATCGCCGACGAGCCCACCACCGCCCTGGATTCCGCCGTCCAGGCCATGATCCTGCGCATGCTGGCCGAGCTGCGCGAACAGACGCGGCTGGCCGTGCTGCTGGTCACCCACGACCTGGCGGTGGCGGCCGCGCACGCCGAGCGCGTGCTCGTCATGTACGCCGGCCGCCAGGTCGAATCCGGCCCGGTCGGCCGGGTGCTGCGCCATCCGCGCGCCCCTTACACCGGCGGGCTCATCGCGTCACTCCCGCGGCGGGAGGCGGTGGACCGGCGGCTGCCCGTCATCGACGGCGCGCCGCCGCGGCCCGGCGCGCTGCCGCCCGGCTGCGCCTTCGCGCCCCGCTGCCCGGCCGCCGCCGGCGCCTGCCGGGCGCACGAACCCGAGCCGTACGAGGCGGGGGACGCGCACCTGGTGGCTTGCCACCGGCTCGGCGAGCTGCCGGACCCGGTCACGGAACTGTTCGAAGGGCACCCATGACGCCGCCTCTGCTGGAGGTGCGGGACCTCGTCGTGCGTTACCCGGCGCGCGGCCGCCGCACCCCGCCCGTGCTCGCGGTCGACCGGGTCTCGTTCACCCTGGCCGCCGGCCGGACGCTCGCCCTGGTCGGCGGGTCGGGCTCGGGGAAGTCCAGCATCGCCGCCGCCGTCCTCATGCTGCGCAGGCCCGAGAGCGGCTCGGTACGCTTCGCGGGCCGCGAGTTGACCGGACTCGACGAGCGGGCCATGCGCCCGCTGCGGCCCGCGCTGCAGCCCGTCTTCCAGGACCCCTACGGCTCGCTCAGCCCGCGCCGGCGCGTGTACGACACGATCGCCGAGCCCCTGCGCGTCCAGGGACGCTGGGATCCGGCGACCGGGCCGGCCCGGGTCAGTGAGCTGCTCGACCTCGTACGGCTGGACGCGTCACTGGCCCGGCGCAGGCCGTACGAGCTGTCCGGCGGCCAGTGCCAGCGCGTCGGCATCGCCCGCGCCCTGGCCTGCGAGCCCCGGCTGCTCGTCCTGGACGAGCCCGTGTCCGCCCTGGACCCGTCCGTACGGGCCGGGATCGTCAACCTCCTCGCCGACCTGCGGGACGAACTGGGGCTCGCCCAGCTGTTCATCGGCCATGACCTGGCCCTCGTCCGGCACGTGGCGCACCACGTCGCGGTGCTGCGGCACGGCCGGATCGTCGAGACCGGACCCGTCCAGCAGGTGTGGGAGGCGCCCGCGCACGCTTACACGCGCGAGTTGCTCGCCGCCGTGCCCGACCTCACCCGGGTGGGCGACCCCGCTTGACCTTCGCCCGCCTGCCCGCGCTGCCTCGGCTGCTCATCGCCACCCAGTTCGCCTTCAACATCGGCTTCTTCGCCGTCCTGCCCTACCTGTCCGCCCACCTGACCGGCTCGCTGGCGCTCGCGGGCTGGCTCGCCGGCCTGATCCTGGGCCTGCGGACCTTCAGCCAGCAGGGGCTGTTCGTGATCGGAGGCGCGCTCACCGACCGGTTCGGGCCGCGGCCGGTGGTGCTGGCGGGCTGCGCCCTGCGCGTGGCCGGATTCGCCTGGCTCGGGTTCGCGGAGAGCACCTGGGCGGTCGTGGCCGCCGTGCTGCTCATCGGGTTCGCCGCCGCGTTGTTCTCGCCCGC
This sequence comes from Nonomuraea sp. NPDC049480, assembly GCF_044465905.1. Taxonomy (NCBI): domain Bacteria; kingdom Bacillati; phylum Actinomycetota; class Actinomycetes; order Streptosporangiales; family Streptosporangiaceae; genus Nonomuraea; species Nonomuraea sp. NPDC049480. The sequence continues at coordinate 427,137 of NZ_JBITMD010000003.1, forward strand.
CGTCGAGTCGGAGATCGTCCGCCAGGCGGCGGCGCACGAGCGGGCGACCGGCGTCGCCCGTGCCCAGGTCCTGGGGCTGTTCAACGCCGCAGGGCAGGCCGGGGCGCTGATCGGGCCCGTGCTCGGCACGGCCCTGCTCGGCCTGGGCTTCCGCGCCGCGTGCCTGGCCGGCGCCGCCGTGTTCGTCCTGGTGCTGCTGGGGCAGCTGGCGCTCATGCCGTCCGGATCCACCGCGGCCCGTCGCGACGGTGCCAGGGGCGTCGTGGATATCGCGCGCAACCGGCGGTTCCTGGGGCTGTGCGGCGCCTACGGGAGCTATCTGCTGCTGTACAACCAGCTCTATCTCGCGCTGCCCGCCCAGGTCGAGCGGGCCACGGGCACGCAGGGGGCACTCGGCTGGCTGTTCGCGCTCTCCTCGGCGCTGGTGGTGGCCGGGCAGCTCCCGCTGTCCGGATGGGCCGCGCGCAGGTTGTCGCTGCGCCGGTCCCTCCTGATCGGCCTGGGGCTCATGGCCGCCGGCGCGGTGGCCGCCGGGCTGCTGCTGCCCGTACGCGCGGCCGGCGGGCTCCTGCCGTCGCTGGCCTTCGTCGTCCTGCTGACCGCCGGGCAGATGCTCGTGGTTCCCGCCGCCCGCGCCTGGCTGCCGGACCTGGCCGAGGACCACCGGCTGGGCCTCTACACGGGTGCCATGTTCTCGCTGTCCGGGCTGCTCGTCCTGGCCGGAGGCGCCCCGCTCGGCGCCCTCTTCGACGCCGAAGGCCCGCTGCCGTGGTTCGCCCTGGCCGCCGTCGCCCTGGCGGGCGCGCTGTGCGTCCCGAAGCCGCCGCGAGGTGCGGGAGGGCCTACGAGGGCGGCGCCGTGACCGTCACCGGGACCGGGCGCGGCAGGTGGTCGCCGACCCGATGACCGCGGGCCAGGATCCCGGTGACCGGCGGCTCATCGCTCGCCCTGCCCGGGCTTGTCCTCATCGACGATCTCCGCGTCCACGACCTCCTCTTCCCCGGCCCGCTGCTGATCGCCCGCACCCGCGGCGGAGCCCTGCGCCTGCGCGTAGATCGCTTGACCCGCCTTCTGGGCGGCGGCGGAGACCTTCTCGCCGGCCTGCCTGATGGCGTCGGCGTCCTCGCCCTTCAGCTTGTCCTTCAGATCGGCGATCGCGGACTCGATCTCGGATCTGACGTCCGCGGGGATCTTCTCCGGGTGGTCCCGCAGCAGCCTTTCGGTGGAGTAGACGAGCGTCTCGGCGTTGTTGCGGGTCTCGGCGGCCTCGCGCCTGCGGCGGTCCTCCTCGGCGTGCCGCTCCGCCTCGCGCACCATCCGGTCGATGTCGTCCTTCGGCAGCGCCGAACCGCCGGTGATCACTATCGACTGCTCCCGTCCCGTGCCGAGGTCCTTGGCGGAGACGTTCATGATGCCGTTGGCGTCGATGTCGAAGGCGACCTCGATCTGCGGGACTCCTCTCGGCGCGGGTGGCAGACCGGTCAGCTCGAACATGCCGAGCTTCTTGTTGTACGCGGCGATCTCGCGCTCGCCCTGGTAGACCTGGATGGCCACGGACGGCTGGTTGTCGTCGGCCGTGGTGAAGACCTCCGAGCGTCTGGTCGGGATCGTGGTGTTGCGCTCGATGAGCCGGGTCATGATGCCGCCCTTGGTCTCGATGCCCAGCGACAGCGGGGTGACGTCCAGCAGCAGGACGTCCTTGACCTCCCCCTTGAGCACTCCCGCCTGGAGCGCGGCGCCGATCGCCACCACCTCGTCCGGGTTGACCCCCTTGTGCGGCTCCTTGCCGCCGGTCAGCTCCCGTACCAGGTCCACCACGGCCGGCATGCGCGTCGCGCCGCCGACGAGGATGACGTGCTCGATGTCGGAGGCCTGGAGCCGCGCGTCGTCGATCGCCTGCCGGAACGGTCCCTCGCAGCGCTCCAGCAGGTCCTGGGTGAGCCGTTGGAACTGCACGCGGGTCAGCTTCTCGTCCATGTGCAGCGGGCCCTGGGCGGAGGCGGTGATGTAGGGCAGGCTGATCGAGGTCTCACTGGTCGACGACAACTCGATCTTGGCGCGCTCGGCGGCCTCCCGCATCCGCTGCATCGCCATCTTGTCCTTGGACAGGTCGATCCCGTAGCCGTTCTTGAACTGCGTGACCAGGTGATCGACGATCCGCTGGTCCCAGTCGTCGCCGCCGAGGCGGGTGTCGCCCGCGGTGGACCTCACCTCGACCACGCCCTCGCCGATGGACAGCAGTGACACGTCGAACGTCCCACCGCCCAGGTCGAAGACCAGGATGGTCTGGTCGTTCTCCTTGTCCAGGCCGTACGCCAGCGCGGCCGCCGTGGGCTCGTTGATGATCCGCAGCACCTTCAGGCCCGCGATCTCCCCGGCCTCCTTGGTCGCGGTGCGCTGCGTGTCGTCGAAGTACGCCGGCACGGTGATGACGGCCTCCGTCACGCGCTCCCCGAGGTAGGCCTCGGCGTCGCGCTTCAGCTTCTGCAGCACCCGGGCGGAGATCTCCTGCGCCGTGAACCGCTTGCCGTCCACGCTCTCCGCCTCGGGGAACCGCCAGGCCGCATCGCCCATGTGGCGCTTCACGGAGCGCGCGGTGCGCTCCACGTTGGTCACCGCCTGCCGCTTGGCGAACTCGCCGACCAGGACTTCGCCGTTCTTGGCGAACGCGACCACCGAAGGCGTCGTCCGCGATCCCTCGGTGTTGGTGACGACGGTCGGCTCACCGCCTTCCAGCACGCAGACGACCGAGTTCGTCGTGCCCAGATCGATGCCGACGGGTCTGGTCATCGACGGCCTCCTTCCTCATCGCCTCCCGACCACGAGCTGGAGCATCGCCCGTAGCAGCACCAAGTCCGGCGGCGCCACCGCGGCGAAGCGGCCAACGGTCACACCGGGGCCGGCCACGTCGGCGAAGACCCGCCGGCCGGCGTCCGGCACGGGCACATGCCCCGCCGGACCCCGCGCGCGGATGACTCTGACGGCGACGGGGCGGCCGCTGAGCGCGCCGCGGGCAGCCTGCCGGCGCTCGGCGTCGTAGGCCGCACGCCGGGCGGGATCCCGCAACACGGCGTAGGCCTCGATCACCTCGGCGAACCGTTCTCGCGACGCCGGCTCGGCGGGCCGGGCGTCCGGATGGAGTGCGCGTGTCAACCGCCGGTAGGCCGACGTGATCTGCGTCGTGGATGCCGACGGTTCCACACCGAGCACCGTGTAGTGGTCCCGCTGGGGCCACTTGCCGTCGCGCCGCACGGGCACCGTACTCACCTCCTGCGCCAAAGGCATCGCCGGCCGGATGGCTGCTGCGACCTGCAGGTATGAAACGGAACCTCTTTATGAATGTATATCAAATGTGCGCCATCCCTTGCTGCGGCGGCTGGTTTGTGCTAGAAGCGCTGTTTCAGGGTGGGGGCGGGCGGCGTGGGTGGCGCCTCCTTCGCCTCGATGGCGGAAACCGACATTAGGTGCAAAATTTACGTCCGTATGGATGGCGGGCGTGCGGGGAATGTGCTGATGTTCTTGGTGGACGCACTCCGGACTATGACCTTCGATCCGTCGTGGAGATGGCTATGGATCGGCTGGACGTCAACGTGGAGATCGCGGACGGGCGCGCCCTGGTGCGGGCACGCGGAGAGATCGATCTGGCGACCGCCGGGCTGCTCGGGAGCATGCTGGAGAACGTCCGGCGACCCGACGGCTGCCGCCGGGTCGAGGTGGACCTCGGACGGGTCTCGTTCATGGACTGTTCCGGGTTGAGCGAGCTGATCAGGGCCAAGGGGCGCCTCCTGCGGCAGGGCGGGACGCTCACGCTCGTCACCTGCTCGCCCCAGGTCGATCGGCTGCTGGAACTCGCCGGCCTCGACCATCGCCTCGACGCGCCGTGGCGCCATCGCGTCAGGTAGCGCCGGTCAGGACTTGACCAGCGTGTACGCCCGCGCGGGATCGATTGCGACGGTCACGTTCGTGCCCTCGGGCAGCGGGCACCCGGGATCGGGCCCGGGAACGTGCCGCCCACGCTGGTGAACCGGCCACGCCCCGGCCGTCACCGCGGCGGCCGCGACCGCTGTCCCGAGCAGGCCGGCCAGCAGGGGTGACCGCGGCGACCGCGACACGACCCGGTGCGCCCGGCCGCCACGTCCCATGGGGAACCACCTCTGCCGTCATCGGCCTGACCCGCCTCGGGAAAGGGATGACCTGCCGGGCCGAACGGCGAAAGGGGGCGTTTCGCGAGTGCGCCGCGGCGAACGTCACGTGCTCGGCGTCATCCGGGCCCTCGGCGGGCGGGGGAGCGGCGGCGCGGGGATGCGCCGTTCATTGACCGCATTTCATCCCGGCTTGGGCGGGAGCGTAGGTGCGCGCGGGCACCGTTCCGGTGGAGCCGGCGCGGCCGGATCGGTGTGACTCGTCCCTCGGGGGACGGCGGAAATCGGGAGAGAACTGCCCATGGGTGAGAGATACAGCGTGCTGCGGGACCTGAGCGCGGCGCGTACGGCGAGTCCCTTCGAGATGGCGCGGTCGGCCGGGCTGGCGCCGCCCCAGGCGTTCGCCCTGGGCGGCGAACCACACGTGGAGGTCCTCGAGCTCAGCAAGCGCGACGTCCGTGACGTGGTCCGCGATCCGGAGGTACGGGCGGTGGCGCCCGTGATGCCGACGGTGCTGATCCAGCCGATCGAGGACGCCTCCGGCGGGCGGGCGGAGGCCGAGGCCACGGCGGCCGCGACCACGTGGGGCGTCAAGGCGGTCGGCGCCGACGTCTCGACGCGCACCGGGGCGGATGTGATCGTGGCCGTCCTGGACACCGGCATCGACGGCAGTCATCCCGCCTTCACCGGGATGACCCTCATCCAGGAGGACTTCAGCGGCTCGGGCATCGGCGACAAGCAGGGCCACGGCACGCACTGCGCCGGTACGATCTTCGGCCGGCCGGTCGAGGGCACACGCATCGGCGTCGCACCCGGCGTGACCCGTGCCCTGATCGGCAAAGTCCTCTCCGACGACGGGAGCGGCGACACCGAGGGGCTGCTGCGGGGGATGGAATGGGCGCTGAACCAGGGCGCTCAGGTGATCTCGATGTCGCTCGGGTTCGACTTCCCCGGCATGGTCCAGCAGATGGTCGACCGGGGACGGCAGCCGAAGTTCGCCACCTCGCTCGCCCTTGAGGCCTACCGGGCCAACCTGCGGCTCTTCGACGCGCTGATGCGGATGGTCGCCGCCCGCGAGGCCATCGGCACCGGCACGATCGTCGTCGCCGCCGCGGGCAACGAGAGCGAGCGTCAGTCCGGCCCCGATTTCGAGATCGCCGTGTCGCTGCCCGCCGCCGCCGAGGGTGTGATCGCGGTCGGCGCGCTGGGGCAGTCGGCCACCGGAAACGGCCTGGTCATCGCGCCCTTCTCCAACACCTTCCCGCAGATCAGCGCCCCGGGGGTCGGCGTGGTCTCCGCGCAGGCCGGCGGTGGCCTGCGTGCCCTGACCGGCACGAGCATGGCGACGCCGCACGTCGCCGGTGTCACGGCGTTGTGGTGGGAGGAGGTGATGAAGTCGCCGCTTCCCGCGACCGCCTCCACCGTCATCGCGCGCCTCATCGCGGACGCCATCGTCAGCCCCCTGGCCTCTGGGGTGGACATCGCCGACCGCGGCGTGGGCCTGGTCCGCGCTCCGTAGCCCGGCCGGCGTCGGACGTGGTCCGAGGGTCAGCCCTTGCCGGCCGCGTTCACGATCCGGGTCGTGGAGCGGTCCGGGATGGCCTCCAGCTCCCAGCAGTCGGCGCCCAGGATCGCCGCCGCGGCGGCGCGGGCGCCGGCGTGCGGGTCTCCCGCCGTGTGCGCCAGCGCGCCCGGCCGCATCGGGGCGAGGAGGTCGATGTAGTCCTCGGGGCCGTGGGCGTCGGGCGGGCCAGTGACGATGAAGACGCCGGTGACGAAGCGGAGCGCGGCCAGGACCTCGGCGCGCTCCGCCGACGGGTTGAACGGGCGGCTCGGACCCTTCCAGGCGCGTACGCGCGGGTCGTCCTCGACGCCGACGACGAGGGGCAGCCCGCGGGCCGCCACCGCGCCCAGATAACGCACGTGCCCCACGTGCAGGATGTCGAAGACCCCGGTCACGACCGCCGCCCCCGGCCGGTCGTACGGCTGCACCCAGACGGCCTCCAGGCTGCTCACGCGACCTCCTTGCTGCCCCACGGGCCTCGGCGTACTCCCCCACGGGCCTAGACGACTCGTCGATCGCAGCGTACTCGGTCGCCGCCGGCGGTCGTGCAGGCGACCTTGGGAAAGGGCATTCCTACCTTTTCGCGATAGTCCTCTGGCCGCCACCCGGGCGTCTCACAACGCAGCGTGAGGTTGGGGCCCGACTATGGGGGAGGTCGCTGTGGCACCGCCGGATTCGCATCGTGTCAACGGGGACGATCTGATCGGCTCGGGCGGTCTCATGGTCCGGCTGCCGGGGATCGCGTCCCAGGTGTCCAGGGCCAGGGGGATCGTCACGGCCGCGCTCGGCCGCGATCATCCGCTCTACGACGACGTGGTGCTGCTCACCAGCGAGCTGGCCACGAACGCGGTCCTGCACACCAGGTCCGGCGCGGGCGGCACGTTCACGGTGAGCGTGACCAGTTCGGAGTCGGCGGTGCGGGTCTGCGTGTCGGACGCGGGTTCCGACGGGCCGCCGTGCGTGTGCCGTACGAGCGCGCGGTCCACCAGCGGGCGCGGCCTGCCGCTGATCGAGGCGCTCAGCCACCGCTGGGGCTTCACCCGCGAGAGCGGCTCGACGACGGTGTGGTTCGAGCTGCTGCAGGCCGGCGTCCCGCCGGTGGCCGAACTCCAGCACGTGAGAACCAGACGGAACTAGACGTCCAGGCGGCACAGGCCCTCGGCGAGGGCCTTGGTGGTGAGGCGGGTGCGGCTGTCGCAGCCGAGCTTGGCGAAGATGTGCTCCAGGTGCGTGGTCACGGTGCGGACGCTGAGGACGAGGGCCGCGGCGATCTGCGGGTTGGAGTCGCCGGCCGCCACCCGGGTGAGGACGTCCACCTCCCGGCCGGTCAGCTCGTACGGCAGCGCGCACGGCCGCTCGGCCGCGACCGCGCCCTGCAGCGCCCCCTGGAATCCGACGCCGGCCCTGAGCAGCCGGAGCTCGTGCCAGTGTCCGTCGCCGTCGAGCCAGAGGCCGTGCCGGCTCAGCTCACGCGAGTCGATGAACGCCCGCGCGTACGCCGCCACGGCCGGGTCGTCCCACAACGCGGCCGACACCTCGCGCCCCGGCACCTCGCGGCGCGTGCCGAGCCGGTCGAAGGCCGCCACGCGGAAGTCCGGCGGCAGCCCCACCGGGTCGATCACGCACCGGGTCAGGTCGGTGACGTGCGCGAGCATCGGGCTCACCGCCGCCACGAGCGCTCCCGTGAGCTGCGGGAACGTCCCCCTGGACGTCAGGTGCAGCAGGCCCGTGTAGCGGCCCTCGGCCAGGAACAGCGGCGCGGTCAGACCGGCCCGCCACCCGTAGGGTTCCAGGTGGCGCCGGAAATAGCGCTCGGTGTCCGGCCCCGGCATGCTCACGGGCGCCCGCGTGGCCAGGGCCCGGCGGTAGGCGTCCAGCCCGGCGTACTCCTCGGCGGCGTCCCGGTCGATGCGCCGGTGCCCGCCGGACACGACGCTGTGGTGCCGCCCGGTCGCGGGGTCGAACGCGACGAACTCGTACGCGTCGAGCGAGACCACCCTGCGCAGCGCGGCCATCGCCCCATGGGCGCTCCCGCCGCCCGCCACCTGATAGCCGACCTCGGCGAACGCCTGCAGCTGGCAGACGTCCAGAGTGATCTCGGCCACGAAGCCTTTATATCATTTGCCAATCCTTGAGGTCTTCTTGAAGGATTTTTTCACGAGCTGCGGCGAGCTACCGGATGCTACGGTGAGAGGCATGCAGCGCGCCTACGTCTCCATCACGACGACGCCGGACCTCGTCCCGGCGCGCTGACTCCATGTCTCCCGGGCGAACGCCCGGGAGAGCTGGTCGTTCGCCCTTTCTCCGGAAAGGATGATCATGAACGACCACCGCAGGCTCGGCCGTGAGCTGGGCATCTTCGACACCGATCCCATGATCGGCTCCGGTCTGCCCTACTGGCTGCCCGCCGGGGCGGCCATGCGCAAGGCCGTCGAGGACTACGTCCACGAGCTGGAGCGCCGCAACGGCTACCAGCACGTCAACTCGCCCGTCCTGGGCAAACGCGAGCTGTACGAGCGATCCGGCCACTGGTCGCACTACGCGGACGACATGTTCCCGCCCATGAACGTGGGCGGCGAGCAGTTCGTGCTGCGCCCCAGCCTGTGCCCGCACCACGCGCTCATCTACCGCTCGCGCCGGCGCAGCCACCGCGAGCTGCCGCTGCGCCTGGCCGAGCTGGGCGGGCAGTACCGCTCCGAGCTGTCCGGCGTCCTGGGCGGCCTGACCAGGGTGCGCTCCATCCAGCTCAACGACGGTCACGTGTTCTGCCCGCCGGAGCAGGCCGCCGCCGAGGTGTCGGCCGCGCTCGACCTGATCGAGGCCGCGCACGCCCGGCTCGGCATCCGCGCCGCGCGGTACCGGCTGTCGCTGCGCGGCGACGGCGGCAAGTTCGTCGACGACCCCGCCATGTGGGCCCGGTCCGAGGCCGTCCTGCGCGACGTGCTCAAGGAGCGCGGACAGTCGTACGACGAGGAGCGCGGCGAGGGCGCCTTCTACGGGCCGAAGATCGACATCCAGATCGCCGACCCGGCCGGGCGCGAGGCCACCCTGTCGACCGTCCAGGTCGACCTCTACATGCCCGAGCGCTTCGACCTGAGCTACGTCGGCGGCCACCGCCCCGCCATGGTGCACCGCAGCGTCGTCGGCGGCCTCGAACGCCTGGTCGCGCACCTCATCGAGGTGCACGGGGGCGCGTTCCCCGCCTGGCTGGCTCCCGTGCAGGCGGTGGTGCTGCCGTTGTCGGACGCCGAGCTGCCGGCCGCCGGGGATCTGCTGCGGCGGTGCCTGGCCGCCGGGCTGCGGGCGGAGCTGGCCGCCGCCGACCGGGGCAGCCTCGGGGCCAGGATCAGGGCGCACCGGCTGGTGCCGTACCAGCTCGTCGTGGGGCCGCGCGAGGCGGCGAGCGGGCAGGCGGCCGTACGGTTGCGCGACGGGAGCCAGGCGGGGGAGGTGCCGATCGAGCGGCTGGCGGCCGATTCGCAACCTTTGTTCTGACAATCAGATAACGGAGCCTTCCCTGATCACGTCAACGGCTCTTAAAGTCCCACCAACACCGTGTCGGGGAGGACGTGTTGACCGAGCTGAGCGATCGTGAGGCCGAGCTGGTTTCCGCTCACGAACAGGAACGTCCGGCGCGGCAGCTGGGCGGAGGGCTCCGGCTCGGTGTGTGGATCGTGGGCGGGCTGCTGTCGGTCTACTCGCTGGTGGTGGTGTTCCGGCCGGTCGAGGCGCTCGAACATCGGATGACGTTCCTGGCGGTGGCGCTGCCGCTGGTGTTCCTGTGCTACCGCTCGGGGATCCCGGCCTGGGGGGACCGGCTGCGGCGCCGCGGTCCCGCCGAGGCGGCTCCCGGTGGAGCGGCCCCGGATGGAGTGGCGCCGGTGCCCGCGGGCGACGAGGCGGGCCCGCCGGCCGGGACGACGGTGGACGGGCGCGCGGTGCCGCCCGCGGTGGAGGGCCGGCCCGACCCGCTGGCCGGCGTGTCGCGGGCGGTGGCGCACCCGGAGGGCACGCGGCGCGCCGAGCGGCCGAGTGTCGCCGACTGGCTGCTGGCCGCGGCCTCGCTGGCCGTGCTGCTCTACCCGCTGGCCGACATCGACGCGTTCCGCGACCGGGGCTCGGGCGCCGCGCTGGCGGGCATGGACGTCGTGGCGGGCCTGGCGCTGACGGTGCTGCTGCTGGAGGCGGTACGGCGGACCGTCGGATGGGCCCTGACCATCATCTGCCTGCTTTTCCTGATTTATGCCTATTACGGTGCCTATTTGCCGATTGACTGGACGATCGGGCATCGCGGCTTCGACCTCGAGCAGATCGTGTCGCAGCTGTACACCGGCACCGAGGGCTTCTTCGGCGTCCCGATGCAGGTGGCCGCGAGCTACATCATCCTCTTCACGATCTACGGCGCCGTGCTGGACTTCTCGGGCGCGAGCCGCTTCTTCATCGACCTGAGCTTCGCCGCCTTCCGCAACTCCCGCTCCGCGCCCGGCCGCACGGTCACCACGGCCGGCTTCCTGCTCGGCACGGTCTCGGGCTCCGGCGTGGCCACCACGGTCAGCCTGGGCAGCGTGGCCTGGCCGGTGCTGCGGCGGGCCGGCTACCCGAAGGAGCCGGCGGGCGGCATCCTGGCCGCCGGCGGCATCGGCGCCATCCTGTCCCCGCCCACGCTGGGCGCCGCGGCGTTCATCATCGCCGAGTACCTCCGGGTCAGCTACCTCGAGGTGCTCCTGTACGCGACGATCCCCACGATCCTTTACTACCTCGGCATCTTCCTGGCCATCGAGATCGACTCGCGCCGCTTCGGCACCCACGCCGTCCAGGTGGACGCGCCCAAGGCGAGCAAGCTCCTGCTGCGCTTCGGCTACCACTTCAGCTCGCTCATCCTCATCATCGTGCTGATGGCGCTGGACCGGTCGGCGTTCCAGTCCGTGGTGATCGCCACCGCCGTGGCGTTCGCGCTGTCCTTCCTCGATCCCGCGCACCGGATGACCCCCACGCGCGTCGGGCAGGCCCTGGCGAAGGGCACCCTCGAAGTGCTGCCGGTGACCGCCGTCTGCGCGGCGGCGGGCATCATCGTCGGAGCCATCACCCAGACCGGCCTCGGGCTCAACCTCAGCGCGATCATCGTCGACTTCGCGGCCGGCAACCTCATCCTCACCACGGTCATGTCCGCCATCGCCGTCATGCTGCTGGGCCTGGCCGTGCCGGTGACCGCGAGCTTCATCATCGCCGCCGTGATCATCGGGCCGGCGCTGACCACGCTCGGCGTCACCCAGGCCGAGGCGTACATGTTCGTCTTCTACTACGCGGTGCTGTCGGAGGTGAGCCCGCCCACGGCGCTGTCGGCGGTGGCCGCGGCCGCGATCACCGGCGGCAACACGTACCGGACCATGATGATGACCTGGCGGTACACACTGCCGGCGTTCCTGGTGCCGTTCGCGTTCGTGCTGACGCCGAACGGCCAGGCGCTGCTCGGGCAGGGGCCGATCGGGACCGTGCTGCTCATGGCGGCGGTCTCGGCGGTCGCGGTGGCCGCCCTCGCCATGGCCACCGGCGGGCTGAGCGGCTGGCCGGAGCGCCTGCTGGCGGCGGTGGCCGCGGTGCTGCTGCTGTTCCTCGAGCCCATCCCCATCGTCGCCGGCCTGGCCGTGCTGGCCGTGGCCGCCGCCGTGCACCTCGTCAGAAGAAGGAGAAGGGATTCAGCGTGAAGCGGATCTTTGCGATAGTCGCCGCGACCGCGCTCGCCGTGGCGGGCTGCGGCGGCGGAGGGAGCGGCGGCGGCTCGGGCAACCGGCTGTCGATCGCCACGGGCGGCACGACGGGCGTCTACTACGTGTACGGCGGCGGCCTGGCCAAGCAGCTGTCGGCGAACATCGCCAACACCCAGGCCACGGCGTCGGTCACCTCGGCCTCCGTCGAGAACATCAAGCTGCTGGCCGGCGGCAAGGCCGACATCGGCTTCTCCCAGGTCGACACCGCGGCCGACGCGGTCAACGGCAAGGACACGTTCACCGCGAAGCAGCCGATCAAGGCCATCGCCCGCATCTACGACAACTACACGCACGTGGTGGTCGCCCCGGGCGTCGACGCGACGAAGGTGGCCGACCTCAAGGGCAAGCGCGTCTCGCTCGGCCCGGCCAACTCCGGCACCCAGGTCGTGGCCCGGCGCATGCTGGAGGCGGCCGGACTCAACCCCGACACCGACATCACCAAGCAGCAGCTGTCGATCAACGAGTCGGTGCAGGCCGCCAAGGACGGCACGATCGACGCGTTCTTCTGGGTCGGCGGGCTGCCCACGGCGGGCATCACCGACCTGGCCACGAGCAAGCCCGACATGAAGATACTCGACACCTCCGACGTGCTGGCGAAGATGCAGACCACGTACGGCCAGCAGTACGTCGGGCTCGACGTCGACATGTCCACGTACAAGCTGGACGGCACGGTCAAGACCGTCGGCGTCGCGAACGTGCTGCTGGTGCCGGACAAGATGAGCGAGCAGCTCGCGTACGACATCACCAAGACCCTGTTCGAGAAGAAGACCGAGCTGTCGGCCGTGCACCCGGAGGCCAAGAAGCTCGACATGAAGCTGGGCCAGCAGGTGGCCCCGGTCGAGCTGCACCCGGGCGCGGCCCGCTACTACAAGGAAAAGGCCTGATCAGGCTTCTCCTGGCGGTCGCGGTGGCGATGGCGCTCGGCTCCGGCGACGGGGCCGGGCGCCTCACCGTGAACGGCCTGCCCGTGTCCGGCGGCTTCATGATCGGGTACGTGCACTCGATCTACCGGGCGCCGTCGGCCGAGGTGTTCACGGTCGAGGGACGCCGGTTCACCATGCGTGCGGTCGTCTCGGCCAGCGAGAACGTCCTGGACTACTACGCGCTGGCGGGCACCCGCGGCCGGACCCCCGCGGGCGGGTGGCTGCTGCGCCTGGCCGAGCCCGCCACGTACGAGGAGCTGTCGCTGCTCACCACCTCGATCGGCCGCCGGACGCTGCTGGCGGGCGGCCGCTGCCTGCCGCTCTACCGCGAGGCGGGCGCCGCCGAGGTGCGGCTGGCGGTCGAGATGACGATCGACGCCCGCGGCGAGCCCTGCCGCCCGCCTTACAACCAGTCCCTCTTCTTGAACGCCGCGTACAGCGCCACCGACGCCAGCGCCACCAGGACCGTGGACATCCAGAACCCCCAGGATTCCCCCTCGCCGGGGTAGGGCACGTTCTGCCCGTAGAAGCCGGTGATCATGGTGGGGACGGCGATGATCGCGGCCCAGCTGGTGACCCGCTTCATGATCTCGTTGAGCCGGAAGCCCTGCTGCGCCAGGCGGGTCTCGCGGGCGTTCGCGAGCATGTCGCGGACCGACTCCACCCACTCCGCCGTCCGCAGCACGTGGTCGTGGACGTCCTCGTAGTACGGCGCCATGACGGGATCGGCGACGAGCTCCTGGTCGCGGCGGAGCAGGGTGCCGATCACCTCGCGCATCGGTAACGCGATCTTGCGGAGCCCGGTGGCGTTCTTGCGCAGCACGTACATGGTCCGCTGCAGCTCCCTGGCATCGTGCACGCCCTCCTCGAACAGCGACTCCTCCAAGGCCTCCGCCTCCGCGTCGAGCTCCTGGACCAGATCGAACTGGGTGTCCACCACGTAGTCGAGCAGGCCGTGCAGGAGGAACATCACGCCGTGCCCGGCCAGGCGGGAGGCGGCGTCCCAGCGCCTCACCACCTCGCCGATGTCGAAGTGGTCGCTCCCGCGGATCGTGACCAGGGCGTTGGGGGTGACGAAGATGTTCACCTCGACGGGGTCGAGCCGGTCCTCCTCGAAGTGCACGCCGTACACGGTGATGAACAGGTGGTTGTCGTAGATATCCACCTTCGGCCGCTGGTGGTCGGTGAGCACGTCCTCGACCGCGAGCTCGTGCAGCCCCAGCTCTTCGCCGATGACGCCGAGGTCCTCCGGCGTCGGCGAGCACAGGTCGAACCAGACCGTGCTGCCGGGGTCCCCGACGTAGTCGGAGACGTCCGCGATCGGGAAGCCCTCCTTCTCGAGGGCGCCGTTCCTGTACAGACGCGTGTGCACCTAGCCGAGTCTGGCAAACCGCCGGGCGTTCCGTACGGCCGCCCCTCCCGGATCGTTGTTGAAGTACACGTAGACGTCCTCCCAAGCCGCCTCGCGCAACCGGCGGGCCCAGGTGCGCAGCGCGGTGTCGCCGTACTCGACGCCGCCCCGCAGGCCCTGGTGCATGCGCACGTAACCCCACCCGGCCGTGCGCCAGAACGGATTCTGCGGGCGGCCCAGCCGGTCCGCCCAGCACAGAGCCGCCCCGTGAGCCCGCATGACGTCGCGTACCTCCTCGATCCACCAGGAGTCGTGCCGCGGCTCGACGGCCACCCGCACGTCGCGCGGGAAGCACGCCAGGCACCGGTCGAGCCTGCCGGGCTCGGCGCGGAGCGTCGGCGGGAGCTGCAGCAGGATCGGGCCGAGCTTCTCCTTCAGCGCCGAGGCGGCCGTCATCAGCCGCTGGACCGGCTCCTCCGGCTCGTCCAGCCGCTTGATGTGGGTGAGGAACCTGCTGGCCTTGACGGCGATCACGAACCCGCCGGGCGTGCGCTCCCGCCAGGCGGCGAACGTCTCGGGCGCGGGCAGCCGGTAGAAGGCGTTGTTGCTCTCGACGGTCGGGAACTCCCGCGCGTACGTCTCCAGCCAGAGCCGCTGCGGCACCCCCTCCGGATACAGCACTCCCCGCCAGTCCTTGTACTGCCACCCGGAGGTGCCGACCAGCCACGTCATGTTTTACGCCTACCCTGACCTCCGGCGTGCAGTACTGTCACTACTCATCATCCGAGGAGGACCTTCACGTCGATGGGCGCCAATCACGCGCACGGCACCACTGTCCGAAGCTCGCGGCGCACGTTCGTCGCCAGCCTGGTCGTGCTGGTGCCACTGGCGATCGTCACGCTGGCCGGCCTGTTGTGGCTCTGGCCTGACGGGCTCGATGCGGGCACGGCGCAGTCCGGGGTCGAGCGGCTCCACGGGACGGTCACCAGCGTCACGCTCAAACCCTGTCCCGCCACCGCCGAGGGCGCGCCCAAGCCGGACCCCGCCACGTGCGGGAACGCCACGGTCAAGGTCGGCGACGGCCCCGACGTGAACAAGGACGCCGCGCTCCGCCTGCCGAGCGGCCCCGGCGCGCAGCGCTTCGCCGCGGGCGACGACGTGATCCTGCTGCGCGACCAGGACGGGGCGTACCAGATCTCCGATCACGACCGGGCGGTGCCGCTGTGGTTGTTCGTCGGGGCGTTCGCGCTGGCGGTGATCGCCTTCGGCCGCTGGCGCGGCGTCACCGCGCTCGTGGGGCTGGCGGTCACGTTCGTGCTGCTGCTGACGTTCGTCATCCCCGGCATCCTCGAGGGCAAGCCGCCCATGCTGGTGGCCGTCGTCGGGGCGGCGGCGATCATGCTGATCGTCCTCTACCTCACGCACGGCTTCTCGCCGTCCACGTCGATGGCCGTGCTCGGCACGCTCGCCAGCCTGGCGCTCACCGCGGGGCTGTCGTACGCGGCGCTGGGGCTGGCCGAGCTCAACGGCGTCACCGACGACGCCTCGCAGTTCGTGACCCTGAGCCTGCCGATCGACACCCAAGGTCTGCTGCTGGCCGGGATCATCATCGGCGCGCTGGGGGTGCTCGACGACGTCACGGTCACGCAGGCGGTGACGGTGGCCGAACTGGCGCACGCCAATCCCTCGTACGGGTTCTCGCGCCTCTACCGGGCGGCCAGCCGGATCGGGCGGGCGCACATCGCTTCGGTGATCAACACGATCATCCTGGCGTACGCGGGCGCGTCGCTGCCGTTGCTGCTGCTGTTCAGCATCGGGTCGCAGCCCCTGGGCGATGTGCTGACGACGCCGGTCATCGCGCAGGAGATCGTCCGCAGCATCGCCGGCACGCTCGGCCTGATCTCCGCCGTGCCCATCACCACGGCCCTCGCGGCCCTGTCCGCCTCCCGCTCCGCCCGGCACGCCGAGCCCGGCCCCGCCGGCGAAGAGGAGACGTCGTCCGAGGAGGACTTCTTCAGCCGGCCGGACGATGACGGGGACGACGACTTCTTCACCCGTCCCGACGACACCTCCGATGGTTTCTTCAACGGCACAGGCCGCCGTCGCGACAGCAGCCGCGAGCCGGGCCCGGACCGCCGCGAGTCCCCGGTGCCGGAAGGCGGCTTCTTCACCCCGGCCACGAGCCAGCATCCCGGCCCTTCCGGCCACGTGGCTCACGGCCCGGTGCCGTATCCCACGGTCCAGCAGGGGGAGAACCCCTACGCGCGCCCGGTCGGGCGTGCCCCGCGAGACAACCCGACCGACCGGCTGCCGGGGCGCCGTCGCCGCCGCGCGGGCTCCTGAAGGGCCCGGCGGCCGGTCAGTAGGCCTCGGTGCTGCCGTCCACCCGCAGCTTCCGCCGGGCCCGCTCGTAGAAGGTCGTGCCGAGCCGTACCACTTTCGCCGCCCCCGGCCAGGCGGTCACCGTGATGCTGTCACCGGGACACAGATGCCCCATGATCGCCCCGTCGACCTCCACCGCCAGACGCCCGCTGGTGGGCAGCACCTCCAGCGTCACCTCCTCGTCAGCGGGCAGCACCAGCGCCCGGTTGAACGCGGAATGCGCGGCGGCGGGCACGACGAGCACCGCCTCCACCCGGGGCGACACGATGGGCCCTCCGGCGGAGAAGCTGTAGGCGGTGGACCCCGTGGACGTCGCCACGATCACCGCGTCCGCCGCGAATCTGACGAAATCGCTCCCTGCCGGGCTCACGGACACGGCCGCCAGCCCCTCCCCGGGGATCCGTACGAGCGCGATGTCGTTGAACGCGGTCACCTCCACGTCCCCGACCCGGCTCCGGATCGCCATGCGCGGCTCGATCGTGTACCGGTGCCCGTCGATGGCCGACAGCGTGTCGCCCAGCTCGTCCACGTCGATCTCCGCCAGGAACCCGAGCCGCCCGAGATTCACTCCGAGGATGGGCGTCGGCCGCCCGGCGAGCAGCCGCATGGTCCGCAGCATCGTCCCGTCCCCGCCGAGCCCGACCAGCAGATCGGCCCGCTCGACGAGCGCCTCGGCGTCGACGGCCACGGCGGAGCAGTCGATCCGCCCCACCTCCTCGGGCAGCCCGAGCACGGTGGCGCCCTTGCCCGCCGCCCAGCGCAGGATGGTGTCTATCGCCTTCTTGGAATCGCGCTGAGGGTGCAACACCAGCCCGACCGTCCCGACCATGCCCATGGGGCAACCATATGCGGTGGGAGCACGGTCACGGCCGGGTCAGGACGACGTGCAGGGCGGGGTGGTCGGTGTAGCGCATGCCGGCGACCTCGGTCCGCACGAATCCCACGTTGGCCGCGAAGACGTGCTGCACGCTGCCGTCGCCCTTACGGAAGAAGGGGGAGACGTTGCAGTCCTGGACATTCGGACCGATCAGCGGGGCGTACTTCAGGTTGAAGTCGCCGGCCAGGAACGTCGGCTTGCCGGCCACGGCCCGGTCGCGGAGCATCGCGATGGCCGCCTTGCACTGGGCCATGGCGACGTTTCCGGTGGTCGACAGGTGGGTGCTGCAGCCGACCAGGTCGGAGAACTCGGCGCACACGTAGACGCGCTTCTCGCTGCCGCTGTCCTGGGTGGCGTACTGGCCGGAGAACACGGTCCCGGGGGTGGCGGACCGGAAGATCAGGCCGTTGCCGTACTCGTCGCCGTTGGTGCAGCGTACGGGCGTGCCGTCGGGGCGGCGGGCCGGGGCGAAGGCGCTGAAGCCGTTCGCCATGGCGGCGGCCAGCTGCGGCAGGTCGTTCCGGCAGATCTCGTTGAGTGAGACGACGTGGGGCTGCCTGGCGGTGATGACGGCGTTCGCCTCCTGGAGGGTGGCGGCGCCGTTGTAGCAGGAGGTGTTGACGCCGCTGTGGCACAGGTTGAGCTGCAGCACGCGGTATTCCTGCGCGGCCGAGGCAGGCGTGGCCAAGACGCTCAGGGTCAGGGTGAGGGCGAGGATGACGCGGATCATGGGCTCCCCTTTGCGACGGGATCTTCCTGTCGCGGACAGCGTCTCAGCGGACTCCGCTAGCGTCGAGGGCATGCGGCTTCATGTGGGATGTGCGATGTGGACGCACGCGTCGTGGCAGGGCCGGTTCCTGCCCGGCCCGCTCCCGCCGGGGGAGCGGTTGCGCGCGTACGCGACGTGGTGCAACGCGGTGGAGGGCAACACGACGTTCTACGCCACCCCGACGCGGGCGACGGCGGAGTCGTGGGCCGCCCAGACCGATCCGGGCTTCCGTTTCGTGGTCAAGCTCCCCAAGCCCATCACCCACGAGCACCGCCTGGTGGGCGCGGACGAGCTGTTGCGCTCTTTCCTGGAGGCCGTGGAGCCGCTGGGGGAGCGTAACCACGCCTTGTGGGTGCAACTGCCGAGTTCGTTCGGCCCGTCCGATCTGGGGTCGTTGGCGGCCTTCCTCCGCCGCCTTCCCGGGTCATATCGCTATGCGGTCGAGGTCCGCCACCGCGCGTTCTTCGCGGATGAGCGTTCGGAACGGCTGCTGGAGCAGGTCCTGGCGGGCCGTGATGCCGAGTGGGTCCCGTTCGACACCACCGCCTTCTTCGCCAGCCCACCGACCAGCGACGCCGAACGCGACGCCTGGACCAAGAAACCCCGCGTGCCACGCCGCACGCGAGCCCTCACCGGTCACCCGATCGTCCGCTACCTCGGACGCGACGCCACGGACCGGACCGTGGAGGGGTGGCGGCCGTGGGTGGACACGGTCTCCGAATGGCTGCGCGAAGGGCGCTCGCCGACCGTCTTCATCCACACCCCGGACAACGCCGACGCGCCGACGCTGGCGCGCCGTTTCCACGACGAGGTACGGTCCCGCGTGCCCCTGCTCGAACCCCTGCCCGAGCCGGTAGGGCCCGGGCAGGCGGATGAGGAGCCGCTGACTCTCTTCTGAGTCGATGTGCTCAGTTCGCCTCGGGAACCCCTGCGGGGGAGAGGCACGGCAGCCGGGCCGAGCTGTACAGCACCGCGATCAGGGCCACGATGGCGGCGAACCAGGCGATGAGCGTGATCGGAGCCACGGCGGCGTAGCCGTACCCGACCAGCATGCCGAGCGCTCCCAACCCGACCACGGTCCAGCGCGCCACGTCGAGCCAGGTGGCCCTGGAGGTCTCTCCATTGGGCCGGATCCGGTCGATGACGGCGTCGGCGGTCAGCCAGACGGCGATCAAGGCACCGGCTGTGCCGGCGATGCCGGCCACGTGCTGAAAATCACCGAGCGGGAACATAGCGGCAACCGAGACACAGACCATGATGATGGCGGCGGGTCCTGGCCGGGTCGAAGCCGTCGCCGGGGGATCGATGCAGCTGAGCCAGCCCGGATGCGCATAATCCCCATCCGACCGGGTCGAGCAGCAGGTCGAAGCCATTGATGCGGAGAGCGCCGAAAGCGATGACGAAACCAGTAGCGATCTTCGTGACGGGCAGCATGCCCCACAACCTTTCTGCGAATGCCTAGCCGGTCACGGGCTTCCGCGTCGGTGACAGGCACGGCAGCCGGGCGGACCGGTACAGCACGATGATCAGGGCGACCAAGGCGGCGAACCAGGCGATGACCGTGACGGGGCCGAGGACGGCATAGCCGTACCCGGCCGGCACGCCGAGCACGCCCAGGCCGGCCACGGCCCAGCGCAGCACGTCGAGCCGGGCGGCTCTGGAGGTCTCCTCGTGGGAGCGCAACCGTCTGATGACGGCCTCGACGGTCAGCCAGACGGCGATCAGGGCTCCCGCTGTGCCGGCGAGGCCGATCACGTGCTCGACGGGGGAGTCCGTCAGGTGCTCGCCCGAGCCGCGGTCGTAGTCGATCATGGCGGCGAACGAGAGGAAGAACATGACGAGGGCGATGGACCTTGCCCGGGCGAAGGGATCTTCCGCGGATCGCTGCAGTTGAGACAGCCCGGCTGCGCACAGTCCCCATCCGGCGGGATCGAGCAGCAGGTCGAAGCCGTTCAGGCGGAGGGCGCCGAAGACGAGGACGAATCCGAGAGCGATCTTCGTGACGGGCGGCATGCGCCCTTCGGGCGTGTCGCCACCGGCTGCTGGGCCGCCTGTCAGGACCAATCCTTCACCGCCTGATTGCAAACGTTGCCGGCGAGGGCCCGCTGCCAGGCGATGGGGAGATCCTCTTCAGGGCCGTTCAGCCGCCATGAATCCCACGTCACCTCCGCAGACCTCGTGCCCGTCCAGGTTTCATAGGTGAAGCGGATCGGCTGAGGTTCGTGCGGTACCGCGGCGCAGTCGGTGATGACGACGCGCCGCGTCAGCCTTTCCAGGTCGCCGGGCGCCACGGTGACCGCGGGACGTTCCTCTTTCGCCGTGTCGGCGGGCAGGAAGCGGAGGCCCGGAACTTCCGCCGAGATATCGGTGAGGGTGAAGGACGCCGCACCCTCGTTTTCCACATCGATATGGACGAAGGCGGACAGGACGCCATTCTCATCCACGTCGGCGTGGAGGAAGAAATCGTCGAGCTCCCATCGGATATGCGGGATTATCGCCCCTGACCACCACAGGCCCGCGGCGATGACCGTGAGCGACAGGCAACCGAACACCACGGCGCGTAATCGCGCACGTTGTGCGGGCCACGAGGTGACGCCGAATTGCTGCCACACGTCATCCGAATTCACGAAACAGAACCCTATAGGGTGGCCCCTCGTGACGATACCGCCGATGATTCTCTGGGCAGCCGCCGTGATCACCCTGCTGGTGGCGGCCGTGCCGGTCACGCGGGAGCGGTTGACCAGGTTCGCCGCCCTGACCGGCCTTTCCGTCACAGCGGCCAACGCCTGTCAGGTCATCGCTCACTTCGCCCGTCTGCGGCGCCGGCGGCTGTTCGACCTCACCGTCGCCGTCCCCCTGGCCTGTTTCACCAATGACCCGTTCTATCTGGTCCTGGGCTGGTGTGCCGTTTCCGTGTTCGGCGATGTACGGCTTTCGGCCCCGCTGCTCCGTGGTCGCGACAATGCGAACATCTATCGGCAGGCATGGCTGCTCGGTTTGGGCGGAGCCGTTCTGGTGATGGGCTATCTGCTGACAACGCGGGGCGAAACGACGGCGCTTCTCACCCATGCCGCCGTCGTGATTGTCGTGGCGGTGGCCGTATCGTATGGCGCGCGGAAAACGAGCGCCGTGCCGGCGCCTGGGGAATCGGACGACGTGGCACGGGCCGAGCCGGCCATCGGGCGATGGTCGGCGCGAAACCTTTACCTCGGAGGCGCCGCAATCGTGTTGTCGGGCGCGTTGCTCACCCCCGGGCAATCGCAGCCGCGCGAACTGCCCGAATACTCGATGCCCAGACCGTTCTCGCCGGAAAGGGCCGCGTTCACCGTGGTGGACGAAATGGCGGAGCCCACCTGTCCGTGGTTCGACCAGCTGGACGACCGCTGCCGGTACTGGCTGGTCAACGGGGAGCCGTTTCCGCAGGCCGCGCCATACGTCATCCGGAAAGGCGGAGCGCCGCGGGCGGCGCCGTTCGTGCGACGGCCTGACGGCAAGGCCGTCGTCTACCTGGACCGGGAGACCCGCCGCATGACGTACGAGAACGCCCGGGGCATCCGCCGTCTCACCGGCGGCCTGCCCGACAGCGAGGTGCCGACGCCCACCTTCGCGGGCCAGAACAGGTACGTCGCCCTGGTCAAGGACGGCGCGCAGATCATCGACGCCAAGAGCTGGGCCACGGTGCGGATCCCCGCCGCGCAGAAGGTCCATGAGATGAACGGGAGCGGCAGCGTGGTCACAACGGCGTCCCGGATCCTCGTGCTCGACCGCCGGGGGAGGAGGCGGATGAGCCTGCCCCTCAAGAAGGTCAGGGACGACGCTCCCGACGACACGTACAACTTGCGGCCGGACGGACGCCGCTTCGTGGTCATCCGCGGCCATGACATGCGTGTTGAGACCTTCGATCCGAGGACTGGCAAGCGAATGTCCAGCGTCACCCCCACGTTCCCCGGCGACGACTTCATCGACGTCGGTCTCGGGTGGTCGAAGGAGGGCACCTTCCTGGTCCGTGGCTACGACAGCGGTCGCGTCTACCACCTCGACCTGGAGACGGGCAGGCTCTGGCGGCGCAAGAAGTGAGCACCGGCATGATCGCGTAATCTTCCGTGACATGACAGGCGACATCGTGGCGAAGCGCGTGACGAACCTGCTGGCGCCGCAGGTGCTGGTGATCGCCATGCCGCCCCTCGTCGGCCTGCTCGCGCAGGGGTGGATCGGCGCCGCCTGGGGGCTGGTCGCCTCGGCGTTCTGCGGTGGCGTGCCGGCGGCCGTCATCGCCGTGGGCGTGCGGTCCGGTCGGCTCGACTCGCACCACATCGTGGAGCGCTCCCGGCGCACGGGACCGTTGCTCGCCGCCGTGGCGGCCGTGCTCGTGGCTCTGGCGCTGCTGGTGGTGATGGGGGCGCCGACGCTGCTCGTGGCCACCGTGACGGCGATGCTGGCGGCGCTGGCGGTGACCGTGCCCGTGACGTTGCGCTGGAAGATCTCCTTCCACGCCGCCGTGTCCGCGGGCACGGTCGTGGTGTTCGCGCACGTGCTGCCCGCCTGGCCGGCCGGGATCGCCGGGGCCGCGGTCGTGGCGCTGGTGTGCTGGGCGAGGGTGCGGCTCGCGCATCACACGTGGGCGCAGGTCGTGGCGGGGGCGGTGGTCGGCACGGTGACGACCTGGGTGACGCTGGCGACGTTCGGGGGGCAATAGCCCCAGGAACAGGCCCAGGAATAGGCAGGGGCGCCGGTGGGTTGCGGCGAGCATGGATGCTGGGAACCGCGGCCGGGTGCGCGTCGAGCGGACGGCCAAGCGTGTGAGGACCTATCTGGGCGGCCGGGTGGTGGCCGACACGACCTCCGCCCTGCTGGTGTGGGAGGTCCCGTACTACCCCACCTACTACTTCCCGCTCGCCGACGTGGACGAGGCCACGCTCAAGGCGACCGGGACCGGCAAGCACTCGCCGAGCAGGGGCGACGCCGTCGTCTACACGGTGGCCTCCGGCATGGCGGAGGCGGCGGACGCGGCGCTGGCGTACCCGGACTCGCCGCTGGAGGAGATCCGCGGGCACGTCACGTTCGACTGGGAGGCCATGGACGCCTGGTTCGAGGAGGACGAGCAGGTCTACGTCCACGCGCGCGACCCGTACACGCGGGTGGACATCCTGCCCAGTTCGCGGCACGTGCGGGTCGAGGTGGACGGCGTCACCGTGGCGGACTCGCGCGGCGCGCGCATCCTCTTCGAGACGGGGCTTCCGGCCCGCTACTACCTGCCGAAGACGGACGTGCGGCTCGACCTGCTCGAACCCACCGACACCGTCACCCACTGCCCGTACAAGGGGACGGCGGAGTACTGGTCGGTCAACGGCAAGAAGGACCTGGCCTGGTCGTACCGGACGCCGTTGCCGGAGAGCGAGCGGGTCGCCGGGCTGATCGCGTTCTACAACGAGAAGCTCGACATCTACGTGGACGGCGAACGCGAGGAGCGGCCGAAGACGAAGTTCTCCTGAGTTGACAGACGGCGCACGGGTATAACACCCTTTCACTATTCCATTAGTGAAAGGGTGTTATACCTGTGATCGAGTTCCAGCTCGACCGCGGCTCGGGAGTGTCGACGTACCTGCAACTTGTCCACCAGGTCAAGCAGGCGCTCCGGCTCGGCACGCTGCGGCCCGGCGACCAGCTGCCCACCGCCCGCGAGGTGGTCGAAAGCCTCGCCATCAATCCCAACACCGTGCTCAAGGCCTACCGCGAACTGGAGCGGGAGGGGCTGGCCGAGGGCCGGCCGGGGATGGGGACGTTCGTGCGGCAGGGCATCAAGGGCGCGAAGCTCGCCGACCACACCCGGCTGCGGCGCGCGCTGGAGCAGTGGGCGCGCGAGGCCCGGGCGGCCGGGCTCGACCAGGAGGACATGCGAGCCCTGTTCGCCGCCGTCCTCACCGACGCCGCCAAGGAAGGCGTGGCGTGAGGCCCGCTCTGGAGGTGACCGGGCTCGGTGTGCGCTACCGCCGCCGCTGGGCGCTGCGGGACTGCTCGCTGGCCGTCCCGGCGGGCCGCGTGGCCGCGCTCGTCGGGCCGAACGGCGCCGGCAAGACCACGCTCATGCATGCCGCCGTCGGCCTGCTCAGGCCTGATCGGGGGAGCGTCGCGGCGCACGGCGAGGTGGCGTTCGTGGCCCAGGACAAGCCGCTGTACGAGGGCTTCACGGTCGCCGAGACGCTGGACTTCGGCCGCCGCATGAACCGGCGCTGGGACGGCCGGGCCGCCCGCGACAGGCTCGGCCGCCTGGGCATCCCGCTCGACCGCAAGGTGGGCAGGCTGTCGGGCGGGCAGCAGGCGCAGGTGGCGCTCACGCTGGCGGTGGCCAGGCGGCCCGACCTGCTCGTGCTCGACGAGCCGCTGGCCAACCTCGACCCCCTGGCCCGGCACGACGTGATGCGCTCGATCATGGCCGAGGTGGCCGGGCGGGAGCTGACCGTGCTGCTGTCCTCGCACGTCGTCTCCGACCTGGAGGACACCTGTGACTGGCTCGTCGTCCTGAACGGCGGCCGGCTCCAGGTCAGCGGTGACATCGAGGATCTGCTCGGCGGGCACCTGGTCCTGACCGGCCCCGCCGAGCTGGCCGGCGGCACGATGGCGGGCGCGGCGGTCGTGTCCGCGAGCCGTACCGGGCGGCAGGCCGCCCTGCTCGTCAGGGGAGAGCCCCTGCTCGACCCGCGCTGGCAGGCCCGGCGGGCGGGGCTGGAGGAGCTTGTCATGGGCTACCTGCGCAGCCCCGAGTCGGCCGCGCTGCCGGGGCCGGCGGGGGTGCGCGCATGATCTGGCTGACGTGGCGCCAGCATCGGGCGCAGATCCTCTTCACGGCCGGCTTCCTGGTGCTGCTGGCGATCCTGCTGATCGGGTCGGCGGTCGAGGCCAGGATCTACATCGCCGGGCACGCCCCGCCCGGCTGCCCGGGACCGGCGGTGGAGTGCGGGGATCTCGAGGCGGCCCTGGGGCGCCGGTACGACGCGGTCTACTCGATCTTCGGCTGGCTGCCGCTGGTGCTGCCCGCGCTGGTCGGCGCGTTCTGGGGAGCTCCGCTGCTCGGCCGCGAGTACGAACACGGCACGCACCGGCTGGCCTGGACCCAGTCCGTCCCCGTGTGGCGGTGGCTGGCGGTCAAGCTGTCGGTGCTGGGCGGCGCCGTCGTGGCGGGCGGGCTGCTGCTGTCGCTGACGGTCAGCCTGTGGCGGCCGGTGTTCCGCAGCGGGATCGACTCCTCGTTCGGGAACCTCGGCGTGTTCAACATGGTCGGGGTGGCGCCGGCGGCGTGGTGGTTGTACGCGTTCGCGCTCGGCACGCTGGCGGGCACGTTGTTCCGGCGTACGCTGCCCGCGATGGGGCTGGCCGTGGCGGGCGTGGCCGTGACGATGTTCACGCTGTTCGCGCTGAGCGACCACTACGCCGAGCCGTCGCGGACGGAGCTGTCCGGCACGGTGGTGCTGGAGGACACCGACGCGCGACTGGTGGGTGCCGCCTGGGTCGAGCCCTCGGGGAAGGAGGTCGCCGAGCCGGCGGGAAGCGGCTGCCCGCGCCGGGTGGACGGGGGGCGGAGCAGCAGGAACGCCGAAGCGTGGCAGGAGTGCCTCTTCGGCAAGGGCTACCGGTACGCGGTGTATTACCACGCGCCGAACCAGTTCTGGCGGTTCCAGTGGACGGAGGCCGGGATCCTGCTGGTCGCGTCGGCGGCTCTGGGCGGCCTGGCGGTGCGCCGGACCCTCCGCCGCACCGCCTGACCGCACCGCCTGACCGCACCGCCACAGCGGGTCAGGCGGCCGTCCAGTGGGGGTCGCGGCCGAGGTAGCGCAGGAGCTCGGCCACGTCGTCGTCGCCCGGCTCGGGCTCCAGGGCGGCCGCGTACGCGCCCCAGGCGCGCAGCGGCTCCACGATCTCCTTGGCGACCTTCAGCAGGGGGCGGGCCAGCTCGGGGGTGAGCGGCGAGGGCGCGCCGACGGCCATGGCGATGTCCCAGGCGTGGACGGCGGCGTCGAGCCCGCACGCCGCCGAGCCGGACCACGGCGACATCTTGTGCGGCGGCACCGGCGTCGGCACCTCGGCGGCCTCCCGGTCGACGCCCGCCCACGCCTTGGCCGAGCGCGCCAGGGCGTCCTCCAGGAACGCCGACGGGTCCTCCTCCAGCACGCCGGAGGGGTCGAACGGATTGAAGGCGGGGCCGGGCTCGCCGGTCAGCGCGGCGGCGAAGCCGATCTGGTCGCCGGCGGCGTGCTGGAAGACCTTCGTGGCGCTCCAGCCCGCACAGGGCGTGGGGCGGTCCCAGCCGTCGGCCGGAACAGCGGCGACCGCCTTGCGCAGAGCCTCGTGCGACGCGTCGAGAATGTCCCAGCCGCTGGAAATCGTGGTGTCACCCATTGGTCGGTCCCCTTTCGTGGTGACACCACTCTATCAGAACGGAATGCTTTATTCCGCACCTGTGAGGAGCCGGGAAAGGACCCGGGTGCCGAACTCCAGACCCTCCACCGGGACCCGCTCGTCCTTGCCGTGGAACATCCCGAAGTAGTCCAGGTCCGGCCGGAGCATGAGGGGCGCGAAGCCGTACCCCGTGATGCCGATCCTGGCGAAGGACTTGGCGTCGGTGCCGCCGCTCATCACGTACGGGACCGGCCGGGCGAGGGGATCCTCGGCCGTCAGCGCTCCCGCGAGCTCGTCGAAGAACGCCGACGGGTACGGCGCCGCCGGCGCGTCCTCCAGGTTGACGAACTCCCGGGTGATCTTCGGCCCGAGCAGCTCGTCGAGCGTCTCCAGGAACTCCTCCCGCAGGCCGGGCAGGTAGCGTCCGTCCACGTGCGCCTCGGCGGTCGAGGGCACGACGTTGACCTTGTAGCCCGCCTCCAGCATCGTCGGGTTCGCCGAGTTGCGGATCTGGCTCTTGAACAGCGAGCCCAGGGGCCCGAGCCGGACGGCCTCCGCGTCCAGCCGGTCCAGGTCGATCGGCCGGCCCGTGATCTCCGACAGGCTCTGGATCAGCGCCGCGACCGACGGCGTCAGGCGTACCGGCCACTGGTGGGAGGCCACCCGGGACAGCGCGTGCACCAGCGTGGCGACCGGATTGTCCACCGGGGGCCGCGAGCCGTGACCGGCCACGCCGTGCGCGGTGAGCTTCATCCACGCGGTCCCGCGCTCGCCCACGGCGATGGGGTAGACCCGGTGGTCGCCGGAGGCCACGCTGAAGCCGCCCGACTCGCTGATCGCCTCGCTCACGCCGTCGAACAGGTCGCGGTGCTCGATCACCGCGTGCCGCGAGCCGTAGTCGCCGGTCGCCTCCTCGTCGGCCAGGAACGCCAGCACCAGGTCCCGCTTCGGGCGCACGCCGCGGGCGGCCAGGTCGAGCACGGTCGCGAGCGTCATCGCGCACGAGCCCTTCATGTCGACCGCGCCCCGGCCGTACACGCAGCCGTCCGTGATCTCCCCGGAGAACGGGTGCATCCGCCACTCGGCCGGGTCCGCGGGCACCACGTCGAGATGGCCGTGGATCAGCAGCGCGTCGGGGGAGTCGCCGTCGATCCTCGCCACGACCGTGGTCCGGCGCGGCGCCGACTCGAACACGACCGGGTCCAGGCCCGCGTCGGCCAGCAGCGTGGCGACGTACTCGGCCGCCAGGCGCTCTCCCGAGCCCGGGTTGGTGGTGTCGAACCTGATCAGATCCGAGCAGATCTCGGCAACGCTCTTCACGCTCTTCCCTTCAACTTCAGCGGCGGGACCTCCGGCGTCTCCATCCCGAAGATCAGCCCGTAGAAGGCCAGCTCGGCCTCCAGCACCGCGACGATAGTCTCCTCCCTGCGCCATCCGTGCTGCTCGCCGGGGAAGGTCAGCAGGGCCCACTCTTTGCCATGTTTGTCCAATTCCGCGGTGAACCGCTCGGCCTGCCCGACGTCCACGATCGCGTCCTCCAGGCCGTGCAGCATGAGGCACGGGCCCGACGCGCGGGCGGCGTTGAGCAGCGGCGAGCGCTCAGTGTAGCGCTGCCGCGTCTCGGGCAGCGGTCCCACCAGGCCGTCCAGGTAGCGGGACTCGAAGTCGTGCGTCTCGGCCGCCCAGCTCTCCGGATCGGTGATCGCGTAGTGCGCGACCCCGCCCGCGAACACGTCGCTGTGCACGAGCGCCGCCACCGTCGTCCAGCCGCCCGCGCTGCCGCCGCGGACGGCGAGCTTCGCGGCGTCGGCGCGGCCGAGCTCCACCAGGCCGCGGGCCACCTTGGCGCAGTCCTGCACGTCCACCACGCCCCACTGGTGGCGCAGCCGCTCCCGGTAGGCGCGGCCGTAGCCGGTGGAGCCGCCGTAGTTGACCACGGCCACGCCGATGCCGCGGCTGGTGAAGTAGGCGATCTCCAGGTCCAGCACGATCGGGAGGTGGCCGGTGGGGCCGCCGTGCACGAAGATCACGTACGGTCCGGGTCCCTGGACGCCGGACGGCGGGTAGAGGTGCGCGTGCACCCCCTCGATCGTCACGGGCTCGGGGGTGGGCAGCAGGGCGCGGTCCGGCAGCGGCTTACGTGCCGACACGACCTCCTGCGCGCCGTCGCCGAGGTCGACGAGCGTGACCTCCAGAGGTGTGTACGGCGTCGCGCGCACCGCCGCAGCCTTGCCGCCCGCCACGGACACGGTCGAGGACCAGTGGGTGGCCGTGCCACCGATCTCCCGCAACTCTCCGGTCTCCGGGGTGAGCACGCCGAGCCGGCGCCGGTCGGCGGTCCCGTAGACGGCGACCAGGCTCCCGTCCTCGGCGACGGCGAAGCAGGTCATGCCCGGCTTCCACGCGGCGGCGCCGAACTCCAGCTCCACGGGCGTGAGGTTGCGGCCAGGAGAGCCGTCCGCGGGGACGAGGTGGATGTTCCACCAGCCGGTGGGATCGGTCACCGCGTACAGGCTCGCGTCATCGCGCCATTCCGCCTGCGCCACCGACTCCTGGGGGCCGCCCGCGACCACCCGGTGACCGCCCGCCGTGCCGTCCTCCAGCAGGGGGGCCACGCAGAGCTCGGTGCCGTCCCAGGGCATGTTCGGGTGGTCCCAGCCGATCCAGGAGATATATCGGCCGCCGGGGGAGATGCGGGGATTCATCAGGAAATGCTGGGCTCTGACGATCGCCCTGAGCGGGCCGCCGCCGAGCGGCACCGCCACCAGGTCCCGCACGTCGCCGATCTCCCTGACCGCCCACACCTCGTCACGACCGGGCGGCAGGTAGAGGTCCGCGTAGCGGGCGGGACCCTCCGGGGTGATCGGCACAGGGTCCCCGTCCTGGACGCGGTAGAGGCGCTGGTCGGCCCAGTTCGTGAACACCAGCCCGCCGCCCGGCAGCGGCCGCCAGGAGCGGCCGCCGTACTCGACCACCCGGTTGCGCGCGTTCCACCCCGGAGGCGACACGTCGGTACGGGAGCCGTCCGGCAGCCTGCGCACCACGCACCTGCGGCCGCCCTCGTGCGGGCGCGGCTCGTCCCACCAGACCTCGACACCGGAGGGCGTGGTCACCGCCTCCACCC
Source organism: Nonomuraea sp. NPDC049480 (assembly GCF_044465905.1). NCBI lineage: Bacteria > Bacillati > Actinomycetota > Actinomycetes > Streptosporangiales > Streptosporangiaceae > Nonomuraea > Nonomuraea sp. NPDC049480. Next base: position 456,431 of record NZ_JBITMD010000003.1, read on the forward strand.
ACTGGGGGCCGCCGTCGGTACGGGCCACGTCGATCGGTCGAATGCTCATCAACTCACCAATTGCCGTCGGTACAAGGAGGGAGGGGGTGCTCGGGCGGGTGCAGGACGTACACGATGCCGCCGCTGCCGGTGCTCCTGAGCCACACGTTCTCGAACGCTGCCCGCGGATAGACCCGGCGAACCTCGTCGTCGCACGGCGCGGCCGGATCGTTCACGACGACGTCGCCCCCGGCCGTGAAGCCCACCACGACGAGGATGTGCCCGGCGGTCGAATAGCAGGAACCGGGAAGCTCGTGCGTCTTGAACGACTGCGACGTGATCACCGGGATCCCGGCGCGGACGAACCGCTCCAGCTCCGCCGCCGACCGCAGCCGCGTCACGAACCCGGCCAGCCCGTACCGGCCCGCGTACGCCACGTTGAACGGCCAGTTTCCGGTGCCCTGGTAACTGGTGTCGTAGGTGCCCATCGCCGCGTGGTCCACGGCCGGCGCGGGATCGCCCGCGCCCACCCAGTCCAGCTCCGCCGGGCCCGGGCCGCGGCCCCAGAAGCCGAGGACCATGGCCACCGAGGCCGGGCCGCACCAGTTCGCGCCGCCGCCGTCGAAGCGCGGATGGTGCCCGGCGTGCGCGTGCTGCGAGTGCCGCGGCACCGCCAGCTCCACCGGCGCCGCCGCGACGGGCGCGCTGGGCACGACCGGGCGCCGCGGCACGGCCGAGGCCATCACGCCCAGGCCGCCGACGCGAGCGGGGCCGTGCCGGGCGACGCGCACCTGGTACGCCACCACCGGCCGCCGCGCCACGAACGTGTCCACCGCCACGTCCCCGTCCTCGTCGCCCTGCCCGGGAACGGACGTGCGCGGATCGCCGTGCTCGGACCAGCGCCCCATCACGTACCACTTGGTACGGGCCCCTGATGCGGCCCTGGCCCGAAGCTTGACCTCGATCCACGCGCCCGGCGGAGTGCGCGCCGTCCATGAGGGCACGAGCTGGGTGGCGGGAAAGCCGATCTCGTGTTCCTCGCTGGTCCACACCTCTTCGGCCGTCAGGGGCACGGCGAAGCGGGTGAAGGCGACACGGGCCAGATCGACGATGAGCACCAGACACATTGTCGTTTCGCACCGCATGTCGCACATCGGATGGTTTACGTACCGCCCCCGAATCTTCGCGGCCCCGCCGACGGCTCCTCCACGGCCGGCGCGTGGGAACTGGAGCTGCCCTGGCCGACCTGGCCGCCGCGCCCGCGCGTCAGAAAGCCGTCACAGAAGCTTGTCCAGGGTGATGGGGAGGTCGCGGATGCGCTTGCCCGTGGCATTGTGCACGGCGTTCGCCACGGCCGCCGCCGCTCCGACGATGCCGAGTTCGCCGATGCCGCGGGCGCCGAGGTCGCTCAGTAACGTGTCGGGATAATTGAGGAACTCCACATCTATGGGAGGAATGTCGGCGCTGACGGGGACCAGGTAGTCGGCCATCGTGGCGTTGCCGAACCGGCCCGTCTCCGGCTCGATCCGCAGGTCCTCCAGCAGCGCCTGGCCGATCCCCATGACGACGCCACCGACGATCTGGCTGCGGGCCGCCTTGGCGTTGACGATCGTGCCCGCGTCCACGACGCACAGCCACCGCGTGACGCGCGGCTCCCCGGTCCACCGGTTGACCCGCACCTCGCAGAAGTGCGCCCCGAAGGACCTGAACGCGTGATCCCGCACGGGGTTCCGCGGCGAGGTCGCCGTGGCCTCGACGGCGGGCACGTCCAGCAGCGTCAGCAGCTCGCCGAACGGCATCGCACGCCCGGCGGCCCGCAGTTCCCCGCCCTCGAACGCGACTTCCCGGCCGTGGAACGGCGATTTCTCGTGCTCGGCCGCCAGCTTCACGATCGCGTCCTTCGCGGCGCCGGCGGCCAGCCGGACCGCGGGGCCGTTGGTGGACGTCGACCCGGAGCCGCCCGCGTTGGCCGCCGGAGGCGTGGCCGAGTCGCCGAGCTCGGGCACCACCCGGCCGACCGGGATGCCGAGGCTGCCGGCGGCGAGGACGGCGAAGACGGTGGACTGCCCGGTGCCGAGGTCAGCCGCGGTGCCCGACACGACCGCCCGGCCGTCGTCGCACAACCGCACCTTGATCGAGGCCTGGCCTCGGCCCGCGCCGTAGGTCGCCGTGGCCATGCCCAGGCCGACCAGCCAGTCACCGTCGGTGACCGTGCCGGGCCGGGGGTTCCGCTCCGCCCAGCCGAACCGCTCGGCGCCCAGCGTGTAGCACTCCTCCAGATGTTTGCTCGACCAGGGCAGCCCGGTGACCGGGTGGATCGGCGTGTCGTTCTTCCTGCGCAGGTCGAGCGGGTCCATGCCGAGCTCGCCGGCCAGCTCGTCCAGGGCGCTCTCCAACGCGAAGGAGCCGTTGGACTCCCCGGGCGCGCGCATGATGGTCGTGACCGGGACGTCCAGCGTGACGACCTTCCTGCTCACGTGCAGGTTGGCCGAGCCGTACAGGGCCAGGGAGAGGTTGGCCACCTGCTCGTGGAAGTCGTTGGAGGCCGACTTGCCGGAGACGCCGTCGTTCTTGACGGCCAGGAGCGTGCCGTCCGCGGCGGCGCCGAGCGAGATGGTCTGGGCGGTGGGCGGCCGGTGCCCGGCCACGGTGAACACCTGCTCGCGGGGGAGGACGGTCTTGACCGGGCGATCGAGGGCGCGGGCCGCCGCCGCGGTCAGCGGGGTGTGTGCCCACATGCCCCACTTGTTGCCGAAGCCGCCCCCGACGTACGGGTTGATGACGCGGATGCGCGCCGGATCGATGGCGAGCGTCTCCGACAGCCGGTCCACGACCAGCCGTACACCCTGGGTCGCGGTGTAGACGGTGAGCCGGTCCGCGGCCCAGAACGCCACGGTGGCGTGCGGTTCCATCGCGACGTGGGTCTCGGCCGGGGTGGTGTACGTGGCGGTGACGGTGACGTCGCCGGCCGCCAGCGCCTCGTCGATGGAGGAGACGCCGGGGGCCAGCACGTCCACGACGGGAGTGCCGCTGGGCGGCGGGGCGGCGCTGGACAGGCCGTCGGCGAAGGAACCTCGTGGGCGCTCGGCGCTGTAGTGCGTGTCCACCAGCGCCGCCGCGTCCCTGGCCTGCTCGAACGTCTCAGCCACGACCAGCCCGATCGCCTGGCCGTAGTAGCGGACGCCGGTGCTCTGCAGCGGCGAGGTGAGCTCGGCGTTCTCCTCCTTGGCGTACGGGTGGAGCTCGAGCGGATTGAACGGCGTGTAGACCGCGATGACGCCAGGGGCCTTCTCCGCCAGGGCGGTGTCCATGCCGAGGATGGCCCCCCGCGCGATCGTGCTGGTCAGCAGATAGCCGTGGGCGAGTCCGTCCGGATGGTGGTCGGCCGCGTAGACCGCCGCGCCGGTGGCCTTGACAGGGCCGTCCTCCCTGTCCACCGACGTCATCGCGGGCCTGCCAGTTCCGTCAGAGCGCGCATGATCACGCGTTGCGCCAGTGTCACTTTGAAGGCGTTTCCGGCCAGCGGGCGCGCCCCCTCCACAGCGAGCGCAGCCGCCGCCTCAAAGCTCTGACCGGCGCGCAGCGCCGCCTCGACGGCGGACAGCCGCCAGGGCACGGTCCCCACGCCGCCGACCGCCACCCGGGCGTCATGAACGGCGCCGCCCCGGAGGTCGACCGCGACGGCGGCCGAGGCCAGCGCGAACTCGTACGACTGACGGTCACGGACCTTGACGTAGACGGAGTGCCTGGCCCATGGCAGCGCCGGCACGATCACCTCCGTGATGAGCTCGCCGGGCCGCAACACGTTCTCCACGTGTGGCGTGTCGCCGGGCCGCAGATAGAAGTCCGCCAGCGGCACGGTCCGCTCGCCGCCGGCGCCGCGCAGGCGCACCGACGCGTCCAGCGCGACCAGCGCCACGGCGACGTCGCTGGCATGGGTGGCGGCGCAGGAGGCGCTCGTGCCCAGGATGGCGCCGCCCCTGTTGTCGCCGCTCTGCGCCGGGCAGCCGCTGCCGGGCGCGCGCTTGTTGCACGGCGTCGCCACATCGCGGAAGTAGCCGCACCGGGTCCGCTGCAGGAGGTTGCCGCCGATGCTGGCCATGTTGCGCAGCTGCGGTGAGGCGCTGAGGAGCAGCGCCTGCGAGACGAGCGGGTAGTGGGCGGCGACGGCGTCGTGGCGGGCGATGTCCGCCATCCGCTCCAGGGCGCCGATACGCAGGCCGTCCGGCCCGAGCCGGATCCCGCGCAGCGGAAGGTGGTTGATGTCGATGACCTGCCCGGGGGCGAGCACGTCCAGCTTCATCAGGTCGATCAGCGTGGTACCGCCGGCGAGGAAGGCCACGCTGGTGGAGGAGGCGTCCCCGGCCAGATGGAGGGCGCCGGCGATGTCGCCGGGGGCGGCGAAGTCGAACGCGCGCATCAGGATCTCGCCTGCTTCACGGCTTCGACGATGTTCGGGTAGGCGCCGCAGCGGCACACATTGCCCGACATGGCCTCGCGGATCTCCGCGTCGGTGCCGGCGGACCCCTCGCGTAACACGGCCACCGCCGACATGATCTGCCCCGGCGTGCAGAATCCGCACTGGAGCCCGTCGCATTCGATGAACGCCCGCTGCACGGGGTGCAGCCGGCCGCCCGTGGCCAGACCCTCGACGGTGGTGACCTCCCGGCCGTCCACTGCGGCCAGGATGGTCAGGCAGGACAGCACCCGCCTGCCGTCCACGTGCACGGTGCAGGCCCCGCACTGTCCGCGGTCGCAGCCCTTCTTCGTGCCGGTCAGCTCCAGCCGCTCCCGTAAGGCGTCGAGGAGCGTCGTCCGCGGGTCCACACGGAGCCGCTCGGCCGTTCCGTTCACCGTGAAGGCCACCTCGACCCGGCCGTCCGCGGACTGTCGGGGCCCTCGCCGCCGGGAGGGATCAGCGTGCTCCATACGGCCGAACGTTAAGGTCTCTCGGCGTGCCGGTCAAGAGAGACATCGGATGACTCTCGGCGGAATTTCGCCCAAGTCAGGGGAGAACCCCTGACGAGTCTGGCGATTTCCTCCGATGACTACGGTCCCTACGCCGCCGATCCCCGTACCTGGCGGAGCGGGTGGGTCAGAGGTACAGGCCCGTGGAGTCGTCGCCTCCGGCGGGGGTGAACTCGCGGCCGGCGCGGATGGCGTACAGCTCCGCGAGGGTGGCCCCCGACGGGCCCACGCCCTCGGACCTGCCGAGCCACGCGACGGCCTCGTCCCTGCCGAGCGGGCCGACCTCGAGCTGCGCCAGGCAGCGGCCCGGGCGCACGACGGCGGGGTGGAGCCGGGTCAGGTCCTCGTTCGTGGTGATCGCCACCAGCACGTCGCGGCCCTGCCCGAGCAGGCCGTCGGTCAGGTTGAGCAGGCGGGACAGGCCCTGACCCGCCTGCGCCTTCGCGCCCGAGCTGATCAGCTCGTCGCAGTCCTCCAGGACGAGCAGCCGCCACCGTTGCGCGTCCTCGTCGCTGTCGTAGCCGACCGCCACCTCCATGAGGTAGCCGGGCTCGTTGAACAGGCGCTCCGGGTCGAGCACGCAGTCCACCTGGCACCACTCGTGCCACTGCTTGGCCAGCGTGCGCAGCAGCGTGGTCTTGCCGGTGCCGGGACGGCCGTGCATGAGGATGAGGCGGCCCGTCACGTCCGCGGGCGTGATCGACATCAGCCGGTCGAGCGCCGGGCGGATCTTGCCGGAGTAGTTCGGGCTGATCTCGGGCCACGGCTGGGCCGTGATCGGCTTCTCCGAGCGTTGCCCGCCGTGCGTGCCGCGCCACCAGAACCCCATCTCGACGTGGTCGGTCTCGGGCACGGCCTCCTCGGCGCCGTCGATGCTCTCCCGGAGAACGCTCTTGGCCAGCTCCTCGTTCACCGCCGTGACGCTGACGGTGGCGGTGCGGTTGCGGTGCCGTACGACCCGCAGGGTCCAGCCGTCGCCGCAGATGAGCCGCGACTCCGTGCCGTCCTCGACCCGCGCCGTACGCAGCAGGCGGCCACCGGACGGGCTGAGCGGGGCGTCCGGGCGTACGCGCTCCAGATTGGCCAGGCGGGACCACGGCTGCGCGCCCGTCGCGAAGGGCGACAGCGCCAGCGCGTCGATCACGTCGATGGCGGAGTCGGCGTCGTCGAGCCAGATGTTCATCGGCAGCTCGGCGGAGTCGGGGCTGGGGAAGGGGACCTCCTTCATCACAGACATAGCGTCAATGATCTAGTCCGTCGGGCCCGATGTCGAAGGGTTTAGGCAAGGAATCTGGGTTACTTCTTGCTGAGCTTACCGGTCTGCGTGACGATGCCCGGGCCGGGAACGTCCCGCCATGTGTAGGTGAGGGTGTCGCCCTCCAGCGCCAGCCAGATGGTGCCGGCGATGCAGTTGCCCTCGTTCTGGCCCAGGGAGAAGGTCAGCCGGGTCTTCTCCACCTGGGTGAGGGTGATGGTGCCCTTGCACCCGTCGTCGGCGTCCGTCTCGGTCCAGGACGCGGTGGATTCGCCCTTCCTCAGCTGCACCGTGTTCGTGGCGCCGTCGGGGTCCATGAAGTTGGTGCTGGTGGTGTGGCCCGACCAGTCGCCCTCGAAGGCGGCCGGGATCTTCAGATTCCCGGCCGGCTGGGTCTGCGGGGGGTCCGATGAGTACTCGCCGGACGGGGCTTCGTCCGGCGACGACGAGGTGGCGGACGGGGCGGCCGACGCTGATCGTTCGCCTTCCGTGGCTCCCGGGGTGCCGTTCAGCATGAGCACCGCGGCGGCGGCCGCGCCCAGGAGGGTCACCGCCGCGACCGCGCCCACGAGCACACCGCGCGACCGGGACCGCCGGCCGGGCGCCGTGGTGCTCACCGGGTGCTGCGGGCCGGTGGGCGGCCCGCCGTACGCCTGGGGACCGGGTCCGGCTCCTGGGGCGCCGTAGGGGCCGTCGCGCCGGTCGCCGGGTGCCGGCGCGGGCGGCGCGGTGGGGTTGACCAGGGTGACCATCAGGTGCCGGGCCGTCGGGCGCCGTGACGGATCCTTGGCCAGACAGGAGGCGATCACGCCGCGCAGGCGGCCGGGCAGCGGCGCCAGGTCCGGCTCGGCGTGCAGGACCCGGTGCAGCACGGCGGGCACGGTGTCCGCCCCGAACGGGCTCGCCCCCGTGGCCGCGTACACCATCGACGCCGCCCACGCGAACACGTCCGACGCCGGCGACGCGGGCGTGCCGCCGATCTGCTCGGGCGCCAGGTACGCGGGCGTCCCGATCAGCCCGGAGGTCATCGTCGCGGCCCCCTCCGCCCGCGCGATGCCGAAGTCCACCACCCGCGGCCCGTCGGGCCCGAGCAGCACGTTGGCCGGCTTGAAGTCGCGGTGCACGACCCCGGCCGCGTGGATGGCCGCCAGCGCGGTGGCGGTGCCGACGACCAGCCGTTCGAGCTCGCCTCCGCGCAGCGGCCCGCGTTCGCGCACCCGGTCGGCGAGGGAGGGCCCGTCGACGTACTCGCTCACCACGTACGGCCGCGGCCCGGCGGTGGAGGCGTCGAGGACGCGGGCCGTGCAGAAGGAGGCGATGCTCTCCAGCGCCTCCAGCTCGCGCGCCAGCCGCGCCCGCGTCACCTCATCGCCCGTGCTCAAAAGCTTGATCGCGACCGGTTCGCCGTCGGCCGCATGGGCGAGGTAGACCACGCCCTGTCCGCCTTCGCCGAGCCGGCCGGCCAGGCGGAAGCCGCCCAGCGTCGCCGGATCGTCCGGCGTGAGGGGGCTCACCATGGCGGCTACGTTACCGGTCGCGCTGCGGAAATGAAGATCGCCCGGTACCTTGGTGCGTTGGGTTAAATCACTCCTTACGCGGAGGTATCGGGGAAGTGTCGAAGATCTCGTTCCGCGAACGGGCGCGGTACTGGTTCGACAACACGATGTCCAGGGGGACCGCGTCGCTGATCGGCTGGCTGGCGCTCGTGTCGGTGGGGCTCATCGTGGTGGTGACCGGGCTCACGCTCTGGCTCGCGCCGGGCGAGCCCGAGGGCGTGGACCATCCCGGGGAACTGGTCTGGATCGCTCTCATGCACGCCCTGACGCCGGGCAAAGTGGCCAGCGACAAGGGCTCGATCGCCTATATAGCCGTGATGTTCATCTGCTCGCTCGGCGGCCTGTTCATCGTCAGCATGCTCGTCGGCCTGCTGTCGAACGGGCTCAAGCAGAAAGTGGACCGCCTGCGCAGGGGGCGCTCGCGGATCGTGGAGTCCGGTCACACGGTGGTGCTCGGCTGGTCGGACCAGATGTTCACGATCGTCGGGGAACTGGTCAAGGCCCACGCCAGCCAGAAACGATCGGTCATCGCGGTCCTGGCGGAACGTGACAAGCTCGAGATGGAGGAGGCCATCCGCGAGCACGTCGGCGACCTGGGCAGGACCCGCCTGGTGTGCCGCACGGGGCGGCCCACCGAGCCGCGCGACCTCGCGCTGATGAACCTGGCCACGGCCAACTCCGTCGTCGTGCTCTCGCCCGAGGGCGAGGACCCGGACGCGCACGTCATCAAGATCCTGCTCGCGCTGGCCAAGCGTGACGGCACCCACCCCCCGGTGGTCGCCGCCCTCACCTCCAGCCGCAACATCGCCGCCGCCCGCCTGGCCGGCGGCAAGGACGTGCACCTGGTCGACTCCGACGACACCGCCTCCCGGCTCATCGTGCAGTCCTCCCGCCAGTCCGGCATGTCCGTGGTCTGCATGGACCTGCTGAACTTCGACGGCGGCGAGATCTACATGCGCACCCCGAAGAAGCTCGTCGGCGTCACGTACGGGGAGGCGCTGCACGCGTACCAGACCGCCTCCGTCATCGGGTTACGCAGGCCGTCCGGCGTCGTGCTGAACCCGCCGTCCGACACCATGATCAACGCCGACGACCAGGTCATCGTCATCGCGCACGACGACTCCCACGTGCGCCTGGCCGCCGGCAAGCCGTCCCTGGACGAGGCCGCCATCGTCGCGGCCGAGCGCCAGGCCCCCGAGCCGGAGCGCACCCTCCTGCTCAACTGGAACGGCCGGGCCGAGCAGATCGTCCGCTACCTCGACGCCTACGTCGCGCCCGGCTCCGTCATGGAGATCGCCGCCGACCACCCCAAGGCCGGATCCAACCTGGCGGGCCTGCGCAACCTCACCGTGAACGTCAAAGACTGCGACACCACCGACAGGTTCGCGCTGGAGTCGCTCGGCGTCGGCCTCTTCCAGCACGTCATCGTGCTGTCCGACGACCGCTTCGACGCCCACCATTCCGACACGCGCACGCTCATGACGCTGCTGCAGCTGCGCGACATGCAGAGCACGCTCGGCGAGCACTACTCGATCGTCAGCGAGATGCACGACGAGAACAACCGCGCCCTGGCCGAGGTCACCGAGGCCGACGACATCGTGATCAGCGACACGGTCATCGGCCTGCTCCTGGCCCAGCTCGCCGAGAACAGGCACCTGGCGGACGTGTTCGGCTACCTGTTCGACTCGCGCGGCTCGGAGATCTACCCCCGCTCCGCCGCCTCGTACGTCAAGCCCGGGACGAAGGTGACGTTCTCCACAGTCGTCGAGGCCGCGCGGCGCAGGGGCGAGACCGCCATCGGCTACCGCAGCGCCGCGGCCCGCAACCACCCGCCGCACTACGGCATCGTGCTCAACCCCGGCAAGTCGGAGCCCATCGTCCTGGACGAGCGGGACTCGGTGATCGTCCTCGCCGAACGATGAGGCGTTCACGGACGTGAGCTAGCGTTTGCCTCGTGAGGACCATTGACTGGGTGGACGGCGCGGTCGAGCTCGTGGACCAGACGCTGCTGCCCGACAAGTGCGTGATGCTCCGCATCCACACCGTCGACGAGCTCGTCGACGCGATCCAGCGGCTGGCCGTGCGCGGCGCGCCCGCGCTCGGCGTGGCCGGCGCGCTCGGCGTCGTGCTGGCCGACGGCGACGCCGCCCAGATCGCCCGGCTCCGCGCCGCCCGCCCGACCGCCGTCAACCTCGCCTGGGGCGTCGACCGGGCGGTCGCGCACCTGCCCGAGGGCCGCGAGGGGGTGCTGGCCGCCGCGCTGCGGGTGCGCGACGACGACATCGCCGCCTGCAAGGCCATGGGGGAACGCGGCGCCGACCTGCTCGAAGGCGACCGGCTGCGGATCATGACCGTGTGCAACACCGGCGGGCTCGCCGCCGTCGAACGCGGCACCGCGCTCGGCGTCGTGCAGACGCTGCACGAGCGCGGGCGGCTGGCCGAGGTGCTCGCGCTGGAGACCCGGCCCCTGCTGCAGGGCGCCAGGCTCACCACCTGGGAGCTGGCCAGGATGGGCGCGCCGCACCGGCTCATCGCCGACTCGGCGGGGCCGTACCTGCTGGCCCAGGGGGAGGTGGACGCGGTGCTCATCGGCGCCGACCGCATCGCCGTCAACGGCGACACCGCCAACAAGATCGGCTCGTACGCGCTCGCGCTCGGCGCCGAACGCGCGGGCGTGCCGTTCTTCGTGGTCGCGCCCGAGTCCACGATCGACCCGAGCACCCCGTCGGGCGAGCACATCGCGATCGAGGATCGGGGCGCCGAGGAGATCGTGTCCTTCAGAGGCGTACGGGTGGCGCCGGAGGGAACCATGGCGCTGAACCCGGCGTTCGACGTGACCCCGCACGACCTGATCACCGCGATCGTCACGGACAAGCGCGTGATCAGGCCTTAGCCGGATCCGTCCAGCCGGGCGCGGTAGATCCCCCGGGCCTGCTCCAGCAGGGAGACGTGGTCGCCGAACTGGTACGGGCTCGCCAGGCGGCCGTGCTGCTTGATCAGGTCCTCGAGCAGGTCCAGCCACTCCAGGCACCACCGCACGTCCTCGGCCCTGGCCACCTGCCTGCCGTCGACGTCCACGTAGACGGGACTGGTCAGGGCGTACCCGGTGGTGGTCATGGTGCGCGGGTGCGGGTCGCACAGGACCTCCGCCACGATGTACGTCGGCTCGTCCACCCGGAACGCGGCCGTCACGGTGAGGGGCTCGACCTCGCCGGGGAGCCGCTCCGCGCCGGCTCGCACCCCGTCGGCCGTGCGGATGCGCACCGCCGCGACCTCGGGCCCGATGGCACTGGCGGTGACACTCACGCGGTGGCCCCCGCGCGCGTGGATGACGTGGCCGGGGCCGTGGCCGTCCACCGACAGCTCCAGCCACGGTCCGGTGGTGGCGAACGTCCGGCCCGCGCGCACGGCGGCCGCGAACGACCGGGCGGTCAGCTCACCGTCGACGCGGGCGTAGACACGGGCCCAGCCGGGCGGGTTCGACTGGTTGTCGGAGCGGGTGAAGGAGATCATCGCGTCCGTGCCCGCCGTCACCGCCAGCCGGTTGCCCGCGCCGATCAGCCGCCGGTACACCGCCGCCGTGGACGGGATCGAGGCGTGGGTGAGCACGTCGAGGCTGTCCACGAGCCCGAGCGCGGCGTCGGCGACCAGCTCGCGGGCGGCGCAGTTGCGCGGCACCGGAGAGACCACGCCCCGGGGCGGGCCGCCGTCGGAGATCGGCGTGCGGAAGGGGTGGCTGTAGCCGACCAGCGCCCCGAGCCCGCGCAGCTCCCGCAGCCCGTCGGCGTTGGGCGGCCAGTCGGCGTCGCCGTCGAACCCGGTGTGGAAGCGACGCGGCGCGGCGCGCGGCGCGAAGGCGTAGACGTGGCCGAGCAGATCGTTGCGGTACTCGACGCCCATCCTGGCCAGGTGCGTGGCGTCCGACCACGGCAGGTCCTCGCCGGTCCAGTGCTCCAGGGCCTCGCGGTCGTAGACGCGCCTGCCCGACACGTTGCCGGCCAGCAGGTTGAGCACATGCAGGTCCTCGCCGTGCTGGGCGGCGGCCGCGTCGGCGGGCACGCCCACGAGGTCGCCGGCCCAGTTGAGGTGGACGTGCATGTCGCCGCCGTACCAGCCGCGGGCCGGCGCGTCGTAGAGGCGCTCGGGGGTCAGCCTGACGAGGTTCTCGCCGCCCGGCCGCGGGGTGAGCTCCCGGCTCGCCTCGCCGTACTCCATGCCGCGGGCGACGGTGACCGTCAGCGGCTGCGCGGGGACCTCGACGATGATGTCGTCGCCGTGGAAGTACGGGCGGCCGTGGTAGTCGTAGCGGTTGGGCGTGCCGGGCGGGAACCAGCCGGTGCCGTCGGCGCCCATGACGCTCCACCGGCACGGCATCCCGGCCACGAGCCGGAGCCTGGCCGCGCGGATGGGCCTCAGGAGCGTGTCCAGGCGCACGCGGGCGCCGTCGACGATGATCGTGCTGTCGTGGTCCACCTCGACCAGCCAGGCGCCGCGCGGGCCGAGCAGGCGCGCGCTCTCGTCGATGCTGATGGGGCAGGGCTCGTCGCGGCTGGAGTCGATGAGCAACGAGATCCGCTCCTCGCCCCGGCCGGGCAGCGGCAGCCCTTCGCCGGCGGCCCGGAACCGAGCGGGGCGGACCAGGCGGACGCGTGGCGAGGGGAGCAGGACCGTCCGCGAAGCCCCTTCGAGCGTGTGCCCGTCCCGGCCGATCCGCAGCGCGACCAGGTGCCCCGGCAGTTCGCCGTCGAGCGTGTCGCGCAGCACCTCGTCGTAGTCGGCCTCGTCCAGCCGGGCCGCGATCTGGTCGGCCGCCTCGCCGGGGTGGCGCCCGGCGACCGCCTGATGGACCAGCCGCCAGAACCGGTCGAACAGCGCGGGCGGCAGCACCCTGCGCCTGGAGAAGAACTTCACGTAGTGGATCTCCGGTTCTCCCCAGGTGATGCCGTGATCATCCAGCAGCCGGCCGTACTCCGCCAGCGCCCCCGCCACCTTTTCGGGCAGCATCGGTTCCGCACACATCCGGGCCCCTCCCACGTCGGTTGCGCGACATCGTGACATGGATCACGAGGCCCGCCAGTCGGCGGCGAAGCGACGGTGACGGTTATCCCACACCCGGGAGAAGTATCTTCACCCGGGGAGTGACCCCGGTCCGCACGCAGGCCGAACGGGTCACGGGCGCTTGAATGCGGACAAGAGGCGATCGGCGGCCAGGGACGGGGTGAGCCCGCCCGCCAGGACCTCGCGCTCGACCTCGTCCTTGATGGCGGCCACCTCGGGGTCGTTGCGCAGCTCGGACAGCAGACGCTCGCGTACCAGGGTCCAGGTCCAGCCCACCTGCTGGGCGCGGCGTTTGGCGGCCAGGTCGAGCGACTCCTGGTGGGCGAGGACGTGCCGCCAGAGCTCCTCCAGGCCCTCGCCGGTGAGGCCGCTGCAGGTGAGCACGGGCGGCGGGGTGGAGTCGGAGCGGAGCATGCGCAGCGCGCCGGCCAGCTCGCGCGCGGCCTTCGTGGCCGGCAGCCGGTGGTCGCCGTCGGCCTTGTTGACCGCGATCACGTCGGCCAGCTCCAGCACGCCCTTCTTGATCCCCTGCAGCTGGTCGCCGGTACGGGCGAGCGTGAGCAGCAGGAACGTGTCCACCATGTCGGCCACGGCGGTCTCCGACTGCCCGACGCCGACGGTCTCGACCAGGACGACGCCGAAGCCCGCCGCCTCGACCACGACCATGGCCTCCCTGGTCGCCTTGGTGACGCCGCCCAGGGTGCCGGAGGTCGGCGACGGGCGGATGAAGGCGGCCGGATCGGTCGCCAGGCGGGCCATGCGGGTCTTGTCGCCGAGGATGCTGCCGCCCGTCCTGGTGGAGGAGGGGTCCACGGCCAGGACGGCGACCTTGTGCCCCTGCCCGGTCAGGAACGTGCCGAGGGAGTCGATGAACGTCGACTTGCCCACACCGGGCACTCCGGAGACGCCGACCCGGCGCGCGTGGCCGGTGAGCGGGGTGAGCTCGACGAGCAGGCGCTGGGCGAGGGCCATGTGGTCGGGCCTGGTCGACTCGACCAGGGTGATCGCGCGGGCGATCCAGGTACGCGAACCCGCGCGTACCCCCTCGGCGTAGTCCTCCAGCGAGCGCACCCGACCTGCCCCTTTCTTCTGTTTGATCAGCCTAACTTCTGACAAGTGTTGACTTTTGCCATAGGGTGCCTGAAGTTCTTTTCTCAGCCGTCACAGGAGTCACTCCCCTCATGCCCAACGTCGAATCCCTCCGCGAGGGCGACCCGGCAGCGGTGGGACCCTACCGGCTGGTCGGGCGCCTCGGCGCGGGCGGCCACGGTGTCGTCTACCTCGGGCAGGCTCGCAACGGGACGCCCGTCGCCGTCAAGGTGCTGCACGAGGGGCTGACCGGGGGCGAGCGCCTGGTCAAGGAGATCGCCGCCGCGCGCCGGGTCGAGCCGTTCTGCCTCGCGCGGGTGCTCGGGGCGTCGACCAGCGGCAGGCCGTACATCGTCGCCGAGTACGTGGACGGGCCCTCGCTGCGGGAGTCGGGCCGGCTCGGCACGGCGGAGCTGCAGCGGCTCGCCGTGGCGACCGCGACCGCGCTGGACGCCCTGCACCAGGCGAGTGTCCTGCACCTGAACTTCAAACCGGCGAACGTGCTGCTCGGACCCGACGGGGCGCGGGTCGTCGACTTCGGCATCTCCGGGGCGGTCGGGACCGGGGTGAGCGCGACCGGCACCATCGCCGGGACGCCTGCCTACATGGCGCCGGAGCAGCTCGCGGGGAAGGCTGCGGGGGCGCCGGCGGACGTGTTCGCGTGGGCTTCGACGATCGTGTTCGCGGCCACGGGGGTGCCGCCGTTCGGGGACGACTCGCTGCCGGCGGTCATCAACCGGATCCTGCGCGAGGAGCCGCGGATCGATGACCTGCCGCGGCCGCTGCGCGAGGTCGTGGCGGCCTGCCTGGCCAAGGACCCCGCCGCCCGCCCGGCGATGCGGGACGTGCTGCTGCGGCTGATCGGCGGCGGCTACCGGCCGCCGCAGGCCCAGCCTTCGCGCCTGGGGCCGGCCCGCCTTCCCGGCGACGACTACGCGACGCCGGCCGCCCCCTCCCGCGACCCCGCGCCGGCGTCGGGTCCGCACGAGCGCGGCGGCTCCCCGGCCCTGGGCCCGCACGACCACGGCACCGTGCCGATCTCGGCCGTGCCGGAGGGCGGCGGTACACCCGCCCCGGCGGCCCGCTCCGGCGGCACCACGTCCTCCCCGGCCACGCGCCACGACGCGGGGCACTCCGATCCCGCGTCGCAGTCCGGGACGGCGCCCGCATCCGACGCGCACTCGGCCTGGGCCGCACACCACGGTGCGGGGGCGCGCCGGCCGTCCGCTTCGCATCCGAACCCGGCCTCCTTCCGGCTGGCGGCTCCGGTGGATCTGTCCTCGGCCGCCGTCGAGTACCCGGCGGCCGAGCGCTCCGCCGCCACGGAGCGGCCGGGGCCCGGTGAGGCGGCGGCCCTCAGCACGTCGCCGATGCAACATTCGGCGCTCGTCGACATCCTGGTCGCGGGCCGGCCGGGCACCGGCGGCAAGGCGGTGGCGAAGCGCCCGGGCCGCGGGCGGGTGAAGACCCTGATGATCGTCGGCGTCTCCGGAGTGTCCGTCCTGGCGCTGGCCGCCGCCATCGTCTGGCTCACCCCCACGACCCCCACCTCCAAGGCCGAGAACGTGGGAGGCGGCACCGTCGCGCCCACCTCCGAGGCGGCCCGCACGCCGACCAGGACGCCGAGCCCCCGGCGGACCCGTACCGTCAGACCCACCCCGCAGGCCGAGGGCACGCCCAGCGCCGTGGCGACCGACGGCACCACGCCGTCCGCCGCGACGGCCCCGCTCAGGGTCTCCCTGCGGCCCAGGGGGACGCGGAACGGCGACTGCTGGACGGGCGGCGAGGTGACGCCGCGGGCGCTGGTGGCGCGCACGGGCGGCGCGCTGACGTTCAGGTACACCTGGCTCATCGACGGCGCGCCCGTGGGCCGCTCCTCGGCGCTCATCTCCGAGAACGGCCGGCTCTACCTCACCTCGCCGGCCACCCTCACCGGCGCGGCGGGCACCACCCACCGCGTCACGTTGCGGATCACCTCTCCCGTTCCCGTGCAGCGGTCCATGGACGTCACGCTGTGTGACGACCTCTGAGCTGGCCGAGAAGATCGAGGGCGGCGTCGGCGATCACGGTGCCCGGGGGGAAGATCGCGGCGGCGCCCGCGGCCCGCAGCTCGTCGTGGTCGCCGGGCGGGATGACCCCGCCGACGACGATCATGACGTCGGCGGCGTCGAGGTCGGCCAGCGCCTCGCGGAGCGCGGGCACCAGCGTGAGGTGACCGGCGGCCAGCGACGACACGCCGACGATGTGCACGTCGGCCTCGACCGCCTGCCTGGCGACCTCCTCGGGCGTCTGGAACAGCGGCCCGACGTCCACGTCGAAGCCGAGGTCGGCGAAGGCCGTGGCGATCACCTTCTGGCCGCGGTCGTGGCCGTCCTGGCCCATCTTGGCCACGAGGATGCGCGGGCGGCGGCCCTCGGCCTTCTCGAAGTCGGCGCAGGCCTGGCGGGCGCGTTCGATGCCGGCGGCGGGGCCGGACTCGTCGCGGTACACCCCTGAGATGGTACGGACCTGCTCGGCGTGCCGGCCGAACACCCGCTCCAGCGCATCGGAGATCTCGCCCACCGTGGCCTTGGCGCGGGCGGCGTCCACGGACAACTTGAGCAGGTTGCCGTCCAGACCGGGCGCGGGATCGGCGGCGGCCTTGGCGAGCGCGTCGAGGGTGTGGCGGACGGCCTCCTCGTCGCGTTCGGCCCGCAGGCGTGCCAGCTTGTCGAGCTGCTGGGCGCGTACGGCGCTGTTGTCGACCTTGAGCACCTCGATGGCCTCGTCGCTCTCGGCGCGGTACTTGTTCACGCCGATCACCGGCTGCCGCCCCGAGTCGATGCGGGCCTGGGTGCGGGCGGCCGCCTCCTCGATGCGGAGCTTGGGCAGCCCGGCCTCGATGGCCTTGGCCATGCCGCCGGCCGCCTCGACCTCCCGGATGTGGGCCCAGGCGCGCTCGGCGAGGTCATGGGTGAGGCGTTCGACGTAGTAGGAGCCACCCCAGGGATCGATGGGGCGGGTGGTGCCGGACTCCTGCTGGAGGAGGAGCTGGGTGTTGCGGGCGATCCGGGCGGAGAAGTCCGTGGGCAGGGCCAGCGCCTCGTCCAGGGCGTTGGTGTGCAGCGACTGGGTGTGGCCCTGGGTGGCGGCCATGGCCTCGACGCAGGTGCGCACGACGTTGTTGAACACGTCCTGCGCGGTCAGCGACCAGCCGGAGGTCTGGCTGTGCGTACGCAGGCTCAGCGACTTCGGGTTCTTCGCCCCGAACCCGGAAACCAGCTTGGCCCACAGCAGCCGGGCGGCGCGCAGCTTGGCGACCTCCATGAAGAAGTTCATGCCGATGCACCAGAAGAACGACAGCCGCGGCGCGAACCGGTCGACGTCCATCCCGGCGGCGACCCCGGCGCGCAGGTATTCGACGCCGTCGGCCAGCGTGTACGCCAGCTCCAGGTCGCACGTCGCCCCGGCCTCCTGGATGTGGTAGCCGGAGATGCTGATCGAGTTGAACTTCGGCATCTTCTCGCTGGCGTAGGCGAAGATGTCCGAGATGATCCGCATCGAGGGTGCCGGCGGGTAGATGTAGGTGTTGCGGACCATGAACTCCTTGAGGATGTCGTTCTGAATGGTCCCGGCGAGCTGCTCCGGCGCGACGCCCTGCTCCTCGGCGGCCACGATGTACAGCGCCAGCACCGGCAGCACGGCGCCGTTCATGGTCATCGACACCGACATCTTGTCCAGGGGGATCCCGTCGAACAGCTGCCGCATGTCGTAGATCGAGTCGATCGCCACCCCGGCCATGCCCACGTCGCCCGCCACGCGCGGGTGGTCGGAGTCGTAGCCGCGGTGCGTGGCCAGGTCGAACGCCACCGACAGGCCCTTCTGGCCGGCGGCCAGGTTGCGGCGGTAGAAGGCGTTGGAGTCCTCGGCCGTGGAGAAGCCGGCGTACTGGCGGATGGTCCAGGGCTGGTTGACGTACATGGTGGGGTACGGGCCGCGCAGGTACGGGGCCGCGCCCGGGTACGTCCGCAGGAAGTCGAGCCCTCCGAGGTCCTGGGCGGTGTAGAGCGGCTTGACGCCGATGCCCTCGGGCGTCTCCCAGATCCCGCCCTCGCCCTCGTACGCGTGCGCCTCCTCCGCCTCCTTCGGCAGGCCGTTGAGCGGGATGCCGGAGAAGTCCGGGATCATCGGGTCACCTCCAGGTCGTCGAAGGTCGTGCGGAGCACGTGGAGCGCGTCGCAGCCCGCGTACAGGGTGGCGTCCACGCCGTCGTAGTCTCCCTTCCCCGCCAGCCACACCCTTCTCGCCCCGGCTCTGCGGAGCGCGGCGGCCACGGCGGCGGCGTGCTGGGCGTACAGCTTGTCGCTGGAGCACAGGCAGGCGACCGTAGAGCCGCTGACGGCGAAGGCGGTGGCGATCTGCTCGGGGTCCGTGCCGGGGCCCGCGGTCTCGGTGGCCAGGCCGCCCGCCTGGAACAGGTTCGCGGCGAACGCCGTCCGGGCGGTGTGAGCGGCGAGGGGGCCGATGGTGGCCAGGAACACCTTGGGCCGCTCTGGCCGGGCGTCGGCGAGATCCCGCAAGGCCTCGAACTCCGCCGCATAGCGGATCTTCGGCAACCCGCCCGCGGCCGGCGACGCGTCCGCGGTGGCAGGTGGCTGGGCAGGGCGGCGGAGGGGTTTTTCGCCGGCGTCCGGGAACTCGCTGACGCCGGTGATCGGCAAGCGGCGGTGGGCGATGTCCGTGGCACGACGGTCGCGGGTGGCGGCGATGCGCTCGGCGATCAGCCCGGCGGCCGCGTCCACGCCGCCGGCGGCCTCGATCTCCTGGAACCACGCCCACGCCCGCTCGGCCAGGTCGGCGGTGCGGCGTTCGACGTACCAGGAGCCGCCCGCCGGATCGATCACCCGGCCCACCCCCGACTCCTCCAGCAGCAACGCCTGCGTGTTGCGGGCGATGCGGCGCGAGAACGCGTCCGGCAGCCCCAGGCAGGCGTCGAACGGCTGCACGGTGACCGCCTCCGCCCCGCCCACCCCGGCGGCGAAGCAGGCGAGGGTGGTGCGCAGCATGTTCACCCAGGGGTCGCGGGCGGTCATCATGGCCGAACTCGTCACGGCGTGCTGCCGCTGGCCGCCGTGCGCGGGCGCGCCGCAGACCTCGGCGACCCTCGCCCACAGCCGCCGGGCGGCCCGCAGCTTGGAGATGGTGGCGAACTGGTCGGCGGTGGCGGCGTACCGGAAATCGATCTGCCCTAGCGCTTGCTCGACTGAGAGCCCGGCGCCGGTGAGCGCCCGCAGCTCCGCGACGCCCCGCGCGAGAGAGCAGCCCAGCTCCTCTGCGTCTGCGCCGCCCGCGTCGTGAAAGAGCGTGGCGTCCACGGTGACGGCCCGCAGCCCGGGGAACTCGGCGGCGCACCGCACCGCCAGCTCGGCCCCGGCCGCACCGGAGGCCCCCAGATTGCCGCTCACCGCTGTCTCGCGCGCGGCGGCCAGCCCGAACAGCGCCTCGGCGGCCTCCCGCGCCAGCCCGCCGGCCTCGAGCACGACGGGCGCCAGGTCGAGGTAGACGTCCTTCAGCACCGCCTCCAGCGCTCCGACCGGGATCGCGCCGTCCCCGACGACCAGCCAGAGCGACGTGACGCCGTTCTCCAGGTCGGCCAGCACCGCTTCCGGGTCGGGCACGGCGTGCCGCTGCCGCACGTCCCAGCCGGAGACGGCTCGCGACCCGCGCACGTACGGCGGCGTCCCGGGCAGCCCCGGCGCACCGGGCACGTCATCCATGTCGTAGAGGGGCGCGACCGTCAGCCCGTCATAGGTGGCGCTCGCCAGCGCCTCCTCGGGCGAGCCCGCCTCGATGCCCGACTTGCGCAGAACCTCCGCCGCCAGCGCCCGCCAGTCGTCCCGGGTCGTGGGTGCGAACCCCGCTGCCAGTTCCATGGTTCGGATAGTAGGTGGAGCACCGGGAGCCCAGTAACCCCGGGGCCACCCCAGAACGGATCAACTTGGCGGGGCCTCCCAGGCCAGCCGCCACGTGACCGGCCCCACGATCCCGTCGTCCTCGACGCCCTGCCGGCGCTGGAACCCGCGGCACACCTCGCGCGACTCGCTGCCGTACGCGCCGTCCACGTCAAGCTCCCAGCCCCGCGCCCGCATCTGCCGCTGCCACGTGCGCACGTCCTCGCCGCGCGTCACCGGCGGGTACTTCAGCAGCCGCCCGGGGAAGGGCGGCGCCACCGGGTCCGGCGGTGCGCTCTCTCCCGGCCGGGGCGCGCCCCGCCGCATCCAGGCGTAGAGCGGGTCGCCGGGGCAGTCGGTCGCGTATCCGTCGCGGTGTCCCTTGATCTCCGGGCCGGCGCGGCCGCGGTCGCGTACGTACTGGACCGCGTCGAGGATCCCGTGCAGCACCCCGTCGGGCGGCTGGACGAGCCCCGAGTTGCCGACCAGTGCGAGCACGGCGTAGTGGCCGGCGTTGAGCCCCGGGCCGTTCGCGGCCGGCAGGTGGTGCAGCCCCCGCCCCTCGAACACCTTCCGGTGCGGGCAGGCCACGTAGGAGTTGCCGGTGAAATAGACGCTGCCCGCCCGCCGGGCCAGCCAACTCTGGTTCGCGGTCCGGGGGCACCAGATCTCCCCGTGATAGGTCTCCCGGCTGATCGTGGCGTCGCCGGGCGAGAAGTGCTGCTGCCGCGTCATGTCCACCTGCCATCTCAGCGCCGGAGGCTGGGGACGCAGCGTGGCCGGCGCCCCGGTCAGCAGGACCGCGAACATGAACGCCTCGGCGGCCGCCCGGTCCTTCCACGCCGGCGTGTCACCGCCGGCCGCGAGCGAGGTCTCGATGAACAGCGACAGCTGCGCCCGTGTGAGAGAAAGCAGGAAAACGAAGTCAGGCGCCTTCCGGGGAGCGACCTCGGCCAGCCGCCGGCCCGCTTCGGCGGACAGCTGGAATTCGACGAATCGCCCGCTGACGATCTCACGCCACCGGGCCGCCCCACCGGCCTCGGAAAGGGAAGGGCCGAAGACGGAGGTGAGCGCGGCGCGAATCCGGGCGGCATAGAGCGGATTGCTCGGCGCCTGGCGAAGGGTGGCGCACATCGTGCGCCCGACGGATCCGACGCGGCCCGCCGCCGAGAACCAGGCCACGAGTTCGACGAAGGCATCGGACCATTTCGCCTCGCCGGGCAGATCCGCGCACGGGGCCGCGAGCGGAATCCGATCCCGATGTCCCATCGTCTCCGTGGTCACCCATAAACGATCGAAACCCGTGACGACCCGCTGAGACGTTCCGCCGCCGGCTCTCTTCCGCCACCGCATTCTCGTGCGCCGGCGTTCGACCGGCCAGCGATGTTGCGGTGTGGTGAGCGAGGAGTGTCCGGCCCCCTCCATCCGCACCATTTCCCGGGGGCGGGCCGGAAAGACGCACACCTCCAGCACCGGCTGCCATTCCGACAGACCGGTTTCGTGATTGAGGGTCAGCGCCTGGTCTCCGGTACGCAGCGCGCGATACGACTTCCAGCCCTGCCGGGTCAGGATCTCCGTGTTCTCGTCCACGCAGTAGCCGATGTCGATCCAGCCGTTGCCGTCCATGTGATAGCCCTGGATGGACCGGACCAGCGCGACGCACTGATCGTGGTCGTCCACGATCCCCGGGGCGACCCTGCCGCCCGTGTAATGCACCTTCACTCCCCTGGTGGAGTCAAGCTGCGTGTACGTGCCGCGTGGCTCGCGCGCCAGCCACTCCCGCCGTAATACCAGATCAATGGCCACGGTGCTCTCCGGGGGTCGAGAACGGGACGACTGAGCGTAACGCCGCCCATGCGATCAGGTCGGAAGAATTCAAGATTTCCGGTCTCAGCGGCGTATTAGGCTGGCGGCGATGGACGTCAAGACGCTTCTGCGTGCCCATCCGGCCTGGCTCGCGCACCTCGAATCCCTCGGCGGCTTCGACCTCGCCTTCCCCGGCGACCTGCCGTCAGAGCTGCTGCGGCTGGCCGTGCCGCACGAGGACGTCAACGCGGTCATCGCCGGTCGTCCCGAGCCGGGCAGCCCGCAGTGGTGGCTCGCCGAGCGCTGCGTGCACTCGCTGGTGTCCACGATGGGCAGCCTGGACGACCCGCCGCCGTTCCGGTCGCTGCCCGAGCTGGGGCCGTACTTCTACGTACACGTCTTCCTCGCCGCGCTCCCGCACACCCGGCGTTACCACCGCGAGCTGGGCGTCCCGGAGGAGGTGTCGTGGGCGACGTTCACCGACCTGGGGCGGAACATGGCGGTGCACCGTAAGCGCCACGGCACCGGCGGCCTGCACTCGCCCCACTGGTTCATGCTGCACGCCAGGGGTGTCCTCTACGAGTTGGGGCGGCTCCAGTTCAACCGGTCCCGGCTGGGCCGCAGGACGGGGGAGGCGGTCCGCGCGGCGGGGTTGCCGTCCGGGCCCGGCGACCCGGCGCTCGGCGTGCACATCCCCGACTTCCACGGCCCGCTGACGCCCGAGGCGTGCGACGCGTCGTTCGAGCGGGCCAGGGCCTTCTTCCCGCGGCACTTCCCCGACGAGCGCCCGCACGTCATGACATGCGGGTCGTGGCTGCTCGACGATCAACTGGCCCGCTACCTGCCCGCCGACTCCAACATCATGGCCTTCCAGCGGCGCTTCCACCTCCTCCACCGGCTCGACGACTCCGGCATGGTGGAGTTCGTGTTCGGCCGGGACGCCG
Source organism: Nonomuraea sp. NPDC049480 (assembly GCF_044465905.1). Lineage (NCBI taxonomy): Bacteria > Bacillati > Actinomycetota > Actinomycetes > Streptosporangiales > Streptosporangiaceae > Nonomuraea > Nonomuraea sp. NPDC049480. Next base: position 479,016 of record NZ_JBITMD010000003.1, read on the forward strand.
CCGGCCCGGACCCGCTGCCCCGCCGCACGCGGCTGGAACGGGCGATCGCCGACCACCTGGCGGCCGGCGGCACCTGGCACGGCCGGACCGGCTGGCTCCCCTTCTGACGCTCTCGCGCCGCACGCGGTCCAGACGCGCGTGCTGGAACGCCCGGCCGCCACGGTGGATCCGCGGTCAGCCCGTGTAGAAGGAGTCCAGCGTTTCGCCGTAGCGCCCCTCGATCGCCTTGCGCTTGATCTTGAGGCTGGCCGTCAGCTCGCCAGTCTCCACGGCGAAGTCGTCGGCCAGGATCGCGAACTTCTTGACCGTCGCGTAGCTGGCCTCGCCGACGTTGACCTGGTCGATCGCCTTCTGGACCTCCTCGCGCACGCGCGGGTGCTCGCACAGCTCCTGCGGGTCCTCCGGCAGCGACTCGGCCTGCGCCCACGGCTTGACGACGTCCATGTCGAGCGTGACCAGCGCCGTGACGAAGTTGCGCCGGTCTCCGTGCACGAACACGTGCGACACGTACGGGCAGGCCGCCTTGATGCGGCCCTCCAGGTACGTCGGCGCGACGTACTTGCCGCCCGAGGTCTTGATCAGCTCCTTCTTGCGGTCGGTGATGCGCAGCCGCCCCTCCTCGTCCAGCTCGCCGATGTCGCCCGTGTGCAGCCAGCCGTCCTCCAGCGCCGCGGCGGTCTCCTCCGGCAGGCCGTGGTAGCCGCGCATGATGCCGCGCCCGCCGATGAGGATCTCGCCGTCGTCGGCGATGCGGACCTCGGTGCCGGGCAGCGGCTGTCCGACGGTGCCGAACTTCGCCGAGTCCGGCCGGTTGAGGAAGCTGCCCGCGGACGACTCGGTCAGGCCGTACCCCTCGAGGATGGTCAGGCCGGCCGCGTCGAAGAACTCGGCGATCTCCTGGTTCAGCGGGGCGGCGCCGGAGATGAAGTAGCGGATCCGGCCGCCGAACCGGTCGCGGAGCTTGGCGAAGACCAGGCGGTCGGCCAGGGCGTACTCGACGCGGGTGGTGAGCGGGATGGCCGCGTCGCGCTGGCGGGCCCGGCTGACCCTCACGCCGGTCCCGCGCGCCCAGTTGAAGATCTTCAGCTTGACGCCGCCCTCGCGCTGCACGGTGGCGGCCACCGTGTTGTGGATCTTCTCGAAGATGCGCGGCGCGGCCGCCATGACCGTCGGCCTGACCACGCCGAGGTTTTCGGCGATCTTGTCGAGGCGGCCGTCGATCGCGGTCGGCACGCCGATGTCGATCATCACGACCTGGAGCAGCTTGCCGAACGAGTGCGACAGCGGCAGCCACAGGAAGTGCAGGTCGGCCGGGGAGATCAGGCCGATCTGGCGGACCGCGCCGGCGGCGTAGAGCCAGTTGTCGTGGGTGAGCTCCACGCCCTTGGGCCGGCCGGTGGTCCCCGAGGTGTAGATGAGCGTGGCCAGGTCGTCCTGGGCGATGGCGTCGACCATCGCGTCGTAGGCGCCGCTCTCGCCGGCAGGGTCCGAGCGTACGGAGTCGAGCGTCACCACCCAGCCGTCGTCGCTCGGCGAGCCGTCGATGACCACCACGTTGGTGACGTCGGGCAGTTCCTTCTGCACGGACCTGATCTTGGCGACCTGGTCGTCGTTCTCGGCGATGACGATCGTGCTGCCGGAGTCGGTGATGACGAACGCGGACTCGGCGGCCGTGTTGGACGGGTAGATCGTGGTCGTGGCGGCGCCGGTCGCCAGCACGGCCAGGTCGGTGAGGATCCACTCGAGCCGGGTCGAGCACAGGATGGACACCCGTCTGCCCGGCCCCGAGCCGAGTTCGGCCAGCCCCAGAGCCAGCCCGCGCACCCGCTCGCCCACCTCCCGCCACGAGATCGATTTCCAGTCGCCGTCCGAGGGAACTCGGTACGCCTCGGCGTCTGGGGTGGCCGCGATGCGGTCGCGTAGCAGGGCGGGAATGCTGGACATGCCTGGCCTCCTGGAGGTGTTGACCAGACTTTAGGACGTCGGGGCCGGGTCAGTCGATGGTCCTGATCGGCGGGGAGACGGCGGCGACCGCGCGGGCGGTGCGCACCTCCCACGCGCCGCAGGCGCAGTGCAGATAGGAGACCAGGCCCTCGGAGGTGCGGTGCGAGGAGACGACGGTCAGGGCGAACGGGTCGTGCGGCTGTCTGGTATGCATGCTCTCACCCTGATGTAATGAGCTTATGCACTTCAATGCTTACGGCGGTAACGGGGCGGCGCTCGCGGCCGAGCTGGTCAACGCGACCGACTTCAGCCCGGCGGCGGCCGAGGCGATGCTGACCGAGCACCGGCTCCTGCGCGCCGCCGTCACGGCCGAGCAGGCAGAGGAGCTGCGGGCGTGGGCGCGGCGGCTCGACCCGGTGTTCGGCGAGCCCGACCAGGACGCGCAGATCAAGCTGATCAACGATCTGCTGGACATCACCGCCTCGAAGCCGTACGTCAGCGCGCACGACGGCCGCGAGCCGCACCTGCACTTCTACTCCCCGGACGCCGACGTCGTCTCGAGGGCCAAGGACACCACCGCCGGCGGCCTGGCCATGTGCATGTCGTTCGCCGGCGGCGGCCGGTTGGGGCGGTGCGGCCGGGAGGGGTGCGAGATCGTCTACGTCGACACCTCGCGCAACGGCCGGCGCCGGTTCTGCTCGCTGGCCTGCGCGAACAGGGTCAACGTCGCGGCCCACCGGGCCCGCCGGGTTGCCAGGTGATCGAGACGTCGCATAGGCTGGCGGGCGTCTTATCCCCGACCCGTGAGGGCAGTTGATTTGAGGATCTGAGGTCGCGGGCACCGCGCCGTTCGCCCTGTCATGGGCCTTGCGCGCACACCTGGACCTCTGGCGACCATCCTCGCCCTCTGTCGCGGACTCCGCTGCCGAGTTCCTCGTGCGTCGCGCGCATTTGCGGTGATTTCCCGCCAAGTCACGAAATTTCGATTTTTGTGATGGGAGCCGCCTTATGTCTATTTCTATCGTCGTCGACCATGTCTCCTTCGGCTGGCCGGACGGCCGCAAGGTGCTCGACGGGCTCGATGCCGCCTTCCCCGCCGGCCGTACCGGGCTCATCGGGGTCAACGGGTCGGGCAAGTCCACCCTGTTGAAGATCATCGCCCGTGAGCTCGTCCCGCGGTCCGGGTCGGTCTCCGTCTCCGGGGAGGTCGGATACCTGCCGCAGAACGTACCGCTCGCCGCCGCCCGTACCGTTTCCGACCTGCTGGAGATCAGCGGGAAGCGGGCCGCGCTGCACGCCATCGAGAGCGGCGACGTGGCCGAGGAGCACTTCGCCGTGATCGGGGACGACTGGGACGTCGAGGAGCGGGCGCGGGCCGAGCTCGACCGGCTCGGCCTGACCCACATCGGCCTGGACCGCACGGTCGGCACGCTGTCCGGCGGCGAGACCATCATGGTCGCGCTCGTCGCCCAGCTGCTGAAGCGGCCCGACGTGCTGCTGCTCGACGAGCCCACCAACAACCTCGACCTCGACGCCCGCGAGCGGCTCTACGCCGCCGTGTCGGCCTGGCAGGGGGTGCTCGTGGTGGTCAGCCACGACCGCACGCTGCTGGAGCTCGTCGACCAGGTCGCCGAGCTGCGCGAGGGCGCGGTGCGCATGTACGGCGGCAACCTCTCCGCCTACGAGGAGCAGATCGCGGCCGAGCAGGAGGCCGCCGAGCGCATGGTGCGCACCGCCGAAGGCGATGTGAGACGGCAGCAGCGCGAGCTGATCGAGGCCAGGACCAGGATCGACCGGAACATCCGGGCCGGCAAGAAGGCGGCCGCGAACAACAAGGCGCCGAAGATCGTCGCGAACGGTCTCAAGCGGAAGGCTCAGGTGACCGCCGGCAAACAGCGCACCCTGCACCAGGAGAAGCTGGAGGAGGCCCGCGAGCGGCTCACCGAGGCCGAGCAGGCCGTACGCGACGACGCGGAGATCCGCATCCAGCTTCCGGGCACCGAGGTCCCGGCCGGCCGCACGGTCCTCGTCCTCCCGCTCGACCCGCCGCCGCCCACCGGCGCGGCCGAGTCCCAGCTGGAGGCGAGGGTGCTGGAGACGCTCGTCATCCGCGGGCCCGAGCGGATCGCGCTGCTCGGCCCGAACGGATCCGGCAAGACGACCCTCCTCAAGCGGATCCTCGAGCACGGTGCCCAGGTGCCGGTCCGCTACCTGCCGCAGCGGCTCGACCTGCTGGACGATGCGCTGAGCGTGGTGGACAACGTGCGGACCGTGGCGCCCTCCGCCTCGGTCAACGACGTGCGGGCCCGGCTGGCGCGCTTCCTGTTCCGGGGCGAGCGGGTCAACCAGGCCGTCGGCACGCTGTCGGGCGGCGAGCGCTTCCGCGCCACGCTGGCCGCGCTGCTGTCGGCGGAGCCGCCGCCGCAGCTGCTCCTGCTCGACGAGCCGACCAACAACCTGGACATGCCCAGCGTCCGCCAGCTCGCGCAGGCGCTGTCCGCGTACCGGGGCGCACTCGTCGTGGCCAGCCACGACCTGCCGTTCCTGGAGACCATCGGCATCACCCGCCGGCTGCGGCAGGACCGCGAGGAGGGGCTGACGGAACCTTGATCAACGAGTCTCCAGATTGACGTACGGGGAGCAACCGGGCGATAGTGTGGCAGGTGGCTGCACCCCGGTTGATCTCGTGTGTTCTCGCGTTAGCGACACTCACGCTCAGCGCATGTTCCTCCGCCGTGCCCACGCCGGAAGGCGGTGAGTCGCGGGTCACCGGCGTTGCCGGCGGCCAGGCCGCCGCCCCCACGGACAGCGGCGGGACGGTATCCGTCAGCCCGAGCCTGAGTGCGCTGACGCCCGAGGGCTACAAGACCGAGCTCGGCAGCAGGCACAAGGCCATGGCCGGCGCGATCAGCGCCATGGCGAGCGCGCGCGGGGTCAAGGCGCTGAATCAGCGGGTGACCAGGGCCGCGGAGGCGCTGAACGGGGCCGCCGACGGGCTGTCCGCGCTCACCCCGCCCGACGCCGTACGCACTCAGCACGAGGCGTACGTCACCAGCCTGCGGGACTTCTCCACGGCGCTGAGCACCGCGGAGGGCAAGGTCGGCGCGCGTGACCTGTGCACGTCGTCGGCCGTGCTCACCGACCTCGACGACAAGCTGGCCGCACTCGACCAGGCGGGCGAGACCCTGGAGAGCGCCGGCGACTACCCGGCCGACGTCGTGGACGTGAAGGCGGGGCGGAAGCAGACGAGGCGGCTGAGCAACGGCTCGTTCATCCGCAAGGGCACGCTCAACGGGCGCAGCTCGCTGGAGATCGACAACGGGGCCTCGCGTGACGCCGTCGTGACGGTGCTGCGGGGTGGCAGCAAGGCGTTCACCGTGTACGTGCGCAAGAAGGCGAAGTTCAAGATCCGGGGGGTGCGTGACGGCAATTACAAGATCTACTTCACGCACGGGGTGGACTGGGACGGCAGGAGCAAGGCGTTCACCCGGGAGTGCAGCTTCGAGCGGTTCCAGAAGACCGTGAAGTTCAAGACGACCTTCACGGCGACCCAGATCCGGTGGCACGACTGGCGGATCACGCTGCACGCCATCTCCGGCGGCAACGCCCCCACGGCCCAGGTGGACCCGGACGACTTCCCCGGCTGATCCGGCTCGCGGTCAGCGGGTGCGCCGGCGGACGCTGGTGCGGCAGGGCCGCGCACCCCTCCTCGGCGCGCGGCCCCGGCGCATCAGGTCGAGAACAGCATGCCCACCCAGCTGCGCTGCCGGTGGTGGCCGTAGTGGTGGCCGCCGCCGTGCGGCGCACCCCAGGCGGGGCCGGGGCCGGGGGCGGGGGGCGGGGGAGCCGCGTGGTACTGCGTCTCCATCCTGGTCAGCGTCTCGAGCTCGCCGTAGTCGAGGAAGATCCCACGGCAGTTGTCGCACTGCTCGATGTGGACGCCGTTGCGCTCATAGGTCCGCATGTTCCCGCGGCACTTAGGGCACTGCATCTAAGTCGCTCTCCTTGGCTTCAGGGTCTCCAGGATGAAACCTACCGCGCGCGACCCTGTCACGCTCGGACGATTCTGTTGCACGACTCGACCAACGAATGTTCGACCTCGTCCAGTTCCCGGCCGTCGCGCTCGGCGTTGAACACCGCCACCGCGGCCAGCTGAACGGTGAGCGCCCGGGCCGGCACGTCCAGTTGCCGCCACGGATCATCGCCCCGTCCGAGCGCGGGTCCGCCGGAGGCCAGATAAGCGCCCAGGAACCGCTCCCACACGGCCGGATCCAGCAGGCCGGCGGCATACCAGGCGGCCGGTCTGGCCAGGTCCCACGCCGGGTCGCCGACGCCCAGGTCGTCGACGTCGATGAGCAGCCACCGGTCGCGGTGGACGAGCTGGCCGAGGTGCCAGTCGCCGTGTGTGAGCAGCCCCGGCGCGGGGGCGGACTCGGGCAGCTCCTTGAACGCCCGCCTGATGAGCTGCTCGACGGGCCCGTCGCCGGACATGCGCCCCACCGCGCGGGCGGCCCGCGCCGGGCCCCCGGCGGGGGGCAGCGGCGGCAGCAGCGTGAGGGGGATGGCGTGCAGCGTGCCCAGCAGCCTCGCCCCTTCCTCCCAGGGCGCCGCGCCGGGGTCGTCCTGGGAGACGGGGCGGCCGGCGGGCCAGACCGTGACCGCGCGGCCGGAGGCCGTCAGCACCTCGGGATGGAGCGGGGCCAGCATGACGCCGCTGACGGCGGCCGAGGCGGCGGCCCGCAGCCGGACGCGCAGCGACTCGGCGTCGTCGCGGGCGGAATGGGCCTTGACCACGACCTCGCCCCTGCGTAACACGACGACGTCCGTGCGCGTCGGATGAAGCACGGGCGCACCCGATCCGCCGTACGCGGCGGCTATCCCCGCCAGCTCCTCCTTCAGACCCACTCGTACAGACTAGGGGGCATGAGAATCGGTTTCGCCGTACCGCAGTCAGGGCCCTGGGCCACGCCCGAGAACATGCGCCGCATCGCCACGCGGGCCGAGGAGCTCGGCTATCACGAGCTGTGGACGTTCCAGCGGGTGCTGTACCCGGTGGGGCATCCGATGGGGCCGACGTACCGCAGCGTGCACGACCCGGTCGTCACGCTGGCCCACCTGTCGGGCATGACCGGCCGGATCGGGCTCGCCGTGGCGGTGATCAACGCATACGTGCAGCCGGTGGTGCTGGCCAAGCAGCTGGCCACGCTGCAGACGCTCGCCGGCGGCCGGCTCACGGCGGGGATCGGGCTGGGCTGGCTGCCCGAGGAGTTCGAGGCGGCGGGCACGGACTTCGAGCGGCGTGGGCGCAGGGGCGAGGAGTTCGTCGAGGTGCTGCGCAAGGCGTGGACCGACGACGTGGTGGAGCACGCCGGCGCCTTCTACCGGGTGCCGCCGTCCCACATCGACCCCAAGCCGGCGCCGGGGCCGCCGCCGATCCTGCTGGGCGGCACCGCCGAGGTCGCGCTGCGCCGCGCGGCGCGGCTGGCCGACGGCTGGGTGAGTTCCAGCAGGGAGGACCTGTCGGCCGTCGCCGGGCGGGTGGAGCTGATCAAGGCGGTGCTGGCGGAGTCGGGGCGGGACGCGGGCGCCTTCCGGTTCGTGTGCCGCGGCGTCACCCAGGTCAGGGCCGCCGGCGAGCGCCCGCTCACGGGCCCGTACGACAAGATCAGGCGCGACGTGGACGACCTGGCCGTCCAGGGCGTGACGGACGTCTTCCACGACCTCAACTTCGACCACGAGATCGTCACCGCCGACCCCAAGGAGGCCATGCGCCGGGCCGAGGAGGCGCTGGAGGCCCTGGCGCCCTAGCCCCATCCGCCGTACGGCACCGTGATGATCTCCAGGCTGTGGCCGTTCGGGTCCGACCAGTAGAGGCCGCGGCCCCCGTCGTTGGTGTTGATCCGCCCCGGCTGCCGGTGGGACGGGTCCGCCCAGAAGGTGAGGCCGCGGTCCTTGATCCGCCCCCAGATCCGGTCGAACTCCTCCTCACCGACCAGGAACGCGTAGTGCTGCGCGGGCACCGGCCCGTCGACCTGCATCACGTCCAGCGACACGCCGTTGGCCAGCGAGACCACGCGGAACGGCCCGTAGATCGGCGCCGGCTCGAGGCCGAGCACGTCGGCGAGGAAGGCGGCGGTCTCGTCCCTGTCCGCGGCCGGCACGATGGTGTGGTTGAGATGGACAGCCATGCCCACCACGCTACCGACAATCTGCCGCCCCGCCATCGGGCCTGGTCAAGACCGCAGCGGCAGTCCGTTCAGCAGGTTTGTCACCGGGCCAGGCGCAGCGCCTCGGCGGCGACGGCGTGGCGCAGCCCGCGGATGCCGTCGCGGCCCCGTACGGGATGGACGGCGTTGGTCAGCAGCACGACGGTGAGCCGGCGCGCAGGGTCGATCAGCAGCGAGGTGCCGGTGAACCCCGAATGGCCGTACGCGCCCGCCAGCGGCCCGGCGATGGCCGGATCGCCGATGCGCACGCCCAGCCCGTGACGGAAGGGGGCACCCTCGGCGCCCTGGTCGCGCGTCATCTCGGCCACGCTCTCCGGCCGCAACATCGGCCCCCCGCCCAGGCGCAGCGCCTCCCCGAAGGCCAGCAGGTCGTCCGCCGTGGCGAACAGCCCGGCGTGCCCCGCCACGCCGCCCAGCGCGTAGGCGGTCTCGTCGTGCACCTCGCCGCGCACGCAGCCGGGTCCCGGGCGCTCCGGCTTCCACTCGGTGGCGGCGATCCGCGACAGCACCGCCGGCTGGGCCGCCGACTGGGCCGGCGGCCGGTAGCCGGTGCCGGTCAGGCCGAGCACGGCGGTGACGCGGGAGCGTACGAGGGCGTCGAGCGGCGCGCCGCCGGCCAGCTCGGCGAGCCGGCCCGCCAGCACCATGCCGACGTCGCTGTAGAGGTAGGGCCCGCCGACCGGATGGGTGATCGGCGTCGCCGGCATCGCGGCCATGCGCTCGGCCGCGTCCGCCTCGGGCAGCTCCAGGTCGATGCGGCGGGTCGGGGCCAGTCCCGCCGTGTGGGTGAGCAGGCGGCGGAGAGTGATCCGCCGGTCCAGCCCCGGGATCCAGGAGGCGGCCGGCTCGTCGAGGGCGACGCGGCCCTCCTCGGCCAGGGAGAGCAGTACGGCCGTGGTGAACAACTTGCTGATCGAGGCCAGGTCGAAGATCGAGTCGCGGTGCGCGGGCGGGCGTTCCGCGGCCAGGGTTCCCCCCGCGTCGGCGTAACGTACGAGCTCGCCGGTCGCGGCCGCGGCCACCACGGCGCCGTCCACGGCGATCAGCGCGACCGCCGCCGCGCAGACCCGCGGCACCGCTCCCGCGAGAATCGCCTCCAGCCGATCCGGCCTGCCCGCGTCCCCTTCCGGCCCCGCCGGGCGATCCAGCCGATCGGACATCCCCGTAACCTTCCCCCGGACACCCCGATACCGACACCCCGATACCGACACCCCGATACCGACACCCCGATACCCCGTGACGTGCCCCTCAGCCGCTCAGCGCGTCGCTGAGCCGCTCGCCGTGCGAGGCCAGCAGCGCGCGGGCCGCGTCCGCGTCGATGCCGTGCTGGATCATCAGCACCGCGATCTTCGTCTGCCCGTCCGCCGCGTCCAGCGCCGCCTCGGCCGTCTCCTCGTCGGCGCCGGTGATGTCCCTGACCATGCGCAGCGCCCGCCCGGCCAGCTTGTTGTTCATCGCCGACATCTCGACCATCTGGTTCCCGTACGTGCGGCCGAGCTTGACCATGCAGATGGTGGAGATCATGTTCAACACGAGCTTCTGGGCCGTGCCCGCCTTCAGCCGGGTCGAGCCGGTCACCACCTCAGGACCCACGACCACTTCGATCGCGTGCTCGGAGGCGGCCGACAGCGGCGCGCCCTCGTTGCACGACAGGCCCACCGTGAGCGCGCCGCGGCCGGCCGCCTCCGCCAGCGCGCCCAGCACGAAAGGGGCCCGCCCGCTGGCGGACACGCCCATCACGGAGTCCAGTGGCCCGGCCGCCAGGTCCTTCATCGCCGCCGCGCCCGCCTCGGCGTCGTCCTCCGCACCCTCGACGGAGCGGGTGAGCGCGTCGGGCCCGCCGGCGATGACGCCCTGCACCAGCGAGGGGTCGGTGCCGAAGGTGGGCGGGCACTCGCTGGCGTCGAGCACGGCCAGCCGCCCGGAGGTGCCGGCGCCGACGTACAGGAGCCGGCCGCCCTGGGCCATCCTGGCGGAGATCGCCTCGATGGCCCCCGTGATGGCCGGGATCGCCACCGCGACGGCCGCGGGCACGGCGGCGTCGGCCTGGTTCATCAGCCGGGCGATCTGCTCCGTCGGCAGCCGGTCGATCTGGCTGTAGCGGGGATCGCTCTGCTCGGTGGACAGCTCGGGTAGCGGATCAATCATGACGCTAATTTCCACCTTTTTCTTCCCTCTTGTAAATATCTTTCAGCATCATGGTCCTATGACGCTGCTGAGAACCGGTGCTGAGCGCCTGGGCCGCGGATCCCGCGCTCGCGGGAGGTACCCACGTCTGAGTGATGACGAACCCGACCGGCGTCCTGACCGATCTGACTCCCGCACAGGGCGCGCCATCACGCCAGGTCGCGCCGGTAGAGCCAGAAGACGCGCTCCGCCCGCGCGCCCACGGCCCGGGAGTAGAACCGCAACGGCCCCACCCACGCGATCTGGGCGCCGGTCTGCCCCGCGGCCCGCTGCTCGGCCAGGCACCTGCGCAGCAGCACCCGGCCGAGGCCGAGCCCGCGGGCGGCCGGCGCGGTGCCCATGGGCCCGAACCAGTACGGCCGCGTCCCCCAGGCGGCGAAGGCCAGGATGGCTCCGTCACGCTCGGCGTAGTGCAGCCCGGCCGCGTTGGCCGCCTCCCACGCCCACCGCTCGTTCCAGTGCTCGGCGACGAAGGCCGCCACCCGCTCCCGGTCCGCGCCCGCCGCGCGCACGGCGACCCCGGCCTGCTCCAGCCGCGGCAGGTCGTCCTCGACGGACAGGTCGCCGCTCAGGTCGGCCGTCATGTTCCAGGCCACGTGGTAGCGCTCGTAACCGAGGCTCTCGGCCAGGCAGGCGGCGGCGGTGTAGCGTACGTCGATCCCCGGCCAGGCGTAGCACGGCGGGTTCCCGGCCCAGCGGGCCTCCCGCGCGCCGTGGCCGCGCAGCCACTCCTCGGCCGCCAGCACCAGCTCCCGGCCGCGTCCCCGCCCCTGAGCGGAAGGACGCACGGCCAGCAGGTCGAGGTGCCCGGCGGCGGGGTCCTTCGACGACAACGACGCCATCACGATCCCGCCGTCCGCGACCAGCGCCGTCCACCGGCGATCGGCGGGCGGCCGCGACAGCCGCGCCACCAGGGCGGCGCCCTCTCCGGCGTCCAGCGTCAGCGCGGCCTCGGCGATCCGCGCGCCCTCGGTGAGCTCCGCGGGCGTCATCACACCTCGCTCATGGAGCTGGGCTCATGCGGGCGGGCGATCACGCCGCGGCGCTCGGGGTAGAAGCACGCGTGCTCCTGCGGTACGCCCTCCGTCAGCTGCAGCAGCGGCCGCTCGGTCGTGCACCGCTCACCGCGGAACGGGCAGCGGCGGGCGAACAGGCAGCCCTCGTCGGCCTGGCTCTCGTCCAGCGACTCCAGCGGCACCACCGGCTGCTCGCCCGGCTGCTCCAGGCCGTGCAGCACCGGGATGGCCGACAGCAGCGCCTGCGTGTACGGGTGCACGGGGTCGGCGATGACCGTGTCCACGGGCCCGCGCTCGACGACCTGGCCGCGGTAGATGACGTACAGCTCGCCGTCGTCGCCGATGTAGCGGGCGGTGGCCACGTCGTGCGTGATGAACAGCACGCTCACGCCGAGCCGCTCGCGCAGGTCCTTCAGCAGCGCCAGGATGCCCAGCCGGAGCGACACGTCGATCATCGACACGGCCTCGTCCGCGACCAGCATCTCCGGGTCCACGGTCAGCGCGCGGGCGATGACGACCCGCTGCCGCATGCCGCCCGACAACTGGTGCGGGTAGCGCGACAGCACCGTGCCCGGGTCCAGCCCCACCAGGGCCAGAACCTCGGCCGCCCGCTCCTCGATCCACGACCCGGGCCGCCCGGTCTGCCTGGCGCGCAGGGCGAGCGGCGCGTGCAGGGTCTGGTGGATGGTCCTGGTCGGGTTCAGCGCCGAGTACGGGTCCTGGTGGATCAGCTGGATCTTGCGGAAGTGCGGCTGCCGCTGCTTGGGCTTCAGCGCCGACATGGCGACGTCGTCGATGAGGAGCTCGCCCTCGTCGTACGTCTCCAGCCCGGCGATGATCCGCCCCAGCGTGGTCTTGCCGCACCCGGACTCGCCGATGAACGAGGCCGCCCCGCCCTTCGGGATCGCGAAGTCCACGCCCCGCAGCGCCCGCACCTCGCGCCCGGCGAGCACGCTCCCGCGCTGCTTGAACGTCTTGACGATGCCAGTCCCGGTGATCACACGTGCTCCTTCACGGTCACGGCATGGCAGGCCACCGTCCGCGGCCCGTCGGCGTGCGCCTCGGGGTCCACGGTGTCGCACACGTCCATGCGCAGCGGGCAGCGCTCCCTGAACACGCAGCCCTCCTTCGGCACGGTCGCCAGCGTCGGCGGCCGCCCCGGCAGCGCCTGCGCCTCGTCGATGTCGCCGGTCAGCCGCGGGATGGCCCTGATCAGACCGCGGGTGTACGGGTGCCGCGGCGCGCCCAGCACCTGCCGGGTGGGGCCCTGCTCGACCAGGCGGCCGCCGTACATGACGGCCAGCCGGTCGGCGACCTCCGCCACCACGCCGATGTCGTGCGTGATGACCAGCGTCGTCAGCCCGCGCTCGGCGTGCACCTCGCGCACGATCTTCAGGATGTTCGCCTGCGTGATCATGTCGAGCGCGGTCGTCGGCTCGTCCAGCACCACGAGGTGGGCGTTGAGCACCAGCGCCAGCATGATGCCGACGCGCTGGCGCATGCCGCCCGACAGCTCGTGCTGGTGCGAGTCGAGCACCCTGGCGCCGTCCAGCCCCATCCGGCCGAGCAGCTCCTTGGCCTCGCGCACCAGGCCGCGCAGGTCGTCCACGCCGTGCGAGCGGCCCAGGTCGAGCAGTTGCTTGCCGACCGTCTTGAGCGGGTTGAGCGAGTTCTGGGCGGCCTGGAAGACGTACCCGATGTGCTTGCCGCGGGCCTTGCGCAGCTCCTCGCCGCGCAGCCTCGCCACGTCGCCGAGACCGTCGATCTCCACGCTGCCCGCCGCGATCCTGCCGGGCGACTGCACCGCGTTGAGCAGCGACAGGGCCAGCGTGGACTTGCCCGAGCCGGACTCGCCCACGATGCCGGTGATCGAGCCAGGTTCCAGCGTCAGATTGACGTTCCTGACCGCGGGCAGCTCGCCCGCGGGGGTCTTGTAGACGACCGTGAGGCCGTCGATGCGCACTCCCGGCGCTTGCTTTGTCACCCTTTACTCCTCGCGCAGCCGGGGGTTGAAGATCTCGTCCATGGCGTCGACCACGAGCACGATGGCCAGTGTCAGCAGCAGGATCGCCAGCAGCGGCCCCATGAGGAAGCCGAGCGCGCTCGGCACGGTCAGCGCGCCCGAGCGGAACACGGCCGTGTTGAGCATCTGACCCCAGTTGTTCGCCTCGTACGGCAGCACGCCCAGGAAGAACAGGCCGACCTGCGCGTAGACGCCGCCCGTGATCGCGATGAGCATGTTCATCGCGATGTACGGCGCCATGCTCGGCAGCAGTTCCTTGCCGATGATGTGCGTGGTGGGCAACCCGAGCCCGCGCGCCGCCTCGATGAAGCCGCGCTCGCGCAGCGACAGCGTCTGCGACCGCACCGCCCGCGCCACGCCGCCCCAGCTGAGCAGCCCCAGCACCAGGCCCATCTGCACGGCGCTGCCGAACTTCCACACCGTGGAGAGCACCAGCAGCAGCGGCAGGCCGGGGATGGTCAGCTTCATGTCGGTCACCCGCATGAGGACGGTGTCCCAGCGGCCCCGCTTGAAGCCGGAGAACAGCCCGATCCCGGTGCCCACGACCACCGTGATGACGGCGGTCACGAGCGCGGCCAGCAGCACGTACCGCGACCCGGTGACCACCAGGGCGATCACGTCCCTGCCCTGGTCGTCGGTGCCGAGCCAGTGCTCCCAGCTCGGCGGCCGGGTGAGCAGGTTCGAGTCGCGGGGGAGCGGGTCCGGATAGAACATCGGCCCGAACACGCCCATGAACACGAACCCGGCCATGAGCACCGCGCCCACCAGGCGGCTGGGCTTGCGCTTCATGACCCGCCACACGCCCCGCCAGAAGTCGCGGCGCATGGCCGCGCTCGTCGACGAGCTCTCCAGCAGAACACTCATGCCGACACCTCCTCACCGCTGCGCACCCGCGGGTCGATCACGCTGTAGAACAGGTCGGCGACGATGTTCGCCACGATGATCGCGACCGTGATCAGCAGGAACGCCCCGCCCATCAGCGCGTAGTCGCGCATCGTGATGCTGTCGAGCAGCAGCTTCCCGAGCCCCGGATAGTTGAAGATCCGTTCGATGAACACCGCGCCGCCCAGCAGCAGACCCAGCGACAGCGCCAGGATCGTGAACAGCGGCAGGATCGCGTTGCGCATGATGTACCTGAAGATGATCGACCGCTTCATCCCGCGCAGCTCCGCGGCGAGGATGAAGTCGTCGCCGAGCACCGTGACGACGCTCGACTTCATCGCCAGGATCCACCCGCCGTACGCGGCCAGCGCGTACGTCGCCACCGGCAGCACCGCGTGCGAGACCAGCGAGCCGACGTAGCCGGCGTTGAACCCCGGCTCGTACAGGATGTCCACGGGCCCGTCGGCCGGCAGGATCGGGATGAGCGTGCCGAAGATCGCGCTCAGCAGCAGCCCCAGCACGTACTGCGGCACGCCGTGCAGCAGCGATCCGGAGACCGCCAGCACGTCGCCGAGCTTGCCGGAGCGCTTGATGGCCGCGTAGACGCCCATGACGATGCCGACGAAGAAGCTCAGCAGCGTCCCGGCCAGCACCGGCAGAACGGTCCACCTGGCCGCCTCGGCCAGGACGTCGGTGACCGGCGCGCCGGCGTGCGTGACCGACTGGCCCAGGTCGAAGGTGAGCAGGCCGGTCATGTAGTCGGTGTACTGCTCCCAGAGCGAGCCCCTCGGCTGGAAGCCGTAGAGCACGCGCGTCGCCTGCTCGGCCGCCTCGGGGGATATGCCCTGCTCGATCAGTTTCTGTACGTTCGCCGCGACCGGGTCGCCCGGAATGCTCCGGACGATGAAGAAACTGATCGTGGCGACAACAAGGATCATGACGACCCCGCGGGCCAGGTGGCCCGCGAGCCGCCGTGTGATGAGAACCATGTATTACTGCTTCTTCTTGACCAGGCCGAGTTGCATCCACACTCCCGCGTTCAGGCGCAGCACGTCGCTGTCCTGCTCCGGCCAGCCGGTGAAGCGGGTCGTGTTGGTGAACTGGGCGTTGACGTAGTCCCAGAGCTGGATCGCGGGCAGGTCCTGGTTGGCCGTCTTGGCGAGCTGCGCCATGATCGGCTTGGCCTCCTCGGCCGTCACCGCGTTCAGCTTGGCGGTCAGCTCACCGGGGTTGACCTTGCCGACGCCCTGCACGTCGATCTCCTCGGCGCTGCCCATCCAGTTGCCGCCCTTGCCGGCGGCACTGTGCGTGACCTTGCCGGCCACGTTGGTCCAGCCGTTGGAGACGCCGTAGAGGCGCTGGAAGATGTCGTACGGCGCGGGGCCGAGCGCCATCAGCCAGAAGCCGGCGTCGTACTTGCCTGCCGCGATCTCCTCCAGGTAGACGGGGTAGTCCGCGACGGTCACGACCTCGGCGTCCACCCCGTTCTCGACGAGCTGGCTCTTGATGTTCTCCTGCGCGGAGATCCAGTCGGAGAACGGCGCGGGCGCGTGCATGGTGACCTTCCACGGCTTGCCGTCGGCCAGCGTCCACTTGCCGTCCTTCTTCTGCAGGCCGGCCTCCTTGAACTCGGCCTCCGCCTTGGCCACGTCGTGCTTGTACGGCTCAAGGGCGGCCAGCTCGGGGCCGATCCACTCCTGCGCGGGCTTCTGATGGATGCCGGACGTCGTCACCGCAGGGGTGCCGCCCTCGGGCGAGGCCACCTTGGTCACCTCGTCGCGATCGATCAGATACGCCAGGCCGCGGCGCACGTGCACGTTGTCGTACGGCTTCTTCGACTGGTTGAACGCCATGCCGACGGCCACCGGCGAGAAGCCCTTGACGACGTTGGAGCCGGGCGCCTGCTTGATCCGGTTCATCACGTCGGTGGGCATGGCCGTGAAGCCCGCGTGGTCGAGCTTGCCGGCGCTCAGGTAGTTCCAGATCTGCTCGTTGCCGCTGTAGTTGAGGAGCTTCACCTGGTCCGGGGCGACGTTCGCGGCGTTGTAGAAGTTCTTGTTCTTCAGCAGCAGCGCCTCGCCCGGGTTGACCCGCTCCAGCACGAACGGGCCGGCCGAGACGTCCTTCTGGGGGGCGAAGGCCAGCACCTTCTGGCCCATCGCGAGGATCTCCTCGCGGGCCTTGTCGGCCGCGGCGCCGGTGCCGCGCGAGGTCTTCAGCTTGTCCCAGAAGTCGGCGGGCATCAGGCTGCCCCACACGTGGGCCGGTACGACCCAGCTGTCCATGACGCCCCGCGCGAACTTGGCGCTGGGGTTCGACATGTCCTGGGTGATCTTGACCGTCTTGTCGTCCACGACCTGGATGTCGGCCGCGGCGCCCGCGGCGCCCGGCGTGACCGCGAAGGCGGTGCTGCCGGTGGTGTAGGCCAGCCCGAGGGACAACTTCACGTCCTCGGCCGTCACCGGCTTGCCGTCGGACCATTTGCCGTTCGGCTGGAGCTTCAGGGTGATCGAGGAGTTGTCGGGCGCGATCTCCCAGCTGGCCGCGATGCCCGGATAGAACTGGTTGGGGTCGGTCAGGTGGTTCTTGACCCAGCCGAGCTTCATCGCGTTGTAGCCCAGGAAAGAGTTGCCTTTGGGGGCCCACGGGTTGGCGGGGCCGCTCGCGTCGAGGCCCGGCTTGAGGACGTCGACCGTAGTAAAGAGGCCACCGCCGCCGCTGCCGCCGCCGGACCTGTTGGTGGTGCCGCCGCTGCACGCCGCTGTCGCGGTGGCAAGGCCCAGCACCGCCACTACCGCTGCAAGTCGCTTCATCTGCCGCTCCGGGGGATGTCTCGAGGGATTGACCGGGACACTACGATCGCGCCACATCAGCGTCAATAATCTCCACAGGTTGTGAAGCTAATGTAACTTTCCTTCATGAGTGTGCGGAGTGAAACCGAGCGCCGTCAAGTAAAACTTCAGCTCATGATCAATACAGCGGCCCCGTTGACCTGGTCATTCGCCAGATCAACAAGCGCACGACCGCCTTCCGCAAAGGGATACGGGGCGATCGTCACGTGGGGCGGATGCGCGAGCGCCAGCTCCAAATAGGCGCGCCCGTCAGCTCGGGTGTTGGCGGTCACGCTGCGCAGCGTCCGCTCCTGGAACAGGTGCCGGTCGTAGTTGAGGACCGGCACGTCGGTGAGGTGGATCCCGGCGATGGCGAGCGTGCCGCCGCGGTCGAGCGCCTCCAGCGCCGGCGGCACCAGGTCGCCCACCGGCGCGAACAGGATGGCCGCGTCCAGCGGCTCCGGCGGCCGGTCGCCGGCCGAGGCGGCGCCCAGCTCCAGCGCCAGCCGCCGCGACGCCGCCGATCTGGTCACCGCGTGCACGGTGGCGCCCTGCGCGATGGCCGCCTGCGCGGTCAGATGCGCCGAGGCCCCGAAACCGTAGATCCCCAGCCTGCCGCCCGGCGGCAGGTCGCAGCGGGCCAGCGCCCGGTAGCCGATGATCCCCGCGCACAACAACGGCGCCAGCCGCTCGGCCGGCACGTCATCCGGGAGGGCATAGATGTAGCCGGCGGGCGCCACGAGGTATTCGGCGAACCCTCCGTCGGCGTCCCATCCCGTGTAGGCGGAGGACGGGCAGAGGTTCTCCATGCCCCTCTGGCAGTAGCGGCACCTCCCGCAGGTGGAGCGGAGCCAGGCCACGCCCACGCGCTGCCCGGTGCCCTCCACCCGGCCCACCGCCTGGTGCCCCGGAGCGGTGAGCGGCCGCCGCGGAGGCAGGTCGCCCTCCGCCAGATGCAGGTCGGTACGGCACACGCCACACGCCTCCACCCGCACGAGCACCTCGCCCGGGCCGGGCTCGGGGACCTCGCGCTCGACCAGCGCCAGCGGCCCGGACGCCATCGGCCCGGGATCCGTCACCACCCACGTCTTCATGAACCCAGGCGCGAATGAGCCAGTGAGGCGTAGAGTGCGGCGCCGTCAGGCAGGACCGCGTCGTCGAACACGGCCTCGGGGGAGTGGTTGTAGGGCGCGGTGGCCGGGTCCCGGTCCGGCGGGCACGCCCCCAGGAAGACGAACGCCCCCGGGACCTCCTCCAGCACGTACGAGAAGTCCTCCGACCCCATGACCGGCTGCGGCGCCACGAAATAGCGGCCCGGCCCGAACAACTCGTCGGCCGTCCTGCCCACGAAGTCCGTCTCGCTCTGGTCGTTCACCGTCACGGGGTACCCCATCCCGAACGACGCCTCCGCCTCCAGCCCGTGCGCCGCCGCGATCCCCTGCACCACCTCCACCAGCCTGCGCTTGACCAGCGTCCGGTTCTCCTTGCTGAAGGTGCGCACCGTGGCCTCGAACCTGGCCTCGTCCGGGATCACGTTGTCCGCCGACCCGCCGTGGAAGCTGCCCACCGTCACCACCACGGGGTCGAACACGTCGAACGTCCTGGTCACCATCGTCTGCAGCGCCGCCACCATCTCGCATCCGGCCTGGATCGGGTCCAGCGCCCGGTGCGGGCTCGACCCGTGCCCACCGCGCCCCTTCACCGTCACGCAGAACGTGTCCGCCGCCGCCATGATCGGCCCGGGCCGGGACGCGAACAGGCCGTTCGGCAGCATCGACGACACCACGTGCATGCCGTACGACGCCACCGGCCGGGCGCCCGCGGCCTCCAGCACCCCCTCGCCGATCATGTGCTTGGCGCCCTCGTGCCCCTCCTCGCCCGGCTGGAACATGAAGACGACGTCGCCCGCCAGCTCCTCGCGCCGCGCGCTCAGCAGGTGCGCGGCCCCCGCCAGCATCGCGGTGTGCAGGTCGTGCCCGCACGCGTGCATCTGCCCGGGCAGCTGGGAGACGTACGGCAGGTCGTTCTTCTCCGTCACGGGCAGCGCGTCCATGTCGCCCCGCAGCAGCACGGCCGGTCCCGGCCTGCCGCCCCGCAGCACGGCCGTCACCGAGCTCAGCGCCGTGCCGGTCCTGATCTCCAGCGGCAGCCCGTCCAGCGCGGCGAGGACCTTCTCCTGCGTGCGGGGAAGGTGGAGGCCGAGCTCGGGCGTGGTGTGCAGCGAGTGCCTGAGCTGAACGATTTCGTCCCGCATGTCCTGGGCGGATTCAGTGAACGACATGAAGAACATTGTTCACGTAGCTGCACGGATGTCGATAAGGCGCGCTCGGTACGATGTGCGGGTGACTCAGCGTAAGCGGATCGACTCCTGGTTGTCCGACATGGACGGCGTTCTCGTCCACGAGGGACGGCCCATTCCCGGTGCGGACGAATTCATCAAACGGCTCAGCGAATCCGGCAAGAAATTCAGGGTCCTGACGAACAACTCGATCTATACGCAGCGCGACCTTTCGGTACGCCTGGCCGGGGCGGGCCTCGACGTGCCCGCCGAGTCCATCTGGACCTCCGCCCTGGCCACCGCGCAGTTCCTCGACGACCAGCGGCCGGGCGGGTCCGCGTACGTCATCGGCGAGGCCGGGCTCACCACGGCCCTGCACGAGGCCGGCTACATCCTCACCGATCTCGACCCCGACTACGTCGTGCTCGGCGAGACCCGCACCTACAGCTTCACCCAGATCACCCGCGCCATCCGCCTCATCGAGGGCGGCGCCCGCTTCATCGCCACCAACCCCGACCCCATCGGCCCCTCCACCGAGGGCTCCCTGCCGGCCTGCGGCGCCGTGGCCGCGCTCATCACCAAGGCCACCGGCGTCGCCCCCTACTTCGTCGGCAAGCCGAATCCCCGCATGATGCGCAGCGCGCTCAACGACATCGAGGCCCACAGCGAGACCACCGCGATGATCGGCGACCGCATGGACACCGACATCGTGTCCGGCATGGAGGCCGGCCTCTACACGATCCTCGTCCTCACCGGCGTCACCACGCGCGACCAGGTCGACCGCTTCCCCTACCGGCCCTCGCTCGTCGTCGACTCGGTCGCCGACCTCATCGACCTCATCTGAGGGTATGAACAGTCGCCGGCACTCGCTGTGCGAGCCGGTGACGACCAGCAGGACCGCTGACTGATCTCTCCCGCTCGCCGGGTGGCGGCGAACGGTGATCGAAGGGCGGCTTTCTGCCGTGGCCGGGTCTCTGACCGGCGCCCGGTCCCGCCTCCATCGGTGTCACGCCCATGGGGCGGCGTCCGGCGGGGGCGGTGGCTCTCCAATCGCCGCCCAGCCTCGGTCGGCGTGCGGTGCGGTACCTGACGGCCGTTGACAGGTATACGTGCGAGGCTGTGTTGGCATGACCCGCCTGTACCTGGAGACCGGTCCCAAGAAGGTGTTCGCCTGCTCGCTCGACTGGCCCGGCTGGTGCCGGATCGCCAAGGGCGAGGAGGCGGCCATCGACCGCCTCGTGGAATACGTGCCCCGCTACCGGATCATCGCCGAGCGGGCGGGGCTGGAGTTCGCGCCCGGGGAGCCCGTGGTGGTGACCCGCGTGCCGGGCAGCTCGACCACCGACTTCGGAGTTCCCTATGCCGTGCCGGACCTGGACCTGGAGCCGCTGCCCGCGGAGGAGGCCGAACGCGGGGTCGCCCTGCTGCGGGCCGCCTGGGACCTGTTCGACGAGGTCGCCGCGGCCTCCCCGGAGGAACTGCGCAAGGGGCCGCGCGGGGGCGGGCGGGACCGTGACAAGATCGTGGCCCACGTGGTGGAGGCCGAGCGCGGCTACGCCAGAATGCTCGACGTCCGCCACAAGCCCTTCACGTCGCAGGCCGGCCGCGACGCCATGCGAGCCGAACTCGCCGAGGTTCTCTCCCGCCCCTGGGCGCCGCCCGCGACCACCAAGTGGCCTCCCCGGTACGCCCTGAGGCGCATCGCCTGGCACGTCATCGACCATGTGTGGGAGATCGAAGACCGGGTGGGATAAAACCCATCCCGGCCCTTTGTCCCGCGGCCGACGCACCCGCGCACTGTCTGCGATCATCTGCTGACAGAAAGTGGGACCCGGCTAGAGTTGGTAGCCAGGTCCCTCCCGACGACCCTAGGGGAGGGACGCGTGAACGTACAGGCCGAGATCGAAGACTTGAAGGAGCGAGTAGGTTTCTTGGAAGGTATGGCGGGCGCGAAGCGCCGGAGGGGTGTGTTGTCGGATCATTCGGAAATGCTGGATTGGCACTCGGACCGGATCCACGAGATCGCCGAGCGCACGAAGATCATCGACGACCGGACGACGCGCATGGAGCTGGACCTCGCCCAGATCAAGCACGAGGTCAAGGCGGTAAAGGGCGACGTCGCGAGCCTCGATGCCAAGGTCACCAGCCTTGAGGTCAAGGTCACCAGCCTTGAGGTCAAGGTCACCAGCATTGAGGTCAAGGTCGAGACCCTCGACGTCAAGGTCGAGACCCTCGACGCCAAGCTGGACCGCGTCCTGGAGAAGATCGGGGCGTAGACCTCACGGAGCCCCCGGCCGCGTGCCGGGGGCTCCGTCGTGTCGTGTGGCGAACCGCACCCCGACCGCGCCGGACAGTGGTTACCATCGCTACTGAGTGCTACCGCTTGGTGACGGATGCGGGAAGAAAGTGAGCCAGTGTGGACGTGCAGGCGGAGATTCGCGACGTGAAGCTCCGTGGCGGGGACCCTGAGGCGGGCATGCCGGCCTGGCAGATGGATCTGCTGCGGGAGATCGACGAGCGGACCAGGCGCCTCCGGTCCGACGTCGCCGCCCTCCGGCGTGAGCTCGCCGCCGCCCGGATCGAGCTGGGCGAGGACGTCGCCGCCGTGCAGACCGAGGTCGGCGGTGTGCGGCGGGAGGTGAGCGCGCGGCCGGGCGGTGCCGACGACGCGGACCTCCGGCTCGACATGGTGGAGGGGTTCGCGGCCGTGCGGGCCGAGGTCGCCCGCGAGTTCGGCTCCGTCCGCTCTGAGATGCTCGACCTGGGCATCAAGCTGGATCGGCTCCTGAAACGTGATGGATGTCGCTAATCGCCCCGTATGTCCTTCGGGTAGCCTAACCTACGGTACCGTAACCTGAAGGAGAAGATCATTTATGGCGATGACTCAGACGGAGCTGCTGCACGAGCTCGAGCCCGTGGTCGCCGGAGAGCTGGACCGCCACGAGAAGGTGGCCAAGGAGTGGTTCCCGCACGAGTACATCCCGTGGAGCGAGGGCCGCGACTTCGACGGCATCTACGGGGGCGAGGCGTGGCAGGAGAGCGACTCCAAGATCCCCGAGGCCGCCCGCGTCTCGCTCATCGTGAACCTCCTGACGGAGGACAACCTCCCCAGCTACCACCACGAGATCGCCACCACGTTCGGCCGTGACGGCGCGTGGGGCACGTGGGTGCACCGGTGGACGGCCGAGGAGGGACGGCACGGCACGGCCATCCGCGACTACCTGACCGTGACCCGCGCCGTGGACCCCGTCGCGCTGGAGCGGGCCCGCATGCACCATATGGAGAGCGGTTTCATCACCGAGTACGGCACCATGCTCCAGCAGCTCGCGTACGTCTCCTTCCAGGAGCTGGCCACCCGCATCGCGCACCGCAACACCGGCAGGGCCTCGGGCGACGAGGGCTGCGAGCGGCTCCTCGCCAGGATCGCCGCCGACGAGAACCTTCACATGCTCTTCTACCGCAACCTGCTCAAGGCGGCCTTCGAGCTCGACCCGAGCCAGACGATGCGCGCCGTGACCGACGTGGTGACCACCTTCCAGATGCCCGGCCAGGGCATGGAGGGCTTCACCCGCAAGGCCCTGATCATCGCCAACGAGGGCATCTACGACCTGCGCCTCCACCTCGACGACGTGCTCATGCCGGTGCTGCGGCAGTGGTCGGTGTTCGACAAGAACGACCTGGGACCCGAGGGCGAGAAGGCGCGCGATGAGCTGGCCGCGTTCCTGGCCAGGACCGAGGCGACGGCCGCCAGGTTCGTCGAGCGCCGGGAGGAGCGCCGCGCCCGCGCCGCCGCGATGAAGTGATCGGGACACCGGCGTGCGATGATCCCGCCTTGACGCCTCGGTGCGCTGTGCGCTGAGCGGTTCCTGCTCATGAACCCGGCAGGACCCGCTCGGCGCCACAGGCGCGCCCGCCGTCACGCCTGCCCCAAGGGCTCCGACGATCCCCAGTAGCCGCATATGCGCACAAACCACTCTTGACCCGTAGATGGTCTTGGACATCCACGGCATCGGGCAGGTTTCCCGGTAACACCGGAACCCCTGGGGAGCAGAGGGTGAAAATCATCGGGATCGCCGCCGGCCTCCACGCGGGG
Organism: Nonomuraea sp. NPDC049480; assembly: GCF_044465905.1. NCBI lineage: Bacteria > Bacillati > Actinomycetota > Actinomycetes > Streptosporangiales > Streptosporangiaceae > Nonomuraea > Nonomuraea sp. NPDC049480. The sequence goes on from NZ_JBITMD010000003.1 coordinate 502,497, forward strand.
TCTTTCATCAACAGGTTGCTGGAAGCGGCGGGCGGCGAACTGCCCGAGGGTGTCGGATTCGAGGTGTGGCCGGGACTGTGCGAGATGCCGCCGTACGAGGCCGGGCCGGTCCCGGCATCCGTACGCGGCCTGCTCGGGGTGGTCGCGGCGGCCGATGCTGTGCTCGTCACCGCCCCCGAGCACAGCCTGCTGCCCGCCGAGCTGATCCACAGCCTGGACTGGATGGAGGCGCGCGGCGCGCTGGCCGGCAAGCACGTGGCGGTGATGAGCGCGAGCGCGCGGGCCTGCGGCGCCATGTGGGCCCAGGCGGAGCTGTACAAGCGGCTCCAGGGCGCCGGGGCCGTCGTGATGGGCGCCGAGCTGGTGATCTCGCCCGCCTGCCCGCACTTCGACGAGGACGGTCATCTCACGGATCCCGTCCTGCGCGGCGAGGTTCGCGCCGTGATCGCCCAGCTGTGCCCGTCCGAGGTGATGGAGCCCGCGCTGTCCCTCTGATCGCCTGATCGCCGCCCAGGACGCGGCCCGGCGGGTCTAGGGGTTGCGGCGGAGGCGCTTGACGTCGGAGCGCTGCTTCTTGGCGGAGATACGGCGCTCGACGGCGCCCCGGCTGGGCTTGGTCGGGCGGCGGCGCTTCGGCGGCGGGGCGATGGCCTCGCGCAGCCGCTGCGCCAGGCGGTGCGTGGCGGCCTCGCGGTTCCTGAGCTGGGAGCGGTACTCCGAGGCGGCGATCGTGATCGTGCCGGCGCCCAGCCGGTCGAGCGCCCGGGCCTTCAGCGCGGGCGGCAGCGCCGTGCTCGCGGCGACGTCGAAGGTCAGCTCCACGCGGCTGTCGGTGGTGTTGACGCCCTGGCCGCCGGGGCCCGACGAGCGTGAGAAACGCCAGACGAGCTCGGCGTCGGGGATGACGACCGAGTCGTTGACGATCAGCGGGCCGGGCATGCGTGGGGCTCCTGTTCAGAAATGCGCCTTATGGAGGTGAGTGTCACCGTATCTCGGTGTCATATGCCGTACGCAACGGCATTTTCAATCACCGCCGCCGCTGCGACTATGAAGGGAACATCCCGCACGAGAGGCGAAATTCCGTGGAGCCTGTCCTGCAGGCGGCGCTCACCGTGGTGCTGGCCCTCGTCTCCGCCGTCGCGTTCCTGCTGTTGCGGTGCCAGGGCAAGGGGCGGCCGTTCGGACCCACGGCGCGGTGGCTGACCATCGCCATCGCCATGCTGACCGGGCTGGTCTCCGCCGGGGTCGCGCTGCTGACCGGGTGGCTGCTGGACGACCTGCTGGCCAAGGCCCTGGGCGTGCAGGATCTTCTCGCCACCGCGCTCGGCGCGGCGGCGCCCAGCGGGCTGTGGCTGAGCCAGATGCGCGGCAAGGAGGACGAGCGGCGGTCGGTGGGGCGGGAGGCGGCGACGTTCTGGCTGGTGTCGCTGCTGGCCAGGCTCGATCAGGCGATGGCGGAGGACCAGCGGCTCTGGTGCGAGCGGCGGGTCGACGACTCCTGGAGCATTTATGAGCTCAGCCTGGCCGCCAACCGTTACCACGAGCGGATCGGCGAGCGGCTCGCGCCCGAGGAGCGCCGGCGGGAGCGCATCCACGCCAGACTCGACGCCATCGAGCGGCGGCTGGACGTGGCGGCGCTGATCGAGGACGGGGCGACGCGGTCGAAAGTGGTCACGGCGCTCAACGGGTCGCGGCACACCCGGCTGGCGCGGTACGAGCGCTATCTCAACGACCTGAGGCGGCTGCACGGCGTGCTCAAGCACGACGCGGAGAGCGATCTGCTGCGGCTGCTGGCCTCGGCCTACCGGGCGGGCTACCGGTCGCTGCCGGAGTTCGTGCCGCCGTCGCGGGCCCGCGACCCCGAGACCGCCAGACGCGCATGATGAACTCGGCGCCCTATGAGTCCGTGAGCGCGGCCGGCGAGCCCTCGGCGTCGCCGAGCGTGAACTCCAGGCGCGCGCCGAGCGCGTCGACGACGGCTCCCAGCGTGCGAAGCGTGAGATTCTCGTCGCCGGACAGGATCTGGCTCACCCTCCCGGCCGACACGCCCATCGCCGCGGCCAGGTCGGCACGGGAGATCTTGTGCTCCCGCATGTACCACGTGATCTCGTCGACGGCTTCCTGGGCGAGACCGCCCATCTCGTCGCGGCTGCCATGGCGTAGGGCCATCACGGTCTCGCTCTCGACGCTCAACTCCAGATGCCTCCACTTTAGCTCTACCTAAACCTTTAGGCAAGCCTAAAGTTGGGCGGCCTCTTGACGGCCGGATGCAAGCGGCGTATGCCAGCATCGCGCGAGAGGATCATGCGTGAGGAGGCGAAGTGACCGTCATCGTCGGCGTGCACGGGATCGGCAAGTACAACTACTACCTGGAGGCGGGCCGGTCCGCGGCCGGGGCGGCGGAGGCCATGCGGCTCAAGTGGGACCGCTACCTGCACCTGGCGCTCGGGGGAGCGGCCAGGCCGTACTTCAGTGAGATCGCGTACTTCTCCCACCACCTGCACGACGGCAAGGCCGCCAAGCGCTCGGTCGCCGCGATGGAGCCGCCCGCCCAGAAGGTCCTCGTCGAGTGGGCGAAGAACCGGGGCCTGGGCGAGCATCTCACGGGCGCGCTCAAGTCGTTCACCGGCTGGCTGCTCACCAGGCTCGACGACAAGTCCGCGGCGTTCGCCGAGCTGTTCGCGCCGGAGGTGGCGGCGTACCTCACCGACCAGGCCAAGCGGGAGAAGTGCCGGCAGGTCGTGGCCGAGACGATCCAGAGGAACCGGGCGAACGTGGTCATCGCCCATTCGCTCGGCAGCGTCGTCGCGTACGAGACCCTGTGGGCCAACCCGGATCTGCCGATCGACCTCCTGATCACGCTCGGCAGCCCGCTCGGCATGCGCAACGTCGTCTTCGAGCGCCTGCTGCCCGCCCCCGTCAACGGCCGTGGCCGGCGCCCGCCCGGTGTCCGGCGCTGGGTGAACATCGCCGACAAGGACGACATCGCCGCCATCCCGCCCGACCTGGGCGGCTGCTTCGCGGGCGTGGACGTCGAGGAGCTGGTCAACCTGGACTGGATCGACTTCCACACCGCGGAAAAATATCTGGGCTGCCCGGTGCTGGACCCGCATCTGCGACCATTCCTGGCTTGACTTCCCCCTCCACGGGGGAGGGTCTTCCGCGCAACCGGTCGCGTACTCCGAACTGGACGACGAGGACGGTTCCGAAAGAGCCGGTCCTCTTCTGGAGGATCTTCGCGAGGAGGACGACTGGTGCTGTTCATCCGCGCTTGACTCCACTGTCACGGGGCAGTCAGCGCAGCCGGAGATACCTGTAAACGTGGACCGCAGAGCCTTCCTGACAGCGGCGACAGCCGGCCTCCTCTCCTCCCAGACCCTCATCTCCCCGGCCTCGGCCAGAACCCTCAAATCGGACCCGTTCACGCTCGGCGTGGCCTCCGGCGACCCCTCGTCCGACGGCTTCGTCCTGTGGACGAGGCTGGCCGTCGACCCCCTGGGCGGTGACGGCCGGGGCGGCATGCCGGCCCGGGACGTGGAGGTGGACTGGCAGGTCGCGGCCGACGAGCGCTTCTCCACGATCGTCGAGTCCGGTACGGCCACCGCCCGGGCCCGCGACGCCCACAGCGTTCACGTGGAGCTGAAGGGCCTGGAGCCGGGGCGCGACTACTTCTACCGGTTCAGGAGCGAGGGCAGGATCTCGCCCGCCGGCCGGACGAGGACGACGCCCACGGGCGAGACGACCCCGCTCACGTTCGCCGTGGCCGCGTGCGCGCACTACGAGCACGGCTTCTACACCGCCTACCGCCGCCTCGCCGAGCAGGAGCCCGACCTGGTGGTGTTCCTCGGCGACTACATGTACGAGTACGGCCCCAGCGGCTACACCGCACTGGCCGGCCGCGTACGCACCCACACGCCCGGCAAGTGCCAGACCCTCGCCGACTACCGGCTCCGGCACGCCCAGTACAAGAGCGACCGCGACCTGCAGGCCGCGCACGCGGTGGCGCCGTGGCTGGTGGCGTTCGACGACCATGAGATCGAGAACAACTGGGCCGGTCCCGTCTCCAGCACGGGCGCGCCCGGATTCGCCAGGCGGCGGGCGGAGGCGTTCCGCGCCTACTACGAGAACATGCCGCTGCGCCGCGCCAGCCTCCAGGGGGCGGTGCTCAAGGTGAACCGGCGCATCTCCTGGGGCACGCTGGCCCGCTTCCACCTGCTCGACACCCGGCAGTTCCGCGACGACCAGGCGTGCCTGGACGGCGTGCGGGCCGGGTGCGACGACCGGCTCGCGGACGAGCGTACGCTGCTCGGAGCCGGCCAGTGGCGCTGGCTGGAGGAGGGACTGCGCGGCTCCACCACCCGCTGGAACCTGCTCGGGCAGCAGATCATGATGGCCCACCGCGACTACAAGGTCGGGCCCGGACGCGAGGTGAACCTGGACTCGTGGGACGGGTACGCGGCCGAGCGGACCCGCCTGCTGGGGTCGCTGGCCCGCACGTCCAACCCCGTCGTCCTGACCGGCGACGCGCACATGCACCACCTGGCCGACCTCAAGACCGACTTCGACGACCCCGACTCGCCGGTGGTGGCCAGGGAACTGGTGGCCTCGTCGATCGCGAGCGACGGCGACGGGTACCGGGACCGGACCTGGATCGCGGAGGCCCTCCAGGAGAACCCCCACATCTCCTACATCGACCAGCGGCGTGGCTACCTGGTGGCCCGTCTCACCCGCGACGACCTGTCCGTCGACTTCCGGACCCTGGACTACATCTCCCGGCGCGGCGCCAAGGCCAAGACCGCCCACCGTCTCACCATCCCGGCCCTCACCGGTGCCGCGGCGGCCGGCCAGGCGGGGGCTCCCCGGATTGGCTGAACGTTGGCTGGAAACCCGCTGAAGATCCGCTCAACCCGCCCGGCCGCGCATCGGGCGGGTCATGCGCCCGGCCAGGTGCCGTCCGGGAACTCGCCTGACGTGGCGCCGGACATGACCACCTGGTCGTTCTCGCCCAGCCCCGAGGTGACCTCGACGTACTGGTCGCCGCGCACCCCCGTCCGCACCACCTTCGCCAGATCGCGGCCGCCCGAGCGCACGGTGACGACCTGGGTCCCGTCCGGCCTGCTGCGTACCGCCGCCGCGGGCACGTAGATCGTGTCCTCGGCCGCGTCGGTGGTGACCGTCACCGAGGCCGTCTGGCCCAGCATGAGCCCGGCCGGAGGCTCGTCGAAGGCGAGGGTGACCGAGTAGCGGACCAGCCGGCCGTCGACCGTCGCGGTCGGGGCGATGGCCGTCACCGCGCCCTCGTAGGGTTCGCCGGTGCGGGCGGCAAGCGCGATCCGGGCCTTCTGACCGAGCTTGAGCCGGTTGACATCGGATTCGGTGACCATCGCCTGGACCTGCAGCTCGTCCAGGTCTCCGAGGCTGACGAAGGTGCTCGTGCCCGCGGTGTCGCCGACGCCGCCGGCCACCGACAACACCGTTCCCGCCGCCGGGGCCACGATGCGGGTGGCCCGTACGGCGTCGGCCGCCTGCTCCAGGGCGGCTTCGGCGCGGTCCACGTTCGCGGCGGCCTGGTCTTCGCCGCTCCCGCCCCTGGACCCGGCCGGGCTCGGGTCGCAGGAGCCCGTGCCCTGGCTCGGGCGTGCCCGGCCGGTCGCGCCGGTGCTCGGCCTCGCCGAAGGCTTGCCGGTCGGCTTTCCGCTGGTGGACGGCTTGCCGGTGGCGGAGGCCGTGGGGGACGGGCTGCCGCCGGTCGCGGGCGGTTCGCCTCCGGGCTGCCGGTCCCCGCCGTCTCCGGTTCCGCCGTCCGCGGTGCCTCCCTTGGCGGTGACGGTCGCGGTCACCGTGGCCGTCACAGTGGCCGTCACCGTGGCCGTCTCAGTGACCGTCACCGTGGGCCGCGGCTCGTGTCCGGGGCCGGTGGGGACGGCGGTCGGAGTCATCGTCGGGCGCGGGGTGGCCGGGGGAGACGTCGGGCTCGGGTTCACGACGGTGCTCGTGGAGGGAGACCCCGACGGCCCGAGGGCACCCCCGCCCGCCGTGCCGCCCGCCGTGCCGCCCGCCGTGCCGCCCGCCGTGCCGCCCGCCGTGCCGCCGTCCGGGGCGCAGGTCGTGCCCGCACCGCCCGGCGTGCCGGCGGCCGGTGCCGTCCCTGTCGAGGACGGCACCGGCTCCTGGGCCGACTCCAGGGCCTCCTCGGCGGCCGCCAGGTCGGCCTCGGCCGCCGCGTACGCCTCCCGCGCCGCACGGCCATCGATCCTGGCCAGGACCTGGCCTTTCCTGACCTTGGTCCCGGCCTTGACGTACACCTTGGTCAGCGTTCCCGGGGACCCGAAGGCCAGGTCGCGGCGGGAGCCGTCCACGGTGCTGCCCGCGGCGCTCACCACGGCCGTGACCTGCCCGCGCTCGGCGGCGGCGAGCCGTACCTGGACGTCCGGCTCCCGCCCGGCGTCGTCGCGGAACGCGAGCGCCAGGCCGGACCCGGCGGCGAGCACGACCAGGGCGAGCCCGCCCAGCGCGATAGTCCGTCTCATGGCGGATCATCCTGGCGAAGCAGGTTCGCGCCACGCTGCGAGGAACCTAAGAGTTCCCTGTGCGCCGGCGCGGGCGCGGGCCTTGTCAGCGAACGTTCAGCTTGCTCGCGGCTGCGGCGCAGGCTGGTGTGCAAGGGTCACCGCCTGTGAAGGTGTCGAAAAGGCGCGGAACGCGTGTGAGCGGCAGAGCGCTGATGACCAACGGGGCCCTGACGGTGCTCCTGCTGGGCGGTGCCGCGCTCGCCTATGCCCAGCTCGGCACGGGACAGGCCGCGGGTGAGACGGCCGTGCGGACGGTGACCGCGAGCCGCGGCTCCGTGGTGGCCGCCGTGTCCGCCTCGGGCGCGGTCGAGAGCGCCAAGTCCCGCGCGCTGTCGTTCGGTACGTCCGGGACGGTCGAGAAGATCTACGTCAAGGCCGGCGACAAGGTCGGCAAGGGCGACATCCTGGCCAGGCTGGACGACGACGCCGCGCAGGAGAGCCTGTCGGCGGCCAAGGCCACCTACGACAGCGCCCTGGACGACGGGACGGGCACCGCCCAGCTCTACGCCGCCTACGTCAAGGCCCGCAACGCCTACCGGCAGGCACAGCGGACGGTCGCGGCCACCGTGCTGAAGGCCCCGTTCGCCGGCACCGTCACGGCGGTGAACGGCTCGGTCGGAGGCAGCGGCAGCGGCTCAGGACAAGAGCCCAGGCAGAGCTCGGGCCAGAGCAGCGGGCAGACCCAGGCCCAGAGCGGCAGCGGGTTCGCAGAGATCGCCGACACCGGCAGGCTGCAGCTCGTCGGCGCCTTCACCGAGTCCGACGCCGGCAAGCTCAAGCAGGGCCAGACCGCCACGGTCACGTTCGACGCGCTGCCGGGCGTGAGCGCCACCGGCAAGGTCACCCAGATCCAGCCGGTCGCCTCCACCAGCGACAACGTCGTGCAGTACCCGGTCACGATCACCTTCACCGAGGTGCCGGGCCAGGTGCGGCTGGGCCAGACCGCCACCGTCGAGGTCGTGGTCGGCCGCGCGGACAACGTGATCACCGTCCCGTCCACCGCGGTGTCCACCAGCGGCGGCCAGACCACGGTCACCCTGCTCCGGAACGGCACGCAGACCAGGACCCCGGTTGAGGTCGGCGTGCGGGGCACGACGCTGACCGAGATCACGTCGGGCGTGTCCGAGGGCGACCAGATCGTGCCGCCGGCGACCACGACCACCACGACCGGCGGCAACCAGCGGCAGTTCGGCGGCGGAGGCTTCCCCGGCGGCGGCGGGGTGCCCGGCGGGGGCGGCATGCCGGGAGGCGGGCGATGACGGCCCCCGGCCCGCGCGTGCCCGTCCTGCGGGTCAAGGACCTCGTCAAGGAGTACGGCGAGGGCGACGCCAAGGTCCGCGCCCTGCGCGGCATCACCCTGGACGTCGAGCGCGGCGACTACGTCGCCATCATGGGCGCCTCCGGCTCCGGCAAGTCCACGCTCATGAACATCCTCGGCTGCCTGGACGTGCCGACGAGCGGCTCGTACCTGATCGACGGCGCCGACGTGGGCCGCCTGGACGAGCACCAGCTCGCCGTCCTGCGCAACCGCCGGGTGGGATTCGTCTTCCAGTCGTTCAACCTGATCCCGCGCATGAGCGCGCTGGCCAACGTCGAGCTGCCCCTCGTGTACGGCGGCATCGGCCAGGCCGAGCGGCGCGCGCGGGCGCTGGCCGCGCTGGAGCAGGTCGGGCTGAGCGACCGCGTGCGCCACGAGCCGAACCAGCTCTCCGGAGGCCAGCAGCAGCGCGTCGCCGTCGCCAGGGCGCTGGTCACCGCGCCCGCGCTGCTGCTGGCCGACGAGCCGACCGGCAACCTCGACACCGCCTCCACCAGGGACGTGCTGCAGATCCTCGACCGGCTCAGCGAGTCCGGCCGCACGATCGTGGTCATCACGCACGAGGACGACGTGGCGGCGCATGCCAAACGGGTGATCAGGCTGGTGGACGGCGAGGTCGTGGAGGACCGCCGGCAGGCCCCCGTCGAAGGCGTTCCCCCGAGGATGGCGGCCCTGTGAACCAGCTCGAGATCCTCCGCTTCGCACTGCGCGGCCTGCTGGCCAACAAGATGCGCAGCTCGCTGACCACCCTCGGCATCCTCATCGGCGTGGCCGCGGTGATCATGCTGGTGGCGGTCGGCGAGGGCTCCTCGCGCAGCATCCAGCAGAACATCCAGCGCCTCGGCGCGAACACGCTGACGATCTCCCCGTCGTTCTCCGGCGCGGGAACGCGGGACGCGCCCGCGAGCGGGCCGCGCACGCAGGCCAGGCAGCTCAGCCTGGCCGACGCCAAGGCGCTGACCGACAGGACCCTCGCCCCCTCGGTCAAGACCGTCTCGCCGGTGATGAACGCCACCTCCGCCACGGCCGCGTACGGGGCCGCGAGCCACGCGATCGCCCAGTTCGTCGGCACGTACCCCAGCTACTTCGAGGCCGTCAACAAGCCCGTGACGAAGGGCACGTACTTCTTCAACGACGACGTGCTGGCCGCCAGGAAGGTCGTGGTGCTCGGCCAGACGGTCGTGGAGGAGCTGTTCGGGACCGTGGACCCGATCGGCAAGCAGGTCAGCGTGTCCGGCGTGCCGTTCACGGTGGTCGGCGTGCTGAAGGAGGCCGGGTCCACCGGCATGCAGGACGCCGACGACGTGGCCATCGCGCCGCTGCCGGCCGTGCAGCAGAGCCTGAGCGGGTTCGGCTCGCTCAGCTCGATCGTCGTCCAGGCCACCGGCGCGGAGACCACCACGACGGCGCAGTCGGAGATCACCGCTATCCTCAACCAGCGACATGGCATCACCGGCAACACCCCTGACTACCGCATACTCAACCAGGCCACGCTGCAGGAGACCGTCAGCGCGGCGACCGGCACGTTCACCGTGCTGCTCGGCGCCGTCGCCGCGATCTCGCTGCTGGTGGGCGGCATCGGCATCACCAACATCATGCTGGTGACCGTCACGGAGCGCACCCGGGAGATCGGCATCCGCAAGGCGATCGGCGCCCCCAGGAGCGCCATCCTGGGCCAGTTCCTGCTGGAGGCGACGCTGCTGAGCCTGGTCGGAGGGCTGTCGGGGGTCTTGGTGGCGTTCGCGGGGACCCGCGTCACCATCGCCGGCATCGAGCCGGTCCTTGTGCCCTCGTCGGTCGCGCTGGCGCTGGGCGTGTCGGTGGGGATCGGGCTGTTCTTCGGCAGTTACCCCGCCAACCGGGCGGCCAAGCTCAGGCCGATCCAGGCCCTGCGCCACGAGTAGGGCGCCACGAACAAGGAGATGCACATGGACCAGCTCGACTCCTCCCCGTACCCGGACGACCTGCGGGAGGAGCTCGCCGTCCGGCCCGCGAAGGGCATGTCCAAGCTCACGCTGGCGCTGGCCGCCGGCGTCGTGCTGGTGGCCGGGGTCCTCATCGGCCTGCAGGCCGGCAAGCTGTCCGGCGCCGCGGCCGCCGCGCCGGCCGCCGGACCGGGGGCGCAGCAGCTCCCACCCGGGTACGGCGGCCGGCAGGGCGGCTTCGCCCAGCGCATGGGCGGCGGCACGATCGGGACCGTCGAGAAGGTCGAGGGCGGCAAGGTCTACGTCAAGACCATGGACGGCTCCACCGTCACCGTGACCACCACCGGCCAGACCACGGTCCAGATCGCCGAGCCCGGCAAGGTGTCCGACCTGAAGGCGGGCACCACGGTCACGGTGCGCGGCCGGCAGGGCGGCGACGGATCGGTGACCGCGGAGTCGATCACTCAGGGAGGCGGACCGCGATGACCGAGCCCGAGGCCAGGCTGCTGGTGGTCGACGACGAGCCCAACATCAGGGAGCTGTTCTCGGCCAGCCTGCGCATGGCCGGGTTCGAGGTGCTGACCGCCGCCGACGGCAAGGAGGCGCTGCGGGTGGCCGAGGAGAGCTCGCCCGACCTGGTGATGCTCGACGTGATGCTGCCCGACCTGGACGGCCTGGCGGTCGCCGGAAGGCTGCGATCCCGGGGCCGGCGCGTCCCGGTGCTGTTCGTGACCGCCAAGGACTCGCCCGAGGACCGCCTCGCCGGGCTGGGCCTCGGCGAGGACTACGTGACCAAGCCGTTCAGCCTGGAGGAGGTCATCGCCCGCATCAGGGCCGTGCTGCGCAGGACCCGCCGGGGCGCGCCGCCGCCGAACCGGATGCGCGTGGCCGATCTGGAGCTGGACGAGGAGACCCACGAGGTCTGGCGCGACGGCATCCCCGTACGCCTGTCGCCGACGGAGTTCAGGCTGCTGCAGTACTTCATGCTCAACGTGGGGCGGGTCCTGTCGAAGACGCAGATCCTCGACCACGTCTGGAACGGCGACTGGCGCACCGACGTCGGCCTCGTCGAATCGTACGTCTCCTACCTGCGCCGCAAGGTCGACATCGGCGACCGCAAATACCTGCACACGCTGCGCGGGGTCGGCTACATCCTGCGCCCGCCCCGCATATGAGGAAACATCTGGCCCGCACGCCGCTCTGGCTGCGGCTGGTGTCGGCGACCCTGCTGCTGGTCACTCTCGCCATCACGCTGACCGGCCTGTTCGCCGTGCGGCTGCTGCGCGGCTACCTCGTCGAACGCATCGACCAGCAGTTGCACCTCGCCAGCAGCCCGCGCGACGCGCCCCCGCCGCCCATGCCCCGCCCGCCGGGCAAGCCGCAGCGCTTCTTCGGGCTGTTCCACGTGGTGGTGCTGGACTCCTCCGGCCTCACGATCGGCACGCTCAGTGAGTCGCCCGGGGACCACCGGCCCGCCCTGCCCCGGCTGACCGCCGCCGACGTCGCCGCGCTCGGGCGCCGGCCGTTCACGGTCGAGTCGCATACCGCCGGCGGCCCGAACTGGCGGGTCGTCGCCGCTCCCGGGCGCGTGGGCGAGAGCCGGGTGATCGCCGTCAGCCTGGGCGACGTGGACGCCACGGTCTCCCAGCTGGCCCTCATCGTGGCGATGGCCGGCGGCGGCACGCTGGTCGTGCTCGCGGTGGCCTGCTACGGGCTGGTACGCCGCAGCCTGCGCCCGCTGCGCGACATCGCGCACACGGCCAAGGACATCGCGGGCGGCGACCTGTCGCGCCGCGTGCCGCTCTGGGCGGGCACCACCGAGGTCGGCAAGCTGGGCCGCTCGCTCAACACCATGCTCGCCCGGATCGAGTCCGCGGTGCGCGAGCGGGAGGAGGCGGCCGAATCCGCCCGCAGGTCCGCCACGGCCGCCCAGCGGTCGGAGGAGCTGATGCGCCGCTTCATGGCCGACGCCTCGCACGAGCTGCGCACGCCGCTGACGTCGATCAGGGGGTTCGCCGAGCTGTACCGGCTGAGGGAGGAGAAGGACCTGGCCGAGGCCGTGCGGCTGCTGAGCCGCATCGAGGGGCAGGCGGCCAAGATGGGGCTGCTGGTGGAGGACATGCTGCTGCTGGCCCGGCTCGACCAGCGGCGCGAGCTGGCCATGCGGCCCGTGGACCTGCTCAGCCTCGGGGCCACGGCGGTGATCGACGCCCAGACGCTGGCGCCCGACCGGCGGATCGAGCTGGTGCGGCTGTTCGGGGGAGAGGGCGCCGTGGTGGTGACGGGCGACGAGCCGCGGCTGGGGCAGGTGGTCGGCAACCTGGTGAGCAACGCCCTCACGCACACCCCGCCGGGCACGCCGTTCCAGGTGCGGGTCGGCGTGGACGGGGACCGGGCCGTGGTGGAGGTGGCCGACGAGGGGCCCGGGTTCCCTCCGGAGGTGGCGGAGCGGGTGTTCGAGCGGTTCTACCGGGCCGATCCGGCGCGCAGCGCGGGCGGGTCCGGGCTGGGGCTGTCGATCGCGGCGACGCTGGTCGAGGCGCACGGCGGGATCATCGTGGCGGAGGGAGAACCGGGCAAGGGCGCCCTGTTCCGGGTGATCCTGCCGATCGACGGGGCGGCAGACCCAGGCGGTCAGCCGAAGGCGTAGCCGTACAGGCCGGTCCCCTGGCCGAGCCGGCGGACCTTGCCCAGGCGCAGGCCCGCCTTCCTGGAGCCCGGCGCGTACATGACGAGGCCCTGGTCCGGGGCGGCCACCACGAGGCCGTAGAGCGGGTGGCGCTTGTCCAGCGGACGGTAGCGCTCGCCCAGGGGCAGCGCGGCCAGCGAGGCGCCGAAGTCGCGTCCCTTGCCCTTGATCAGCAGGTTCCCGACCCGGGTCAGCCCACCGGAGGCCCGGCCCTGGAGCACCTGGACCGCCCGCTCGCCGGGCACGCCGACCGCCAGCTCGTCCCTGCCGTCGCCGTTGAAGTCCCCGGCCGCCAGCGACGCCCCGAACCGGTCGTAGTAGCGGGGCTTGCCGTCGAGGCTGTTCTGCGACCACGCCTCGCTCTTGTGCGTGCTCAGCCCGTTGCGGGAGCCGTACAGGACGTCCACGGTGCCGTCGCCGTAGTCCAGGGCGCGCTGGTTCTTCGTGATCCCTTCGCCGGGCACGCCGATGGCCAGGTCCGCGCGGCCGTCGCCGTTGAAGTCCCCGGTGGCCAGCGACGCCCCGAACCCGTCCCATTTCTCCGACGCGCCCTTGATGCCCGGGCTGCTCTGGGTGAGCTGCCGCGCCCGCCGGCCCCGTACGTCGATCACCGTGACCGACCCCTGCCCGTCCAGCGTGACGCTGTCGGCAGGAGCGCCGACGGCCAGCTCGTCCCGCCCGTCCCCGTTGAAGTCCCCGGTCGCGAGCGAGGCTCCCCACTGGTCGGTCACGCTCGCCGCCTGCCGCACCCACCGCGTCTTCTGCGTGATCTGGTACGGCTTGCGCCCCTTCATCCAGTACACCGTGAGCGACCCGCCCGACCGGTGGCCGGGCGCGCCCACAACGAGCTCGTCCCGCCCGTCCCCGTCCAGGTCCCCGGCGGCCAGCGAGGCCCCGAACCGGTCGCTCGACGGCTTCGCCGGCGCCAGCTCCCTCCCCTTGACCAGCCCGTCCACGGAGCCGGTGAAGAGCTGGACGACGCCGTTCCCGTCGCCGAGGTGCACCCGCTCGCCGACGAACTCCTCCGACACGCCGACGGCCAGGTCGGCGCACTTGTCCCCGTTGAAGTCGCCCACGGCCAGCGCCGAGCCGAACGCGTCACCCGGCTCCGCGCCGTCCTGCGTGAGCTTGACCTTCCTTCCGGACCCGTACATCACGGTCACGGAACCGGCGCGCGCATTGTCGTAGGGGGCGGCCACCGCGAGGTCCGGGCGGGCGTCGCCGTCGAAGTCCAGGGGGTGCCCGCCGCACGAGCGGGCGGCGGCGGGGGTGGCACCGGAAACGAGGGGAAGAACCAGGCAGGCGGCGAGCAACGCATTCATACCTACAGGTATGTCCGCCGTGCACGACCAGGGTGTGAACTGTTGTCGGCGCTCGCTATGCGAACCTATGTCTGGCCGTAGAACTGTGTTGGTTCTCTCGGCCGGCATGCGGCGAGGCTACGCTGATGTCCGGTTCACTCATGTGCGCACGGAGCCGAAGACGCTTCAGCACCGTGGGAACGTGCCAGGATGGACGGGTGCACATCGACCTCGCCGACCTGGATTTCTGGCGTAAGCCGCTCAAGGAGCGGAACGAGGCGTTCGCCCGGCTCCGCCAGCTGGACCGTCCGGTGTTCTTCCCCGAGAAGAAAGTGCCGTTCCTGCGCTCCGGCAAGGGCTTCTACGCCCTCGTACGGCACGCGGACGTGGTCGAGGCCAGCCGCAACGCCAAGATCTTCTCCAGCGAGCCCGCCGTCACCAACCCCGAGCCGCCCGGCTGGGTGAAGCAGGTGTTCGGCGAGTCGATGGTCAACCTGGACGACCCGCGCCACGCCCGCCTGCGCCGGATCGTCACCCGCTCGTTCAGCCCGAAGATGCTGGCGAATCTGCAGAGCGACATCGAGGCCGCCTGCGCGCGCATCGTGGACGATGTGATCAAGGACGGCCCGCGTGACTTCGTCACCCAGGTCGCGGCCCGCCTGCCGATCCACGTGATCTGCGACATGCTGGACATCCCGGACGAGCTCCGGGAGAAAGTCCACCAGCACGTGGACATCTCCACCGCCTACACCGGCGTGCGCCCCAGCCTCGCCCGCAGCGTCCAGCTGGCCGGCCAGAACATGCTGGCCCTGCTGGCCCTGCAGCGCATGGTCATCAAGCTCGGCCACGAGCGTGTCGCCAACCCCAAGGGCGACCTGGTGTCCCTGCTGGTCAACGCCAACGTCGACGGGGAGAAGCTCACCGACAAGGAGCTCGGCTCGTTCTTCGCGCTGCTGCTGGTCGCGGGCAACGAGACCGCGCGCAACACGATGGCGCACGGCATCAAGCTCCTCACCGACAACCCGGCGCAGCGCGAGCTGCTGATGAGCGACTTCGACACGCACATCAACGGCGCGATCGAGGAGATGGTCCGCTACGTGTCCCCGATCATGCAGTTCCGCCGCACGGTGACCGAGGACTACGCGCTGCGCGGCCTGGAGCTGAAGAAGGGTGACAAGGTGGTGTTGTTCTACGGCTCCGCCAACAGGGACGAGTCGGTCTTCCCGGACGCGGACGCGTTCGACATCACCCGCGACGCCAAGCCGCACGTCGGTTTCGGCGGCCCCGGCCCGCACTTCTGCCTGGGCGCCAACCTGGCCAGGCAGGAGATGCGCACCATGTTCCGCGAGCTGCTGATCAGGCTGCCCGGCATCCGCTCGGTGGGCGAGCCGGAGCTGCTGCTGTCGAACTTCGACAACAGCGTCCGCAGCCAGCCGTTCGCTTTCTAGTCCTCGGCGGCCAGGACGTTCGTCCTGATGGTGAGGAACGTGGTCAGCGCCGACACCAGCATCATCCCGGCGCTGATGAGCATCGCCAGCCGGAACCCGGCGTCGAACACCGGCGGGTTCCGGAACGCGTCGCCCACGAGCCCCACCATGGGCGGCACCGCGGCCACCGCGAGCAGGCTCCCGGTGCGGGCCACCGCGTTGTTGACGCCGCTGGCGGTGCCCGCGTAGCGCTCGTCGGCGGTGGCCAGCACCGTGGAGGTCAGCGGCGCGACCGCCGCCGCCAGCCCCAGCCCGAACACCGACACGGCGGGCAGCACCTGGAACGGGTACGAGGCGCCGGCCCCGATCGTGCTCATCCAGATGAACCCGGCGCCGGCCACCAGGATCCCGATCGTCATGGGCCACCGCGGCCCGTACCGCTTGGCGACCTCACCGGCCCGCGCCGACAGCAGCATCATCAGGATCGTCGTCGGCAACATCGCCAGCCCCGCCGCGATGGGCGAGAACCCGGACACGACCTGGAGCTGCACGACCAGCAGGAAGAACACCACGCCCATGGCCGCGTACATGATCAATGTCACCACGTTCACAGCCGTGAACACGTGGTTGCGGAAGATTCCGACCGGCACCAGCGCGTCGGGCGACCTGCGGATCTCGACCACCACGAACGCCGCCGCCAGCAGCAGCCCCGCGATCAGCGGCACCGCCGCGCCCGTCTCGATCAGCCCGTACGTGATCCCGGCCAGCGCCAGCGCCGCCAGCACCGACCCCAGCACGTCGAACCGGCCCACCGCCTGCTCGTCCCTGCTCTCGGGCACGTGCCGCAGCGCGACGAGCACGACCATCAGCGCGAACGGCAGGTTGATCAGGAACGCCCAGCGCCACCCCACCGTCTGCACCAGCCACCCGCCCAGCAGCGGCCCGATCGCGGCGGCCACCCCGCCGAGCCCCGACCACGCGCCGACCGCCCGCGGCCGGTCCCGGCGTACGAACGACGCCTGGATGATCGCCAGCGACCCCGGCGTCAGCAGCGCCCCGCCGATGCCCTGCAGCGCCCGGGCCGCGATCAGGACCTCGATGTTCGGCGCCAGCCCGCACAGCGCGGACGCCACGGCGAACCACACCGTGCCGACGAGGAAGACGCGTCGCCGGCCGTACCGGTCGCCGAGTGACCCGCCCAGCAGGATCAGGCCGGCGAGGGTGAGCGTGTAGGCGTTGATCGTCCACTGCAGGCCGTCCATGCCCGCGTCGAGCTCCCTGCCGAGGAACGGCAGCGCCACGTTCACCACAGTGCTGTCGAGCAGCGCCAGCCCGGACCCGAGCACGGTCGCCAGGAGCACCCACCGGCCGGGGGCCGACTTGAACTCCAGATGGCCGTCGGTCTGGACCTCTTCAGGGCCGTGAGTCATGGCCCCATCCTGTCACCGCACCCGCCGCTCGATCATCGCAGGGCCCGATGACCGATCATCGGGAGAATCCGCTAGACAGGAGCCTCCGGACTCTCTGGACGGTCACCCAGGGACTCGTTGCCGAGGGCCCGCAGGACGAACTCGCACACCAGCGCCTCCGCCGCCTCCACCGTGACGGCCCCGCTGATGAGCGGAACCCGCTCGGCGCCGACGACGGCGAGGATCATGCGGGCGGTGGCCGGAACCTCGATCACCCGGAAGTCGCCCGACACGACACCGCTCTCCAGGATCTCCACCAGGATCCGCTGCATGGGCGCGACATGCTCGGCGAGCTGCTGGTAGGCATCCGGCCCCAGAGCGGCGCTCAGGTCGGCGGCCCCCGGATGGGGATGGGCGAGCAACCCGGCCAGCTGCAACCGCACGAACGCCCGCAGCCGATCGGCGGGCGAGGCGTCCTCGGGCAGCTCCCGCTCGTAGCTGTCGATGAAGTATTGGGTCACCCGCTCGGTGAACGCCAGCAACAGCGCAGCCTTGTCCGGGAAGTAGTTGTAGAGGACGGTCCGGGTGATGCCGGCCTCGCCGGCCACGTCGGTCATGGAGATGGCGTCGATGCCCTGCGTTCTCGACAGGCGGGAGACGGCCTGCAGGATGCGGTCGCGCGTCTGGGCGCGGTGCTCTCCGATGGTGGCGGCCGAGATGCGGGGCATAGGGCCATGGTAGGCCCACCCTGTGCACGGCGTCCGTGCTTAAGATTCCAAAGAAACCCTTGACATCATGGGATCTTGCTCGCAAGATTCCAAGCATGTCTTTGGAATCCGCGGCGAACCGGCCGAGGCACCTGCTCGACGACCCGGCCGCGATGCGGGCCTTCGCTCATCCGGTCCGGCTGGCGCTGCACGAGTTGCTCATGCGCTCGGGCGCGCTCACCGCGGCGGAAGCGGGCCGGCAGGCCGGCATCAGTCAGGCGCTGGCGTCGTACCATTTGCGCCAGCTGGCCAGATACGGCTTCGTCGAGCAGGCGGAGGCGCGCGACGAACGCGAGCGGCCTTGGCGGGCCACCGAGAGCACCCAGGCATGGGACGACGGCGGCGGCGGACCGGACCAGGCGGCCGCGCGGAGCCTGCTGGAGCAGGTCATCGCCGAGCGGGCGCTGTCGCGGCTGGTCGAATGGCAGCAGCGGCGCCACGACGAGCCCGGGCCCTGGCAGGGGATCGGCGGGGTGGGCAACACGTTCCTCTACGCCACGCCCGAGGAGTTCACCACGCTCGCCGCCGCCATCGAGGATCTTCTGGAGCCGCTGATGGCCCGCATCGACGACCCCTCCGCACGGCCCGAAGGGGCGCGTCCGGTGCTGCTGACCCAGCTGGCGGTGCCGCTACCGCCCACGGCCTCCGGTGACTGAGCCGACGGCGCGTGCGGCGGACGGCGGGATCCGGACCCTGCTGGGTGCCGGCAACCGTGACTACCGCCGGTTGCTCCTGGCCACACTCGCCTCTCAGACCGGCGACTGGGCGATCAGCGCTGCCCTGGCCTTCCACATCTACCGCCTCACCGGATCGACGCTGTCCACTGCGATCATGCTGCTGATCTCGCGATTACCGGATGTCGTGCTCGGCTCGGTGGCCGGGGCGCTGGCCGACCGCTGGGACCGCCGCCGCCTGCTGGTCGCCGCCGACCTGCTGCTGGCACTCGGGCTGCTGCCCCTCCTGCTGGTACGGAATCCGGCCCAGGTGTGGATCGTGTACTGCGTCGCGCTCTGGACAGGCATCCTCAGCACGCTCCTGGCCCCGGCGCAAAAGGCGCTCGTCCCGCAGCTCGTGACGGAGTCCCAGCTGGTACGCGCCAACGCCTTGCTCGGCCAAGGCGGACAGATCGCCCGCCTGCTGGGGGCGATGCTGGGCGGTGTCGCCGTCAGCGCAGGCGGCCTGACCACCGTTGTCCTCATTGACGTAGCCGGCTTCCTGATCTCCGCGGCTCTGCAGTCCACCCTGCGAACCCCGCGCCGTCCGGCGCCGATCGCGGCGAGGCTCAGCAGGCAATGGGTCGCCGGGGTGCACCTGGCCATGGGCGACGCCGGGGTCCGCCTGCTGGTCGTCTACATGATGATCACAGGGCTCGGCGAGGGCGTCTTCGCCACGCTGGCGGCTCCGTTCGTCGCGGACGTGCTGGGAGGCGGAGCCGACGCCTACGGGCTGTTCCTGTCAGTGCAGGCGGTCGGCGGGATTGTCGGCGGCCTCGCCGTCGCCGCGCACCCGGGCAACGCCGCTCCCCGGCTGCTGCTGGGCACCGCGACGATCACCTTCGGCGTCGTGGACCTGGCGTTGTTCGCCTACCCGCTGGCTCTGCCCGAGTTGTGGCCCGCCTTCGTGCTGATCGTCTTGGCCGGAGGGCCTGCGGCGGCCGCGATGGCCGGCTTCACCACCCTGGCCCAGACCGTAACCGCCGATGACCACCGCGGTCGCGTCTTCGGGCTCCTCGGCAGTGCCCAGGCCACAACGGCGCTTATGGGAACCGCGCTGGCCGGTGTCCTGGGCGGTTGGATCGGTATCGTCCCAACGTTATGCCTGCACGCAGGCGGACTCATCGCCGCAGGTCTCCTAGTTCTCGTTAATCGGGGCAATTTTGATTAAATCATTCAGTTGTTTGACTGGATGATTTAATCGTGCTTCTCTTGATGTCATGCTCTACGGCACTCCCTCGCTTGAGCCCGTCGACAAGGCGGTGCTGTCTGAAATCGAGGACATGCGTCAGGACCTGAAGTACCGCCTGGCCGAGACCCATCGCTGGGACGGCCAGTTGCGCAGGCAGCTCCAGGCCCGTGCCATCCAGGGGTCGAACGCCATAGAGGGCTACAAGGCGAGCGTCGAGGACATCGAGTCGATCATGGCGGGGGAGGATCCTCTTGACGCGTCCGCCGCCGTCGCGAAGGAGATCGCCGGTTATCAGCAGGCACTGACCTATATCGGCCTGCTGTCGCGGGCCTCGGTGTTCCGCTACGACGTCGGCGTGCTCAACGCGCTCAACTTCATGATGATCGGTCATCACCGGCACAAGACCCCTGGGGTGGTTCGACCAGGAAGCATCTGGATCCGGGACTCGTCCACCGGGGAAGTCGTGTACGAAGGGCCGGAGGCCGAGCGCGTCCCCGCACTTCTGGATGAGCTGGTCGCGTGGCTCAACGAGGGCGATCAAGACATGCCGAGTTACGTGCGGGCCGCGATGGCCCACTTCAATCTGGTGAAAATCCATCCGTGGCGCGACGGAAACGGCCGGATGTCGCGTGCCCTTCAGACTCTGGTCCTCGGCCGGGACCAGATCATGACGCCGGAATTCAGCTCCATCGAGGAATGGCTCGGGCAGCAGCGCACCACCATCGAGTATTACGACGTGCTCGGTGCGGTCGGCCACCGGCGCTGGAGTCCTCATGGCGACACCCTCGACTGGGTGCGGTTCTGCCTGAGAGCGCACCATATGCAGGCGCAACGGGTATGCCAGCGCCTGGCTGAGGCAGGCGAGATCTGGATGCTGCTGGAAGAGCAGGTCGACGCCGACGGACTCAACACACGGTGCGTGTCCGCCCTCTACGAGGCATTCGTGAGCAGGCGTCTGCGCCGGAGCAGATATCAGGCCGACGAGGAGCTCAGTCAGGGGCAGGCCGCCCGCGACCTACGGGATCTCGCCGTCAAAGGCTGGCTTCAGCCGTACGGCGAAACAAAGGGCCGCTACTACCAGGCGGGCCCCCGGTTGGCGAAGCTCAAGGCCGATTTCGCCGACCGGATCACCCCGTTGCGAGACCCCTATCGCGAGGCGGGTTGTTAGGCGGCGGTCTTGACCACGTGCATGAGCTCGGTCAGCACCTCGGTGTTCAGCTGATAGGCGAGCTTGACCTCGCGGATGATCCGCTGCCGCTCCCGCTCGTCGAGCTCCAGCGCATCCAGCCGGGCCCGGTATTCGTTCTTGAAACGCGGCAGGCTGCCCAGCTCGTCGAAGATGTAGAAGTCCACGCCCCCGCCCTTGGCGTAGCCGTAGATCTTCTGCAGCTCCATCCGGATGAACTGGCCGCCGGACAGGTCGCCCAGGTAGCGGGTGTAGTGGTGGGCGATGTAACCGCCCGGCCAGTCGGCCACCTGGCGGATCCTCGCGACCAGGGCGCCGGTGGACGTGGACGGTGCGATCCTGTCCCGCCACCCCGGGCCGTAGATCGTCGACAGGTCACGCTCCAGCGCCGGCTCCCGGTAGAGCTCGGGGAACACGAACCGACCGGCCACCGGATGGTCGGCGAGCTGTCGCGACACCCCGTCGAGCGCGAGGTAGGCGAAGTAATGCTGGGCGACCATCTCGCCGTACTCGTGCTCGCTCAGCCGGCCGCCCATCAGCTCCGTGAGGTAGCCCTCGGACTCGGCGGACTGGTGGTCGCCCCAGGTGGCGTTCCTCAAGGTCTCGGAGAACGACGTCGTCACGGCCCACCTCTACTCGCACTAACGTTTCATGACGAAGTGTCACAAACGCGGGCGTCGCGCGTCAAGCTTTTGACGACACCATGTCACCAAAGCTCATCTCCCTTCTCACGTACCCAGAAACGAGGGAGTCAAGAGGTCACCCGCTCGGGGTGGCCGAGGGCGATCAGGGCGAGGTTGCGCAGGGACGGGGTGCCCGACCGGAAATAGTCGCTGTGGCCCCCGCGACCCACCTCGAAGATGTGCGCGCCGTAGCCGGGGCTCATCGGGTCGGTGCCGAAGCCCAGCGGGCCGATCTTGGTCTTGGGGACGAACCTGATCCAGTCGTTCTCGCCGAGCCCCGCCCATACGCGCAGAGGCGAGGGTGTCGCGGCGCTCGTCTCGTGGGCGGATGGGAGCGCTGCCCCGGCTGTCGCGTGGCGGGTCGCCGGCCGGGGGAGCGCATCGGTGCCGGGTGCTTCCGCGGGTGGCGTGGTGTGCAGGGCGGCGGCGGACGGGGCGCCGAGGCCGGGGCTGCCGAAGACGGCCAGGTCGGTGACCGGTAAGCCGGGGACGGCCCTGGCGCACAGCACCGAGCCATAGCTATGACACAGCAGGGAGATGGGGGCGGTCGTCCGCGTGCGCAGGTCGCTGACCGTGCGGCGGAGCTCTGCGGCGCCTTCGACGGCCGCGTCGTCGATGATCGCGCCGAGGCTCAGCGTCGGAGGAGCGTCATACCCCAGCCAGGCCACCACGGCCAGCCGCTCCCCGGGAGCCAGCCGGGCCGCCTCCGCCAGCAGCGCTCGCGCCGCGCCCCCCGGCCGTTTCGTGCCGGCCTCGAACGTCTCCACCGTCGTGTCGGCGCCGGGCACGATGATCGCCACCCGGCCGGCCGCGGCCAGGTCGCCGTAGACCTTCACCAACCTGCCGCTGGGCTGTCCCGGCCACATGAGGACCGCGCCGGCCGCCGTCATGATCCCTGCGAGTGCCATCCATCTAAGCATGCCGCGACATTACGGAGCGTGGCTGATCGCGCGCGTCACCGTGAGGTTTGAACTCGCGCGTAGTACCGGAGGGGGACCGCGGTTACCGCGGGCCGCGATGGCGGGATGGGGGTCAGCGGGTGTAGCGGTGCTTGGCGCCCGGCGGGAAGTACTCAGGGTCGCCGGCTTCGCGCAGGCGGATGAACGGCATCTGCTGGGCCGGCGGCACGTACGCGGCGAACTCGCTGTTCAGCCGCAGGAGCTGGGTCAGGATCGACTCACCCACGGCCTGGGCCGTCTCGTCCGCCGGCTTCTCGCCCGGCATCAGCTCCACCGTCACCGTCAGGTGCCGGTCGTGGCGGGAGTCCTCCGTCACCTCCATCACGAACTTGCCCGTCACCGAGCCGCTGACCTCGGGCTGCTCCAGGCCGATCGCGATGTTCTCCGGATAGACGTTCGCGCCGTAGTAGGACACCGTGAAATGGCTGCGGCCGAACACGTACACGAACGGCCGCTCGGGGCTCGGCGCGGTGGGCGCGAAGCCGTGGCGCCGGACGAAGTCCAGCATGCGGTCGTACGGGATCACGCCGCCCTCGTCGGCGATGTGGTAGCGGATGAGCGGGATGCCGTTGTCGCCCGAGAAGAGCAGCGTGCCCTGGTGCTCCTCGAAGAAGCGCACCTCGGGGTCGTACTGGACGAGGGTCGGCAGCCTGGACTCGCCGAACAGCTCCCTGGCGATCCCCGGACGAGCCGACAGGAAACGGCGGATCTCGACCGAGAGCGTGGTCTCGTTGCCGAGGACGCCCGCGTCGGCGGTGCCGTACAGGGAGGCGATGCCGCGGACCGGATCCGCCATCCCGGCGCGCTCGGCGACCAGCGTGCGCCACTCCTCGCTGAACACCTCGCCCGCCGTGACCAGCTTGACGTTCCAGGCGGCCCAGGGGAGGTCCTCGGTGTCGATCACGTTCTTCAGGAACGGCGGGTAGCCGAGGAGCACCACCTGGTCGAAGTACGGGGCCAGCTCCGGCAGCACCCGCGCGATCTCCCTGCGGTCCGTGCCGGGGGCGACCACGGTGATCGGGTAGCCGCGTTCGGCCAGGTGACGGCAGCAGTTGATGGTGAACAGGCCGCCCACCCAGGTGCCGAGCGCGAAGCAGACCACGGCCAGCGTACGGTGCTCGCGGGCGGCGAAGGAGTCGCGGAAGACCTCTTCGAAGCGGGCGGCGATCACGCGTTCGTCCGACGCCGAGCGAGGCCAGAACGAGGGCTCGCCCGTCGAGCCCGACGACACCGCGACCATGTCGCCGATCACGCCGTCCCGGCAGAGGTCGGGCAGGGCATGGCGGTGGGTGTAGGTGTCCTTCGTGGTCATCGGCAACCGCTCGAAATCACCAAATGTCGTGATTTCTGCGGGATTGACGTTGTTCTCCGCCAGAAAGGCCCTGTAGGCGGGCACGGTCGCCGCCACCTGATGGAAGAGCTCAACCGGGTCCATCAGCCGACTGTACGGCGGTCAGTCCCCAGGACGCACCAGCCCCGTCTCGTACGCGAAGACGATCGCCTGCGCCCGGTCGCGCAGCCCCAGCTTCATCAGCACCCGCCCGACATGAGTCTTCACCGTCTGCTCCGCCACGAACAGCTTGTCCGCGATCTCCTGGTTGGACAGTGCCTGGGCCACCAGCGTGAGCACCTCGGTCTCGCGCTCGGTCAGCTCCGCCAGCCGCCGGCCCGCCGCCGGGCGGGGCGCGCCGAGCTTGGCGAACTCGTGGATCAGCCGCTTGGTGATCGCCGGGGCGATGAGCGCCTCCCCGGCCGCCACCACCCGCACCGCCTCGGCCAGCTGCGCCGCGGAGGCGTCCTTGAGCAGGAACCCGCTGGCCCCGGCCCGCAGCGCCTCGTAGACGTAGTCGTCCAGGTCGAACGTCGTCAGGATCAGCACCTTCGGCGACGGACGGCGCGACAGCAGCTCCCTCGTCGCCTCCAGCCCGTTCATGACCGGCATCCGCACGTCCATGAGCACCACGTCGGGAGCCAGAGCCACTGCCTGCTCGACGGCCTCCCTGCCGTTCGCCGCCTCGCCCACCACCTCGATGTCCGGCTGCGCGCTCAGGAACACGGTGAACCCCGTGCGCACCATCCCCTGGTCATCGGCGATCAGCACCCTGATCAAACGCTCCTCCTCGTCCGCGGGCGGGTGTGCCTCATCGAGCGGTCTCCTTCGTCCTTCGTCCTTCGTCCGGCTGGTCGGCAGGGGCACGAGGGGGTGTGTGCCTTCCTCATACGGAGGCCTTGCCGCCGGCGATCCTCATACGGAGGCCTTGCCGCCGGCGATCGGCAGTGTCGCGCGTACCTCGAAGCCTCCGCCCTGTGTCGGACCGGCGTCGAGCGTGCCGCCGAGCAGCGCCGCACGTTCCCGCATTCCGACCAGCCCTTGACCCGCCCCCGGTGGCCCGCTCTCCGCGGCGCCCGGCCCGTTGGCGATGCGCAGCCGCAGCTCGTCCCCGTCACGGACCAGGTCCACTGCCACGGCGGTACCCGGCGCGTGCCGCATCGCGTTGCTCAATGACTCCTGGACGATCCGGTACGCCGACAGCCCGACCGCGGGCGGGAGCCCGTCGAGCGATCCCGCCCGCTTCACCAGCACGGCCAGCCCGGCGGCGCGGGCGTTGGCGACCAGCTCGTCCACCCGGTCGAGCCCCGGCTGCGGTGTGGTGTCGGTGCGGCCGTCCTGGTCGCGCAGCACGCCCAGCACCTGCCGGAGCTCCGCGATCGCCTCCAGCGACAGCTGACGGATCTCCGCCAGCCCCGCCTCCAGCTGCGCGGGATCGCCCGCGGCCTTGAGGGGCACCGCCTCCGCCTGGATCGCGATCACCGACATGTGGTGCGCGACCACGTCGTGCAGCTCGCGGGCGATGCGGGTGCGCTCCTCCAGCACCGCCTGCGCGCCCTCGGCCAGCTGGGTGCGCCGCTCCTCCTCGATCAGCCGCGCCGTGGCGGTCCGCCTGATCCGGACGTTGTAGCCGAACAGCACCGCGATCGTCGCAAGGACCGTGACGAGCGGCATCGAGTTGGGATGGACGATCCAGGCCAGCAGGACCGTGATGATCCAGACCGCCAGCGTGATCTGCCGGTCGCAGCGGACGGCGACCGAGTAGAGGACCATCAGGTACGTCAAGACCGCCGGCATGGTGTAAGGCGGGTCGGCGGCACCGACGGCGATCGTCAGCCAGATGATGAACGGCATCACCACGATCGCGACCCGCCAGGCGGCCAGCGGCCACCGGTCGCGCAACGCCACGGGCAGCGCCACGGCCACGCCGGCGAGGTAGGCGAAGCCCTCCGGGATCGGCTCGGGGCCGCCTGAGGTGCGCGCGGCCGCGACGATCCAGTCGATCAGCGTTACGTGTGTCAGGCTGTACAAGTAGATGGCCAGCGCCAGCTCCGCCACCTGGATGAGGTTGTACGTCCTGAGCGGCACGAGCACGCCGATCCAGCGCGGCACGTTGAACGTCAGCCGCCGCGACTGGGGCGGCGGGTCGGCGTCACCCTGGAACAACGCCAGCCCGAACGGCCGCGCCACCGCCCACCCGGCCCTCCTCACCCTGTCCTGCCATCCCGGCCCCTGAGGACCGTGTCCACGCTCGCGCCGCCTCCACCACCCACGGCCGGGCCCGCGCCGCCCCGCCGATCCTCGACCGGCCCCCTTCCCGCCCACGTCCGGAATGACGTCGTCGGGGGCGTGCCCGTGCTCGCCCGGGGGAGCCTGATCGGTTCGGCGTCCGTGCACGCCGGGGGGAGCGTCGTCGGGTCCACGTCCGCGCACGCCCGGGGGAGCCTGATCGGTTCGGCGTCCGTGCACGCCCGGGGCCGTGTGGTCGGGCCCGCGTGCGTGCACGCCCGGGGGAGCGTGATCGGTTCCGAGACCGGGCGCGTCCGATAGCGCGTCGTCGAAGGCATGTCCGCCCGGCTGTGCGTGGCCGGACCCCTGGCCCGGCTCATCGGGGACGGTGCCGGGGTCGGATTCCGCGGGGACCCCTTCGCGCAGCCCGTCACCCGCCGACGGCTCCCGCAGACGATCACTCTCATCCGCCGGCGTCCGGTAGCGATCCTCGCCCTGTCCGGCGGGTGGCTCCTGGCGGGCGCCTGCATCGAGTGGGCCGGGAGCGGCCTGCTCGCGCTCCCGGCCGGAGTGGCGGCGGCCGAGGCCGAGGGCGCGGAGGACGGAGATCACCTGGTCAAGCCTACGTACACACTCCCGCGACGGCGTCACCCCAGGGGTTGATCTCACCCCTCACCCTCAGGTATCGCTTACATGATTACGATCGCCGTGAGCGAACATCAGCAAAGAAGGGAACAATGAGGGGCTCCAATGAATTGAGTCGGTATAACTCAACCCTTTGGAGTTCGCATGAGTGAGAGCTTGATCCTCCCGGTCCTGCCGCTCGACGACGAGGTCGTCCTGCCGGGCATGGTGGTTCCGCTGGACCTGTCCGACTCCGAGGTGCGCGCCGCCATAGACGCGGCCCGTGCATCCGGTGGCAACAAGCCACAGGTCCTCCTCGTTCCCCGGATTGACGGCCGCTACGGCGCGATCGGCGTGCAGGCCGTCGTTGAGCAGGTCGGGAGGTTGCCCGGCGGCGAGCCCGCCGCGGTGGTCCGCGGCGTCGACCGCGTCCGCGTGGGCACCGGCACGACCGGCCCCGGCGCCGCGCTCTGGGTGGAGGCCGACACGATCGACACCGTCGCCGCCGGCGAGCGCGCTCACGAGCTGGCCAAGGAGTACAAGGCCCTGGCCACCACGATTCTGCAGAAGCGCGGCGCCTGGCAGGTGGTCGACCAGGTCAACCAGATCGACGACCCGTCGGTGCTGGCCGACAGCTCCGGTTACACCCCCTGGCTCTCCACGGCGCAGAAGGTCGAGCTGCTCGAGGCCGCCGACCCGGCCGACCGGCTGGCCAAGCTGATCGAGTGGTCCCGCGAGCACCTCGCCGAACTCGACGTCGCCGAGACGATCCGCAAGGACGTCCAGGAGGGCATGGAGAAGCAGCAGCGTGAGTTCCTGCTGCGCCAGCAGCTCGCCGCCGTACGCAAGGAGCTCAAGGAGCTCAACGGCGACGCCGGGACCGAGGAAGAGGACTACCGGGCCCGCGTCGAGGCCGCCGACCTGCCGGAGAAGGTGCGCGAGGCCGCGCTCAAGGAGGTCGACAAGCTGGAGCGGACCTCCGAGCAGTCGCCCGAGACCGGCTGGATCCGTACCTGGCTGGACACCGTCCTCGATATCCCCTGGAACACCCGGACCGAGGACAACTACGACATCACGGGCGCACGGGGGGTGCTCGACGCCGACCACACCGGCCTGAAGGACGTGAAGGACCGCATCATCGAGCACCTGGCCGTGCGCAAGCGCCGCCAGGACAAGGGACTCGGCGTGGTGGGCGGCCGCCGCAGCGGCGCCGTGCTCGCCCTCGCCGGCCCTCCCGGGGTCGGCAAGACCTCCCTGGGCGAGTCCGTGGCCCGCGCGATGGGCCGCAAGTTCGTCCGCGTCGCGCTCGGCGGCGTACGCGACGAGGCGGAGATCCGCGGCCACCGGCGCACGTACGTCGGCGCGCTGCCGGGCCGCATCGTGCGCGCCATCCGCGAGGCCGGCTCCATGAACCCGGTCGTCCTGCTCGACGAGGTCGACAAGGTCGGCGCCGACTACCGCGGCGACCCCACGGCCGCGCTGCTGGAGGTGCTCGACCCGGCGCAGAACCACACGTTCCGCGACCACTACCTGGAGGTCGAGCTCGACCTGTCAGACGTGCTCTTCCTGGCCACGGCCAACGTCCTGGAGGCCATCCCCGGCCCGCTGCTGGACCGGATGGAGGTCGTCACGCTCGACGGCTACACCGAGGACGAGAAGGTCGCGATCGCCCGCGACCACCTGCTGCCGCGCCAGCTGGAGCTGGCCGGACTGACCGCCGGGGAGGTGACCGTCGAGGACGGCGCGCTGCGCAGGCTGGCCGCCGAGTACACCCGCGAGGCCGGCGTGCGCTCCCTGGAGCGGGCGGTCGCCAGGGTCCTGCGCAAGGTGGCGGCCAACGACGAGCTGCCCGTCACCGTCGGAGAGGGCGACCTGGTCGGCTACCTGGGGCGGCCGCGGTTCGTGCCGGAGTCGTCGCTGCCCGAGGCCACCCAGCGCACCTCGGTGCCGGGTGTCGCGACGGGCCTGGCGGTGACCGGCGCCGGCGGCGACGTCCTGTACGTCGAGGCGTCGCTGGCCGACCCGGAGACCGGCGAGACCGGCCTCACGCTGACCGGCCAGCTCGGCGACGTGATGAAGGAGTCGGCCCGGATCGCGCTGTCCTACCTGCGCTCGCACGGCGCGGAGCTGGAGCTGCCGGTCACCGCGCTGAAGGACCGCTCGGTGCACGTCCACTTCCCGGCGGGCGCCGTGCCCAAGGACGGTCCGTCGGCCGGCGTGACGCTGACGACCGCTCTGGCCTCGCTCCTGTCCGGGCGTCTGGTCCGCGGTGACGTGGCCATGACCGGCGAGATCTCGCTGACCGGGCGGGTCCTGCCGATCGGCGGCGTCAAGCAGAAGCTGCTGGCCGCGCACCGGGCGGGCATCACGACCGTCCTCATCCCGGCCCGCAACGAGCCGGACCTGGACGACGTGCCCGAGGAGGTCCGCGACGAGCTGACCATCCACGCGGTGAGCGACGTACGCGAGGTCCTCGACATCGCGCTCGCCCCGGCCGAGGTCAGGTCCACGGTCGCGGCCTGACCCCGCCTGCCGCCCGCCGCACCCGGAGCGATCCGGGCACGGCGGGCGGTCGCATGTCCGCGGCTCAGCCCGCGCCGTGGGAGTCGTCGGTGATCAGCAACGTCTCCAGCTCCTTCAGCAGCGCCACCGCTCGCTCGGCGTCCGCCGGATCCGGCACCGCCTGCCGTATCGCCTCGTCCACGGGCTGGGTCGCCCGCCGGAACAGCGCATGCATGGCGACGTCTGCCACCCGTACCCGGACGCGCCGCCCGTCGGCCGGATCGGGACCGGTCTCCAGCAGGCCGCGCTCGCGCATCCGGGCCACCGAGGCCGACACGTGGCTCTGCACGAACCCCGTACGGGCCTGGATCTCTCCGACCGAGCTGCCCGGGTGCCCCATGACGTCCTCGAAGACGGCCTCCTCCCCGGGCGTCAGCGGCGACCCCTCGGTCTCGCTCACCTCAGCCTTCGACAGCTCTTGCAGCCTGCGTCCCAGCCTTCTCAGCCTCGCGACATTCATGGTCACATATTACATCTCTACCGATGTATCGTTGACGATATGACTGAGCGGGCGACTGCCATGGCCGGGGGCACGGAGGCATGGTTGTCGCGGTGCGTGATTCGGATCACGAAACGGATGAGGAATAGGGAAATCTCACCGTGTCGTTAGCAACGGCGTGAACGAGGCATACGGGAACGACCACGGCGCCCATCGGGGCATCGCGTGTTGTCGCATGCGTATGGGGCGAATGCCGATCCGCTAGCCCAGACCGTCCGCCCGTTCCCCTCGAAGGTCATCATGATCACACCTGGTTTCGTGCTGCGCAGGCTCGCCCACCTGCCGTACCACCCCGGCACCCGCTGACCCCACCCCGCTCCGGCGATGTCCGTTTCCCGCGGCCCCGATCGTGGCCGCCCTCAGTCGTGGGGATTTTCCGTGATCCAGGCATACGGCCTGCGCAAACAGTACGGCGAGACCGTCGCGCTCGACGGCGTCGACCTGCACGTGCGCGAAGGCGAGATCTACGGCGTGCTCGGCCAGAGCGGCGCCGGCAAGAGCACCCTCCTGCGCTGCGTCAACCTGCTCGAACGCCCCACCGCGGGCACCGTCACCGTGGCCGGCCAGGACCTGACCGCGCTGCGCGACGCCGAGCTCAACCGGGCCAGGCAGCGCATCGGCATGATCCACCAGCACTTCGCGCTGCTCTCCTCGCGCACGGTCGCCGGCAACGTCGCCTTCCCGCTCGAGGTCATGGGCGTGCCCAGGGCCGAGCGCGAGCGCCGCGTCGCCGAGCTGCTGGAGCTGGTCGGGCTCGAAGGCCGCGGCAAGGACCGCCCCCACCAGCTGTCCGGCGGGCAGAAGCAGCGCGTCGGCATCGCCAGGGCGCTGGCCGGTAACCCGTCCGTGCTGCTGTCCGACGAGGCCACCTCCGCGCTCGACCCCGCCACCACGCAGTCGATCCTGGCGCTGCTGAAGCGGCTCAACGCCGAGCTGGGCCTGACGATCCTGCTCATCACCCACGAGATGCACGTCGTCAAGAGCGTCTGCGACTCCGTGGCCATCATGGCGCGCGGCCGCGTCGAGGAGTCCGGCGCCATCGCCGGCCTCCTCAGGACGCCGGGATCCCGTCTCACCAGGGATATCTTCCCGCTGCCCGAGCCCGCCCCGGCCGGCTCGGTGACGCTGACGTTCACCGGCGAACCGGGCCGGCCGCTGGTGTCGGAGGTCGTGCGGAAGTTCGACGTGGACCTGAACATCCTGGGCGGCTCGATCGAGGACCTGGCAGGCGGCTCCGCGGGCCGGCTGCGGATCGCGCTCGAGGGCGCGGACACCGGGGCCGCGCTCGCGTACCTGCGTGACTCGGGCCTGATCGTCGAGGAGGCCGCATGACCTGGGAGGAGATGCTGCCGCTGCTCTGGCCGGCGACGCTGGAGACGGCACAGATGGTCGGCTGGGCGACGCTGTTCACCGTGCTGCTCGGCCTGCCGCTCGGCGTGGCGCTCGTGGTGTTCGACCGGGACGGGCTGCGGCCGATGCCGGTGCTGAAGCCGGCGCTCGGGTTCTTGGTCAACATCGGGCGGTCGCTGCCGTTCATCGTGCTGATGATCGCGATCATCCCCTTCACCCGGCTCGTCGTCGGGACCACCATCGGGACCGCCGCCTTCGTGGTGCCGCTCACGGCCGGCGCGGTGCCGTTCTTCGCCCGGCTGGTCGAGACCGCGCTGAGGGAGGTCGGCGCGGACGTCGTCCAGGCGGCCCAGGCCATGGGCGCGAGCCGGACCGCCATCGTGCGCAAGGTCCTGCTGCCCGAGGCCCTGCCGGGGCTGGTGGCGGGGCTGACCGTGACCGTCGTCGCGCTCATCGGCTACTCGGCCATGGCCGGCACGCTCGGCGGGGGCGGGCTCGGCGACCTGGCCGTCCGGTACGGGTACCAGCGGTTCGAGACCCTGCTGATGATCGTGACGGTCGTGCTGCTCCTCGTCATCGTGCAACTCATGCAGAGCCTGGGCGACTGGGTCGCTCGGCGCCTATCTCCCAAGTAGCGAATCAAGGAACAATCATGAAGATTCATCGTATTGCGGGTGCTGTCGCGCTCTCTCTGTTGCTCGCCGCATGCGGTACGTCGCAGACCGCCACCAACACCGCCGCCGAAGGCGCCGACACCGTGCTCAAGGTGGGCGCCAGCCCGGTGCCGCATGCCGAGATCCTCAACTACGTCAAGCAGAACCTGGCCCCGGCCGCCGGGCTCAAGCTGGAGGTCGTCGAGTTCACCGACTACGTCCAGCCGAACGTGCAGCTCGACGAGGGCCGGCTGACCGCGAACTTCTTCCAGCACAAGCCGTACCTCGACGACTTCAACGCCTCCAAGGGCACGGAGCTGAGTTTCGTCGCCCCGGTCCACCTGGAACCGCTCGGCCTGTACTCCAAGAAGATCACTGCGCTGTCCGCCCTGGCGAGCGGCGCGACCGTGGCCGTGCCCAACGACGCCACGAACCTGGGCCGCGCGCTCAAGCTGCTCGCCGACAACGGCTTCGTCAAGCTCAAGGACGGCGCGGGCACCGCGGCGACCGAGCGCGACGTGGTGGAGAACCCGAAGAACCTGCGGTTCAAGGCGCTGGAGGCGGCCCAGCTGCCGCGCTCACTCGACGACGTCGACGCCGCGGTGGTCAACGGCAACTACGCCATCGAGGCCGGGCTCAAGCCCGCCACGCAGGCCCTGGCGCTGGAGAAGACCGAGGGCAATCCGTACGTCAACGGCCTCGTCGTCCAGGCCGGTCACGAGAAGGACGCCAACGTCGTCACCCTCGGCAAGCTCCTGCAGGACCCGAAGGTCAAGGACTTCATCCAGCAGAAGTACGCGGGCTCGGTGATCGCCGCCGAATGATCGCCGGAAAATGATATTGAAAATCCTGGTGTTGGTCGGCAATATCATCTTGTCTCGCGTTTTGTCGCGTTAAGTGAATTGAAAGTACTGCGCAATGCGGCGGACGTACGAAAGCGGGGTCAGCAAAACCTCTCCCGAGGAGGACCCAAAGTGCGATTCGTTTCACGAATCCTGCTCGGCGTCACCGTCGCCACGCTCGTGGCGATCGGCGCGCCGGTCGCCGCCAACGCGGCGACCGCATCCGCGACGTCCGCCGCGAGCTCGTACGACGCGTGGGGACCCTATTTCTCCGGCGATCACAAGGCCAAGGCCTACGGCCACGTCAGCGTCGAGGAGAAGAAGTTCAAGCACTGGTTCTGGAAGTGGGTCACGGTCAAGAAGCAGACCTGCTGGAAGGACAAGAAGGGCGACAAACACTGCAAGTGGGTCGTGAAGAAGATCAAGAAGAAGTTCTGGGAGTGGCGCTACGACCACTTCTTCAAGGTCCACAGCACGCTTCACAACTACAAGTGGTGGGGCAAGAAGAAGTGCGCGTGGGAGACGTTCAAGGTCGTGAACAAGGACGGCTCGGCGTATTTCAAGCGCTTCTCCAACTGCTCCAAGCACCCGAAGGGCTTCACCTTCTACGGTAAGAACGCCGCCCACATCTACGTGGACGTGAGCCGCGGCACCTGGTCCCACCCGACCGGCCACCACTCCGGCTGGCAGGACGTCTACCACGCGGCCGCCTGATCCCTCTTTTCCGGAGCCGCGACCTCAACGGCGAGGTCGCGGCTTCGCCGTGCTGGCGGGGCGGACGATCAACCGCATACTGTTCCGTCATGCATCCGGGAGCCATCGCAGCAGTCACCCCAGACAAGCCCGCAGTGATCATGGCGGGCTCCGGACGGATCATCACCTACCGCGAGCTGGACGAGGAGTCGAACCGGCTGGCCCACCTGTTCCGCGCGGCCGGGCTGCGGCCCGGCGACCACATCGCCTTCATGCTCGCCAACCACCCCCTGTTCCTGGCCGTGGCCTGGGCCGCGCACCGCTCGGGCCTGTACTACACGCCGATCAGCTCCCGGCTGCAGACCGCCGAGCTGGCCTACATCGTCGAGAACTGCGGCGCCCGGGCGTTCGTCTCGAGCGCCGACCTGGCGGGCGTCGCCACTTCGATCATCGACGCCACACCCGGGGTCGAGCTGCGCCTCATGATCGACGGTACGGCCGGGGGCTTCACGTCGTACGAGCAGGCGGTCGCAGGCCGGCCGGTCACCCCGGTCGACGACGAGTGCGCCGGCGCCGACATGCTCTACTCCTCGGGCACCACCGGCCGCCCGAAGGGCGTCAAGCTGGCCGCCACGCACGGGCCGCTCACCGAGCCCGGCATGCTGCTCAAGCTCGTCGAGGCGCTGTTCACGCCCTCCGGCGACAGCGTCTACCTCTCGCCCGCACCCCTCTACCACGCCGCCCCGCTGCGCTACAGCATGACGTTCCAGCGGCTGGGCGCCACGGTGGTGGTGATGGAGCGCTTCGACCCCGAGCGCTATCTCCAGGCGGTCGAGCAGTACGGGGTGACGCACTCGCAGCTGGTGCCCACGATGTTCATCAAGATGCTGAAGCTGCCAGAGGAAACCCGAACAAAATACGATATTTCATCGCTTAGGTGTGCGATCCATGCCGCGGCCCCCTGTCCCGTCCCCGTCAAGGAGCAGATGATCGACTGGTGGGGCCCGATCATCCACGAGTACTACGCCGGCACCGAGGGCAACGGCTTCCTCTACGTCGGCTCGGAGGACTGGCTCCAGCACAGGGGCACGGTCGGCCGCTCGTTGTTCGGCATCGTGCACATCTGCGACGAGGAGGGCGACGACCTGCCGCCCGGCGAGCGCGGCACGATCTACTTCGAGAGCGGCGGCGCTTTCGAATACCACGGTGATCCCGGCAGGACCCGCGCCGCCCAGGATCCCAGGGGCCGGGGCTGGACCACGCTGGGCGACATCGGTTACCTGGACGAGGACGGCTTCCTGTACCTCACCGACCGCCGCTCGTACATGATCATCTCCGGTGGCGTGAACATCTATCCGCAGGAGGCCGAGAACGTGCTGTCGGTGCACCCCAAAGTGGCCGACGTGGCGGTGTTCGGGGTGCCCGACGAGGAGATGGGGGAGCAGGTCAAGGCCGTGGTCGAGCCGCTGTCCATGGCCGAGGCGGGCCCGGAGCTGGAGGCGGAGCTGATCGCGTACTGCCGTGAGCGCCTGGCCCACTACAAGTGCCCCAAGTCCGTCGACTTCCGGCCCGAACTGCCCCGCCACCCCACGGGCAAGCTCTACAAGCGCCTGCTCAGGGAAGAATACTGGTCGGCCCGGACCTGAGCCCCGAAGGCGGTTGTCGCCCCCGGCCGGGCGGCGGCCACGATGCTGTCCGTATGAACAGTGGCCGTCGCCTGACGTCGCCGGTCGCGATCGGACTGGCAGGGAACATGGTGACCAGCGCGGTCGAGGTGGACGCCTGGTGGTGGATGTGCCGCTGCGGACCGTTGGGCGAATGGAGGCGGTGCGAAGAGCGTCAAGCGGCCGGGAGCCGCCGCTCGTCAGCGGCATAAGGTCGTCCTCCCGGGTAGAGGATGCGTATGGCGAAGCTGATGGATCGAGTACGCAGATATCTGCACAGCCCGCAGGGCAGGCAGACGGTTGAGAAGGCGAAGCGGATGGCTCGTGACCCGAAGACGCAGCAGACGGCGCGGCGCTGGTTGAGCAAGCTACGGCGCCACTGAGCGTCTGCGATTCTCTCTATTTACCTGATTATTTCCGGCAAATCGGGCGGGCGTGGCCGTGGCGGGCCGTCCGCGTGCTTACCCAGAGGGAGGAGAGGTGCTTGGCCCGCCGGGCTCTGTCCACTCCCGGAAGGGAACGGGGCGGGCACCGTGCGCCGGTCGGGCACACGGCTGGAAGTCTTTGAGGTTTCTTCGCCGTGCCGGTGGGCCGCCTCTTGGATCTGTCCCGCGCCGCCGGTCGGGGGTGCAGGCCGGTTCGGGCGCGGCGGAGGACCTCAGAGGCTGTGGCCAGTTCGGCGAAGCGGGCATCGGCGGGTGTGATACCGGTCGGCAGCCGTTGCCGGCGTTCGCGTGCGGCGGCCACGTGTTCGCGCTCGGCCCAGCACGCGGTGGCGGTGGGCTCGATCGAGCTCCTGCCGCTGCGAATCCGGGATGGGCGCCGCGACCGGCGTCTTTCGGCCCGTCATCCCTCGCGTGGGGTACAAGCTCGTGCTTCGATGTTGCTTCGTCCGTACATCGCATGATCGCACGATGAGAGGTTGCCCATGCCGGATCTTGACGACCCGACCGCCACGTTCCAGGAGTTCGACCGCGACGGGGACGGAT
This sequence comes from Nonomuraea sp. NPDC049480, assembly GCF_044465905.1. Lineage (NCBI taxonomy): Bacteria > Bacillati > Actinomycetota > Actinomycetes > Streptosporangiales > Streptosporangiaceae > Nonomuraea > Nonomuraea sp. NPDC049480. Next base: position 538,073 of record NZ_JBITMD010000003.1, read on the forward strand.
ACATCACGCGCGAGGAGTTCGCGCTCGCGATGAACGCGCGCGGCGATGAGGTCACCGCCGCCGAGCTCGACTCGATCTTCAAGGTCTCGGACGAGCACGATGGGGACGTGGACGGGCGTATCTCGTTGGCGGAGTTCCTGGCGGCCTGGAATAAGTGACGGCGCGCTTGCCTACCGTAAACGATCACCCGGTCGCCCCGGTAGGCAGGCACCCGGTAGTACCGGCGCGCGTACTCCGGCTGGGACTTGCCGTCTCTGAACCTCTTGCTGCCCCGCGCCAACTGGGCCTGCGCCGGCGGGCGGTGGTGCGGCGGTTCTCGCGGGGCGCGAATGGGACGACGTTCCCAACCCATTCAGGCGGCCGGCGCGGAGTGACCATGGTTCCAACCAGCGGCGATATGGGGTCCGTGAGCCTTCTCATACTGCTCTGATCAGCGCCTTAACCAGGTCTTACGCGCCTCTTGCGACCCTAGAGTCATCGGGACCTAGGGAGTGACAGATGGACGCGAACGAGCCTCGCGAGCAGGGCACCGGGTGGAGCCAGTTCGGCGCGACCCCACCGGCCGCCGGGGGCTTCCCCCGGCGGGACACGATCATCATGGACCAGCCGCCGCCGCCACCGCCCGCGCCCCCGAGGAAGCAGGCGTTCTTCGGGAGCAAGGCCGTGGCCGGGCTCGCCCTGGCCGCCACCGCCATCGGGGGCGGCGTCGTGGGGGCCGTCGTCGCCAACGCCTTCCAGCCGGACCCGGTCTCCGTGACGACCACCACCAACTCCAACACCGGCACGCCGAGCCCGGCCTTCAAGACCACCTCCACCGAGCTCACCGTCGCCCAGGTGGCGGCGAAGGTGCAGCCGAGCGTCGTGATGATCCAGGGTCAGACCGGCGAGGGATCCGGCGTGGTGCTGTCGGAGGACGGGCTCATCTTGACGAACAACCACGTGGTCGTGGGTGCGGGGCAGGGCGGGCAGATGACCGTCAAGTTCAGCGACGGCAAGACGGCCAAGGCGAGCGTGGTCGGCACCGACCCGGCCACCGACCTGGCCGTCATCCGTGCCGAGGGCGTCTCCGGACTGACCAAGGCCACGCTCGGCAACAGCGACCTGCTGAAGGTCGGCGACGACGTACTGGCCATCGGAAGCCCGCTCGGCCTCGACGGGTCCGTGACGAGGGGCATCGTCAGCGCGCTCGACCGCACGCTCACCGTCGGTGGCGAGCAGAACCAGCAGGTCCCCCCGGGCTGGGGTCAGCAGCAGCAGAGCCAGGGGAACGCGCCCACCACGATCGGCGGCGCCATCCAGACCGACGCCTCGATCAACCCGGGCAACTCCGGCGGCGCGCTGGTGAACGCGGCCGGCGAGCTCGTCGGCATCAACACCGCGATCGCCTCGGACGCCGCGGGCGGCGGCGTCGGCTTCGCCATCCCGGTCAACACCGCCAAGCAGGTGTCCGACCAGCTCATCAGCACCGGCAAGGTCACCCACGCCTTCCTCGGCGTGAGCGTCACGGACGCGACCGGCGACGCGCCGGGGGCCCTCGTCAGGGAGATCACCGCCGGCAGCCCGGCGGAGAAGGCCGGTCTGAAGCAAGGCGATCTCATTACCAAAATCAATGACAAGGTGGTTGACGGAGGAGATACCGTAGTTGGGCAGGTCAGAGGTTTCAAACCTGGTCAACAGGTCAAGATCACATATATGAGGGACGGGCAGACGAACGAGGTCACCGTCACCCTCCAAGAGAAGAAATAACAGGACCCCCTCATGGACGGGTGTGCCGTTGAGATCGCTGCGGACTCGGCGGCACACCCCCCTCATGTGATCAGGCGAAACGCCGGCCCTCGTCGCGGCGGTAGGCCCACGCCGCGGCCGCGCCCAGGACGACGGTCCAGGCGGCCAGCATGACCAGCGCCACGGTGTCCGGCCTGTTGTCCGCGATCGCCCACCACATCAGCTCGCCCGCGCCCCTGGTGGGAACGTACGGCGAGATGACCTGGATGAACTCCGGCAGGAACTGCGGCGGCATCAGCAGCCCGCCGACGATGGCCATCGGGAAGAACAGGATCTGCGCCACCGCCATCGCGGCCTTCGACGACAGCAGGTTTCCGACGAGCAGCCCCATCAGCATGAACGGGATGATCCCCGCGACCAGCACGCCCAGCCCGGCCGACAGCTTGCCCGGCGTGATCGTCGCCTCCGTGAAGAGCGCGCCCACCAGCAGCACGGGGACGACCGACACCAGCACGACGGCGAGCGCCGTCAGGATCCGCCCCGCGAAGTGGGGGAACGGGCCGGCGGGCAGCGTGCGCAGGTACGGGTGCCACGGCTGTTCGCGATCCTGCGAGACCGAGATGCTGAGCCCCATCACCGCGGAGAACATCGCGCCGAAGAACATCAGCGACCCCGTCGCCATCGTCGCGATCTTAGGGTTCTGGCCCGCGGACGGCACCACGAACGCCACCATCGCGATGGCCGGGAACAGGGAGCTGGCCAGCAGGCCGATCGGCACCCTGATCTGCTCGATCATGAGATAGCGCGTGTGCGCGGCGATCAAGCTAGACATGTGCGCTCTCCTTGGCGGTGATGGCGAGGAAGGCCTCTTCCAGGGTGGTCGGCATGATCTCGAGCCCGGAGAACGGCGTGCCACTCCTGACCAGCTCGACGACCAGCCGGTCGGGGTCGGTGGTGACCAGGCTGACCCGGCCGTCCGCGCGTTCGGAGCCGAGCACTCCGGGCAGCTCGGGGAGGTCCTCGGCGACGAGGGAGACCCGCCGCACCCCCACCATGTCGCGTACGGCCCGCACCGTGTCGTCGGCCAGCACCCGGCCGTGGCCGACCACCACGACCCGCTCGGCCAGGGCCTGGATCTCCTCCAGGTAGTGGCTGGTGAGCAGCACCGTGCCGCCCTCCTCGTGGAACGCCTTGATGCCGTCCCACAGCGCCCGCCTGGCCTCGACGTCCAGCCCGGTCGTGGGCTCGTCGAGGAACACCAGCTTCGGCTTGCCCGCGAAGGCCAGCGCCACGGCCAGCCGCCTCTTCTGCCCGCCGGACAGACCGCCGACCTGCCGCCTGACCAGGTCGCTCAGGCCGAATCTGGCCAGCAGTTCCCCCTTTTCAGTCCGCTCGGGGAAGTGCGCCGACACGACGTCGACGATCTCACCGACGCGTAATGACTCCGGCAGCCCGGTCTCCTGCGGCGTCATGCCCATGCCACGCCGCATGGCCGGGTCCCGCGGCGAGCCGCCGAACAGCTCGACCGTGCCCGACGTCGGGCGGCGCAGCCCCACGAACAGGTTGATCAGGGTGGACTTGCCGGCCCCGTTGGGGCCGAGCAGCCCGACCAGCTCGCCCGCCCGGATGTCGAGCGAGACGCCGTCGAGCGCGAGCACGTCGCCGTAGTGGCGGGTGACCTCGATCGCTCTGGCGAGGATCGTCATGATGTTCCCCCAGCGGTGTCCAGCAAGGCGCGGATCGCCTTGGTGTAGTCCTCGAAGGCCAGCCGGCCGCGCTTGGTGAGCGCCACGTACGTGACCGGGGTGCGGCCCTTGTGCGTCTTGGTGATCAGGACGTATCCGGCCTCTTCCAGCTTGGTCAGGTGAACTGACAGGTTGCCCGCCGTCATCCCGAGCAGGTCCTTGAGCGCGGGGAACGCGATCTCGTCGCGTTCCCCGAGTGTGTTGAGCGTGGCGACCACCCTCAGCCGGGCCTGTGCGTGGATCACCGGATCGAGCTCGGGCAGGGCGCCGTCGGCGCTCACGAGCACCGCCTGAGCCAGAGACCGGCCGCGATCTGGCCGCCGCCGAGCAGGATCGCGGACAGCAGCGTGTGCCAGCCCACCCCGAGCACGACCCCCACGCCGTTGACCGCGGCGGTCCACGCTCCCATGAAGAACATCGGCCAGCTCGTCCAGATCGCGCCGCCGGTCATGTAGAGCAACGCCACGACGGTCAGGGATCCGCCCGCCCACAGCAGACTGACCTCGGCCTCCGGCAGCTGGAGAGTGAAGCGGGAGGCGATGAGCCCCATCAGGAACAGCCCCGCCATCCACGAATAGCCGTACATCGCGCCCTTGGCCGAGCTCTCGCCACGCACCCCCTTGCCGAGCCTCGATATCCCCAGGGCGGTCAGCGCGCCCGACACGAGCTCGGCTCCGAAGAGCACGCCCAGCGCCTGCCACAGGGAGATCGTGGCGTCGGGCACGCCGTCCAGCCCGTAGTGCAGGAAGAGCGCCCCGAACCCGAGCAGCCACGCGACCCCCCACGGCACGATGAGCAGCAGAGGGTCGCCACGCAGGTGCTTCACCGTGGCGGCACGCTGCTCCCCGATCAGCCGCATCGTCTCCTCGGGGCTCGGCACCGGGTCCTCGTCTGCCATCACAACTCCTCTTATGCTCAAACTGGTTTGTATTTTAAACCTCATGGCATCGCAAACTCAACCCGGGTGCCGGGCACGTCATCTTCTGGTGAGGACCTCGGACTCCCACAGGTCCCGGTAGTAGCCGGGGACGGCGACGAGTTCGTCGTGGCCGCCGCGCTGGACGACGCGGCCTTCCTCGAGCACCACGACCTCGTCGACGCTCTCCAGACCCTTGAGCCGGTGCGTCACGAGCAGCGTGGTGCGGTTCCTGGTCACGTCGAGCAGGTCGCTCATGAGGCGGTCGGCCGTCTCCTCGTCGAGCGCCTCCGCGGGCTCGTCGAGCAGCAGCACCGGCGGGTCGTACAGCAGCGCCCTGGCCAGCGCCAGCCGCTGCAACTGCCCGCCGGACACGGTTCGGCCGTCCTCGCCCAGCTCCGTGTCCCAGCCGGTGCGCTCGGCCCAGTCGTCGAGCCTGGCGTCCCGCAGGGCCCGTCCCAGCGTCTCGTCGTCCGCCTCGGGGCCGGCCAGGCGCAGGTTGTCGCGGAGGGTGGCGCGGAAGATGTACGGGTCCTGGGTGAGACCCGTCATGAGGGCCCGCACGTCGTCGCCGGCCAGTTCCCGGATGTCCACGCCGTTGACCCTGATCCGTCCGGACTCCGGCTCCACCAGCCGCATCAACGCGGCCAGCAACGTGCTCTTGCCCGCCCCGCTCGGCCCGACGATCGCCACCCTCTTCCCGGGCGTGAGCCGCAACGACACCCCATCCAGCGCCGGCCGCCCGCCGTTCGGGACCGGCGGCCCTTCTGCCGACGTGGGATGCCCGCCCGCCGACGCGGGCTGTCCGGCGGCCTCCGTCGGGCGGATGCCCTGCCCAGCCGTATCCGCCCCGCGTGCGATGCCGGATGGCACCTCCGCGCCGGGCGCGCCGCCGCCCGGCGCGACCTCGCCGCCCATGCCACCGCTCACCGGTACGAGGGACGTCCTGCCTGCAGCGTCGCGGTGTGGTGAGCGCGCGGGCTCTGGGGTGCCGCCGTGCGCGGGCGGCCTTTCCCGAGGCACGTCATCGGGGGCCGGAGCCGCGCCAGGGGCGGTGTCGTCCGTGCCGAGGCGAGGCGTGTGGCGTACCACGAGGTCGTCGATCTCGATGGTCAGCGGCGCCTCCGGCTTGGGGGCGGGGACGACGGGTTCGGTGACGGCGGGGATGGCCGAGCGGATCTCGCGCAGCCGCCGGAGCGCCGCCATGATCCCCGCCAGCCGCTCGCCCGCCGCCGCCAGCGGCAGCACGGGCTCGAAGGACACCAGCGCGGTCAGCGCGAGCACGGCCGTGCCCACGGAACCGACCCCCGCCCCCTGGGCGAGCAGGACCACGGCCGCGACCGTCAGCCCCTGCACCAGCGTGCCCCCGGCCAGGGCGGCGGCGTGGACGCGGGCCTGGCGGCGTTCGAGCGCGGCCAGCGCCTCGTCGGCCGCCAGCGCTTTGCTCAGGGCCGCGTCATCGGCGCCGTAGGCGGCCAGGTCGGCGGAGCCGTGCACCAGGTCGGCCACCCGCCCCGCCAGCGCCGCCCGGGCCGGGGCGATCCTGGCCGACCAGCGGCGGGCGGCCGCGGCCGTGCCGGCGGGCAGCAGCGCCCCCGCCAGCGCCAGCCCGGCCACCAGCACCAGCGCCGCCACCGGCAGGATGGTCAGCCCGATGACGACGGCGGCCAGCCCGGCCATCGCCGCGGCGGCCGCGGGCAGCAGGCAGCGAACGAGCAGGTCCTGCACGGCCTCGGTGTCGTCCACCATGCGGCTGAGCAGGTCGGCGCCGCCGTGGCGGGGGTGCTGGGGTGGGATCAGCGCCTGGTAGAGGTCCTCACGGGTGCCGGCCTGGGCGCGCAGTGCCACGTCGTGGCCGGTCAGGCGTTCGACGTAACGGAAGACGCCCTTGCTGGTGGCGAACGCCCTGGTCGCCACGATCGCCACGCTCAACGCGGCCAGGGGCGGCTGCTGGGCTGCCCTGGTGATCAGCCAGGCCGCGGCGGCGATCAGGCCCAGCCCGGCCAGGTCGGCCGCCGCCCCGGCCAGCACGGCCCACACCAGTCGCTTCCCCATACGACGGCTCATCGCCCGCCCTCACCTTCCTGCCCCGCCGCCTCGTCACGTTGAACGCCCGTGGGCTCGTCACGTTGAACGCCCGTGGGCTCGTCACGTTGAACGCCCGTGGCCTTGTCGTGTCGGGTGACCGTGGTCTTGTCACTTTGAGCGGCTGTGGTCTCGTCGTGTCGGGTGACCGTGGTCTTGTCACGCTGGGCGGCTGCCGTCTGTTCGCGCCGGGCAGGCGGTGCCTGTTCGCGCCGAACCGCCACCCCCTGGTCGTGCCCCCGCCAACCGCCCCGGCCCGCCCTCGCGCCGTCGGCCGTGGCTGTGCGGTCGGCTGTGGTGGTGCCGTCGGCTGTGGTGGTGTTGTCGGTCGTCGTTGTGCCGTCGGTCGTGGTCGTGACGCCCCATGCGGTGACGCCGTCTGACGCCGTTGTGCCCCCCGGCGCGGCGGCGCTTCCGGACGCCGTTGTGTTTCCCGGCGTCACCGCGCCATTCCGGCTGTCCTCCGTCACGTTCGCCGGCGTGCGCCGCTCTCCGCGGCCCGGCGACGCCGTGGGCTCCTCGCCGGTGGCCTGCCCGGTGGGCGGCGAAGCCGGGTCGTCGGCTGCCGGCCCAGAGGCGGTGGCCGACGGGCCGCGGTTCGCCCCACCGGCGAGGGGGCGGGTCGTGTCGGAGATGACGCGGCCCTCGTGGAGGCGGATGACGCGGTCCGCCAGGTCGATCATGGCGGGCCGGTGAGCGACGATGACGGCCGTGCGGTCGTGAGCCAGCTCCGCCGTCCCCGTCACCACGGCGGCCTCGCTGCGTCCGTCCAGCCGGGCCGTGGGCTCGTCGAGCAGGAGCACCGACGCGTCCGCGCGGCAGAAGGCGCGGGCCAGGGCGATGCGCTGCCGCTGGCCGGCGGACAGGTTGGCGCCCCGCTCGCCCACCACGGTGTCGAACCCCTGGGGGAGCGTGGCCACGAAGCCGGCGTGGGCGGCGGCAGCGGCGCGGCGTACCTCCTCCAGGGAGGCCGAGGGCGCCCCCAGGCGGATGTTGTCGGCCACAGACGTCGTGAACAGGTGCGGCCGCTGGGCCACGAACGCCAGCCGCGACCGCCAGCTCGCCACGTCCAGCTCGCGCAGGTCCGTCCCGTCGACCAGCACCCGGCCCTCCGACGGCTGAACGAAGCCGAGGAGGAGGTGGAGCAGCGTGCTCTTGCCGCCACCGCTCTCACCGACCAGGGCGACCCGCTCGCGCGGGTGGATCGTGAGCGTGACGTCCTCCAGCGCGGCGGCGTCCCTGCCGGGATAACGGACGGTGACGCCCTCCAACCGGATCTCCGGCGCACCCCCGGACCGCGCACCCCCGGACGGCGTACTCCCGGACGGGGTGGCGCGCCGTTCCCCGGAGCCGGCCGCGTCGTCCAGTACGGCGAAGGCCGCGTCGGCGGCCGCCACCCCCTCCATGGAGGCGTGGAAGCGCGTCCCCATGGCCCGCAGCGGCAGGTACGCCTCCGGCGCCAGCAACAGCACCAGCAGCGCCGTCGTCAGATCCAGCGACCCCCCGAGCAGCCGCAGCCCGATAGGCACCGCCACCAGCGCCAGCGACAGCGACGCGCACAGCTCCAGCACCAGCGACGACAGGAACGCCACCCGCAACGTCCGCATGGTGGCGCCGCGGTGCGCGTCGGCCACCTGCCGGATGACGGTGGCCTGGTAGCGCGCCCGGCCGAAGGCCCGCAGCGTGGGCAGCCCGCGCACCACGTCGAGGAAGTGCCCCCCGAGCCGCGACAGCGCGCGGTACTGGCGCTCGGTCACGGCCTTGGTCGTCATCCCGACGAGCGCACCGAAGACCGGGATCAGCGGCAGCGTGACCAGCACGATGACCGCGCTGCCGAGGTCGGCGGCGAACAGCCGGACGAGCACGGCCAGCGGCACCACCCCGGCCACCGCGATCGACGGCAGATAGCCGGTCAGGTAGGCGTCCAGCCCGTCGAGCCCGCGCCCGGCGAGGGTGACCAGCTCGCCGGAGCGGTGCGCGGTGAGCCGCGCGGGGCCGAGCTCGCGCAGGCGGGCCAGCAGCCGGTGGCGCAGCGCCGACTTGACGCCGGTCGCGGTGTGCCCGGCGTAGACGCCCTGCGTCCAGGCGAGCAGCGCCCGTATGCCCACCACCGCCGCCAGAACGGCCAGGGCGGCGACGGTGAACCGGCCGGACAGCACGCCGGCCAGCAGCTCGGCCTGCACGAGCACGAGCAACCCCGTCAGCACGGCCGCGGCCATGGTGACGGCCAGGTGGCGGCGTACCGACTGCTCGGCCCGGATGACCTTCGTGAGACCTTTATGCACGTGTCCTCTAGAAGAACGACGGGAGCTGGAAGGCGTCCTTGCCTGGGCGGAAAGTGCGCCACACCCATAGTTGCGCGCCCAGCATGATGGGCGCGAACGGCAGGACCATGAGACTGAGCACATTCAACGTGGCCGCGGGCGCGCTGTGCTCCAGCAGGTACGGCGCCGCCCCCGCCAGCACCCCCGCCGCGGGCAGCGCGGCCACGGCCCCGGACAGCAGCAGCGCCCGCCCCGACCGCGTCGCCCCGAAGTCACCCGGCGCCCGCCACGCCAGGAACGTCCACCCGTGCCAGGCGAACAGCAGGGTCACCACCACGCCCAGCATCAGCCCGACCGGATGCACAGGGGAGGCCTCGAAGCCGGTGGCCGCCGCGTAGAGCGCCATGCCCCACCCGAACGACAGCCCCAGCGACCCGAACGCGATCATCCCGTCCCAGAACCCGCGCCAGCGCGGGCCGTCGATCCTGCGGCGGAACCACAGACCGGCGTCCCGCAGGATCCAGCTCAGCAGCATCGCCACCACCACGGGGTACAGCGCGAACAGCACCTCGCCCTCCAGCAGCGGATAGACCCCGAACATCGTCCCGGCCACCGCCACCAGCCACACCTCGTTGGCCAGCACGTACGGCGCCACGGCCGCCACCATCCGGTCGCGCCCCTCCCGTGACCGGCCGAGGACGGGCAGCAGCAGCCCGACCCCCAGATCGAACCCCTCCAGCGCGAAGTAGCCGGCCAGCAGCACCGCGAAGAAGACGAACCAGATCATTTCCATGTCAGCACCCCTAGTAGTTCAGCGCCGGCGTACGCGGCTCGCGGGACGAGGACGCGCCGAGGTCGAGGCCCTGCGGCCCGCGCCTGATCACCCGCGCGATGAGCACGTAGTCGACGACCGCCAGCAGCCCCAGCACGACCACGAACCCGATCAAGGAGGCCGTCACCATGCTCGAGGTCAGACCGGGCGACATGGCGTCGGCCACGGTGAGCTTCTCCCAGATCATCCACGGCTGCCGCCCGACCTCCCTCGCCACCCAGCCCATGATCGACAGCAGGAACGGCAGCGGCGTCATCAAGATCAAGATCGGGTGCGTCCACCGCAGGCGCGGCAGGACGCGGATTAGCGGCAGCATCACGAGCAGCACGACGAGCGCCAGCAGCTGCCCGACCTCCATCATGACCAGGAGCCCGATCGCCGCCCCCGCGTTCGAGAATTTGCCGTCCTGGACCCCGGCGAACTGCGCGTACCCGAACCCCATCGTGATGAAGATCCCGATCGCGGCCACGACCACGCCGGTCCGCAGCGACCGGGTGAAGAACTCCGCGTGAGCGGTACGCCGCCGCAGCTGGTACGCGCTGGCCCCCACCAGCACCATCGCCCCGGTGAACAGCCCGGCCCCGACCACGTGCGGGAACGAGAACACCAGCGCCTTGTTGGTGAGCAGCGCGCCGAAGTCGACCAGCTCCATCCGGCCGTCGCGCACGACGGAGCCGGCCGGATTCTGCAGGTACGAGTTGGCCATCATGATGAAGAACGCGCTCGCGTACGCCGTCAGCGTCACGAGCCAGATGCACGCCAGGTGCAGCCACTTCGGCAGCCGGCCCCAGCCGAAGATCCACAGCCCCAGGAACGTGGACTCCAGGAAGAAGGCCACCAGCGTCTCCATGGCCAGCGGCGCGCCGAACACGTCGCCCGCGTAGTGGGACAGCCCGCTCCAGGACAGCCCGAACTGGAACTCCATCACCAGTCCGGTCACGATGCCGAGCGCGTAGTTGATGACGTAGATCTGCCCCCAGAACCGGGTCATCGCCTCGTTCATCGGCCTGCCCGAGAGCGCCCAGCGGGTGTGCATGATCGCCACCAGCGGCGCCAGACCCAGCGTCAGCACCACGAACAGGAAGTGCAGCCCGCTGGTCACCGCGAACTGCGTGCGTGCGAGGTCGAGTACATCCATCAGGTCTCCACGTGATTATGGCTGCCTACATATAGACAGCCTACATGTAGCCTGGCTACATGCGGACCTGTTGCCTAAGATCTGAGTCATGAATCCGGACGCGCTGCGCGGGCACATGGACGCCCTGCTGCTCTCAGTGCTGGAGCGGGAGCCGTTGCACGGCTACGCCATCATCGAGGCGCTCCAGGAGCGCAGCGGGGGAGCGCTGAGCGTGCCGACGGGCACGGTCTACCCGGCGCTGCGCAGGCTGGAGCGCATCGGCTACCTGTCCAGTGAGTGGGCGACCGTGGGCGGGCGCAAGCGCCGCACCTACAGGCTGACGGGCGCGGGCAGGAAACAGCTGGAAGGGGAGAGGTCGGCCTGGCGGGAGTTCACCGCCGTGATCGGCAGCGTGCTCCGCGCGGAGGCCAGGGCGTCAGGATGACGACGCGGAGCCTGCCGCGCCCGGGCGCGAGGCCCGGGTGATGCGCATGCAGCGCACGGCGCCGTAGACCTGCAGGCCCCACATGGCCGCGGTCACCAGGTTGGCCAGCACGGAGGGCAGGGCGTCCAGGGTGTTGGCCCCTTGCGCGCCGTGCGTGAGAATCTGGGCGAGCACGACGGTGACCGGCAGTGAGATCCACACGACCAGCCCGAGTGACCTGGTGAGCAGCCGGGGCCGGCGGATCCACCGGGCGCCGCGGCCCAGCGCGAGCAGCACGAGCCCGCCGTACACCCCGACGGCGAGCTGGAAGATGTCGAGCAGCCGGGAGACCGGCATGTACCACCCGGGCTGGTTGAGCACGACGTCGTCGGCGGCGGGATGGATCCGCCACAGCACCGACCACATGAGCGCGGTGATCGGCACGCTGACGAACAGCAGGAAACCCAGCCGCCGCCCCGACGCGGAGGTCAGCTCGGCCTGGTAGTCCGGCGCGATCTCGGCGACGGGCCCGAACTCGGCCACCGCGACCCGCTCCGCCTCCGTCCGGTCGAGCCCCTCGGCCTCCAGCGCGTCGGCGGTGTCCGTCAGGCTGTCGCGCGCCTCGACGACCAGGTCGCGCTTGGGCCCGGGCGGTCCGGTGATCGCGCGGTTGAGCTCGGCCACGTAGTCGTCGATCAGCATGATCCCTAGTCTACGAAGGGGGTCCTCAGGGGTTCACTCCGGGAATTCCCTGATATTTCGCGGATCGGGTTGTTATGTAGGAAAAACCCTACGTATAGTGGCTGACATGCCGATCTCCTCCATCCTCACCGTCACCGTGCCCGTCGCCGACCAGGAGCGGGCGCTGGACTTCTACACCCGCGTGCTCGACTTCGAGGTACGCACCGACAACCCGTTCCCGATGGGCCGCTGGCTCACGGTCGCGCCCAAGGGCGCCGAGACCACGCTCCTGCTGGCCTCCTGGTTCCCCGGCATGGCACCGATCGGCGGCCTCGTGGTGGGCGCGCCCGACCTCGACGCCCTGGCCGCCCGCCTGCGCGACGACGAGATCGCCTTCGAAGGGCCCACCGACGAGCCCTGGGGGCGGCAGCTGCTGTTCCAGGATCCCTTCGGCAACGGCTTCGTCGTCAGCCAGACATGACCGCCGACCACGTCTTCGCCGCCCTGGCCAGCCCTGCCAGGCGCGAGCTGCTGCGCCTCCTCCTCGAAGAGGGCGGCCAGCCCGCCGGCCGGCTGGCCGAGCGGTTCGACATGAGCCGGCCCAGCGTGTCGGAGCATCTCAAGGTGCTCAAGGACGCCGGGCTGGTGTCCGAGACCCGCAAGGGCAGGGAACGCCACTACCGGCTGGAGGCGGCCCCGCTGATGGAGCTCCGCGACTGGCTCACCCCCTACGAACGGTTCTGGCGCGAGCGGCTCAAGGACCTCACGACCCTGCTCGACGAGATGGAAGACCATGGACAAAGCAGCTGACGACCTCCGCGCGATCAGGCTCGACCAGTTCATCCCCCACCCGCCGGCGAAGGTGTGGCGGGCGCTCACCGAGCCCGAACTGGTCGCGCGATGGCTCATGCCCAACGACTTCAAGCCGGAGATCGGGCACCGGTTCACGTTCCGCACCGAACCCAAGAAGCAGGTGGGGTTCGACGGCATCGTCTACTGCGAGGTGCTGGAGCTGGAGCCGGGGAAGCTGCTGAAGATCAGCTGGAGCGACGGCAAGCGGGCCGACTGGACGGTCACCTGGCGGCTGGAGCCCGAAGGCAAGGGCACCCGGCTGTTCCTCGACCACGAGGGCTTCGACCCCGGCGACGAGCTGCAGCAGTTGTCGCGCCGGATCATGGGCGGGGGCTGGCGATCGTCCCACTTCCGCGCCATCGCCGCCGTCGCGGCGGAGCTGTAGCGGAGGCTGTGACGGGGCCGGCTCCTAGCGGGGCATCGCCGTGCCGTGGCCGGTCGAGGTCCACAGCGCGGCGGCCGCGGCGAGCGCGGTCAGCAGCGCGAACCAGGCCGCCGCGCGGCCCAGGCGCATGCCGTACCCCCACAGCAGCCACGACACCGACAGCCACCACCGGTGGCCGGCCCGGCGGCGCATCTCCATGGCCGCGAACGCGAAGTCGGCCGACGTGGCGCGGTCGCTGGGGCGTAACCCGGCGTAGAGAGCGGCCAGCCGGTCGGGCGTGACGGCCGGATCGGCCGCCGTGCCGCCCATGCCGTGCTCGTCGGCCAGCGCGCTGCGGCGGGAGAACCAGCGCAGCATCGGCCAGCGCAGGCTCACCCGCACGCCGCGCGGGGTGATCGCGAACCTGCAGTCCTTGACCCGCACCCCCGACGGATGGGCGAGCCCGGCGAACCGGCACGCGGACAGATCCAGTCCGCGCAACGCCAGGTCGGCCGCCTCCACCTGGCGCAGCGAGGTCAGCGTGGACATGCCCCTGCCGCTCACCGTGGCAGGACCGCGCAGCACCGCGCCCTCCAGGTCGGCGTGCGAGTCGGTGAGCCTCAGCGTGGTGGCCCCCGCGACCTCCGTCCCGCGCAGGTCCACGCCGCAGCGCGCGACGGCCACGTCCAGCAGGCCGTCGGCGCGGGCGCGGGCCGCCGACAACCGCCCGGTGGCCGACAGGTACGCGTCCGCGGCGAAGTGCGCGGCCTCGAACCCGGCGTGCCCGCTGACCTTGCGGAACGACAGCGTACGGCCGAAGCGCGCGCCACGGAACGCGGCCCCGTCGCCGAGGTGGGCGCCGTCGAAGGTGGCGTACCCGTCGAACCTGGCCCGCTCGCAGGACAGCCCGTGCCCGAAAACGGCCTGGCTGAACAGCGCGTCGCGGGCCATCACGGCCCGGTCGAGCGAGACGTGGCCGCGCACGGTGACGCCGTGGAAGGACAGCTCGCGGGCGAACCTGGCGCCGGCCAGCGACACATTGCCCTCGAAGCGGGCGCCGAAGAACGAGGCCAGCCGGTCGAACCTGGCGCCGTCGAGCGAGACGTCCCCGGCGAACGTCACGCCCGGCAGCCGGACGTCGCCGGTGAACCTGGCCCGGTCCAGCCGCGCCCGGCCGGGCCTGGCGCCGGTGGCCTCCAGCACCCGGGACAGCAGGTCGCTGGTGACGGTCGTGCCGCGCAGGTCGATCAGGCGGCCGGGGGAGAGCTGGGCGAGGGTCTCGGAGAGTTGGTCCGGTGACAGGTGGGCGAGGCAGAGGCCGGACGGCAGGCTAGCGATCCCGGTGCAGGCAGCGGAATGCGCGCAGGTGACCCAGTCCATGCACTGGTCATACCCGCGCGGGGCCCGTGTCAAGGTTCGATGTTTTAATCTTCTATCCACTTTTACGTGGAAATATGCGCTCAAAAATGGCTCTAAAGTTCCGGGCATGCGCGTTTTATCCCGAGCGTCCCTTGCTGCTCTCGTCGCGGTAGGTCTCTTCGCCGCCCCGGCCGCGGCCGCCCCCGCCGCTCCCTGCGACACCCCCGCCACCCACCGCGTCGCACAGGTGCAGGGCGACGGCGCCGCCACCCCGCTGGCCGGCCAGACCGTGCGGATCGAGGGCGTCGTGACCGGCGACTTCCAGCGCACCGACCAGCTCAGCGGCTTCTTCCTGCAGGACCCGAAGCCCGACGCCGACCCCAGGACCTCCGAAGGGCTGTTCGCGTTCGCCCGCGAGTCGTTCAAGGACGTCAAGGTCGGCGACCGGGTACTGGTCACCGGCCGGGCCATCGAGTTCAACGGATGGACCGAGCTGTCGCCCGTCACCGCCGTGGACGTGTGCGGCACGGGGAACGTGGCGGCGCAGGCGTACACGCTGCCCACAGCGGAGAACTCGGGCGGCCTCGAGCCGGTCGAGAACATGCTGCTGACGTTCCCGCAGCCGCTGACCGTCAGCGACCACTACAACCTGGGCCGCTTCGGCGAGGTCACGTTGTCCTCGCAGGGCCGGCTGTTCCAGCCGACGGACCGGCCCGGCGTCGATCCGGCGCTGAACGCGCGCCGCTCGCTGCTCGTGGACGACGGCTCCAGCCGGGAGAACCCGGCCACCCTGCCGCCCATCGTGCGCAGCGGCGACGTGGCCGCCGGCGTCACCGGCGTGCTCGGGTACGGCTTCGGCAAGTACCGGCTGCAGCCCACCAAGCCGATCGGCTACAAAAACCTCAACCCGCGCCAGTCCAAGCCGTTCCCGGTGATCGGGAACGTCAAGGTGGCCTCGTTCAACACCCTCAACTGGTTCACCACGCTCGGCTCCCGCGGCGCGACCAACGCCGAGGAGCAGCAGCGCCAGCTCGCCAAGCTGGTGGCCGCGCTCAAGGGGCTCAACGCCGACGCCGTTGGGCTCATGGAAGTCGAGAACAACGGCCAGATCGCCCTGCAGGCGCTGGTGGACGCGGTCAACGCCGAGGTCGGGGCGGGCACGTACGCGGCGCTCACGCACCCGTACCCCGGGACGGACGCCATCCAGGTCGGCCTGATCTACAAGCCCGGCAAGCTCACCCCGGCCGGCGAGGCCAAGACGTCGCAGGACCCGGTGTTCAGCCGCCCGCCCCTCATCCAGACCTTCCGCAGGAAGGGCGGGAGCCAGCCGTTCACGATGGTGGTCAACCACCTCAAGTCCAAGGGCAGCTGCCCCTCCAGCGGCCCGGACGCCGACCAGGGCGACGGCCAGGGCTGCTGGAACCCCACCCGCGTCGCGCAGGCCAAGGCGCTGCTCGGCATCATCGCGGAGCAGGATCTGCCGAACCCGATCGTGCTCGGCGACCTCAACGCCTACGGCGAGGAGGACCCGATCGACACCCTCGAGGCGGCAGGGCTGACCAGCGTGACCAAGAGGTTCGTGCCCGCGCCGCTGCGTTACAGCTACCTGTTCGACGGGCTCGCGGGCGAGCTCGACCACGCCCTGGTCGGCAGGCAGCTGCTCAGGCGGGTGACCAGCGCGACCATCTGGCACCTCAACTCCGACGAGCCGCGCATCCTCGACTACAACACCGAGTACAACCCGCCCGGCCTCTACAAGCCGGACGCCTACCGCTCCTCCGACCATGATCCGGTGGTCATCGGTCTGACTCTTCCGGGAGGGAGGTTCTGACGCCCGGCGGAACGAGCTGATGGAGCAGGCAGAGGACCCCGGCGAAGTCCGGGGTCCTCTCGTTTGGCGCCTCTTGCGGAGGCGCGGAGGCACAGCAAGGCCTTCCCCGGGCGAACACCACAATCCGTTGCAGATTGATCACAGTGTGTCACAAAATATTACAAATTACATGACTCCTTGTTCAACGTGACCCTTCACAGCACTTGCGTGCGTACCTGCTCTCGAAAGCGGAAAAGTCCCGTCCGACCTGTGGGGTCGGGCGGCCGCATGGAACAGAGTCTGAGGGCTTGGTCGCACCTGCAGACGAAGAGAGGGATCGTGTTGAGACATCAAAGTGGCTCACGCTTCCGTGGAAGGACGGCGGCCATACTCGCGGCCCTTGCCGTTGCGAGTAGTGGCCTCACGGCCGGCGCCGCCGACGCGGCGGCAAGCGGAGCGTCCGGAACGGCCTTCGCGCCGGCTATCTCCTGCCCCGCCGTGGAGGACAGGCTGGGTGAAGTCCCGGCTCAAGCTCAGGCGGAGGTCCAGCGGAACCTGCAGCAGTTGGAGACCCAGATCGCGGAGGCGAATCGGCGGCTGGCGAGCTCCGCGGGGGAGGGTGGCGCCAACTTCGTGCAGAACGCGATCCTCGGCCCGCTGCGGGACAAGCGGGCAGCCGCCCTCCAGCGGATCCAGATCGCCTTCCAGCGCACCGGCGCCCAGGCGCCCGCCGGGCTGCAGGGCCTGGCCACTTGCACTGTGCAGGATGACGGGACTGGGAACGACAACGGAGATCAGGGCAACGGGGACCAGAACAACGGGGACCAGAACACCGGCGACCAGAACAACGGTGATCAGAACACTGGGGACCAGAACAACGGCGACCAGAACACTGGAGACCAGAACAACAACGGGGACCAGAACACTGGAGACCAGAACAACGGCGACCAGAACACCGGGGACCAGAACAACAACGGGGACCAGAACACCGGCAATCAGAACAACGGCAATCAGAACAACGGCGGTGCCACCGGCCAGATCACCTGCCCCGCTGTGGCGGACAGGCTGAACCAAATCCCCGCTCGTGCCCAGGCTGAGGTTCAGCGGAACCTGCAGCTGCTGGAGACCCAGCTCGCGGAGGCGAATCGGCGGTTGGCGAGCTCTGCGGGGCAGGGTGGCGCCAACTTCGTGCAGAACGCGATCCTCGGGCCGCTGCGGGACAAGCGGGTGGCGACCCTTCAGCGGATCCAGATCGCCTTCCAGCGCGCCGGCGCCCAGGCGCCGGCCGGCCTGCAGACCCTGGCGACCTGTGAACTCAGGAACCCGGGCGGCGGAGGCAACAACGGAAACGACGGCAACAACGGCAACGACGGCAACGATGGGGGCGACGGCAACAACGGCAACGATGGGGGCGACGGCAACGACGGGGGCGATGGGGAGCAGGCCAGAGGGCCCGTCCCGGAGGACTTCGTCGACATCCGTACGGTGCGGCCGAACGTGAATGTAGCCCGCACGGGGCGGAACGGCTCCAGGGGAACCTTCAGCGTGGACTGCGGGCGCAACGAGAGGCGGATCTTCAACTCTGACAACGTCATCGTGGCGCCCGGCGTGTCCAACGGCGCGCAGCACACGCACGACTACGTGGGCAACGTGTCCACCAACAACCAGTCGACCAACGAGAGCCTGCTGGCGGCCGGTACCACCTGCCGCAACGGCGACAAGTCCACGCACTACTGGCCCGTGATCAGAGCGCTGGGTCAGCAGGAGTTCGACGCCAACCAGCGAGGTGGCGGACTCGACCTGAACGTCGGCAAGATCCTCACCCCGGCTCAGGTGCAGATCACTTTCAAGGGCAACCCGACCGCCAAGGTGGTGGCGGCTCCGCAATTCCTCCGCATCATCACCGGTAACGCCCGGGTCGGCGGGGCCGACCCCAACGCCGGGTGGACCTGCACCGGGTTCGAGAATCGCGAGTTGACCGACAAGTACCCGCTCTGCCCGCGAGGCAGCAGGCTCGTACGGGTCTTCAACTTCCAGAGCTGCTGGGACGGTCAGAACATCGACAGCGCCAACCACCGGACCCACGTCACCTTCCCCCAGGCCGACGGTAGCTGCCCGCAGGGCTTCCAGCCCATCCCGGCGCTGGAGCACCGGCTCGTCTACAACGTGCCGCAGGGCCCCAACTTCGCCGTCGACGGCTTCCCTGAGGAACTGCACAAGCCGATCACCGACCACAGCGACTTCATCAACCTGATGAATCAGCAGCAGATGCAGCAGGTCGTCAACTGCATCAACAGCGGCAGGCGCTGCCGCTGACCCTGCGTCAAGCAGGGTTCCCCCCAGAAGGGGAGGCTCGGCGCGGCCAGGCGACTGGCCGCGCCGTCTTCCTCGCCAGGAGTAAGGCCATATCGGCTGTGAGAAAGGGCAAGATCGTGGCTGGCTTCTCCCGCCCGCGATGCGTTCAGGGCGCCGCACCGGCGGCTGTAGCGCGTGTGACCGACCTCGTCAGGAGACGAGGTCATGGAGGCGTCGTCCTGTCGCTGCTGGCCATCGCCTCGGCGCTCACGATCACCGGATGCGGTGTACAGGCCGAGGCGGACAGTGGCGCCGGCAAGACGGGCTCCGGCAAGGCTCCACGGACGTACACCGTGGAGCAGCTGGCGGCCACCATCGGCTGCACCGCCCAGATCACCCTGAAGGCTCTCGACTACCGCAAGGGGGAATGCACCCACGACGGGATCCCCTATGTGTTCCTCGACTTCAAAACGGCCGAAGGCCAGCGTGAGTGGCTCGACTACGCCCAGATGTACGGTGGCCTCTACCTCGTCGGCGATCGGTGGGTGCTGTCGGCCAAGTCCGAGGCCTTCATGCAGGAATTGAGCAAGAAACTCGGGGGCACGGTTGAAGTACACGGCCCTGCCGGCTCGTCGCCGTCCCCATCCTCGTCCTCGTCCCCATCTTCGTCTTCGTCCGCGAGTCACCACCACTGATCCATGGAGGCCTGGAGACGTGTATGCGTGTCGCCGTCAATGGCGGAGTTTGTGCTTGCGCGGAGCTGGAATGCTGGTGGAGGGGTAGCGGTTCTACTCCGTGGACATCGACGACGACGAGCGAGGAGCCACTTGTGGCGACCACCGAAGTAACCGAGAAGAACTTCAACGACATCGCCGACAAGGGGATTGTCCTGCTCGACTTCTGGGCGGACTGGTGCCCGCCGTGCAAGAAGTTCGGGCCGATCTTCGAGCAGGCGTCGGAGAAGCACGACGACATCACCTTCGGCAAGATCGACACCGACGCGGAGCAGGCGCTCGCGCAGGGTTTCGACATCACCTCGATCCCCACGCTCATGGCCATCCGCGACGGCATCGTGGTCTTCGCCCAGGCCGGCGCCATCCCGGCCCCCGCGCTGGAGGACCTGATCCGGCAGGTGCGGGCGCTCGACATGGACGTCATCAGGGCCGAGCTCAGCGAGGAACTGAAGAACGCCGAGCAGAGCTGATCGGCCGCAGCCGCACACGAAGAGCCCCGCCTGTCCGGCAGGGCTCTTTTCCATCTCACGCCCGCTAGGGCTTGCGGCCGACTCCCACGTACCCGAAGTCGATGCCGTTCCCCGGGGCGTCCGGGTCGTCGGGACGCCACCCGTTCACATACGACAGGCCCGGCTCGGCGAGCTCGTACCCGTCGAAGAAGCGCAGGATCCCCTCGCGGGTCCGGAGGCTGAGCGAGGCCGTGGCCTTCCGGTAGATCTCCAGGGCCTGCGGGGTGGTGTCGGGCGTGGAGTCCACGGCGTGGCTGATCACCAGACGGCTGCCGGGCGCGCTCGCCTCCCGCAGCTTCGTCACCACGTCGTACGCGATGTCGTCGGGGATGAAGTGCAGGATCGCCAGCATCAAGAACGCCACCGGCCGGTCGAAGTCGATCAGGTCGTCCAGCTTGGCCAGCAGCGCGTCCGGCTCGCGCACGTCCGCCTGGATGAAGTCGACGTTCTCCTTCCTGGCCAGCAGCGCCCTTCCGTGCACGCACACCACCGCGTCGTAGTCCACGTAGACCACGCGTGCCTCCGGGGCGATCTCGTGGGTGTTGCCCTGGGTCGGCAGGCCGGCGCCCAGGTCCACGATCTGGTGGACGCCCTCGTCCACCACGTGCCGCACCGCCCGGCGCAGAAACGCCCGGTTCGCCCGGGCTCCCTGTTTGGTGTTGGGAAACGTCTTGAGAATCTGTTCCGCCGCTGCCCGGTCGGCCGCGAAGTTGTCCTTGCCGTCGAGAAAATAGTCGTACATGCGCGCGACGTTGGGGATGTTGGGGTCCACCCCCTCTGGGGCACTGTCCACGTTTACTCCCAGATTTCGTCCTATTTCGGGGTGATCATAGTGGCGCATCTCCACAATTCACCCGAAATCCGTTCGGTCCTAGGGCCCAATGAGACGCAAATCACCCGCCGTCATTGAATGACCCCTTGACCCGTCACGCCCCGCCATGCGTCGCTCACGGCCCGCCGCCCGCCGCCTGCTGCGCGCTGCCCATCGCACGAGGCGGGTCGCCTATGGCTCGCGCTGGCTGCCCGCTGTGCGTTGCCCGCTGCGCGCCGCCGCCGCGCAGCCGTCTGGGGCCGGCCGCGTTTCCTGGCCGGTGCACGTGTGGCGCTGCGTTTGCGTGCGGACTGCTGTGCGCCCCGTTCCTTCACGTGCGGTCGTGTGGGCAGCGGCGGGTGGGGCGAGCAGCGGCGGGCTCCGGCGCGCTCCGGCGGGCAGGGATGGTCAGCCGCGGTAGAGCTCCGCGACGCGGAAGGCCAGGTCGAGGGACTGGCCGCGGTTGAGCCGGGGGTCGCAGGCCGTCTCGTAGCGGGTGGCGAGGTCGCCCTCGACGATCCCGTGCCCGCCGCCCACGCACTCGGTCACGTCGTCGCCGGTGAACTCGATGTGGATGCCGCCGGGATGCGTCCCCAGCGCCCGGTGCACCTCGAAGAACCCGGCCACCTCGTCCAGCACGTCGTCCAGCCGCCGCGTCTTGTGCCCGCTGGGCGCCTCGAACGTGTTGCCGTGCATCGGGTCGCACACCCACGCCACCTGGGCCCCGGAGGCGGTGACCTCCTTGACCAGCGTCGGCAGGTGCTCGCGGATCTTGGAGGCGCCCATCCGGGTGATGAACGTGAGCCGCCCCGCCTCGTTGTCCGGGTTGAGCCGCTCGACCAGGGCGAGGGCCTCCTCGGGCGTGGTCGTCGGGCCGAGCTTGACGCCGATCGGGTTGCGGATGCGGGCGAAGAAGTCGACGTGCGCGCCGTCGAGCTGGCGGGTGCGCTCGCCGATCCAGACCATGTGCGCCGACACGTCGTACGGCAGCCCCGTACGCGAGTCGATGCGCGTGAGCGCCCGGTCGTAGTCGAGGATCAGCGCCTCGTGCGAGGAGTAGAACTCGACCGTGTGGAACTCCTCCGGATCGGCGCCGCAGGCGCGCATGAACGCCAGCGCCTGGTCGATCTCCCTGGCCAGCTGTTCGTAACGGCGCCCGGCCGGCGACTCGGCCACGAAGTCCTGGTTCCAGGCGTGCACCTGGCGCAGGTCGGCGTAGCCGCCCTTGGTGAAGGCCCGGGCGAGGTTGAGCGTCACGGCCGAGGAGTGGTACGCCTTGAGCAGCCGCCACGGATCGGGCTTGCGCGACTCGGCGGTGAACTCGAAACCGTTGACCATGTCGCCCCGGTAGGCGGGCAGCTCGATGCCCTCGCGGGTCTCGGTCGGCTTGGACCGCGGCTTGGCGAACTGGCCGGCCACCCGCCCGATCTTCACGACCGGCACCTTGCCCGCGTACGTCAGCACGATCGCCATCTGCAGCAACGTCTTGAGCTTGTTGCGGACGTTGTCGGCGGTGGCGCCGGAGAAGGTCTCGGCGCAGTCGCCGCCCTGCAGGACGAACGCCTCGCCGCGCGCGACCGCGGCCAGCTGGTCCTTGAGCTGGTCGCACTCGCCGGCGAAGACCAAGGGGGGCAGGCCGCCGAGCTCGGCGACGACCTTGTCGAGCTCGCCGTGGTCGGGCCAGTCGGGCTGCTGGGCCGCGGGGAGGGCTCGCCAGGAATCAAGATCCAGAATATTGCTGCTCACGAGATACGAGGGTATTCCACTGAGCACGCCGCTACCGACCCCGTTGTCCAGCATTTGGCACCCGCCCGGGCCCAGGACCGGCCATTTCTCCGCTACTTCGGGCGTTATGTGGATATTTCCGCAGATGGGCTCGGTCACATCTCCTTCGTGGCGACGTGCTCGGGACGGACCCCGAAGCCGAGGAAACGCGGCCCCACGCGGTTGAGCAGCGGGATCCGCGGCAGGTGGCGCGGCAGCCAGGTCGGGTCGAACCGGCCCCGCAGCGCCCTCCTGATCAGCAGGTTCTGGGCCAGGCGCTGGGCGGCCTGGGTGATCCTGGTCGGCGGCATCCGCCGTTTCTGCAGCAGGTGCAGGGTGGACTCGGGGATCGGCGCGCCGGACCTGAGCGACCCGGCCAGCAGGTTGGCGGCCGCGACCGCGTCCTGCACGGCCAGGTTGATCCCCACCCCGAACACCGGCGACATGGCGTGCGCCGCGTCCCCGATGCACAGGAACCCGGGCCGGTGCCACCGGCGCAGCCGGTTGAGCGCGACCGTGAGCACACTCACGTCGCCGTAGCCCGCGATCTGCCCCACCCGGTCCGACAGGAACGGCAGCAGCGACGCCACGGGCTCGCGGAGCGCCCCGATTCCCGCCGTGACGAGCCGGTCGTACCCGCCCTTGGGGATCAGGTACGCGAGCTGCCAGTAGCTCACCCGGTTGATCGCCACCATCATGTGGCCGCGCGAGATCCGCAGGAACGAGTCCTCGGGATCCCCGTCCCGCCAGGGCAGCCGGAACCACACCACGTCCATCGGCGCGCCCAGTTCCTCCGGCACGAGCCCCGCCCGTTCACGCAGCACCGAGTGGCGCCCGTCGGCCGCGACGGTCAGGTCCGCGCGGATCTCGTGCTCGCCGGAGTCGTCGCGGTACCGCAGCCCGCGCACGGCGCCGTTCTCGCGGATCAGGTCGTACGCCTCCGCCCGCATCAGCATCCGGAACCCCGGGTACCGCTCCGCGGCCGACGTGACCGTCTTCAGGAAGTCCCACTGCGGGAGGAAGGCGATGTAGTTGTACGGTCCGGGGAGCTCGCGCAGGCTCGCCAGCCGGATGTCGCCGGTGTCGCTCACCAGGCGGGGCTCGTACAGCTTCCTGTGGGGCAGTTTCAGCAGCTCGCCCGCCAGCCCGAGCTCGTCGAGCACCTGCAGCGTGGACGGGTGGATCGTGTCGCCCCTGAAGTCGCGTAGGAAGTCGGCGTGCTTCTCCAGGAGCGTGACCTCGACACCCGCCCTGGCCAGTTGCAGCGCGAGCATCGCGCCCGCCGGGCCGCCGCCCGCTATCACACAGGTCATAATTCATCACCTAGTGAGATTGTGCCACATCTCCGGAAATGAGCAAGCTCCGAGGCCATCCGACATGCCCGAACGGCCGAAGTACATGCGTGAGCCGCCTCTCACCGTGGAGTGAAAAAATGACCGACGACCTCCACACCCTCTCCGGTGCCTACGCTGTGCACGCACTGCCGTACGCCGAGTGGGTGCTGTTCGAGGAGCACCTGCGCGCGTGCCAGATATGCGGAGCCGAGGTACGGCGTCTGCGGGAGACGGTCGCCAGGCTGGCGGAGGTGGTGGCCGAGCCACCGCCCGCCATGCTCCGCGACCGCCTGCTCGCGGCCGCGCAGGAGTCGCGCCGCCGCGACGGCCGGCCGGAGCGGGTGCCCGACGACAGCCCCACCGTCTGGAGGCCCCCGGCGGCGCGCGGCCACGGCGGGGCGCCGCCGGACGCGCCCACGGTCGCCGTGCCGCCGGACGCGCCCACGGTCGCTGGGCCCCCATTCCATCGGGAGGGGGACGCCCCGACGCTCATGATGCCGCCGGGAGCCGGGTTCGGGCCGGCGCAGGTGACGCGGTTCCCCGTACAGCCGCAGGTCCCGGCCGGACCGGAGATCCCTGTGCGCCCGGAAGGCGGCGACAATGTCGTGCCGCTCAGGCGCGGACGGTCGAAGATCCTGGCAGGGCTGACAGCGGTGTCCGCGGCGGCCGCGATCGCGCTCGGCGCGGTGGCCTTCGACGCCCGCCGCGACCTCGGCGACCTGACCGCGCGGAACGAGCAGGTGGTCGCCGTGCTGGCCGCAGCCGACGCCCGGACCGTACGCCAGCCGATCACCTCGGGAGGCATCGGCACGGTCGTGATCTCCCGGGCCGAGGGCCGGATGGTGTTCACCTCGTCCGGACTGGCCGAGCTGCCGGACCACAAGGGGTACGAGCTGTGGCTGATGGGCCCCGACGGCCCGCGCCCGGCCGGGATGCTCGGCGGCGCCGAGGGGGGCGTCACCAGCCCCATGCTGCTCACACCCTCGACGAAGGACGACAAGGTGGCGCTCACGGTGGAGCCGGCGAGCGGCTCCGAGAAGCCCACCACTCAGCCCATCATGCTCGCCCGGCTGCCTGCCACCTGAACGGGGCAGGTCTGGGCAATGATCGTTTCCTGAGAGATAGTGCAGGGCATGCGTATCTTCGCGGCCTTGGTGCTGGCCGCCGCCATGTCATCCGTGCCGTTATCCGCGCCCCCGGCCCGGGCCTCCGCCGCCGAGCCGGGCTCCGCGACCGTCGTGCCCGTGCAGGTCACCGGCCCCCCGGCCAAGCGGTTCAACCTGATCCTCATGGGCGACGGCTACACCGAGGCCGAGCAGGCCGGGTTCCGGGCCGACGCCGACCGTCACCTCAACGTGATGTGGTCGATCGAGCCGTTCAAGTCGTACCGGACCTACATCAACGTCTACCGGATCGACATCGTCTCCGGTGAGTCCGGCATCAGCTGCGATCCCGGCCTCGACTCGCCGCGCCGGACGACACCGCTGAGCATGGGCTTCTGGGGCCGCTGCAACCCCGCCAGCGTGCAGCGCCTCATCACGATGGACAACGCCGCCGCCACCCGCTACGCGAACCTCGTGGCCGGCACCACGTCCGGCAACCGGCAGATCCTCGCGCTGGGCAACAGCGGCACCTACGGCGGCGCGGGCGGCACGTACGCCACCGCCTCCGGCAGCAACAGCATGTCCGCCCTGATCAGCCCGCACGAGCTGGGCCACTCGCTGGGCGGCCTGCAGGACGAGTACGACTACTACCAGCGCGGCGTCCCCGGCGGCGCCTACACCGGCCCCGAGCCGTCCAGCGAGCACCACACCCTGCTCACCGAGCAGCAGCTACGCGACCAGCAGAAGAAGTGGTGGCGCTGGCTGGGCGAGCCGAGCGAGTCCGGCGGCCCGATCGGCCGCTACGAGGGCGGCCTGTACTACACGACCGGAGTGTGGCGGCCCAGCGCGCACTCCATGATGAAGACCCTCGGTTACTACTTCGACCAGGTCAGCCGCGAGGTGATGACGCAGCGCATCACCGCCAAGACCATGGTGATCCAGGACTCGGCCCCCGTGGACGCGCCCGTCGGCGCCGACCGCGTGCTGTGGGTGGAGCCGATGCGCCCGGTGAGCCACCCGCTGACGACCACCTGGACCCTGGACGGCCGGGAGCTGCCGGGCGACCGGGACGCGTTCGACCTGCGCACGATGGACCTCTCGCCGGGCACGCACACGGTCACCGCCACCGTCGCGGACCCGACCGAATTCGTCAGGGAACCGGCGATCAGGCAGGCCATGACCAGATCCCGCACCTGGACGGTGGACACCGCGCTGACCACCCCGCCGGACGGCGTCGAGCCCGCCATCGTCTCCGCCACGCCCGCCGACCGGCCGCTCGGCCGCGACGACGTGGTGTACGTCGAGACCACCCACCCCGCCGCCGCCGTCCCCGAGATCACGTGGACGCTCGACGGTGAGCGGGTGAAGGGCTCCGCCGCCGACCTCGACCTGGGCGGGCTCGACCTCGGCCCCGGTCCGCACACGCTCACCGCCTCCCTCGGCGGCCGGACGATCACCTGGTCGATCGACGCGAGGCCGCCCGCCACCGCGTACGAGCTGTCCGAGCCGCTGGCCGGGTCCGGCGACACCTACGTCTACAACGGCCCCTTCTCGATGCGGCTCACCGGGACCGACGACCGCGACGGCCACGTGGTCTCGGAGTCCCGGGTGGACGGCGACGGCTGGTTCAACTACTTCGGCTGGCCAACGTCGTCGCAGCTGCCGTGGACGTTCTCGGAGCAGGGCACGGTCATCGACTCCCTCGTGTACGGCAGGCTGCCGCGCGGCCGCCACACGATCGAATACCGCTCCATCGACGCCGCCGGCAACTACGGCAAGGCGAGGAGCTTCACCGTCACCACGATCGCGCCGCCGCCCGCCTGCACCCGCACGATCACCGGCGCCCACAGGGGCGCGCTCGCCGTCGCCGGCGGCGTCACCTGCCTCGACCACGCCCAGGTGACCGGCCCCGTCACGGTGAAGGCCGGCGCCTCGCTGGTGGTCACCGGCGGTCGCATCACCGGCGCGCTGGCCGCGGCCAAGCCGGCCGCCGTGCACCTGCTCGGCGCCCGCGTCCAGGGCGCGGTGACCGTCACCGGCGCGACCGAGCTGATCGTCGTGGGCGCCGACGTGCGCGGCGTCGTGCTGCTGACCGGCAACACGGCGCCGATCCTGTCCGGCACCACGGTCAAGGGCGCGCTCGCCTGCGCGGGCAACACCCCCGCGCCGGCGGACCTCGGCGTGCCGAACAAGACGGCCGGCGCGGGCGCCGGCCAGTGCGCGAAACTAGCCCAGGGCGCTGAGGGAGGAGCGTACGAGGCGGTCCAGCACGTCGTTCAGTGATCTGATCGCGCCGTCGCGGATCCTGGCGTACTCGTCCTGCGGGTACTGCCGGGGTCCGTTCTCCACCAGCAGGATCAGGTAGAGGTAGGCCCGGTAGAGGTCGAACCGGATGAGCGCGGACGGGGTGAGCTCGAGCGGCGTCACCTCGCGGTAGCCCGCCAGCAGCGGGTCGTCCTCGCGCAGCTCCCCGAAGATCGTCGGTGTGACGAACTCGGCGATCGGGTCGCCCCAGAACGCCCGCTCATGGTCGATGATGGCCTGGATCCGCGGCGTCCCGCTCAGATCCAGGAAGACGTTGCCCGCCCACACGTCGAAGTGGACCAGGCACGGCGTCGTCACCTCGTCGAGGACGTGCGCGGCGCCCTCGAACACGGCCATGATCTCGTCGACCGGCCGGGGCAGCGGCGTCGGATAGCGCTCGGTGTCGCCGAGCAGCGCGCCCACCATGGCCAGGAACGCCTCCCGCCAGGTCGTGCCCACGATCCCGGCGTGCGGGTAGCCGAACAGCTCGCCGGTCACCGTGTTGAACCTGGCCAGGTGGCGGCCCAGCTCCCGGCGCAGCGCCTGCTCGCCCTCGGGCTTGACGTCGTTCCACGACACCCCGTCCAGCGCGGCCAGCATGAGATAGTCGCCGCCCAGCACCGGGTCGTCGTAGCCGGCGTGCACCAGCGAAGCCACCGGAACGCCCGCCCCGGCGGCCAGCTCGATGGCCTCGGCCTCCGTGCGCAGCAGGTTGCGCTCGTAGCTGAGCTGGTCGAGCTCGGGCGGCGGCGACAGCTTCAGCACCACCTGACGCCCGTCCTCGAGCACAAGCCGCCAGACGGCGTTGGCGTAGCCGTCGGTCAGCTCGGTGGCGGACGCCACACCCGTGCCCAGCGCCCGCCGGGCCAGGGCGGCGAGCTCGGCGAGGGATAAACGGCGCTTGGTCCTGCTGTCCACAGTGCTCCCTTCCGTGGGGATCCTCTCAGGCGGACTGCCGGCGTACCAGATGCGTGTCCAGGATCACCACGGGCTGGCGCAGCACCTCGCCGTTGATACGGGCCACCAGCAGCTGCGCCATCTGGCGGCCCATCGCCTCGGTCGGCTGGTGGACGGTGGTCAGCGGCGGGTCTGCGCTCACCGCGGCCTTCGAGTCGTCGAACCCGATCACCGCCACGTCCTCCGGGATCGCCCGCCCCGCGGCCTTGAGCACGCGCATCGCGCCCAGCGCCATCGGGTCGGACGCGGCGAAGACCGCGTCGAGATCGGGATGCCGCTCCAGCAGCTCCGCCATCGCCGCCGCGCCGCTCTGCTCGGAGAAGTCGCCGTAGGCCACGATCTCCGGCAGTCCCGAGGACAGCAGCGCGTCGCGGTAGCCGGCGAGCCGGTCCACGCCCACGCCCATGTCCTGCGAGCCGGCGATCGCGGCGACCGCGCGGCGGCCGAGGCCCAGCAGATATTTGACCGCCTGCCGGGCCCCTGCCCTGTTGTCCATGTCCACGTAGCTGTACGGATTGAGGCCGACGGGCAGGCCGCCGAGCACGGTCGGCACGCCCATCGCCTCCAGCCGACCCGGCAGCGGGTCGGCGCCGTGGAGCGACAGCAGCAGCACGCCGTCGACGTGCTGCCCCGTCAGGTAGTGCTCCAGCCGCGCGTGCTCCTCCGGGGAGCGGGCCATGGCGAGGATGAGCTGCAATCCGGTCTCGGCCAGGGCCGAGCCGATGCCGCGGATGGTGCCGGCGAAGTAGGGCTCGTCGAACACCCGGAATTGCGACTCGGACACCACCAGCGCGACGGTGTCCGTGCGGCGGGTCACCAGGGCGCGGGCGGCTCTGTTGGGCACGTAGCCGAGCTCGCGAATGGCCACCTCGACGGCCTCGCGGGCCTTGGCACTGACGTTGGGCGAGCCGTTGATGACCCTCGACACCGTGCCCCGGCCCACACCTGCCCGGGCCGCGACAGCCTCAAGAGTCGGTCGGTTCATGACGCCTATTCTGCCGGATGATCTCCGAGTACCAGAGCGCGCTGTCCTTGAGCCTCCGCTCCTGGCTCTCGAAGTCCACGTGGACCAGCCCGAACCGCTTGCCGTAGCCCCACGCCCACTCGAAGTTGTCCATCAATGACCAGGCGAAATAGCCCTCCAGGGGCACGCCCGCGTCGATGGCGTCCTTGCACGCGCGGAGGTGCGCCTCCACGTACGCCTGCCGCTCCCGGTCGTTGACCCGGCCGTCCACGAGCACGTCGTCGAAGGCGGCGCCGTTCTCGGAGACCACCATCGGGATCGGCGGGTAGTCGCGCGCCACCCTCGTGAGGATCTCGACCAGGCCGTCCTCGTCGATCTCCCAGCCCATCGCCGTCACCGGACGCCCGCCGCTGACGAACGACACGTGCTCGCTGCCGACCCACGGCGAACCCGTATCCGTGGGCGCCGCCGCCGCCGACTGCCTGCCGCCTGGTGCTCCCGAGACCGTGAAGCGGCTGTAATAGTTGACGAGCAGCACGTCGATGGGCGCGTTGATGATCTTCATGTCGCCCGGCTGGATGAAGTCCTTCTCGCCGGGCAGGTCGTTCAGCACGTCCTCCGGGTAGCGGCCGAGCAGCAGCGCGTCCAGGAAGAACCGGTTCTGCAGCCCGTCGATGCGGCGTGCCGCGTCCAGGTCCGCCACGCTGTCGGTGGCCGGCGTGATCGCGTACAGGTTGACGCAGCCGCCGACCCGCCGGGCGCCCATCGCCTGCACCGACAGCCCATGGGCCAGATTGAGATGGTGCGCGCCCCTGATCGCGTTCTCCGGCTCACGCCGGCCCGGGGCGTGCTCGCCCGAGGCGTAGCCGAGGAACGCGGAGCACCATGGCTCGTTGACGGTGCTGAAGGTGTGCACGTGATCCTTCAGCGCCTCATGGACCGTCGCCGCGTAGTCGGCGAAGCAGTAGGCGACGTCGCGGTTGGGCCAGCCGCCCTTGTCCTCCAGTTCCTGGGGCAGGTCCCAGTGGTAGAGGGTCAGCCAGGGGTCGATGCCGTGCCCGCGCAGCTCGTCGGTGAGCCGCTTGTAGAAGTCCAGCCCCTTCTGGTTGACCTTGCCGGAGCCGGTCGGCTGGATGCGGGGCCAGGAGACCGAGAAGCGGTAGGCCGACAGGCCCAGCTCCGCCATGATGGCGACGTCTTCCTTGAACCGGTGGTAATGGTCGATCGCCACGTCCGCGTGGTGGCCGTTGAGCACCCGGCCCGGAGTCTTGGCGAACGTGTCCCAGATGGAGGTGCCCCGCCCGTCCTCGCTGACGGCCCCTTCGATCTGGTACGCCGAGGTCGCCGCGCCCCACGCGAAGCCCGCAGGGAAGCGCAGCCCGGCACGCGTCTGTTCCTCTTGTGTCGTCACGCCTTGACCGCACCTTCCATGAGTCCGCCGACGATCTGGCGGCCGAATACGACGAATACCGCGACGAGCGGGATGATGGACAGCGCCGTGCCGGCGAAGATCAACGTGTAGTTCGTGGAGAACCTGGCGTTGAGCTGGGTGATCGCGATCTGCACGGTGGGATTGTCCGGGGTCAGCACGATCAGCGGCCACATGAAGTCGTTCCACATGAGCATGAACGTGTTGATGCCGAGCACCGCCATTCCCGGCCGTACGGCGGGCAGGACGACGTTCCACCAGATCCGCAGAGTGGCGGCGCCGTCCACCCGGGCCGCCTCGACCAGCTCCATCGGCACGGCCTGCCGCGTGTACTGCGTCATCAGGAACACGCCGAACCCGTTGAGCAGGTACGGCAGGATGACCGCCGTGAGCGTGCCCGTCCACTCCAGGCTCACCATCAGCCGGTAGAGCGGCACCACGCCCATCTGCTGCAGCGGCACCGCCATCGTCAGCAGCACCAGCACCAGCAGCAGGTTCCTGCCCTTGAACTTCAGGTTGGCGAAGGAGAAGCCGGCCAGCGTCGAGATGATGACGACGGAGACGGTGACGACGCTCGCGACGATGAACGAGTTCGTCAGGCCCAGCAGGAAGTGCGCGTCAGGATGGTTCAGCACCGCGACGATGTTCTCGCCCAGGTTGCCGCCCGGCAGGAACGCCGGCGGCACCGAGACCGCGTCCGCGTTGGTGCGCGAGGCGATGACCAGCATCCAGTACAGCGGGAACGCCGACAGCACGACGGCCAGGCCCAGCATGACCCTGGTGATGACGGTCGGAGACCAGTTGGTCATTTCGTGCCCCCGATCCTGCGCACGAACAGGAAGTTGATCGCGGCACCGATGAGAATGAGCAGGAACAGCAGCCAGGCGGCCGCGGCGGCGTAGCCGTAGTCGAACTCGCGGAAGCCCTGCTTGACGATGAACATGGCCACCGTCTGGAACTGGCCTTGCGACCCGCCGTCGACGTTGCCGTTGTAGAACGTGGTCGGCTCGGAGAACAGCGTCAGGCCGCCGATCGTGGAGTTGAGCACCACGAAGATCATGGTCGGGCGCAGCATCGGCAGCGTGATCTGCCAGAACTGCCGCCGCCGCGAGGCCCCGTCGATCGCGGCGGCCTCGTACAGGTCCCGCGGGATCGTCTGCATGCCGGCCAGGAAGATGATCGCGTTGTAGCCGGTCCAGCGCCAGTCGACCATGGTGGCGATGGCGATCCACGACGGGATGCGCTCGGCCCGCCAGTTCGTGCTCTCCACGCCGAACCAGCTCAGCACCCAGTTGACCAGGCCCCAGTCGCGGGCGTACAGCTGCGTGAACACCACCGCTACCGCCACCACCGAGGTCACCAGCGGCAGCAGCACGCTCATCCGGATCGCCAGGCGGAACTTGAAGCGCTTGTTGAGCGCGTTGGCGAGGAACAGCGCCAGCAGCATCTGGGGGACGGTCGCGAGGACGAACATGCCCACCGTGTTCGTCACGGCGTTCCAGAAGTCCTCGTCCGCCAGCAGCGCGGTGTAGTTGTCCAGCCCGGCCCACTCGGTGGTCCCGGCCAGGTCGTAGTCGTAGAGCGAGTAGTACAGCGTGAAGGCCAGCGGGAAGAGTCCGAAGGCGGCGAACAGGAGGAAGTACGGGGACACCAGGGCGTACGGCATCGCCTTGACGTCCAGGCGGGAACGCCAGCGGCGGCCGGGCGGGCGGTCGCGGCGGCGGTTGCTCCCCACCGCCCGCGGAAGGGTGTCGAGGCTCATGGCAGACCTTTCAGCAGCAGCAACGTGCCCGGCCCGCTTCCAGCGGGCCGGGCGGGGAGATCAGCCCGCGGCCTTGACCGCGTCGTCGACCAGCTGCTGCCAGGCCTTGTCGTGCGGGACGGAGCCGTCGTCCATGCCCTGGATGACGGACTCGATGGCGTTCTTGACCTGGGCGTGCTTCACGCCGAGGAAGACCGGCTGGAGGCTGGAGGCGGACTTGGCGAAGATCTCACCGATCGGGGCGTCGTTGAAGTACTCGTTCTTCGCGCCCTGGACGGCCGGGTCCTGCTGAGCCTTGGTGTTGCTCGGCATGTTGCCGAAGTCGCTGAAGATGCTCGCCTGCGTCGTCGCCTGCGTCAGGTAGTCGGCCACCATGGCCGCTTCCTTCGGGTGCTTGCTCTGCTTGGGCACGGCCAGCCAGGAGCCGCCCCAGTTGCCGCCGCCGCCGGGCACCGAGGCGACGTCCCACTTGCCCTTGCCGCCGTCGCCCGCGTTGCCGCTGACCACGCCGAGCATCCAGGAGGGGCAGCCGAGCGTGGCGAACGCGCCCTTCTGGGTGCCCGCAGACCACTCGTCGGTGAAGTTGCGCAGCTTGGCGGTCATGCCCTGCTGACTCATCTTCGTGGCGAAGTCGAAGGCCGTCTTCACCGCCGGGTTCTTGTCGACGATGAGGTTGTTGCTCTGGTCGAAGTAGGTGACGTTGCCGTTCTTGGCGGCCTCCTGGTACAGGACCACCTGGTAGAGCGTGTTGGTGCCGTCAGCCCACTTGGTGTCCTTGACCTTCGACTGGAACTGCTGGCCGACCTTCATGAACTCGTCCCACGTCGGCCACAGGGCGCTGACCTTCTCCCGGTCGGCCGGCAAGCCGGCCTTCTTGAACAGGTCCGCGCGGTAGCAGATGCTCATGCCGCCGATGTCGGTGCCCAGGCCGAAGACCTTGCCGTCGGCGGTGACGCCGTTCTCCCACTTCCAGGCGGGGAAGTCGGCCTTGCGGGACTCCAGGCCGTGCTCCTTCAGGTCGGTCCACCACTCCGGGTGGGCCTTGGCCAGACCCATGGCGCCCTCGTCGATGCCGACCACGTCGCCCGCGCCGTTGCCGGACTGCAGCCACTGGATCAACTGCGGCCAGTACACCTGCTCGAACTGGTCGGTGAGGTTCTCGTGCTTGATCTGGATGTCCTTGTGCTCGGCGTTCCACTTGGCGACGGCCTTCTCGTAGCCGAAGTTCGAGCCGCCGCCGAAGGTCTGCACGCGGATGGTCACGGGCTCGGCGGCCGCCGAGGATGCCGGAGCGCTGGACTGCGGCGTGCTGCCGGAGCCGCAGGATGCGACGGTCAGCGCCGCCGCGGCGAGGGCCGAGGCCGCGGCAAGACCGCGGCGCTTGCTGATCATCATGGTGGACCCCTTCTCGGGTGAATGTTGGGGGAGTGCACCGCGGCATGCGCTCCGCCGCGGTGGGAGTGTTTGGGAGCGCTCCCACAAAGGGTGCACTTACGTGGTCTGCACGTCAATCCACCGAAACGCAACCGTTACCAATGGTGCAGTTTGTGACAGTGAAATGGGATTTTCGGGCACAAACAACGCAAAGAGCGGATTGGGAGCGCTCCCACCACAAGAGACATCTTTTGTGTCGCTTCTGGGCATGTCGCCCGTACGGAAGAGGCTTGCTCCTGGTCAGCGACCCGCGTCACGACGGGGGTCCGGCGCGTCGCCGGCCGGGCGGCTCGACGGCCGCGTCCGCGAGCCGGATCCGCGCGCCGCGGATCAGCAGGCGGCGGCGCGTTCCTCCAGGAGGGCGCGTTCGCGGGCGTTGCGGGTCATCGAGGCCGCCCGCTCGAACTCCGCCCGAGCCTCCTCCCGCCGCCCCAGCTTGAACAGGAAGTCTCCGCGCACGCTGGGCAGCAGGTGGTAGTCCTTCAGCGACGGCTCGTCCACGATCTGGTCCAGCAGTTGCAGGCCCGCCTCCGGCCCGTACGCCATCGACAGCGCCACCGCCCGGTTCAGCTCGACGACGGGGGAGCGCGACAGCTTGGCGAGCTCCTCGTACAGGGCGGCGATGTGGACCCAGTCGGTGTCCTCAGCGGTGACGGCGCGGGCGTGGCAGGCGGCGATGGCGGCCTGGAGGGCGTACGGGCCGCGGGCGCCGCCGAGCGCCTCCGCACGCTCCAGCGCGGCCAGGCCGCGGCCGATGAGGAGCGGGTCCCAGCGGGCCCGGTTCTGCTCCAGCAGCAGGATCGGCTCGCCGGAGGGGCTCACGCGGGCGGCCGAGCGGGACGCCTGGATCTCCATCAGCGCCACGAGCCCGTGGACCTCCGGTTCCCTCGGCATCAGCCCCGCCAGCACCCGGCCGAGCCGCAACGCGTCCTCGCACAGGGCGGGGCGCATCCAGTTGTCGCCGGCCGTCGCCGAGTAGCCCTCGTTGAAGACGAGGTAGATCACCTCCAGGACGGCGGCCAGGCGGCCGGCCAGCTCGGCGCCCTGCGGCACCTCGAACGGGATCTGCTTGTCGGCCAAAGTGCGCTTGGCGCGGACGATGCGCTGCGCCGCCGTCGACTCCGGGATCAGGAACGCACGTGCGATCTCCTCGGCGGTCAGGCCGCCGAGCACGCGGAGGGTCAGCGCCACCCGCGCCTCCATGCTCAGCACGGGATGGCAGGCGGTGAAGACGAGGCGCAGCAGGTCGTCCTCGATCTCGTCGACCTCGGGCGGCTCCTCCTCGGCCTGATCCAGGCGGTGGCCGAGCTCGGCCAGGTTCCGCTCCAGGCGCTCGTTCCTGCGGATCAGGTCGATGGCGCGGCGCTTGGCGACCGTCATCAGCCAGGCGCCGGGGTTGCGCGGCACGCCGGACTCCGGCCACTGCTCCAGGGCGGCGACCAGCGCGTCCTGCGCCAGCTCCTCGGCGAGGCCGACCTCGCGTACCAGCCGGGCGAGCCCGGCGATGAGCCGGGCCGCCTCGATCCGCCATACCGCCTCGATCGCCCGGTGAGTGTCGGAAGCCATCACGGGGCCCATGAGACCAGCACCCGCATCTCATCGCAACCGGCGACCAGATCACTCAGGGGAGGCGGCGTGGGCCGAATCCCGCCACCCGCCGCTGCCGGTCAGCCGGCGATGGCGGTGCCGTACCCGCGCAATCCGCCGCCGGCCCCACCGGGGAAGCCGCCGTCATCGCCGCTTCACCTGCCGCTGATCCGGCCGTCTCCACACTGGTTCGGACACGGCGCGCAGACCGGAGCCGAATCAGGAGCCGGGCCGGTACACCCCGAGGCGCTCGCGCAGGGCCTCCTCGTGCTCGTGTACCTCGGTGGGCATCGAGTCGTCGGGTACGTCGGAGGCGTCGAACACCTCCCACACGTTCAGCGGGACCCCGTCGGCGCCCGGTGGCATCGGCAGGCGCAGCGCCCACTCGATGGCCTCTTCCCTGGACTTCACCTGGATCAGCCAGAACCCGGCGATGAGCTCCTTGGCCTCAGTGAACGGCCCGTCGATCACGGTCGCCTTGCCGCCGGTGTAGGCGATCTGCGCGCCGCGCGAACTCGGGTAGAGCCCCTCGGCGGCCAGCAGCACTCCGGCCTTGGCCAGCGACTCGTTGTAGGCGTGCATCTGGTCGACGTACTCCCTGTCGGGCAGCGCCCCGGCCTCGATCTCCATGTTGGACTTGCCCACGATCATGAACTTCATCGGTCTCTTCCCTTTCGCGCGTGCGGCTCTCGCCCATGCGTCGAACGGCCGGCGGATGGATCGACACTATTCCTGCGAGATCTGGTCATCAGGGTCACGGAGACCAACGGCATCGTGTTGCCAGAATGGCTGCGAGTAGACGAACGTCCCGGTCATCCATGGCTCGTATGCGGGAAACGTGATGACCTGGAAGGCCGCGTCGGGAATGCGCAGGGACGGTTTACGAAAGCCATGGAGGCTCCCTGGCTGGAAGCCGAAGCGACGGTAGTAGCCCGGGTCCCCTTCGAGGAAGACGAGGGGGACCGAGCGCTCGGCGAGCAACTCCAGGCCGCGCTGGACCAGGGCCGATCCGACGCCTTGCCGTTGGCACCCGGGCGCCACGGCCAGAGGACTGAGAACCTGCACCTCGACCAGCCGCCGTGGCGCGTCGAGCAGGCCCGAGGTGAACATGATGTGGCCGATGACCCTCCCGGCGTCCTCGGCCACCAGCGAGATGCCCGTGTCAGGTGTGATCGTGCCGCGCAGGGTGTCCACGAGATCGGCCACGACGGCTCCGTGGTCACCGAACGCCTGCAGATGCACCGTCCGCACGGGTTCTCTGTCGCTCCGCTGCTCATCGCGAAGATTCATTTCCCGGACATTAGAACACGGATCCGTGCCGAGCATCTGAATTTCCCCTGGTCGCGCCTCAGACCTGCATGGGAGGTTCGATGGGAAGTAGTGAATCTACAGTGTAAAGGCGGTCAGCTGGTCGAGGAACGCGCGGGCGGCAGGGCGGCAGTCCGCCAGCGACGGAACGGCCAGGGCCAGGGACCGGGTGGTCCTGGGCCGCAGGGGCCGGGTGACCACCGTGCCCGGGTCGGCGGGCAGGCCCAGCGTGGGCACGATGCTGACCCCGAGGCCCGCCGCGACCATCTCGAGGATCGCGGCCGGTCCGCTGGCCTCGAAGGCGATGTCGAGCCGCACCTTCGACTCCCGTGCCGCTGTCATGATCAGCGGCCGGCAGCCGGCGGTGGTCAGGATGAACGGCCGGCCGGCGAAGTCGGCGAGATGGACGACCGGCCCCTCGGCCAGCGGGTGGTCGGCGGGCAGGACGGCCACCATGTCGTGGGTGCTGAGCGGGACGGTGTCGAAGCCGGGGGCGGGCAGGGTGACGACGCCGACCTCGGCTGCGCCGCGGCGCAGCCAGGCGCGGATGTCGTCGTCGACGCCCTCGAACAGGCGTACGTGGACCTGTGGGTAGCGGTCGGTGAACGCGCGCAGCAGCCGCGCGATGAGCGTTCCCGTGGCGGTGGGGAGGCTGGCCAGGCGTAGCTCGCCGGTGATCTCGCCGGCGGCGGCGGCCACGTCGGCGCGGATGAGGTCGAAGTGGCGGAGCGCCTCGCGGGCGCGGTCGACGGCGCGGCGGCCGGCCTCGGTGAGGGCGATGCCGTCGCGGTGGCGGACGAACAGGGCGGCGCCGAGCTCGCGTTCCAGAGCGGCGACGGCACGGCTGACGGCGGGCTGGGACATGCCGGTGTGGTCCGCGGCGGCGGTGAAGCCGCCGTGCTCGGCGACCGCGATCAGTGCTCGGAGCTGCGCCAACGTCATACCGGCATACCCTAAGTGGTATTTGACCACCGATGTATTAGAACCCGATGGTTATGCCATGACGGAGCGAATGACGATCGAGGTCGACGGGCGGCAGGCCAGCTATCTGGCGGCGGGCGAGCAGGGTCCGGTGGTGTTGCTGGTGCACGGCACGTACTGGAGCCGGGTCTGGCAGCCGGTGATGGACGGGCTGGCGGCGGCGGGGCTGCGTCCCGTGGCGGTGGACCTGCCGGGGCTGGGACGGTCCGAGGGGGAGCTGACGATCGAGACGGCGGCGGTGCCGGCGCTGGCGGGGTGGGTGGCGCGGTTCGCCGCGGCGCTGGGGGCGGAGGAGCCGCTGTCCGTGGCGGGGCACGACATCGGGGGCGCCGTCGCCCAGCACCTGCTCGCCGGTGGCGAGGTCGGGGTGAGGCGGCTGGCGCTGGTCAATTCGGTCACGTACGACTCGTGGCCGGTGCCGGGCGTGGCCCGGTTCCGCGACCCGGAGGTGGTGGCGGCGGTGACGGCGGAGGAGCTGCTGGCGGCCCGCCGTACGGCCGTGAGCACGGCGCTGCACCGTCCCGCGACGGAGGCCGAGCTGGCCGACTACCTGGATCCGTGGAACGACGCGCGGGTGCGGCGGTCGTGGATGGCGCTGGCGGGCGCGGCCGACGGCCGCTACACGCTCGACCTGGTGCCCGCGCTGAAGGGTGACCGGACGCCGAAGCTGCTGGTGTGGGGGGAGGACGACACGTTCCAGGAGGTGCGGTACGCCGAGCGGTTCGCCGCCGAGATGCCGGACACCTCTCTGGTGCGCGTCCCAGGTGCCGGTCACATTCCGATGGAGAACGACCCGGGCGCGGTCGCCGGCGCTCTGGCGCGCTTCTTCCTGGGGTGAGCGGGCCCTCAGCGCGGGTGCGCCGAGGGCCCGGCCCGCCGGGCGGCTATTTGAGCCAGAGCTGGTAGTAGCCGGGGCCTTCGGTGCACTTGTACGCGTCGTAGTTCTCGCGCACGTACATCTGACCGGCGTCGACGCACGCCCTGTAGCTGCCGTACCGGGAGTGGGGCTCCCAGGCGGCGGCCTGGGCGGGGAGGGCGATTCCGGAGAGGGCGAGGGCGGTGATTCCTGCGCTTACCAACGCTGCTCGTACACGCATGTCAGACTTCCTCTCGATCTTGACAACGCTTCAGAGATCATTTCAGGATGATCTCCGTGCGGCGAGTGGCTACAGTTATCAAGTGACTTGATCAATATCGGTAGTTATTGCTCTTGTGCCGCGCCGCGTGCGGGTTGGCACTTCCTGGGTGAACCGGTCGCTGGCGGTGCCGGCCCCAGGGCCGGCCGGCGTTCCAGGGGACGGTGGGCGAGCTGGTCTCGCACGCGTATCACCGGGTGTGGACGGTGACCACGCCCGGCCCGGCGCCCGTGACGGGGCGGGTGGTGCCGGCGCTGCCGGAAGGGGCGGGGATGCGGTACCGGGTGGTGGCGGCCGCGCCGCCGGACCCGCGCGCCCGGCTGGTCGAGCCCACGCTGGAGGACGGATACCTCGCCCTCATGGACGGCTGAGACGCGACGAGCGCACGCCCCGTGCGGGGCGCGCGCTCGTTTCGTCGTGTGTGGTCAGGCGGCGTACTGCGGGTAGCCGTAGCCGACGACCTGCGACGTCGGCCGGATGCGCTCCTCGACCCGGCCGTTGCCGGTGTTGCCCTCGATGGTGGAGATGGTGCCGTTCTGGTTGTCCTTCACGACCATCCCGACGTGGTTGATGTCACGGAGGTCCTTGCTGCCGCTCCAGGAGAAGAAGACCACGGCGCCGGGCTTGGCGAGGGTG
Organism: Nonomuraea sp. NPDC049480; assembly: GCF_044465905.1. Taxonomy (NCBI): domain Bacteria; kingdom Bacillati; phylum Actinomycetota; class Actinomycetes; order Streptosporangiales; family Streptosporangiaceae; genus Nonomuraea; species Nonomuraea sp. NPDC049480. The sequence goes on from NZ_JBITMD010000003.1 coordinate 577,295, forward strand.
CCGAAGCGGTTGTTGGCCCTGAACCACTTGGCGTAGGTGACGGTGTAGGCGTCCCAGCCGACCGTCGGGCGGGCACCGGTCTTCTCGCCCAGCCAGGAGATGAACATGGCGCACCAGGGGGCGTTCAGGTAGGCGGCGCGCTCGCCGCCGTCGCGGGCGATGGTCTCGGCGGCGCGCTGCGAGGCGGCGTACCACTGCTGGTACGGGGTGCCGCCGCCGGCGGCGTTCTCGGTGGTGCCGACCTGGGACCTGGCCAGGGCCAGGACCTGCGCGGCCGTGACGTTGACCTTGGTCTCGTCGGCCTTGGGAGCCTGGACGCCGGCATGGTCGTCGGCGGCGATGATCGGCTGCTCGACGGTCTCGGCATAGGCCTGCGACGTGGCGTGGGCGGTGAACGCGGAGGCGAGGACGGTCGCGCCGATCATGGCGCGGGCGATCGTGGTTTTCGGCGCAGCGGTAATACGGAACTTGGCCATCGAGGGGGTTACTCCTTGCTTCCATGCCGCTTACCGGGTTAGCTGACGGGCTCGGGCGTGGAAGCTGCCCTACGGCACCGAAGTGCCGATTCGCCCCAAAGGACTGGGTCCCCGGTTCCGCACGCAGGCGGATTCAGCGGTCACAGGTGGGTCCTGTGATGTTTCGTGCGATGGTCAGACATAGCCGGACAAACCGGACGTATGCCGCGAGATGCCCCATAAGGTAATACATGCGGCAAGAAGATTACAACTACATAAACGCCCAGCTAGGCGAGCTGCCTGCGAGCGTCGGCCAGAAGCCCCATCATGGCAAGGGATTCATCAAGAGGCATGATCGAGCTTTCGGTCCTGCCTTCGGCCGTCGCGGCGCGGACTTCGCGGAGCTCCCCGGCGTATCCGTTGTCCGCCGGATCGAGCAGGTGCTCTTCCGGCTCCATGGAGGGCCCGGTGAGGAGGATCCGCTGCGGGGCCCAGAACGGCGCCTGGATGTCCGCCCGCATCTGTGTGCCCACAACGCAGGCCTGGTTCGGGTAATTCCCGAGCAACGAGGTCGCCACGAGAGCATGCCTGCCGCCGGGGTAGCGCAGCATCCCGGCGGCCTCCGCGTCCACCCCGTTGGGGGCGAGAGAGCCGGTGACCTGCATCTCCAAGGGCATGCCGAGGAGCAGCTGGGCCAGCCCGAACGGGTAGATCCCCAGGTCGAGCAGCGCGCCGCCGCCCAGCTCCGGCGCCCACAGCCGGTGCGCGGGGTCGTAGGGCATGCTGAAGCCGAACGACGCCTGCACGGAGCGGATCTCGCCGAAACGTTCGTCGGAGGCGATCTTCCGGATGAGGGGGTTGAACCTCATCCACATCGCCTCCATCAGGAACACGCCGGCCTCGCGCGCCAGGCGCACCATCTTCTCGGCGTCGTCCACCGTGGCCGCGAGGGGCTTCTCGCACAGCACGGCCTTGCCGGCGGCGATGGCGGCCTCGGCGACCTGCAGGTGCTGGGCGTGCGGAGTCGCGACGTAGATCGCGTCCACGGCGGGGTCGGCGCACAGCCGCTCGTAGGAGTCGTAGGCCGACTCCGCGCCCAGCGTCGCGGCCAGGGCCTGCGCCCGGCCGAGGTTCCTGGAGCCGACGGCGGCCACCCGCATCCCCGGCTCGGCCGCGATGGCCGCCCCCACGGTACGCGCGATGCCGCCGGTCGCCGCTATGCCCCACGCAAAATCTCGCACAAAGCGAGATCGTAGACGTCTCAGGTCATGCTGAACGTATCGGGGTCGGGTCCGATGCGCTTGCCCCGGTTGAGCGCGCCGATCGCGGCCATGTCCTCGGCGTCGAGGATGAAGCGGAACACGTCGATGTTCTCCTTGATCCGCGACGGGTCGGCGGACTTGGGGATGGCGACGTTGCCGAGCTGCAGGTGCCAGCGGAGCACGATCTGCGCGGGCGTCTTGGCGTACTTGTCCGACAGCACGCGCAGCGCCGGGTCGTCGAGCAGGCCCTGGCCCTGGCCCAGCGGGCTCCACGCCTCGGTCAGGATGCCGTTGGCCTCGTGGAAGGCCCGCATCTGGCGCTGCTGCAGGTACGGGTGGAGCTCGATCTGGTTGATGGACGGCCGGATGCCGGTCTCGTCCATCAGCCGGGTGAGGGTCTCGACGGTGAAGTTGGAGGTGCCGATGGCCTTGGCCCGCCCGTCACGGTAGATCTTCTCCAGGTCCTTCCACGCCTGCACGTACTTGTCTCGCTTCGGGACCGGCCAGTGGATGAGGAAAAGATCTACGTAGTCGAGGCCCAGCCTGGCCAGGCTCTCGTCGAAGGCCTGCTCGGCGCGTTCGTGGTCGGCGTTCCACAGCTTGGTGGTGACGAACACCTTCTCGCGCGGCAGCCCGCTGGCACGCACGGCCCGGCCCACGCCCTCCTCGTTTCCGTACGCGGCGGCGGTGTCGACGTGCCGGTAACCGGCCTCGAAGGCGGTCCGCACGGCCTGCTCGGCCTTGTTGTCAGGGATCTGCCAGACGCCGAACCCGAGCTGCGGGATCTGCACGCCGTCGGTGTTGAGCATGAGCGAGTTCATCTGAGTTGTGGCGCGGAATCCGGTCCTTCGGCTTCAGGGCCGGGAGGAAGCGCCACGCCTCCTTTCGAAACAGTATGGAAGAGGTTGGTGACAATAGGTGATGGGCCATGTCGCAGGTGCGCGACGGCGATCCGCCGCTCCCCGCCAAGCGGAAGGGCTTGCCGTCGGTGGTGCGGCTCCGGCTCACGCCCACCCCTGCTAGCCGATGCCCTCATAACGGCCATGCAAGCATGCGATCGGGCGGCCACTTGCGTTTCCGCCCGGCCGGGCGGCACCGTACAGCCGGTGACAGTTGACTGTTCACGTTGCGTTCCGGGCGGCTTAAGGCGGCGGGGCTACCTTGGAGCGGTCATGAACGGGCCATCAGCGGGCTGGGAGGGCAACGAGTGGTCGAACAGGCGTCGGCCTGGGTGGAGTCCCCGCTCCAGATGCTGTGCGCCGTCGAGGCCCACCATGCCGGGCTCCTCGGGCCCACGACGGCCGTCGTACCGCGAGCGGGCCTGCGGCCGCTGAAGGCCACGCGTAAGGAGCTGCGCTCCCTCGCCCTGCCGGACGGCCTGGAGCTGGCCGAGCCGCGCGAGCGCATGCCCCGCCGGGTGCAGGCCGTGGGCGACGCGTTCTCCGGCAAGGTGCAGCTGCGCTGGCTCATCTCCAACCCGGGCCGCATCGTGATCGTCGACGACGGGCTGGCCACGATCCGGCTGCTGGAGCTGCTGGCCGCGGGGCCGTACCAGCCGCTGCTGCGGGCCCGTGCGCAGCCCACCAAGCTGCGGGCCGCGCTGGGCCTGGCGGCCGCGCTGCGGCTGCGCCTGAGCAACGTCTCCGTCTTCACCGCGCTGGACGTGGACGAGGAGCTGGAGGAGGCGGTTCGCCGCGCCGGGGTGCATCTCGTCCGCCACGACTTCGCCTGGCTGCGCTCCCAGCCGCCCAGCGCCGAGGGCCCCGCCGAGCGCACCGTCGTCCTGGGCACCTCGCTCGTCAGGAACGGCCTGGTGCACCGCGACCGTTACCTGACCTGGCTGACGAACCTGGCCTCCCAGGAGCCGGTCGCCTATTACCCGCACCGCCGCGAGGACCCCGTGGACGTCGCGTTGATCCGGGAGCGGCCCGGCATCACCGTGCACGACGCCGGGATCCCCGCCGAGCTGACGCTGCGCGGCCTGGACCAGGGCCAGCGCGTGCTCAGCCTCCCCTCGACCGCGATCACCTCGCTGCGGGTGCTGCTCAGCCCGCGCGGTGTCGCCGTCGAGCCCGTGGACGTTCCCGAAGACTGGTGGACCAGCAGGGCGGTTCCCGCCCTTCGCTCGCATCTGACTGGAGTGTCCGGTTGAAAGTGTTGGCGGTCGCCGACTCCGACTCGTACTTGAAGTGGGCGGCCTGCCTGCTCGCCGATCTGCCCGCGGGCTGCGAGACGGAGCTGGTGGTGGTGCGTACACCGATCGCGCCCTCGGCCGAGCAGATCGCCGCCGCGGTGAGTGGGCGGGAGGCGCCGCCGGTGCTGTCGGCCCGGTCGGTGCGGCGGGCGGCCGAGCGCATGCGCCCCGACGTGATCCTCGTGGCCTGCACGGGCCCGGTCGTGGACGTGCTGGTGGCCGAGGTGCTCGCGGGCCTGCGGCCGCGCCCGGTGTTCGTCAGCGGGCTGCCGGGCATCTCGGTGCCCGCCACCGAGAAGGCGTGGTTGTTCCGCAGCGGCTGTGACCTGTTCGTCGTGCACAGCGAGCGGGAGGTGGAAGAGTTCTCCGAGATCGCCCGGCGGCTCGGCGGGGGAGGGGCGCTGGGCCTGGCCAGGCTGCCGTTCCTGCGGTTCGAGGCGGCCGCGCGGGGCGGGAACCGGGTGGTGTTCGCCACCCAGGCCAAGGTGCCGCGCGAGCGCGGGCAGCGTGAGGCGATCCTGCTGGCGCTGGCCGGGCTCGCCCGGCAGCGGCCCGATCTCGACGTGGTGGTCAAGCTGCGGGCGCTGGAGGACGAGCGGCAGACGCACAACGAGCGTCACCACTACCAGCGGCTGTGGCGGGAGATGGGGGAGCCGGGGCGGCTGGCGTTCGCGGCCGGGCCGATGCACGAGCAGCTGTCGCAGGCTGCCGGGTTCGTCACGGTCAGCTCGACGGCGGCGCTGGAGGCCATCGCGCTGGACGTGCCGTCGCTGGTGCTGAGCGACTTCGGCGTGAGCGCCGAGATGATCAACCTGGTGTTCGAGGGCAGCGACCTCCTGGGAACGCTGGACGAACTGGCCGCCGGCGACTTCCGCACGGCCTCGGCCGCGTGGTGCGCGGCCAACTACTTCCACCCGGTGGAGCGCGACGACTGGGCGGGGCTGCTGACGGGGCTGGTGATCTCCCGGCCGCGGGTGTCGGCCAAGTCGCTGCTGGACGGGCCCGAGCACGCTGCCGCGCGGCGGCGCGCCAGGCTGCGGGTGGAGGTGCCGCCCACGATGCTGCGGGCCGGCTACAAGGCCAAGCGCCGCGTGCGCCGCTACCTGCGCGCGCTCACCTGACCCGGCTCGCCCCGAGCGGGTAGGTGAGCGCGCGTGGCGCGGGTGGGAAGCCCGTGGCGCGTGCCGTCAGATGGCTGATCTGATCTTCCTGCGCAGCCGGGTGAGCGCGGTGGGCTTGGCCACCAGTCCCAGCGTCTCCAGGCGCTTGCGCTTGAAGTAGCGGGCGTCGAAGTCGAGGCTCGCCGGCCGCAGGTCGGGGTAGGTCTCGGCCTGCATGCAGTAGCCCACCGCGCGTACCAGCGCCGGCAGGTCCACGATCGGCGGCCGGTCGAGGTGCCCCTCGGCCGACAGCCGCGGCAGCAGCGCGTCGACGATCGTGGCCGGGATCCGGTTGCTGTTCTCGTACGGCGTGAGCCGGTCGAGCACCAGTCGCGTCCCGTACGAGGCCACCTCCAGGCCGAAGTAGCGCTGCGCCGTCATCAGCCCGGTGGAGAAGCAGCCCACCACGAGCTCGGGCCTCAGGGCCGCGAAGCACACCTCGGCAGGCACGCTCTCCCCGGGCACCGACAGGCGAACGCCCGAGCGCTCGGCCGCGGCCCGCATGAGCTGGGCGTGCCGGCGCCCTGCGGCCGGGTGCGGCTTGAACACGACCTGGGTGTAGCCGCGGGCGGCCAGCGCCTTGAGCATCGTCTCGTGCAGCCCCGCCTCCTCCTCGGCGGTGAGGAGATCCAGCGCCGACATGTACTGGCCGAGGATGACGGCCTGCCCGGCCATCATGTCGGGGGCGGTCGCGGCCACCTCGGCCACGATCGACAGGAAGCGCTCGCCGGGCAGGATCTCGGGCGCGACGCCGTACTCGCTGAGCAGCAGCGGCGTCAGGCCCGGCACCAGGTCCAGGTGGAGCAGCCGGCCGATGCGGCGGAAGATCTCGGCGGGCAGCGGGTCGCGGGTCGGCCCGTAGCTCATCAGCCCGTCGGAGTAGACCGTGATCGGGCAGTCGCGCACCAGCCCCGCGATCGTCCGCGCCGGCGGCACCGCGATCGACTCCAGCACCAGCTCCTCGACGCCGTCCAGCCCCCAGTGGGAGCGGATGAGGCGCTCCATCATCGGCACCTCGATGATCCGCGCCCGCCAGTCCGACGGGTGCAGCGGCGCGATCAGGTCGTTCCACGAGTGCACCTCGTCGAAGCGCGAGCGCAGCACCGCGAAACCCGGCGTCTTGTCGAGCGGCATCGCCACCTCGGGGATGGCCGCGTTGTTCGACACGACGAGGACGCGCCGCCCGTCGCCGAAGCGGCCGTCGTCGATCGCGGCGGCCAGCGACATCGCCCCGAACAGCGTCGAGGCGTAGAAGACCCTCATCTATGTCTCCTCCCGGTCGCGGCGGACCCGGACGTGCGGGCTGGGGGGCAGGTCGGGCACCAGGGCCCGCAGCGTGGTCTCGCGCTCGACGGACATGCGCGCCACCGCCTCGGACACGACCTCCGGCGGCAGCGAGCGCACCACCTGCGCGCCGCGCTCCTCGAAGCGGGAGCGCAGCGCGGGCGTGAACCGGTCGGCGATCTCCAGGTGGTGGGCCAGCAGCGCGCAGAAGTTCCGCACCGCCTTCGGCATGAACTCCGGCTCCAGGTCCTTGAAGACCAGCTCGAAGGCGTCGAAGAAGTGCAGTTGCCGCTCGTCGCCGACCTGCGTCAGCGACCCCGACACCATGCGCCGGTAGAACACCCCGGCCAGCGACACCGCGGCGAACGTGGCGGCCTCCCGGTGCAGCCGCCAGATCCACGGCCGGTCCTCTGCGGTGTGCAGCGAGCCGGGGAAATGCAGAAGGTCCCGCAGCGAGCGCCGGTAGATCCCGGCCCACGCGTAGGGGTAGTCGACCATGGTCCGCACGTTCGCCGGAAGGATCGCGTCACGGGGGTCGAGCACCGTGCCCCGTCGCGCCAGCGGCGCCCGGTGCACGACTCGTTTGCGGCCCTCGACCTGCACGTGGTCGACGCGTACGAAGTCGCAGCCGAGCCCGTCGATGGCTTCGACGAGCCGGGTCAGGTAGCCGGGGGCGAGCCAGTCGTCGCCGTCCATGAACGTCACGTACCTGCCGGACGCCGCCGACAGGCCCGTGTTGCGCGCGTCCGCCAGCCCGACGGGCTGGGCGTTGCGCAACACGGTCAGCCCGGGAAGATCGGCGCGGAAGTCGTCGATGATGTCCCCCGTGGCGTCCACGGAACCGTCGTCGACGACGATGAACTCGAAGTCGTGCCGCGCGTTACGGCAAAGCGAGGTGAGCGCGTCGGCGATGAAGCGCTCGCCGTCTCGAATCGGCACGACGACCGAGAGCGTGATCAATGGTTCGTTCTCCAGACGGTTCAGACGGTCACCCGGCGCAGGCGGGCCTTGGGGGCCTCCTCGCCGGGGAAGACGCGCTTGAGGCCGTCGCCCATGGCCTGCTCGATGATCCGGATGTCGCGCACCAGGTGCTCGAGCCCGGACGGCTCCAGCGAGGCGGCGTGGTCGGAGCCCCACATGGTGCGGTCGAGCGTGATGTGCCGCTCCACGCACACCGCGCCGAGCGTGACGGCGGCCAGCGAGATCTGCAGGCCGCGCTCGTGGCCGGAGTAACCGACCGGGACGCCGTAGCGCTCCTTGAGCGTGGTGATCGTGCGCAGGTTGGCCTCTTCGGGAGGCAGCGGGTATGTGGACGTCGCGTGCATCATGATCAGCTTGTCGGTGCCGAGGATCTCCACGGCCGCGTCGATCTCCGACAGCGTCGACATGCCGGTCGACAGGATGATCGGCTTGCCGGTGGCGGCCAGGACGCGCAGCAGCTCGTGGTCGGCGACACTGGCCGAGGCCACCTTGTGCGTCAGGACGTCCATCTCCTCGAGGAACTCGACGGAGGGCACGTCCCACGGCGAGGCGAACCAGTGAACGCCGCGCTCGTCGCAGTATTTCGCGATCTGCCGGTACTCGTTGCGGCCGAACTCGGTCCGCTCCTTGTACTCCAGGTACGTCATCTCGCCCCACGGCGTCTGCCTGATCTGGCCCTTCTGCTCCTCGGGCACGCAGATCGCGGGGGTGCGCTTCTGGAACTTGACCGCCTGGCAGCCGGCGTCGGCGGCCACGTCGATGAGCCGGCGGGCGATGTCGAGGTCGCCGTTGTGGTTGATGCCGATCTCGCCGATCACGTAGACGGGCTCGCCGTGGCCGACCAGCACGTCGCCGATCGCGACCGGGCCCAGCCTCGGCTTGACCTCGACCTTTGCCTCCGCCACCGCCACCTCGGGACGGGCGGCCACGACGCGGTCGCACAGCTCGCGTACGGCGCCGGAGCCGCCGGGCCTGGTCAGCACCACCCGGGCGGCGGCGCGCACCCGCGGGTGGGCGTCAGGCGTGGCGATCGGCCAGCCCACCTCCGACATCGGGCCCAGGTCGTTGACGTCGTTGCCGACGTAGGCCACGCGGGCCGGGTCGAGGCCCTCGATGCGCAGCCAGTCCCGCAGCACCGTGCGCTTCTCCGTCAGGCCCTGCAGCACCGGCACGCCGAGCTTGCGGGCGCGGGCGGCCACGACCGGGTTGTGCTCGGTGGACATGATCAGCACCTTGACGCCGGAGCGGCGCAGCAGTGACACGCCCATCCCGTCCGAGCGGCTGACCAGCACCATCTCGCGGCCGTCGGAGTCGACGTAGGCGCGGTCGTCGGTGTGCACGCCGTCGAAGTCGGTGATGACGCAGTCCACGTCGATCGGCTCCGGACGGTCGATGAACGGCGCCAGCGCGCGCACCAGCTCCAGGTCCTCGGGGTTGTCGACCTCGATGGCGTGCTGCGGCGGCACCGGCTGCACGGCGGTCGTGCCGAAGAAGCGGTGGCCGTGCTCGCGCAGGCCGGAGGCGCGCATGACGTAGAAGGCGCCGTTCTCGCGGAACTGGGCCTCGCGGTCCTGCCGGCGTTGCCGGACGGCCGGGTCGTGGTTGACGCCCGCGCCCGCCGAGGTCCACAGGAACTCGTGCGTGGGCAGGCCTGACACCACCGAGTCGGCCTCGCCGTCGAGCACCTTGCGCACCGCGGCCGACAGGTCGTCGGGGTCGATGAACGCGCTCGTGCACTGCACGAGCACGACGACCTCGGGGTCCGCGCCGAGCGTGTCGAGCGCGTGCAGCACCGCCGACTCGCTGGAGGCGGTCGCGCCGCTCAGCTCCTCGGGGCGGTCGATCACGAGCGCCCCGGCCTCGCGGGCGGTCTCGGCGATCCGGTCGTGGTCGGTGCTGACCACGACCTGGTCGACGAGCTCGGCGCGCAGGCAGGCCCGCACCGCGCGAGTGACCAGCGGGACGCCCCCGACCAGGGCGAGGTTCTTCAGGGGTACGCCCGCCGAACCTCCGCGGGCGGGAACAACGGCCAAGACTCGCAAGGTCTCTCCTCAAAGCTTCGGGATGACCCAGAAGCTAGAGGTCCGGATTGAACGGCCAGCGTCACTGTCATTAACGTTCCATGGGGATCCGGTAGAGAAGCTCTGGCCGGCCCACCGCGCCGTACTGGGGCATGCGGGCCGCCACACCCAGCTCTACCAGGTGTTCCAGGTAGCGGCGGGCGGTCACACGGGACACTCCGATCGCGTCCGCCACGGCCTGCGCCGCCATGCCCTCCGGCCGCTCGCGCAGCTTGGCGGCGACGGCGTCCAGCGTGTCCTGCGACATGCCTTTGGGCAGCTCCGAGCTGCCCCTGAGGGTGCCGAGCAGCCGGTCCACGTCGCCCTGTCCGACGGCGGCCCCCGCCTCCTCCTTGAACCGGGCGTAACGGCTGAGCTTTTCGAGCAGTGTCGCGTACGTGAACGGCTTGAGAAGGTACTGGGAGATGCCGAGCGACACCGCCGAGCGGACCATGGCCAGGTCGCGGGCGGAGGTGACGGCGATGATGTCGCACATCAGGCCGCCGGCGCGGACGGCCCGGCAGACCTCCAGGCCGTGCATGTCGGGCAGGTACAGGTCGAGCAGGATGAGGTCCACGGACCGCTTGCCCAGGAAGCGCAGCGCCTCGCCGCCGGAGCGGACCACCCCGGCCACCTCGAAGCCGGGCACCCGCTCGATGTAGATGCGGTTGGCCTCAGCGGTGATCTCCTCGTCCTCGACCACCAGCACCGAGATCATCGCACTCCCTTCGGTACGGGCAGCCGCACGGTGAACACCGAGTCTTCCACGTCGATGGTGCCGCCGAGCCGCCGAACCGCCTGCCCGACGAGCGCGAGGCCCAGGCCGTGGCCGTCGCCCTTGGTCGTCCAGCCCTTGCCGAACGCCGCCGGATCGGTCAGCCCCGGCCCGTTGTCGGCGATCCTGATCAGTACCTCCTCATCGTCGGCGCTCAGGTGGATCTCCACCCTGCCGGCGGCGTCGATGGCGTTGTCGATCAGGTTGCCCACGATCGTGACCAGGTCGCGCGGGTCCAGGCCCAGGTCGTCCAGCTCGCTGTCCTCGCTGATCACCAGCTCCACGCCGCGTTCGGCGGCCTCGGCGCTCTTGCCCAGCAGCAGGGCCGCGAGGACCGGCTCGCGTACCGAGCCCACCACCCGGTCGGTCAGCTCCTGCGCGGCGCGCAGCTCCGCGGTGCCGAGCGCGACGGCCTGCTCGGTGCGGCCCAGCTCCACCAGCGTGATCACGGTGTGCAGCCGGTTGGCGGCCTCGTGCGCGGCCGCGCGCAGCGTGTCGGCGAAGCCGCGCTCGGCGTCGAGCTGGCCGGTCAGGGACTGCAGCTCGGTGTGGTCGCGCACGGTCACGACCGTGCCGAGCCGGCTGGCGGCGCTGTTGACGGCCAGGACCCGGTCGCCGACCAGGTGGACCCGCTCCTCGCCGCCGGTCAGCATCTCCGCCAGCCCCAGCTCGTCCACGTGCCGCCCCTCGGCGTCGCCGGGGAGGCCGAGCAGGTGCCGTGCGGCGTCGTTGCACAGCGTCAGCGTGCCGTCCCTGCCGACCAGCAGCAGGCCCTCCCTGACGGCGTGCAGGACCGCGTCGTGGTGGTCGTGGATGCGGCCGAGCTCCACCGGACCGAGCCCGTGGGTCTGGCGGCGCAGCCGCGCGGTGACCAGCCACGTGCCCGCGGCTGCCAGGCCGAGCGCGAGCGCCACGATGAGCCCGACCGCGGTGAGTTGCTCGCGCAGCCTGGCGCTGATCTTTTCGACCGTGATGCCCGCGCTGACCAGCGCGACCACCCGGCCGCCGGAGATGATGGGGGTGACCGCTCGCACGGAGGGGCCGAGTGTGCCGGTGTAGGTCTCGACGAACGTCTCGCCGCGCAGCGCCTGCTCGGTGTGGCCTCGGAACTTCTTTCCGATCTCGGCGCGGTTCGGATGGGTGTAGCGGGTGCCGTCCGGCTTCATGATCGTGATGAAGTCGACGCCGGTGCTCTCGCGCAGACCCTCCGCCACCGGCTGCAGCCGCGCCGTCGGGTCCGGTGAGTTGAGGGCCTCCAGCAGGCCGGGCGAGGAGGCCACGGTCACCGCGACGGTTCTCGCCGTGGTCGTGGCCTCGGCGGCGAGCAGTTCGTGCGCCTGTACCTGGGAGAGCACGGCGCCGCCGGCGGCCATGATCACGACCACGAGCAGCTGCAGGAACAACATCTGCCCCGCGAGACTCCAGCGCCGCATATTAACGACTCTTTTCGTGAACGTAACTTACGCAATCGTGACCTGGGTCACTTGTGCAGCGCATAGTCGCACAACCGGAACTTCCCGACAAAACGCCTGGAGAACCCCCCTATGCGTGATCGCACTCGCTACCTCTATCTGGCCGTCATCGCGGCCGTCCTGCTCGGGATCCTCGTCGGGTTCATCTGGCCGGACGTCGGCAAGGAGCTCAAACCGCTGGGGACCGGATTCGTCGCGCTCATCAAGATGGTGATCGGCCCGATCATCTTCTGCACGATCGTGCTCGGCGTCGGCTCGGTCAGCCAGGCGGCCAAGGTGGGCAAGGTCGGCGGCCTGGCACTCGGCTACTTTATCGCGATGTCGACGGTCGCCCTGGTCATCGGCCTGGTGGTGGGCAACGTCATCCACCCGGGCGAGGGTCTCCAGATCACCGACACCGCCAGGCAGGCGGCCGAGGCGGAGGCGGCCAAGGGCGCCGAGAGCGGCACCACGGTCGACTTCCTGCTCGGCGTCATCCCCGACACGCTGGTGTCGGCGCTGACCGCGGGGTCGGTGCTGCAGGCGCTGCTGGTGGCGCTGCTGGCCGGGTTCGCGCTGCAGGCCATGGGCGCCAAGGGCGCGCCGATCCTGCGTGGTGTGGAGCACCTCCAGCGGCTCGTGTTCCGCATCCTCGCCATGATCATGTGGGTCGCGCCGGTGGGCGCGTTCGGTGCGATCGCCGCCGTCGTGGGATCGACCGGCATCGAGGCGCTCAAGAGCCTGGCGATCATCATGGTCTCGTTCTACATCACTTGCCTGCTGTTCGTCGGCGTGGTGCTCGGCCCGCTGCTCTGGCTGGTCGCCCGGGTCAATCTGTGGTCGCTGCTGCGCTACCTGGGCCGCGAGTTCCTGCTGATCCTGTCCACCTCCTCCTCCGAGACGGCGCTGCCCCGGCTCATCGCCAAGATGGAGCACCTGGGCGTGAGCCGCGCCGTGGCCGGCATCACCGTGCCGACCGGCTACTCGTTCAACCTCGACGGCACCGCGATCTACCTGACGATGGCCACGCTGTTCATCGCCACGGCGACCGGCTCGCCGCTGGAGCTCGGCGAGCAGATCGCGCTGCTGCTGTTCATGATGATCGCCTCCAAGGGCGCGGCGGGCGTGACCGGCGCCGGGCTGGCCACGCTGGCCGGCGGCCTGCAGGCGCACCGGCCCGAGCTGGTCGACGGCGTGGGTCTCATCGTCGGCATCGACCGGTTCATGTCCGAGGCCAGGGCGCTGACGAACTTCGCCGGCAACGCCGTGGCCACCGTGCTCGTCGGCACCTGGACGGGCGAGTTCGACCGGGAGCGTGCCGGGCAGGTGCTCGCCGGGCACGCCCCGTTCGACGAGGCCACGCTGCTGGACGAGGACGAGCCCGCCGAGCCCGAGGGCGGCGAGAAGGAGCTGGCGAAGGTCTAGGGCTTGCGGCCGATGCCCGCGTACGCCATGCGGGCGAAGTCCTCGTCGATGGGCAACGGGTGGTCGGGATCGAACGGCCACCCGTGCGGCCCAAGACCGTTGACCAGGCCCGGTGGGATGAGCTCGAAGTCGCCGAAGAAGGCGCCGATCTCCTCGCCGGGTCTCGGCGTGAACGCGGCGTTGGCCTGCTTGTAGAACTCGCTGACCTTCATCACCCGCTCAGTGGCCACGTCGTTGCTCACGTGCGAGAGCGCCAGATAGCTGCCCGGCGCCAGCGCGTCGCGGTAGGCGGCCACGAAACGGTGCGGCTCGTCCTCCTCCGGGATGAGGTGCAGGATGAACATCATCAGCACCGCCACCGGCCGGTCGAAGTCCAGCAGCGCGCGGACGGCCGGGTCGGACAGGATCTCCTCCGGCCTGCGCATGTCGCCCAGCACCATGGCCACCCGGTTGGGGTTGGCCAGCAGCGCCCTGCCGTGCGCGGCCACCACGGGGTCGTTGTCGACGTACACCACGCGGGCGTCGGGTGTGCGGCCCAGCACGACCTCGTGCACGTTCTCCTGGGCCGGCAGGCCGGAGCCGAGGTCGAGGAACTGCGTGATGCCCTGGTCGCACAGGTACTGCACCACGCGGCCGATCATCGCCCGGTTCTCCCTGGTGCCCTCGCGGACCTCGGGCAGCACGCTCAGCACCATGTCACCAAGATCGCGGTCGGCCTTGAAGTTGTCCTTCCCGCCGAGGAAGTAGTCGTACATCCGCGCCGCGTTCGGAATATGCGGATCAACGCCTTGCGGCGCCTCTTCAGTCATGTCTCCATGATCCACTATGGGGCCGCGAAATGGGACTAAACGGCAGGAAGTCGGAGAACGAATCTCGCGCCGCCCGGGAAGTCCTCCGCGGTGATCTGACCGCGGTGCGCCATCGCCACGTCCCGCGCGATCGCCAGGCCCAGGCCGGTGCCGCCGGCGTCGCGGCTGCGGGCGGCGTCCAGGCGGGTGAAGCGCTCGAAGATGCGCCCGCGGTCCGCCGCGGCGATCTCCACGCCGTCGTTCTCGACCGAGAGCACGGCCATGCCGTCCTCCTTCGTCACCGTGACCCGGACGTAGGTCTCGGCGTGCCGCTGGGCGTTGTCCAGCAGGTTCGTCAGCACCCTGGCCAGCTGGAGCCGTACGCCGTCGACCACCACGCCCTCGGCCAGCTCGGCCCGCACGCAGACCTTGTCGCTGCGGACGGAGAGCTCCTGGCGCACCAGCTCGGCGAGGTCCACCCGCTCCCGGGCCGCGTCCACCCGGGAGCCGATCCTGGCCAGCAGGAGCAGGTCCGTGATGATGGCCTCCAGCCGGTCGGTGTCGCGCAGCGCGCTGCGTACCAGCGCGTCGACGTCGGTGTCCTCCGGGTAGAGCTGAGCGCTCTCCAGCTGGGCGCGCAGCCCGGCGATCGGGGTGCGCAGCTCGTGCGAGGCGTCGGAGGCGAACTGGCGCTGCTGCTCGGCGGAGCGCTCCAGCCGGGCCAGCGTGCCGTTGACGGACCTGGCCAGCTGGGCCACCTCGTCCTCGCCGGGCGGCTCGGTGACGCGGCTGCTCAGGTCGCCGGTGTGCACGGCGTCCAGCTCCGCCCGCATGGTCGCCACCGGCCGCAGCGCCCGGCCCGTGACCAGCCAGGTGGCCCATCCCGCCAGCGCGATCATCACGACGATCTCGGCGAACACGATCATCTCGAGGGAGCGTGTGCTCAGCAGGTCGGGAGTGCGGCGGCCGGCGTACACCACGGGGGAGTCGGCGAAGATGGTCACCCGGACCGCCGTCAGGTGCACGCACTCGGTCGGCAGGCAGTTCGTGGTGCTGATCGTCCGGTGCTCCGGCGAGGGGCGCACGTCGCTGAGCGGCGGCAGGTTCCTGGCGGCGTCGCTGGTGGCGAGTATCTGCCCGGTGGGGCCGACGACCTGGATGAGGTCGACCGACGACGTCACCACGGGGATGGAGGCGCCCATGGGCAGGGCGCCTCCGCGCATCTCGTACGCGACGCGCTCGGCGGTGTCCCGGGTGTCATCGAACACGCCGCCCTCGATCACCGATCTCGACACGGTGACCCCGACGATGCCCACGGGGATGAGCACGAGGGCGGCTATCGCCGTCGCGATGAGGGTGACGCGCCCCCGCAGGGACCCCGCCCACAGGGCTGACACCCACTGAGATTACCGAGAGTAACTACCACCATATGCCGCGTAAAGGGAAAGATTCCCCCAATGTCAGCGCTGGATCCAGGCCGCGGTGTCCGGCGGGATCGACCCGTCGGCCGCGAGCGGGCCGCTGGACAGCAGCACCCGGCCCGCGATGTCGAGGCGCGCCGGCTCCTCGCCCGTGTTGAGCACCACCACCAGCCCGGGGTCGCGCTCGATGGCCAGCACGTCCTTGGGGGAGTCGATCCATGTGAGAGTGCCGCCGCCGAGCGCCGGGTGCTCCCTGCGGATCTTCAGCGCGGCCCGGTACAGGTTCAGCGTGGAGGCCGGGTCGTCCTCCTGGGCCTCGGCCGACAGCTCCGTCCACTCCGGCGGGATCGGCAGCCACGGGTCCCGCCAGCCGCAGCCGGGGGCCGTGGTCCACGGGAGCGGCACCCGGCAGCCGTCGCGGCTCTCGCCGCGGCGTTTGAAGGCCGGGTCCTGGCGCAGCTCGTCGGGCAAGTCGAGGACCTCGGGCAGCCCCAGCTCCTCGCCGTTGTAGAGGTAGGCCGAGCCGGGCAGGGCCAGCATGAGCAGCGTGGCCGCCCGCGCGCGGGCCAGGCCGCCGTGCCGGGTGACGTGGCGCGGCTTGTCGTGGTTGGACAGCACCCAGGTGGTGGGCGCGCCGACCAGCTCGGCCTCCTTGAGCGACTTCTCGATCACGGTGCGGAACGACTTGGCGTGGAAGTCGGCCATCATGAACTCGAAGTTGAACGCCTGGTGCAGCTCGTCCGGCCCCACGTAGCGGGCCAGCCTCTCGGCCGAGGACACCCACGCCTCGGCCACGGCCATGCGCCCGCCGGGGTAGGAGTCGAGGATCGGCCGCCACTCGCGGTAGATGTCGTGCACGCCGTCCTGGTCGAAGTACGGCAGCTGCTCATCGCCCAGCATCTCGGCCTGCGGGCCCTCCTTCGGCCCCACGTCGGGCAGGCCCGCGGCCTTGATCATGCCGTGTGCCACGTCGACCCTGAAGCCGTCCACGCCCCGGTCCAGCCAGAAGCGCAGGACGTCGCGGAACTCGGCGCGCACCTCCGGGTTCTCCCAGTTGAGGTCCGGCTGCTCGGGCGCGAACAGGTGCAGGTACCACTGGCCGTCCTCGACCTGCGTCCAGGCCGGTCCGCCGAAGATCGACTCCCAGTCGTTCGGCCGGTCGCGGAAGATGTAGCGGTCACGCAGCCCGGCCTTGAACCACGGGTGCTGGTCGGAGGAGTGGTTCGGCACCAGGTCCACGATGACCCTGATGCCCTTGTCGTGGGCCTCGGCGATGAGCGCGTCGAAGTCGGTGAGCGTGCCGAACATGGGGTCCACGTCACGGTAGTCGGCGACGTCGTAGCCGCCGTCGGCCATCGGAGAGGTGTAGAAGGGGCTCAGCCAGATGGCGTCCACACCCAGGTCGGCGAGGTAGCCCAGGCGGGCGCGCACGCCTTCGAGGTCACCCATGCCATCGCCGTCGGCGTCGGCGAAGCTCCGCGGGTACACCTGATACACGACGGCGTCCCGCCACCAGTCGTCGTTGCCGAGCATGGCTGTCCTTCCCCCGGATGACCCGAGCTGTCGGGTGATGTTCTGGTGAACAATGTCGTGATCGCCCGATCCGAGTCAAGCGCAACTTTCGGAAAGTTGCAGATATCACGTTCGGGTCTGGTAACGCTCTTGCGCAAGTTCTTCCAATTCTTGCAAAGAGCGGCTAACGTCCCGGAAAAGTCTGGCTTTCCTCTGCGGCGGCGCGCGCCCGCGCGACGCCGCTCCTGCGTGACCTCAGGAGGTCCCCCCATGCGCATGCGGGCTCTGGGTGCAGCCACCCTCGCGACCCTGGCCTTAACCGCGACGGCGTGCGGCGGCGGCCAGCCGGCCGCTCCCGCCGCACCCAGCGGATCCGCGACCGCGAGCGCCGCCGGCGGCACTCTCGTCATCTGGGCCGACCCCAGCCGAGTCAAGCCGCTCAAACCCTTCGCCGACCAGTTCGGCACCGAGAACGGCGTGACGGTCGAGGTGAAGGAGATCAGCAAGGACAACCAGCAGACCTTCCTCACCGCCTCCCAGCAGGGCAGCGGCCCCGACATCATGATCGGCGCGCACGACTGGATCGGCAACCTGGTGCAGAACGGCGCCATCGACCCGGTCACGCTGACCGAGGAGCAGAAGGCCGCCTTCTCCGAGAAGGCCATCCAGGCGGTGACCTTCAACGGGCAGATCTACGGCGCCCCGTACGCGGTGGAGAACATCGCCCTCATCCGCAACACCGAGCTCGCCCCCGACGCCCCCAAGACGATCGAGGACATGATCGCCAAGGGCAAGGAGCTCAAGGCGGCCGGCAAGGTCAAGGACGTGCTCTGCCTGCCCGTCGGCCAGAAGGGCGACGCCTTCCACGTCTACCCGATCTTCGCCTCCGGCGGCGGCGCGCTGTTCGGCACCACCTCCACCGGCGACCCCGACCCCAAGAAGGTGCTGCTCGGCTCGCCGGACTCGGTCAAGGCGTTCGAGAAGCTCAAGGGCCTGGGCGAGAAGGGTGACGCCGCGCTGCGCACCTCGATCACCAACGAGAACTACATCGTGAACTTCGCCTCCGGCAAGTGCGCCTACCTCATCTCCGGCCCGTGGGCGACGAGCGAGGTCAAGAAGGGCGGCATCACGTACGACATCACGGCCGTCCCGCCGCTCGACGGCGGCAACCCCGCCACCCCGTTCGTCGGCGTCCAGACGTTCTTCGTCGCCTCCAAGGGCAAGAGCAAGGCCCTGGCCCAGGAGTTCGTCGCCAACTACGTGACCAACAAGGACGTCGCCAAGGCCCTGTACGAGGCCGACCCGCGGCCCCCGGCGCTGACCGCCGCGCTGCAGGAGGTCCAGGCCACCGACCCCGACGCGGTCAAGTTCATGGAAGCGGGCAAGGACGGCATCCCGATGCCCGCCATCCCCGAGATGGCCGCGATCTGGGAGCCCTTCGGCATCGCCGAGACCGCCGTGGTCAAGGGCGGCGACGCCGCCGACGCGGCCGCGGCCGCGCAGAAGGCCATCGACGGCGCGCTGAAGAACTGACGCCCGTGGCTGTGGACGTACGCGAGGCCGCGCGGGAGACCCCGCCCGTGCGGCCCCGCCGGGAGATCACCACGGCGTTCGTGGTCAGCAGGATCGCGGTGCTCGCCGTGACGGCCGCGATCCTGCTGTACGCCGTGCCGCCGCTGGTCGCCGCCGGGGCGTGGGTCGCGCTCGGGCTGCTGTGCGCGGCCGGCGCGGCCGTCGCCTACCTCTACCTCACCCGCCGCTTCATCCCGGCCAAATACCTCATCCCCGGCACCGTCTTCCTCATCGCCTTCCAGGTGTTCCCCGTCGTCTACACGGTCACCACCGCGTTCACGAACTTCGGCGACGGGCACCGCGGCGACAAGGCCGCCGCCGTCACCGCCATCGAGACCGGCTCGGTCCGGCAGACCCCGGGCTCGCCCGAGTACGCCCTGACCGCCGCGCTGCGCGGCGACGAGCTGGTGTTCCTGCTGGTGGACCCGGCGACCAAGCAGGTGCGGCTGGGCACCGCCGAAGGGCTGACCCCGCTGGCCGGCGCCGAGGTCGGCGTCACCGGCAAGGTGCTGAAGGCACCGGGCGTGACCGTGCTCAAGGCCCCCGAGGCGGCCGCCCGCGCGCAGGAGATCTCCGCGCTGGCCGTGCCCGCCGACAGCGGGGTGATCAAGGCCAACGGGCTCAGCCGCGCCGTCGAGGGCCGGGCGGCGCTGGTCTACGACGCCGCCTGCGACTGCGTGCGCGGCAACGGCGACACCTGGACGGCCGACGAGGAGCAGGGCTACTTCGTCAACGCCAAGGGTGAACACCTGGCGCAGGGCTGGCAGGTCGGCGTCGGGTTCGGCAACTTCGCCCGCGTGCTGACCGATCCCACCGTCTCCGGATATTTCGCGGGCGTGCTCGGCTGGAACCTGGTCTTCGCCGTGGCCTCCGTGTTCGGGCAGTTCGCCCTCGGCATGGCGGTGGCGCTGGCGCTGCACCATCGGCGGATGCGCGGCACCCGGTTCTACCGGATCGTGCTGATCCTGCCGTACGCGATGCCGTCGTTCGCCATGCTGCTGGTGTGGCGGGACATGTTCAACCGCGACTTCGGGCTGATCAACCAGCTGCTCGCGGCCGACGTGGACTGGCTCGGCGAGCCGATGACCGCCCGGCTGGGGGTGATCCTGGTCAACCTGTGGCTGGGCTTCCCGTACATGTTCCTGGTCACCACCGGCGCGTTGCAGGCCATCCCGCGCGAGCTGACCGAGGCGGCCTCCATCGACGGGGCCACTCCGTGGAAGGCCTTCCGCCGGGTGACGCTGCCGCTGCTGCTGGTCGCGCTCACGCCGCTGCTGATCTCGTCGTTCGCGTACAACTTCAACAACTTCAACGCGATCGCGCTCACCACCGAGGGCGGGCCGTTCCCGGCCGACAGCCCGCAGGTGGGCGGGACCGATCTGCTGATCACCTACACGTTCCGGCTGGCGTTCGGGGCGGGCGGGGCGCAGTACGGGTTCGCGGCGGCGATCTCGGTGTTCATCTTCGCGATCGTGGCGGTCATCTCGACGGTGGCCTTCCGCCGCACCCGCAAGCAGGAGGAGGTCTACGCATGAGGCTCGCCCGGTTCCACTCGGCACTGCGGCACGTCTTCGTGCTCGTCGTGTGCGCGTTCGCGGTGTTCCCCATCCTGTTCGTGGTGTCGGCCGCGATCAACCCGCTGGGCACGCTGGCCTCCACCGACCTGCTGCCGAACGGCGCGAGCGCGGGCAACTTCGCCGACCTGCTGAGCTCCGACTCCTACCCGTTCGCGCGGTGGTTCTTCAACTCGGTGTTCATCGCGCTGGTGTCGTCGTTCGCGAGCCTGATGTTGTCGATGTTCGCCGCGTACGCCTTCAGCCGCATGCGCTTCGCCGGACGGCGCGTGGGGCTGCTGGCACTGCTGCTCATCCAGATGTTCCCGCAGTTCCTGGCCATCGTGACGATCTTCATGATCTTCACCGAGGTGACGGAGCTGTACCCGGCGTTCGGGTTCAACACCGCGTGGGGGCTCCTGCTGCTCTACCTGGGCGGCGCGCTCGGCGTGAACACGTGGCTGATGAAGGGCTTCCTCGACACCGTGCCCAAGGAACTCGACGAGGCCGCCACCGTGGACGGTGCCACGCACGCGCAGATCTTCTGGCGCGTCATCATGCCGCTGGTCACGCCGATCCTCGCGGTCACCGCGCTGCTGGCGTTCATCACCACGATGAGCGAGTTCCTCATGGCCAACGTTTTCCTGCGCGACCCCGAGAGCAAGACCCTCGCCGTCGGCATGTACGGCATGATCGCCGGCGACCGCCGCAACGCCAACTTCGGCATGTTCGCCGCGGCGACGCTGCTGACCGCCGTTCCCACGGTCGGTGTGTTCCTCTGGTTGCAGAAGTACATCGTCTCCGGGCTGACGGCCGGGGCTGTCAAGGGATAGGTGCGTGTGCGTTACCTCGGGGAGCCGCATCACGACGGCTCGGCTCTGTACGTCTCCGACCAGGCGCCCGAGCTCGGCGCGCGGGTGACGCTGTGGCTGCGGGCGCCGCTCGCCGCCGGCGTCACCCTCGTGAGCGTGCGCGCGGTCCACGACGGCGAGCCGCGCTACGCCCAGGCGTCGCCCGCGGCCCGCGACGTCAGGGGACTGGGCAGGAGCGACGTCTGGTGGCGGGCCGAGATCACCGCCGTCAACCCCGTCACCCCGTACCGCTTCCTGCTCACCACGGCGAACGGCCAGGCGTGGCTCACCGCGGCCGGGCCCGCCGCGCACGACGTGACCGACGCGGCCGATTTCCGCCTGGTGTGCCACGAGCCTCCGCCGTCGTGGATGGCCGGCGCGATCGTGTACCAGATCTTCCCCGACCGCTTCGACCGTTCCCCCGAGGCCCGTCCCATGGTGGACCTGCCGGACTGGGCGCTGCCCCGCGACTGGGACCGTGACCCCGTCATCCCCAGCGGCCCCGGCACCTCCCGGCAGTTCTACGGCGGTGACCTCGACGGCATCGTCCGGCGGCTCGACCACGTCCAGAGCCTCGGCGCCGGCGCCGTCTACCTGACGCCGATCTTCCCCGCCCGCTCCAACCACCGCTACAACGCCTCCAGCTTCGAGACCGTCGACCCGCTGCTCGGCGGCGACGCGGCCCTGCACCGCCTGTCCGGGGCGCTGCACGCGCGCGGCATGCGGCTGATCGGCGACATCACCACCAACCACTGCGGTGACACGCACGAATGGTTCACCGCCGCCGTTTCCGACGTGAACGCCCCCGAGCGCGAGATGTTCTACTTCGACCCCGACACCGGCGACTACGAGTCCTGGTGGGGCGTCAAGACGCTGCCCAAACTCAACTGGGGCAGCGACCTCGTACGTTCCAGCATGCGGGCCGTGCTGAAGAAGTGGCTCGGCCCGCTGGACGGCTGGCGCGTCGACGTGGCCAACATGACCGGCAGGCGCGGCGCCGACGACTACAACCACGAGGCCGCCGCCATGCTGCGGCGCGCCCTCGGCCCGGACGCGGCCTTCATCGCCGAGCACAACCACGACGCCGCCCCCGACCTCGACCGGGACGGGTGGCACGGCACCATGAACTACGGCGGCTTCACCCGCCCTGTCTGGGCCTGGCTGCGCGGCCCCGACCTGGACCTGGAGCACTTCCTGGGGGTCCCCGGCGGAGTGCCCCAGCGCGACGGGCCCGCCGCGCTGGCCACGTTCCGGGCGTTCGCCTCCCGCATGTCGTGGCGCTCGCTCACGCACTCCTGGCAGCTGCTCGACTCGCACGACTCGCCGCGCATCCGCACCGTCACCGGCTCGCGCGAGCGCCACCTCCTCGCCCTCGGGCTTCAGGCCACGCTGCCCGGCACGCCGATGGTGTTCGCCGGCAGCGAGTTCGGGCTGACCGGCGTGAACGGCGAGCACTCCCGTACCCCGATGCCCTGGAACCGGCCCGCTGACCAGGACCTGGAGACGCTGGCGGCCTACCGGACGCTGCTCGGGCTGCGCCGCGCCGAGCCCGCGCTGCGCCACGGCGGCCTGCGCTGGCTGCACGCCGACGCCGACTGCCTGGTCTACGCGCGCGAGACGTACCAGGAATCGCTCCTGGTGTGCGTGCGCCGCGCGCCGGGGGAGCCGCTGCCGCTCGGCGCACGGGCCGAAGGCGTGTACGGCGCGCAGGACGGCGACGTGATCCCTGGCGACGGACCTGCGCTCCGTATCTGGCGCCTCACGCAGTGATGACGCTATGTTGCGTCTGTCGATTCCTGTTTCAATAGATAGTGGTGTGCCCCGATGAGGTTGCTCTCCGTAGCCGTCATGGCCTTGCTCCTGCCTGCCGTTCCGGTCGCGGCCGCCTCAGCCCAAGCGGGCACGACGTACTACGTGGACTCCAAGGCGGGCGGCGACGCGGCCGCGGGCACCAGCGCCAGGGCGCCGTGGAAGTCGCTGGACCAGGTCAACGCGGCCGACCTCAAGCCGGGCGACACCGTCGCGTTCAAGCGCGGCAGCTCCTTCACCGGCACGCTCACCCTGGCGGCCGAGGGCACCGCGGCCCGGCCCATCTCCGTCAAGCCGTACGGCACCGGCCCGCTCGCCAAGATCAGCGGCGATGACGCCGACTGCGTCGTGATCAGCGGAGACCACTGGCGGGTCAGCGGCCTGCGCGCCTCCGGCTGCCGCTGGGCCGGCTTCCAGATCGACGGCGACCACAACGAGCTGTCGGGCGTGCAGGCCGACCGCAACATCGCCGGCGTGCACGTCACCCCCACCGGCTCGCGCAACACCATCCGCGAGAGCGTCATGACCGGCAACACCCGGATGAGCGTCAACGACGACGGCGGCGACGACGACTCCGGCGCCTTCGGCGTGCTGCTCAACGGCGACGACAACGTGGTCACCGGCAACACCATCACCGGCAGCTACGCCAAGAGCCGGGACTACGGCATCGACGGGGCCGCCGTCGAGGTCTTCAACGGCGACCGCAACGTGATCACCCGCAACGTCTCCAGGGACAACGCGACCTTCACCGAACTCGGCGCCAAGAAGGGCGAGACCGCCACCGGCAACCTCTTCGCCTTCAACGTCGTGACCTCCTCCCGCAGCCGCGGCTCCTTCCTCGTCACCCGCGGCCCCCGCCACATCGTCGGCCCCGTCAAGGGCACCGTCGCCGTGCACAACTCGGTCTATCTGCCCGCCAAGGGCACCATCGGCTGGTCCTGCCACGACGGCTGCGCGCCGTCGATACTCAAGCTCCGCAACAACGTCATCGTCGTCGGGGGCGTGGCCGGCTGGGAGGACGGCAAGGGCGCCGACGAGGGCGGCAGCGTGTACAGGGCTCGGTCGGCCGAGTTCAAGCTCGGGCCGAAGTCGGTCATGGCGGACCCGAAGTTCGTCTCCCGCACGGACCTGCGGCTGCGGCCCGGCTCGCCGGCGCTGGGGCGCGGCATGGCCCTCACCCCCAGGTGGTACGGCGGCAAGGCCTTCGCCAAGGACGCCACGGGCCGGCCCATGGCGGGCGCGCCCGACGCGGGGGCGTACCAGCAATGATCTGGCATCGGCGCCGTGGCGGTGGTTCTGACGGTGCCGGTGTCTAGAGTGGGCCCGTGCTTGTTCCAGATCTTCGCCAGCCGCTCGTCCGGCAGCTCGCCGAGTCCGACGCCCCTCGCCGCTACTGGCACATGGCCGACTCGGACGGCCGCGCCTGGTTGTTCGAGAGCGTCGAGGGCGACGGTGAGCAGTGGGCGATCAGGCAGGTCGAGGTGGGCGCCGATCGGGTGGCGCGCCGTTACTGGTGGGGGCGGCTGCAGGACGAGCAGGGGTTCCTCACCGACCAGCCGCTGGAGATCTGGGAGCTGACCGAGATCACCGAGGACGCCTTCGAGGCCGTCTGGCAGGCGTCGGCCTGACCCACTCGCCAGGAGCGGGGGCCGGCCGCCCGCTGCGGCGGGCTTCCTCGCTGGTCGCGGGCGTGGCGGTGCTCGTGCTGTTCGCCGTGCGCCTGCTGCGGCGGCAGATCAGCCCCGTCCCCCCAGGCCGTGGATGATCAGGTTGATCGCCGTGTCGAGGTTGCGCGCGGTCTCCTCGGGATCGTCCGGCAAATGCCCCTGGAGCTCGGAGAGGACGAGCCCGGAGACGAACGCGTGCAGCACGTCGCTCGTCCGCCGCAGCTCCTCCTCCGGCACCCCGGCCAGCCGCAGGACCCGGTCGAGCACCTGCCACATCGACATCCGCCGGTCGGCGACGATCTCCGGATGGTTGTGGACGTGGATCCACAAGGCGGGATGCGCCCGAGCGTGCCCGTAGTAGGCCAGCGCCAGAGCCCTGAGCTGGTCCTGCCATGGGGCGCCGTCGTCCGGTGGCAGGTGCATCCGCTCCGCCGCCGTGGTGCAGATCATCCTGAGCAGCGCGTCCTTGCTCTCCACGTGGTGGTAGAGCGACATCGGGTTGACGTCCAGCTCCGCCGCCAGCTTGCGCATGGATATGCCCTCCACGCCGCCCTCGTCCATCAGCCGCAGGGCGGTGGAGGTGATCTCTTCGAGACTCAACGGCGCACCCCTGCGCGCGCTCACTGCCATACACCGTATGGTAGCGTCTGCCATACGGTGTATGGCTATGCTTTCAGGGAGCACTTCATGGCGAGCATCCCGGCCCCACAGGGCCTGCCCATTCTGGGCAACACGCTGCAGATTCCCTCGCACGCGCCGATCGAGCACTTCGTCCAGGTGGCCACCCGATACCAGGAGGAGGGCATCTTCCGGCTCGAGGTCGCCGGCCGCACGATCGTGCTGGTCTTCGACCCCGACCTGGTCGCGGAGGTGTGCGACGAGAGCCGGTTCGTCAAGCGCATCAAGCCACCGCTGTCGATCGTGCGCGACTTCGGCGGCGACGGGTTGTTCACCGCGGAGCAGGACGAGCCCGTGTGGGGACAGGCGCATCGCATCCTGATGCCCGCCTTCGGCCAGCGCTCGATGAAGGCGTACTATCCGCAGTTCCTGGAGGTCGCCGAGCAGCTGGTCGAGTCGTGGGCAGGTCGCCAGGGGGAGGACCTGCCCGTCGCCGACGACATGACCAGGCTCACGCTCGACACGATCTCGCTGACCGGGTTCGGCTACCGGTTCGACTCCTTCGACTCGCCCGAGCTGCACCCCTTCCTGCAGGCCATGGGCGGCGCGCTGACCGAGGCCATGCTGCGCAACCAGCAACTGCCCTTCGTCACCAAGCTCCGGCGCAGGCAGGAGGAGGCCTACCGGCGCGACATCGCCACCATGCAGGAGCTCGTCGACGACGTGATCAGACGGCGCCGCACCGAGGGCGGCGCCGGCGCCAAGGACCTGCTCGGCCTCATGCTGGAGGCGTCCGACCCGCAGAGCGGCGCCCGCCTGTCCGACGAGAACATCCGCAACCAGGTCCTCACCTTCCTCATCGCCGGCCACGAGACGACCAGCGGCCTGCTCTCCTTCGCCCTGTACAACCTGCTGCGCGAGCCGCACACGCTGGCCCGCGCCTACGACGAGGTCGACCGGCTGCTGCCCGGCGACGAGCCGCCGGCGTACGAGACCGTGATGAAGCTCGACGTCATCCCGCGCATCCTCGAGGAGACGCTGCGCGTCTGGTCGCCGATCCCGGCCTTCAGCGTGAGCGCGATCGAGGACACCACGCTCGGCGGCTACCCCATCCCCAAGGACCAGGGCGTGGTCGTGCTGCTGCCGACGCTGCACCGTCACCCCAAGGCGTGGGAGCGGCCCGAGGAGTTCGACATCGACCGGTGGCTCCCGGAGAACAAGAAGCACCACCACCCCGGCGCGTACAAGCCGTTCGGCAACGGCGAGCGGGCCTGCATCGGCCGCCAGTTCGCGCTCACCGAGGCCAGGCTGGCGCTGGCGATGATCCTGCGCCGCTTCGCGCTGTCCGACCCGGACGCCTACCGCATGAAGATCAAGCAGACGCTCACGCTCAAGCCCGACGGATTCACGCTCCGGGTCCGCGAGCGCCGCGCCCACGAGCGGACCGTCGCTCTCACCGAGCAGGAGGAGGTCGCCGAGCAGCACGAGATCGCCGTCACCGGCGTGCCGCTCACCGTCGCGTACGGCTCCAACCTCGGCACCAGCGCCGACATCGCCGAGCGGCTGGCCGAGCGGGCCGGGCGGGCCGGGTTCGCCACCACGCTGACCACGCTCGACGAGCTCCAGCCGCTGAGCGAGGGCCTGCTCGTCGTGGTCGCCTCCTCCTACAACGGCAAGGCGCCCGACAACGCCCAGCGCTTCGACGCCCTCGACACGCTGCCCGACCTGTCCGGGGTGCGGCTCGCGGTGCTGGGCTGCGGGAACACGCAGTGGCCCACATACCAGGAGTTCCCGCGGCGCGCGTACGAGAAGCTGACGGCCGCCGGGGCGGTGCCGCTGATCGAGCGGGGCGAGGCGGACACCGACGGCGACTTCGACGGCGACGTGTCGGCGTGGACCGCCCGCCTGTGGGCGGCGCTGGCCGAGGAGTACAGCGCCCACTCGGATCTGGGCGCCGGCTCCGCCGGGCCGCGCTACGAGATGGACGTGCTCACCGAGTCCGAGGTCAGGCCGGCCGTCGTCTCCGAGCGAGCCTTCCCGCTGACCGTCGTCTCCAACGAGGAGCTGACCGGCGACCCTGCCGGGCTCTGGGACTTCTCGGTGGAGGCGCCGCGGCCCGGCGTGCGCTCCATCGTGGCCCGGCTGCCCGAGGGCGTCACGTACACGGCCGGCGACCACGTGGCCGTCTTCGCCAAGAACGACCCCGAGCTGGTCGAATGGGCGCTGCGCTGCCTGCGCGTCCCCAGGGAGCGGGTCGTGCGGCTGCGCGCCGCCGGGGCCACCCACCTGCCCGTGGACACGCCGGTGACGGCCGGGCTGCTGCTCACCGAGTTCGCCGAGCTGCAGGAGGTGGCCACCAGGTCCGACCTGGAGGCGCTGGCCGCGCACACCGCCTGCCCGTGGACCCGCGGCCAGCTGGCCGAGCTGACCGAGAACTACGCCGACGAGATCCTCACCAAGCGTGTCTCCCCGCTGGCCCTGCTGGAGCGCTTCCCCGCGATCGAGCTGCCGCTGCCGGTGTTCCTGGAGATGGCCGGGCCGATCAAGCCCCGCTACTACTCCATTTCCTCCTCTCCGCTGGCCGACCCGTCGCTGGTCCGGCTCACCGTCGGCCTCGTCGAGGGGCCCGCCTGGTCCGGCGCCGGCACCTACCACGGCATGTGTTCGGCGTACCTCGCCGGGCTGAAGGAAGGCGAGGTGTTCTACGGCTACGTCCGCGTCCCCGCCCCGCCTTTCCGGCTTCCCGGTGACCCCGCCACGCCGGTGATCCTCGTCGGTCCCGGCACCGGGTTCGCGCCGCTGCGCGGCTTCCTCGAGGAGCGGGTGCTCACCGGCGCCACCGGGCGGGCCGCGGTGTTCACCGGGTGCCGCCACCCCGGGCACGACCTGCTGTACGCGGACGACCTGGCGGTTTGGGGCGTCTCCGCGCACACCGCGTTCTCGGCCGTGCCCGGGCACCCGTACCGGTTCGTCCAGGACGCCGTCGCCGCGCACGCCGACGAGGTGTGGGAACTGCTCGAACAGGGCGCCCACGTGTACGTCTGCGGCGACGGGCTGCGGATGGCGCCGGCGGTGCGGCAGACGCTGCTGGACATCCACCGGCAGAGGACCGGCCTGGACAGCGCTGACGGGGCCGCCTGGCTGGCCGGGCTGGAGGCGGACGGGCGCTACCAGCAGGACGTGTTCGCCTGACCTTCCGCGAGGCCCCGATCAGGAGAACGCGGCCAGGAGAACGCGGCCGGCAGAACATCGTCAGCAGAACACCGTGGCCAGGGCCTTCGGCAGGGCGTCGGCGGGGACCTGCCCGGTGTACGGGTTCGCGGAGATCACCAGGGTGCGGCCCTCGTCCGAGCGCAGCGCGTACGTGAGGTAGCCGAAGATCCCGCCGCTGTGCCCGTACACGCGCTTTCCGCAGGTCAGCTGGAACTCCTGGAGGCCGAGGCCGTACCCCATGCCCTCGCCGGCCGCCCGCGTGGTCCGCATCTGCTTGAGCGCGGACGCGCTGGTCAGCTTGCCGCCCATGAGGGCGTCGAAGAAGCGGGTCAGGTCGGCGGTGGTCGAGATCATCTCGCCCGCGCCGTACTCCAGTGACGGGTTGATCCTGGTGGCGTCCACGATCTCGCCCTTGTACGCGGCGTAGCCGCGGGCGTGCGGCCTCGGCATGGACTTGTCGTGGCCCGGCAGGAACGTGTGCCGCAGGCCGAGCGGGCGCAGGATCCTGGCCTTGATCGCCTCGGCGTACGAGCCGCCGGTCAGCTTCTCGATCAGCATGGCGGCCACCACGTAGTTCGTGTTGGAGTAGCGCCAGCCCGTGCCCGGCGTCTTGAAGTAGGGCGGCCTGGACAGGCCGACGGCCAGCAGTTCCTGCGGCGTCTGGTCGTACAGCGACTCGACCGGCCGGAAGTCTCGCGCCGACCAGCCGGGGATGCCGGCGCCCGCGTAGTCGAACAGGCCGCTGGTGTGCTGGAGCACCTGCCGCACCGTGATCGTGCTGCCGTCCGGCAGCGCGCCGGGCAGGTGTCCGGCGACCGGGTCGTCGAGTGACAGCTTGCCTTCGTCGGCGAGCTGGAGCACGACGGTGGCCACGAACGTCTTGGTGACGCTGCCGATCCGGAAGTGGCCGGTGGCGTCGGCGGGCTTGCGCGAGACCATGTCGCGGTAGCCGGCCGCGGCCGTCCAGTCCTTGCCGTTCTCGCTCACCCGGACGAGCGCGGCCGACACGGCCTTGGTCTTCACCAGAGCGCCGAGTTGCTGTTCGAGGGAGTCCTGGGTGGGGGAGAGAGTGGTCAAGGCGAGTGTCAACGCTGCGATCTTGGTGAGAATCATGGGGAAGACGTTAGAGATCCGAGGGTATGCCGGACCATGCGGGCGACCGTACGATGACCTGCGGAAAACCGCAGGGACCAATTCTCGACAATCCGGACTTAACCCTTCATCTTGGGATATAACCGCAGCGTGTGTGACATATCCGTGGAACCTGCTCGAAACCTTTCCACGGCACTGTGAGAGCTCTGGAAAGGGGGCGCAATGCTGCTTCGACTGAGGGTGTCGCTGCCGGATCGGCCAGGTGGGCTGGGGCAGGTGGCCAAGGCGCTGGGCACGCTCGGAGCCGACATCCTGCAGGTCACCGTGCTCGAACGCGAGGCCGGGCGGGCCGTGGACGACTTCACCGTCTCCTGGCCGGGCTCCATGACCCCATCGGAGGCCCGGGAGCGGCTGTCCGCCGTGCCCGGCATGCGGGTCGAGGGTGTCTGGATGACCAGAGAGGTGCCGGGCTCGGCACTGGACTACGACCTGCTCATGCATGTGGTGGCGGAGCCGGCCCGCGGTTTCGCCACGCTGGTGGACGCCCTGCCCGGGCTGTGCGGGGCGGAATGGTCGCTGGCCGTGGCCGACGGCGCCGTACGGCACGCCTCGCTGGCCGCTCCCGCCACGTTCGACCTGCCCGAGCCGCCGCCGCGGGCGGTCGCGCTGGACGCCCGCGACGTGCGCCTCATGCTCCTGCCGGTGCTGACGCAGGGCATGCACGTGATCGTGGCCCGCGCGGAGGGGCCGGTGTTCCACCGCGCGGAGCTGGAGCGCGCCGCGCGCATCGTGGACGTGGTCGCCAAACTGGCGGCTCGCGCGGTAAAGGTCGGTGATTGACCAAGTAAGCATGGAATTATTAACGTGAGCTGCCTGATCAGTTTGTGCACCAGGGATCGAGGCAGATGGATTTCGAGCTGACCGGCGAGCAGAAGGCCTTTCGCGAGATCCTGCGCGCCTTCGTGGAGAAGGAGATCCTGCCGGTCGCCACCGAATGGGAGCACTCCGGCAGATATCCGGCCGAAATCATCGACAAGATGAAGCAGATGGGGCTGTTCGGCCTGTCCGTGCCGGAGGAGTACGGCGGCATGGGGGCCGACATGGTCTCGTTCGCGCTGGTCTTCGAGGAGATCGCGCGGGGCTGGATGGGCGTGGCCGGCACGATCGGGTCCCACTCGATCGCCTGCTGGATGATCGCCCGCCACGGCACCGACGAGCAGCGGCGGCTCCATCTCGAGGACCTGGCGAGCGGCGCCCGCCGTACCGCGATCGCGCTCACCGAGCCCGGCGCGGGCACGGATCTCCAGGGCATCCAGACCCGGGCGGTGCGGGACGGCGACCACTATGTCGTGACCGGCACCAAGACCTGGATCACCAACGCCCGCCACGCCGACCCGCTGCCCGTCCTCGTCAAGACCTCGATCACCGAACCCGCGCACCGGGGGATGTCCGTGCTGCTCGTCGACCCGTCGTCGGCGGGCTTCAGCGTCAGCCGCGACCTGCCCAAGCTGGGCTACAAGGGCACGGAGACCTGCGAGGTCGTGCTCGACGACGTACGCGTGCCGGTGTCCTGCCTGCTCGGCGGCGTCGAAGGGCGCGGCATGCAGCAGGTGCTCGGCGGGCTGGAGATCGGGCGCATCAACATCGCCGCCCGCGCCGTCGGCGTCGCCCAGGCCGCGTACGACGCCGCCCTGGCCTACGCGCGTGAACGGACCGCGTTCGGGCAGCCGATCGCCGACTTCCAGGCCATCCAGCTCAAGCTCGCCGACCTGGCCACCGAGATCCAGGCGGCGCGGCTGCTCACGTACTGGGCGGCGGCCCAGGCCGACAGCGGCAAGCGGGTGGACATGGAGGCGGGCATGGCCAAGTACTTCGCCTCCGAGGTGGCGCTCAAGGCATCGCTGGAGGCCATGCGGATCCACGGCGGGTACGGCTACTCGCAGGAGTTCGTGGTCGAACGGCTCTACCGGGACGCGCCGCTGATGGCGATCGGGGAGGGCACCAACGACGTGCAGCGGCTGGTGATCGCCCGGTCGCTCGTCTCCGGCAAGGGGAAGATCGGCTGGTGATCAGTCATGGCGGGGGAGTCCGGAGACCTCGTGGCCGGCGTGGAACATGGCCTCGGCGATGAGCGCCCGCACGTGTGAGTCCCGGGCCCGGTAGAGCACGCGGCGGCCATCCCTGCGTGTGTCCACCAGACCGGCCAGGCGCAGCTTGGCGAGGTGCTGGGACACCGACGGGCGGGGTACGCCGATGGCCTGGGCGAGCGAGTTCACGTCCAGCTCGCCGGACGACAGCAACCACATCAGCCTGAGCCGCGTGGCGTCGCTGAGCATGCGAAACGCGTCGACGGCCGCGTTGACCTGGGCGGGAGTGGGTTGCTCCTGCGAGGCGCCGGCATCTGAGAGGTTGTCGCGTGCGTACATAACTACATATCCTGGTCAAAAGGGATGAATTGCGCAAGCGAGGGATGCCATGTCTGACCAGCGGGATTCCGGCACGACACCGCACCACGCCCATCCCGGCGGGACCTCTCCCGACGGTAAGGGGCACGGGCACGGGCATGAGCACGAGAACGGGCACGGGCACGGGCACGGGCACGGGCACGAGGGTGAGCAGGGTTCGCGGCGGGGGCTGATGGCGGTGCTCGGGCGGGTCGTACACGCCGTCGCGCCGCACAGTCACGACAGCGCCGACAAGACCGACGCCGCCCTGGAGTCCAGCAGTCGCGGGATGCGCGTGCTGGCCGTCTCGTTCGCCGTGCTCATGGTCACCGCCGCCGTCCAGGCCGTGATCGTGCTGGCGTCCGGCTCGGTCGCGCTCCTCGGCGACACCTTGCACAACTTCGCCGACGCGCTCACCGCCGTCCCGCTGGCCATCGCGTTCTCGGTGGGCCGCCGCGCCGCCACCCGCCGCTTCACCTACGGGTACGGCCGGGCGGAGGACCTCGCGGGCATCGTCATCGTGCTGCTCATCGCCGCCTCGGCGGCCCTCGCCGGGTACGAGGCCGTCATGCGGCTCATCGACCCTCAGGACATGCGGGCCGTCTGGTGGGTGGCGGCCGCGGGTGTGGTCGGGTTCCTGGGCAACGAGTGGGTGGCTCGCTACCGGATCAAGGTGGGCAAGGAGATCGGATCGGCCGCGCTGGTGGCCGACGGCCTGCACGCCAGGACCGACGGATTCACCTCGCTGGCCGTCCTGCTGGGCGCGGGCGGCGCCGGTCTGGGCTTCCCCATCGCCGACCCGATCGTCGGCCTGCTGATCACCGGCGCCATCTGCTTCGTCCTGCGCGACGCCGCCCGCGAGATCTACCACCGGCTCATGGACGCGGTCGATCCCGCGCTCGTGGACGCCGCCGAACGTGTCATCGCCACCGTGGACGGTGTCCAGGAGGTCGGGTCCGTACGGCTGCGGTGGATCGGGCACGCGCTCCACGCCGAGGTGGAGATCCTCGTCGATCACGACATGTCGGTCGTGGACGCGCACGCGGTGGCGGTGGAGGCCGAGCACCGGCTCATCCACGAACTGCCGCGCCTGAGAGCGGCCACCGTCCACACGGACCCGCACGGGCCCGCCGGCGCCGACCACCACGCCACCCTGGCGACGCACCGCACCACCTGAGCCGCCTCTCCGCACACGTGTCCAGGGCGCCCACGCGTGAGTGAGGCCGGAGCCGGGACCGGCAGATCGCCGCGGGCTCTCGCCCGTATCCTCAGAAGCCCTCGGCGGGGGAGACCCGGCCCTCCAGCGGGGCGCCCTCGCCGAAGCGCCGCACGTTGGCGGTGACGCGCTCGGCCAGCCCGCGCCAGTAGGCCGGGCGCGGGTTCGCGCAGTGCGGCGTGATCAGCACGTTGTCCAGCTCCCACAGGGGATGCCCGCCGGGCAGCGGCTCGGGGTCGGTGACGTCGAGCGCCGCGCCGCCGATGCGGCCCGCGCGCAGCGCCGCCACCAGATCGTCGGTCACGACGAGGCCGCCGCGGGCGACGTTCACGAGCCAGGCGTCCGTACGCATGATCTCGAACTCGCGCGCCCCGAACATGCCCCTCGTGTCCGGGGTGGCGGGCGCCGCGACGACCACGTAGCCGGCCTCGGGCAGCGCCTCGCGGTACCGGGCGCGCGGGACGATCCTGGCAGCGCCGGGCGCCTCGCCCCGGTCGGTGACCGCGACGACCAGGCAGCCGAACGGCTCCAGCAGGCGGATGAGCGCCCGGCCGATGCCGCCGCAGCCCACGATCGCCACCGTCGAGCCGGCGAGCTCCCTGGAGTCGTTGGCGCCCCACCGCGTGGCCCTGGCGTGCCGGTGCAGCCCGCGCGCGGCCGCCAGCATGAGGGCGAGGGCGTGCTCGGCCACGGCGGGACCGTAGGAGCCGCCGGCCGCGGTGAAGACCGGGTCGTCGGTGATGACGCCCGCGTCGGCCCACCGCTCGATGCCCGCGTGCGGCAGCTGCACCCACCGGATGCGGTCGTGGATCATGGAACGCAGCTCGCCGGGGTCGTCGCTGCCGTAGTAGACGATCGCCTCGGCCCGCTCCAGCGGCACGACCTGGCCGCCCGCGCGGCGTACCGCGTCGATGAGGACGGGGACGGGCTCGGGTCCGACGTGGACGGCTGCGGTCATGATGGTGCCTCCTGGGTCGTACGGTCCGGAGAGATCATGCGCCCCAATGGCGCTATCAAATCACGTTTGTCTGATCTGGCGGGAATCCCACGCGGCTGCCTTGACCACTCGGCGACCGTAGGCAACTCTGAAGCGGGAAACATCGCCGGGAGCATCGCGCGTGAGGCGTCCATTCATCACCTTGCTGGCCGCCAACGCACTCTCCGTCACCGGGACCATGCTCTCCATGCTGGCCGTGCCGTGGTTCGTGCTGGAGACCACGGGAAGCGCCGCGCTCACGGGACTGGCGGCGTTCGCGACCACGTTCCCCATCGTCGTGTCCGCGGCCTTCGGCGGGAAGCTGGTGGACCGGCTCGGGTTCCGCGGCGCGAGCGTGCTGTCCGATCTGATCAGCGGGGGCGTCGTGCTGGCCATGCCGGCGCTGTTCTGGACGACGGGGCTGTCCTATCCGGGGCTGCTGGCGCTGCTGTTCGTGCGCTGGCTGGTGGCCACCCCGGGGGAGACCGCGCGCAAGGCCATGGTCCCCGAGCTTTCGGCGCTCGGGGACGTGCGGATCGGGCGGGCGGCGGCCGCGTACGACGCGGTCTACCGGGGGGCCGCGATGGTCGGCGCGCCGGTCGCCGGCGTGCTGATCGTCTGGCTCGGCGCGGGCGTGCTGCTCGTCGTGGACGGCGTCACGTTCCTGCTGTCCGCGCTCCTGATCGGCGGCGGGGTCCCGCGGGTCGGGGGAAGCGTGCCCGGAGACGGCCGCTATCTGCGAGACGGGCTGGCGTTCCTCTGGCGCGACCGGCTGCAGCTGAGCGCCACCACGATGATCGTGATCGTCAACATGCTCGACACGGGCGTCACGCAGGTGCTGCTGGCGCTGTACGCCCGGGACGTGACGCAGGATCCGCGCGCGTTCGGCCTGCTCGCCGGCGCGGTCGGGGCGGGCGCGCTGGCCGGAGCCATCGTCTACGCCGCCGCCGGCGAGCGATTACCCAGGAGACTGACCTACGGGCTGGCCTTCCTCCTCGCCGGGGTGCCGCGCGTGCTGGTGCTGGCACTCGGCGCGCCGCTGCCCGTCGCCCTGGCCGTCACCCTGCTCTCCGGCTTCGCCGCGGGCGCGATCAACCCCATTCTCGGCGAGCTCCAGTACGGCAGGATCCCCGCCCGGCTCCGGGCCCGCGTGATCGGGACCATGACGGCCGCGGCGTACGCGGGCATGCCGGTCGGCGGGCTCATGGCCGGCTCGCTCACGGAGCTGGCCGGGCTGAGGCCGACGCTGTACGCGTTCACCGTCGTCTACCTGCTTGCCTCGCTTCCGCCGTTCGTCGGCCGGGCCTGGCGGGAGCTGGACCGCCCCGGCGCTACCGGGCGGCCAGGCCCAGCAGATGGGACTCGGTGATCGGGGACTCGTGGGTGCCGGCGACCGTGCAGGCGTGCGCCCCGGCGATCGACCCCAGCCGGACGCATTCCTCCAGCGGCCGGCCGCGCAGAGTGCCGTACAGGAAGCCGGAGACGAACGCGTCGCCGGCGCCGTTGCTGTCGGCCGCCGGGCCGCGCAGCGGCGCGGCCCGGAAGGCGCGCACGCCGGAGCCGCGGGTCAGCACGAGGCAACCGTCGGCGCCGCGCGTGCAGACGACCGTGTGCGCGCGGCCGTCCGCCAGGACGGCCCGCATCGTGGCCGCGGGGTCCTTCAGCGCGGCGGCCGACAGGAACACCAGGTCGGACCGGTAGGCGAAGTCCTTGTGGTGGTCGTTGGTCCCGTCCCAGTCGTGCAGGTCCGTGGAGATCGGCACGCCGTCCAGGTCGGGGTAGACGTGACGGCAGAAGTCCATGATCGACACATGGACGTGCCTGGCCGGGACGTTCGCGTACAGCTCCCTGGGCAGGCGCTCGCCGGGTGTGACCTTGGCGTCGTAGAAGGAGGTGCGGCGGCCGTCGGGGCCGACAAGGAGCACGCTCCTGCGCGTGCCCGCCCCCACGCGCAGGCGAGGTCGCGCAACTCGTGCCTGATCAGCGCGCCCTGAGGGTCGTCGCCAATCAGGTCGGCGAACGCGACGTCCAGCCCGAGCGCGTGGCAGCCGAGCGCCACCCCGGCGCCGGTGCCGCCGATCCGGTCGACGACCGGCGGCACCTGGTAGGTGTCCTTGTACGGCAGCGGCAGTTCCGGCACGTACACCGTCGTGTCGACCCCGGCGCCGCCGAGGACGAGGACGTCACGCGTGCTTATGGCCTCACTCCGTGAGGCGGGCGACGGCGCTCACTCACCGGTTGACCAGGGGGCCCGAGCCGGTGGAGCCGCGGACGACCAGCTCCGGCTGGAAGATCAGCTCGACGTGCTTGGCGGGCGCGCCGTTGACCTCCTCCAGCAGCGTCTGCACGGCCGCCGAGGCCATGGCGCCGATCGGCTTGCGCACGGTGGTCAGCGGCGGATCGGTGAACGCGATCAGCGGCGAGTCGTCGAACCCGACCACGGACACCTCCCCCGGCACCGCCAGCCCCTTCTCCCTGCAGGCGCGGATCGCGCCCAGCGCCATGAGGTCGCTGGCGCACACGATGCCGGTGCAGCCGCGAGAGAGCAGTTGTGCGCCGGCGGCCTGCCCGCCCTCGACGGAGAACAGCGAGTGCGCGATCAGGTCGTCCACGTCGGCCGCGCCCAGCAGGTGCGCCATGGCCTGTTTGTACCCCTCGATCTTCCTGATCACCGGCACGAACCTGCGCGGCCCCAGCGCCAGCCCGATGCGCTCGTGGCCGAGATCGACCAGGTGCTGCACGGCCAGCCGGACGGCCATGCGGTCGTCGGGCGAGATGAAGGGCGCGTCGATGTGCTCGCTGTAGCCGTCGACCAGCACGATCGGCAGCCCGCGGTCGACCAGGCGGGTGTAGCGGTCCATCCGCGCGGTCGTGTCGGCGTGCAGCCCTGACATGAACACGATGCCGCTCACCCCGCGGTCCACCAGCAGCTCGGTGAACTCGTCCTCCGGCGCGCCGCCGGGCAGCTGGGTGCAGAGCACCGGCGTGTAGCCGTGCTGGGTCAGCGCCTTCTCGATGGCCTGCGCGAACGCCGGGAAGATCGGGTTGTCCAGCTCGGGCGTCACCAGGCCGACCAGCCCGTTGCTGCGCTGCCGCAGCCGGGGCGGACGCTCGTAGCCCATGAGGTCGAGCGCGGCCATCACCGACTGGCGGGTGGCGGTGGAGACCCCGGGCTTGCCGTTGAGCACCCGGCTGACCGTGGCCTCGCTCACCCCGGCCTGGGCGGCGATGTCGGCGAGGCGAGCGTGACCGTTCATGGCCCTCACTTTACTTTCAACCAGACGGCCGAATCCCCTGCTCCAGGGACATCCGAGGCCGGCAGGAGCGTTCCTTCGACGCCGAAGTCCACGGGGGTCTCCGTGAGGTTGACGGCGCACAGGAGATCGCCCCGTGAGAACACCAGCGTGCCCTCCGGGGAAGCGTGCCACGTCCCGTCGCCGTCGCCGTCGGCGAAGCTGCGCACGTACACCTGGTAGATCGCGGCGTTCCGCCACCACACCGTCATGGTCTTCCCCCGAACGTTTCGATAATGAAAGCGGTTTCCGCAAGTTTACGCAAGCCCTTCCATCGCCCCAGATCCGGAAATGTCGGCGTACGGACACCCAAAAACCCCTGACCGAAATTGCCTAGAAGGAGATTCTTTATGTCAAGGGTGGACATGGCGCGTTAAGGCGCGATGTACTACCTCTTCAATCAGCCCCGTCACAGGTGACACGCGTGCAAGGTGTGGGCCCATGAGCTCGGTCGTTCTCGACAAAGTGACCAAGGTGTATCCGGGCGACTACCTCGCAGTCGACCGGCTGAGCCTGCGGGCCGAAGACGGCGAGTTCCTCGTCCTCCTCGGTCCCTCCGGTTGCGGCAAATCCACGTTGCTCCGCATGATCGCGGGTCTGGAGGAGATCACCGAGGGAGAGCTCTGGCTGGACGGGCAGATCGCCAACCACCTGGCCCCACGCGATCGTGACGTCGCCATGGTGTTCCAGAACGGTGCCCTGTATCCGCACCGGACCGTGCGCGGCAATATCGCCTTCCCTTTGGAGATCGCCAAGTCGGACCCGAATTTGGTGCGTGAGCGGGTCACAGAGCTGTCGAAGGCGTTGCACATCGACGAGACGCTCGATCGCCGGCCGGGCACGCTCTCCGGCGGCCAGCGCCAGCGGGTGGCGATGGGCCGGGCGATCGTCCGGCAGCCCAAGCTGTTCCTGATGGACGAGCCGCTGTCGAACCTGGACGCCGGCATGCGTACCGAGCTGCGCATGGAGATCTCGGCGCTGGTCAGGTCGCTCGGCGTCACCACGATCTACGTGACGCACGACCAAGTGGAGGCGCTGACGCTGGCCGACAGGATCGCCATTCTGAATCGCGGCGTCCTGCAGGACGTGGGCACTCCGGCGCAGATTTACAACGATCCGGCGACGGCTTTCGTGGCGGCCTTTCTCAACTCGCAGCAGTTGAACCTGTTGGCGGCCAATGTCAGGACCCCGCAGAACCAGTACGTGATGCTCGACTTCGGCCCGCACCGGCTGACGCTCCCGTGGAGCGATCCGAGGGCGTACGCGATCTCGCAGCACACGGGCGGCCAGGTGCTGGTGGGGATGCGGCCCGACGGGCTGGCGCCGGTGCCGGAATCATACGAGGGGCCGTCGTTCTTCGGGCGGGTGCGGGCGCTGGAGTACCACGGGCACGAGTGGCTGGCGTACCTGGAGTGCGGCATGCCCCCCGTACCGGTGCCCGAGCCCCCGGACCGGAGCGGGCGGCTCAACGGCGCCAAGAACGGCTCGGGCAAGCTGTCGGGGCTGATGCGGCGGATGTTCTCACCTCCGAAGGAGGAGCCTCAAGAGCAGGAGCGCGTGGGCCAGAACCCGAACAGCGGCATCCACCGCCGCTCCGACCTGATCGTCCGCCTGGGCAACCGGCCGGTCTGGCGCACCGGCGACGCGGCCAAGGTGGCCGTCGACCTGTCCCGCCTCATGATTTTCACCTTGGACGGCGCCCGCATCGACCCCCCGCGCCGCTAGCGGTGTCGTGGTCCGGTGAGCCAGGCCGGGTCGAAGG
This sequence comes from Nonomuraea sp. NPDC049480, assembly GCF_044465905.1. Lineage (NCBI taxonomy): Bacteria > Bacillati > Actinomycetota > Actinomycetes > Streptosporangiales > Streptosporangiaceae > Nonomuraea > Nonomuraea sp. NPDC049480. The sequence goes on from NZ_JBITMD010000003.1 coordinate 616,129, forward strand.
AGATAGGGAACGGCTCCGTGATCGTCAGCATGTCCCCGGCCTTGGCCTCCGCGACCAGCTCGTAGCCCTGCGCGCCCAGGTTGAAGACCTCGACCCGCGGCGCGTCGTCGCCGTGGAGCTCGACGCGCATGAAGACCGGGATGCCTGCCGCGGCGTATTTGGGCGGCTTGATCTCGTAGTCGCGCCGATGGCCGCCCTTGCCCGGGCCGACGATCTCGACCACACACACGACCTCCGCGGCCATGAGCATGTCCGCACCAGCTGTCATCACCGCGGCGTCTCCCACCACGATGTCGGGGCAGAGGCCGTCCTCGCCGACATTGACGTTGCCCGTGGCGATCTCGTAGTCCTGAGGGCGCGTGTCATCCAGGACGCCCACCAGTCGCGTCTTTGCGAGCGCATGAGCGGTTGCGGGCATGGGGCTCACGACGAAGCTCCCGTCGATCAGCTCGATGCGCTCTCCGGTCACGGGCAGCTTGAGCCAGTCTTCGACAGTGTAGGCGCCGCCAGTCACCGGCAGCGCGAACAGCCTGACACGCCCTGGTGGCGGATGCGCGACCAGCCATCCATCGCGAGGAAATGCAGTCATCGCCTTCCCGTCGAGCCGAATCCCGCAACGACGACAACAGCCATCTGTCGCGACGCGAACACTAGGAGTGACGAGACTACGCTATCGTGCCTTGACCATCCCGGCAGCCTGTTCGGATCACGGCGCAGGCGTCCAGCGGGCCCCGTCCGGGGTGTCCTCGATCACGACGCCGCCCGCGTGCATCGCCGCCCGCAGCGCGTCCGCCACGTCATACCGCCCCTCCTCCCGCAACTCGGCCCGGAGCGCGAGTAGCGGCTCCACCAGGGACCGGAGCCCGCCCGTGGAGGCGAGCTCCCCGAGGCGGGCGATCAGCAGCCGCATCAGCTCCCTGGCCTGCTCCACCCCGCCCGCGTCCTCCTCGGTGTCGGCCGCCCACTTGACCATCTCCGCCTCGAGGTCGAGCACGGCCTGGGCGGCCGCCACCAGGTCCGCCCCGCCCGCCGCGGCCGTGAACCGCTCCTCACAGGACCGGATCGTCTCCTCCAGCGTGACCTCGGGAGCCGCGGCCTCCGGCACGACCTGCGACGACGGCGGCGCCGAGGTGCCCGCGGCGCCCTCGGCCAGGCGGCGGAGCCCGGCGAGGTCGGTGCAGGTGCCCGCGGGCAGCACCACCACGGACCCGGGACGCCGGACGGTCAGGCCGCCGCGCCCCGCCACCCGTACGGCCTCGCTCTCCAGGTCGATGACCACGGCGGTGTGCTCGTCGATGCCGAGGACCGCGGTGCCGGCCGGTAGCTCGCGCTCCATGCGGGACAGCCGGCGCTCGCCCAGGTAGCAGTAGCGGGTGTCGTGCGTGCCGCCTTCGGCGTTGTCGAAGTGCGGGATCAGCACGGCCTGCAGGCCGAGCGGCTCCAGCAGGTCGATGCCCTCGCGCCAGTGGGGCTCCGCACCCACCTTGTAGATCTCGTAGACCGGCACGGTGGCGAGCCCGGCCGTGCAGGCGGCCGCCGAGGCCAGCACGGTCACCCCCTGACGTGCGCGGACCCGGGCCCGCAGGTCGCCGGCCACACCGGAGCCGGCCCACCGCTCCAGCGCGTACGTCGGGCTGCCCGGCCCCGAGAAGACCCAGTCGGCGCCGGCGATCCCGGTGGCCACCTCGACATCCAGGCCGACGCTGCGGGCGAAGTACCGGCAGGCGCGGGCCGAGATGTCGGCGCGGTTTTCCTGGAAGGCGTAGGGGGTGTCGAGCAGCACGGCCCGCGCCCCGGGGCGCAGCGTCCGCGTCGCGGCGCGGTGGATCTCGACCATGGTCGGGCTCGTCTCACCCGACCCCATCAGCACCAGCAAACCGGGCATCACTGTCGGCCTCTCTTTCGCACGCCCTCGACTACAGCCGGGCCCGCCGCGGTGTTCAAGAGCGGGAGCCATATGCGTTGGTTAGGCAGTTGCATATGAGTGGCAGTAAGTTGGTGACGGTGACGGGAAGACACGTGGTCTCGGTTGAGACGCTCATGCTACGGGTGGGCACCGACAATCGCTGGTCGTACCGGCATGCCTTGACCCGGCCGCGACGCGGCGAGAGCCCGGACCAGGCCGCGCGGCGGCTCGGCGGGGTGGCGGCCGCCGACCGGGACACCGTCGTGCACTCCACCAGCTGGCGGTATGAATCTGACGGCCGGATCGTGCTGACGTACGCGGTCTGCCCCGATCCATCCCCCTGGCTGCCCGCGATCGAGCTGCCCGAGCTGGAGATCGCCCGCGGCGGGGCGCCGGCGACGCCGTCACCTGAGCGCGTCGCCCTGGCCAACGTGGTCGCGCACGCCGTCAGGCACCTGGCCTTCCTCGTGGCCGAGGACCCCGTCGTGGCGCGTGCCCTGTCCCGCCACCCCCGGATCGGCCCCGCTCTGGAGCCCGCGGGCATTCCGGCCTGAGACGCGCCGGCCCAGCGCCTGCCCGGGCCGTTCGATGTAGCGGTAGGCCAGCGCGCTCGCGCCCAGCACCACGGCCACGGCCAGCGCCGCCATGCCCAGCTGGAGTGGCAGCTCCGCCTGGCGCAGATCACCGGTGATCTCCACGAAGTACTTCAGCAGCGGATGATGCACCAGGTAGAGCGAGTAGCTGACCAGTCCCAGCCAGACCATCACCCGCGGCAGCCGCCGCCCCCGCAGCGCCATCGCGCCCGCGAACGTGGCCCCGGCCAGCGCGATCGTGGTGAGCCACACGTCCGCCTGCACCCACCACCAGCCGCCCTCGAGGGCCCACAGGGGCGCGATCGCCACCAGCGCCGTCGTGACCGCCACCGGCCACAGCCCGCCCGTGCCGCGTTCCCACCGGTGGATCGCCGTGCCCGCGAACATCACCGCCAGCACCGCCGTCCCCAGCCACGGCACCCGGCTGCTCAGCAGCAGCGACGCCAGTGCCATCAGGCCGAGCACGCAGGCGGCCGCCGTGCGTGCCTTCCCCCATATCACGCACGCCAGCCCCGCCACGAACGCCGCGCCCGACACGTACGCCGGCCACCCGCCCACCAGCACCGCGCCCGGCGCCACGAGCCCCACGACCACCGCCGCGGCTGCGAACGCCATCGACAGCAACCCGCTGCGCTCCTGCGCCCCGACCAGGAACAGCGCCGTGACCATCAGGTAGAACACCATCTCGTACGACAGCGTCCACATCGTGTCGGCCACGCCGCCCACGCTGACCACGTCGAGCAGCATGGTCGCGTGCGCCGCCACCGCGCTTGCGTCCCGCGGCACCTCCCCGCGCACCGGCACCCACCAGGCGAGGGCCAGGACCAGGGCGATCACGCTCAGGTAGAGCGGGTAGAGGCGGAAGATCCGGCTGATCCAGAACGCCCGCACGTCGCCGTGCCGCTCCAGCGACGTGGGGATGATGTAGCCGCTGACCAGGAAGAACACCAGGATGCCGTAGACGCCCATGCTGAACCAGTACGGCCGGAGCGCGGGCAGGAACCACGGGAGCAGGTGCTCGGCCACCACGGCGAGCGCGCCGATGCCGCGCAACGCGTCCAGCCAGGCCAGCCTGGTGACGGCGGGTGCGCAGGCAGGAGAGGCGGGCAGGGCTGGGGCGGCGGCGGACACCCGCACCAACCTACCCGTACCGGACCGGGTGATGCGGCACCGTTCCGTGATATGTCACTCGCCTGCCGGCGGGCTGGGCAGCGGGGATGGTCGTCAGTAGTCCAGGTTGACCCTGGCACCCGTGCTCAGTCCGGAGTCGTGCACTTCGAGGCCGACCGGCTGGAGGTTCCTCGGCAGCTCGAACACCAGCGTGCCGGTGAACGCGCCACCGGCCTCGATGCGGATCGGCGTGATCTCCTTGCCGCCCTTGTCGAGGAGCTTGGTGCCGCCGTGCAACTCGTCGTCCTCGTCGATCAGCTTCTGCTGGCCGGGGTAGAGGACCCTGGCGTCCGGGCCGACGTTGTTGATCTTCACGCCGATCTGGCAGGTGCGCTTCGTGGCGCCCTGCGAAGGATTGGAGCATTTGGTGCTCGTCACGGCGAACCTGAGCTTTCCGTCCTGCACGGGGCCGTCGGCGCCGGCCGCGGGCGAGCGGAACACCCAGGCCAGCGCGGCCAGCAGCAGCACCAGCAGCACGGCCGCGATCACCAGGACGGTCACGCAGCCCGTGAACAGGCCCCGCTTCCCCTTCGCGGGCGGGTAGCCGGGCAACCGCCCCTGACCGGTGGTCGAGTGGTGGAGGAGCGGCCCCTGCCCGGTCTGGTGGTGGGGGAGCGGCGCCCGCCCGCTGAGCAGCGGCCCGGTGCGCTCCGGATGCGGCGCCTGACCCCGCCCGGGCCCCTGCGGCCCCCGCCCGGTCCCCGGCACGGGCCCGGTCCGCTCGGGATGCGGCGGCTGCGGCCCTCGCCCGACGCCGGGTGTGGGTCCTGTGCGTTCGGCGGGTGGCGGCTGCGGTGCCCGGCCGGCTCCGGGTGTGGGTCCTGTGCGTTCGGCGGGTGGCGGCTGCGGTGGCCGACCGGCTCCAGGTGTGGGTCCTGTGCGTTCGGCCGGCGGTACGTGGAGGTCGGCGTGCGGCGGCACCAGCCCGCCGCGCGCGTCCGGGTGCGGCGGCACCTGACCACCTCGCGGGTCCGGGGCGGGGGGCACCTGGCCACCACCTCGCGGGTCCGGGACGGGGGGTGCCTGCCCGGTGCGGGCTTCGGGGTGCGGCGCCATCTGCGGGCCGCGGCCGGGCGCCTCCTGGCGCGGGCCGCGGGCGTCCGGGCGCGGCCCATGGCCGGTGCCGGGGACGGGGCCGGTGCGCTCCGGGGGCGGCACCGCGTGCGGGCCCTGGGCGAACGGCGCGAACTCCGACGGGTTCCACGCGTTCGTGAGGTGCTTGGTCGCGGCCAGCTGCGCCGCCGGCTCGTCGGAGGCCTCCACCAGCTCCAGCAGCAGTTGCTTGGCCGTCGGCCGCCGCGCCGGATCGGGGTGGATGGCCGCCGCCACCAGCCGGTCCAGCGGAGTGGGCAGCCCTCGCAGGTCCGGCGGCGCCGTACGGGCCCGGGCCGCCATGACGTAGGCGTCCCCTTCGCCGAACGGATGCCCGCCCAGCCCCGCGTACGCGATCAGCGACCCCCACGCGAACACGTCGCCCGCCGGGCTGGTCTTCCCCTCGAAGACCTGTTCCGGAGCGATCCATCCAGGTGTGCCCATGACCATGCCGGCGTTCGTGTGCCGGGACGGGACGTGCGTCGAGCGGGCCAGCCCGAAGTCGATCACCCGCGGCCCGGCCAGCGTCAGCATGACGTTGGCCGGCTTGAGGTCGCGGTGCACCAGCCCGGCCGCGTGGATCGCGGTCAGCGCGGCGGCCACGCCGACCGCGGCGGCGTGCAGCACGGACGGCGACAGCGACCCGTGCTCGATCAGGTGGTCTTCCAGCGAGATGCCGTCGATGTACTCGGTGACGAGGTAGAGCACGCCCCGGTCCTCGCCGTGGTCGAGCACGCGCGCCGTGCAGAACGAGGCCACCTTGCGCGCGTTGGAGACCTCTTCGTGGAAGCGCGCCCGGTAGACCGGGTCGGCGGTGTAGTCCCGGCGGATCGCCTTGAGCGCCACCCTCGACCCGTCGGCGGCCTTGGCGAGGTAGACGACCCCCATGCCGCCGGAGCCGAGACGGCTGATCAGCTCATAGGGGCCGATCGCCGGCGGGTCTTCCGGCTTCAGCGGAGTGCCTGCGGAGCGCCCCAATGTCGCCGTCCTCTCGCCGTCGTCATCCCGTCTCAACCCGAACCGTTCCTCCGCCCGGCATGCCCTTTTGTACCCCAGACTCTAACGGAGTAAGGGGCTCAGCGTAGGCCACTGGCCCTGAGCAGGCATCGTTCAGGGCCGGTCGGATTTGCGGCGGACCGGCCGCATGGTGACCCGCAGCCGCGAGACATTGAGCGCGTGCGGGAGCGGGCGGTGCGGGGAGAGCACCCGGCCGATCGGCTTGGGGCGGGCCGACCTCAGGATGCCGCCCAGGAATGCCGTGCCGACCGCGAGCGTCAGATGCACGCCGTCGCAGCCCGGCATGGCCCACCACTCGTGCAGCGCGGTGCCGTCGAGCCAGATCTCGGGCGTGAACGTGTTCGCGTACGGCAGGCGGGTGCTGCGCTGGTGCGCCGCGAGCGGCACGAGCACGGTCGTCCCGGCGGGCAGGGCGGTGCCGTACCACTCGGTGCGGATGGCGCTGACCCGGGACAGCGCCGGCACGGGCGGCCACAGGCGCAGCGCCTCACGCAGGCAGGCCCGCAGGTGGTCGGGGTCGGCGCGGGCCGCCTTGCGCTGCGCCGGATGGGTGGCCAGCAGCGCGAGCGTCTGCATCAGCCCCGACGCCGTCACCCCGAGCCCCATCAGCCAGAACGCGGCCTGCATGAGCTCGCGCGACCCCGCCTTCCCCGAGGTCTGGGCGATCAGTCCGGCCAGGCTGCCCGGCTCGGCGCGGCGCAGGTGGTCGAGGACGCGCGTGTCGTAGCGGCCGGAGAGGATCTCCCTGCGGCGCCCGGCCCGCCGCCTGCCCGCCCGCGTGACGCCCGCCAGCAGCCGGGTGAGCTCCTCGTCGCCGGCCGCGCCGTCGCCGTAGACGCAGCGCCTGGCCACGCGCTGCCACCGGGCGTCGAGCCGCCGGTAGTCCACCACGCCGCCGGTCAGCTCCCCGGCCTCCTCACGGGCGATCTCGGCGAAGGAGGGGCGCAGGACGTCCGCGGGCAGGCCCAGGGGGCGCTCCTCGACGGCCGGAGCGTAGGCCTCCCGGTCCTCGGACAGCACGCGCAGCGCGTCCCGCTTGGACAGCACCAGCAGTGCCGGGCCCCGCGGGCCGCGGACCAGGACGGGGCGGCCGCCGTACCGGGATTCGAGTTCGGCCAGCAGGGACCGGGCGCGTAGCAGGTCGCGGCCGGGGGGCACGTGCGGTGCCCCCGGCCGGGCGAGGGCGGCGGCCAGGCGCAGGCTCTCCAGCGCGGTCGCCTTCGGCAGTCCCCTAGGCACGCCCGGCCTCTGACGGGTTTACCCGGCGGGGGAATCGCTTCCCTGATACGGTCTCTGCGTTCCGAACGGGCAGGGCTTGTCCGTCGCCTACCTCAGCCGAGGGAAGCGAGAAGCCGCTCTCTTCAGGGAGTGGAGGAGTCACAGGCACGATGTGATCGCGATGACGCGGCTGCCGCAATTGGAGATTTCGGCCAGTGGAACGTTTCCGGTCGCGAAGCAGCCGGACGTTCCGGTGACCGGAACGTCTACATGCCGAGGAGGGCGGCCGAGATCGCCTGGGCGGCGCCGCGTACGGAGATGCCCAGCCTGCCCAGCGGCACGGAGCAGGCGGGTGCGGCGACCCCCAGCGACATGCAGATCCGGCCGCCGGGGCCGAACACCGGGGCCGCCACACAGGCCACCCCGTCGGTGAACTCCTCCTGCGAGTACGCCACGCCGTGCCGGCGGACCTGGGCCAGCTCGCGTTCGAGCCCGGCCAGGCTGGTGATCGTCCGGCGCGTCATCCGCTCGAACGAGCCGCGGGCCAGCAGCTCCTCGCGCAGCTTCGGGTCGAAGGCCAGCAGCGCCTTGCCGGTGGCCGTGCAGTGCAGCGGGGCGCGGTCCACGCCGTCGGAGCGGGAGCCGACCCGGTTGTGGCCGTACAGCCGCTCGACGTAGCGGGCCTCCAGGCCGGAGGGCACGGCCAGGTTCACCGTCTGGCGGGTGGTCTCGTACAGGTAGAGCAGGTACGGCAGCACCGCCCGCCGGGTGCCGGGCACGCGGGCGCGGGTGATGCCCGGCATCGACTCCAGCAGCTCGCCCGGCAGGTAACCGTTGCCCACCCGCCGGGCCAGCTCGCGCGTGCAGAGCACGCCCAGGATCCGGTGCGCCGTCGACTTGGGCAGGCCCGTGCTGCGGCACAGCTGCGCGAGGCTGACCGGCCTGGAGGCCGCGCTGAGCGCGAGGAGGATGTCGATCCCCCTCTCCAGGCTCCCCGGCTGCGACACCGGGCGGTCGTCGGTGAGCGTTGGCACTTGGCCGGCCGTTCGCGTGAGCATCAATGTCCCTTCGCTCTCCGAGAGCAAGAGGGGGCTTCCCCGAGGTTGTGGCTTTTCCCTTTCCTGACCTACCCGGGCGCCGAGCCTCCGAATACCCTCCGATCAGCGCAGGCTTATAAGCTCCGCGTACACCGACACGGCCACCTCACCGGGCGTTCTGGCCCCTATGTCCAGACCCGCCGGAACGTGCACCCGCTCACCTCCGTCCACACGCGCCAGCACCGCCGCGCCGCGCCTGCGGCTGGCGATCAGCCCGATGTACGGCACGCCCTTGGCCAGCGCCTCCCGCAGCACCGGCTCCTCGGCGACCCCGTGGGAGGCGACCAGCACGGCCGCCGTGTCGCCGGCGATCGCGGCCAGGGGGTCCGCGCTCACCTCCACCTGATAGCCCATCGCCCTGCCCACGGCGGCGAAGGCGCGGGCGATGGGGCTGTCGCCGTACACGTGGACGAGCACCGGCGGCAGCACTGCCTCCAGGAAGATCTCCAGCGTGCCGCCGGACAGGCACGGCTGGCCCACCGCGATCAGGCCGTCCTCCTCGCGCGGCTCCTCGGCCTCCGGCGTGATCCGCAGCAGCACCGACCGGTCGGTCCGCCGGAGCTCGAGCAGGCGCAGGCCCTGCGCCCGCACGGTGTCGGTGGCGCACACCCCGCCGACGAACCCCTCCATCGTGCCGTCCGACAGCACCAGCGCCCGGTCACCCGCCTTCGCGCTGGTCGGCCGCTGCGCCCGCACGACCGTGGCCAGCACGTACGCCTCCCGCCCCGACCGCAGCTCCGCCGCCCGCGCCTGGAGATCGGCGGCGGCCGGCGCCCGCCGCCTGGGCGCCGGCATGCCGATGAACTCGCTCATCGCACCTCCTCCTGTCGCGTTTCCGGGCATGCGCGCCGGGCCGGTAGAGCCGCGGCGGAGGTCAAGGGATCGCCAGGTCCGTGCGGAACGGGTCGCCGTTGACGACACGCCACACGTTCGCCGGGGTGAGCGGCATGTCCGCGTGCCGCACCCCGTGCGGCTTGAGCGCGTCCACCACGGCGTTGACCACGGCCGCGGGGGAGCCCACCGTGGCCGACTCGCCGACGCCCTTGGCCCCGATCGGATGCGTCGGCGACGGCGTCACGGTCTCGCCCAGCTCCCACGACGGGCACTCCATCGAGGTCGGCAGCAGGTAGTCCATGAACGACGCCCCCAGGTGGTTGCCGTCATCGTCGAACGCCATCACCTGCATGAGCGCCATCCCGATCCCGTCGGCCAGACCGCCGTGGATCTGCCCCTCGACGATCATGGGGTTGATCCGCACGCCGCAGTCGTCCACCGCCACGAACCTGCGTACCTTGACCTGTCCCGTCCCGGGATCGACGTCCACGACGCAGATGTACGCCCCGAATGGATACGTCAGGTTCGGCGGGTTGTAGACGGTCACCGCGTCCAGGTGCCCCTCGACGCCCTCGGGCAGCTCCAGGTTGGAGTGCGCGGCCAGCGCGATCTCCGCCAGGGACTTGCCGGTGGACGGATCGCCCACCACCGACCACTTGCCGTCGGCCCACTCCAGGTCCTCCGGGGAGGCCTCCAGCATGGCCGCCGCCACGATCTTGGCCCGGTCGCGCACCTTCCTGGCCACGATGGCCGTGGCGGCGCCGGAGACGGGGGTGGAGCGGGAGCCGTACGTGCCCAGGCCGAACGGCGTCTGGTCGGTGTCGCCGTGCACGACCTCCACGTCGTCGGCGGGGATGCCCAGCTCCTGCCCGACGATCTGGGCGAACGTGGTCTCGTGCCCCTGGCCCTGCGACTGGCACGACACCCGCAGCACCGCCTTGCCCGTCGGGTGCACGCGCAACTCGGCGCCGTCGGCCATGCCCAGGCCCAGGATGTCCATGTGCTTGCGCGGGCCCGCGCCCACGGCTTCGGTGAAGAAGCTGATGCCGATCCCCATCAGCTCGCCCCTGGCCCGCTTGTCGGCCTGCTCGGCGCGGAGCTTGTCGTACCCGGCCATGTCCATGGCCAGGCGCAGCGCCTTCGGGTAGTCGCCGGAGTCGTACTCCCAGCCGGTGGGGGAGTGGTACGGGAACTGGTCGGGCTTGAGCAGGTTGCGCATGCGCACGTCGGCGGGGTCGATGTTCAGCTCCGCGGCCAGCACGTCGACCATGCGCTCGACCAGGTAGACGGCCTCCGTGATGCGGAAGGAGCAGGCGTAGGCGACGCCGCCGGGGGCCTTGTTGGTGTAGACGCCGGTGACCTCGCAGTGGGCGGCCTCGATGTCGTACGAGCCGGAGAAGACGTGGAAGAACCCGGCCGGGAACTTGGTCGGCTGCGCGGTGCCGTTGAACGCGCCGTGGTCGGCCAGCACCTTCACCCGGATCGCCTGGATCCGGCCGTCGCGGGTGGCGGCGATCTCGCCGCGCATGTGGTAGTCGCGGGCGAAGGCGGTGCTCATGAGGTTCTCGGAGCGGTCCTCCATCCACTTGACCGGCTTGCCCGTGACGATGGAGCCGACGATCGCGCAGACATAGCCCGGATAAATGCCGACTTTTCCGCCGAAGCCGCCGCCGATGTCCGGTGAGATCACGCGGATCTTGTGCTCCGGCAGCCCGGCCACCATCGCGTACAGCGTCCGGTGCGCGTGCGGCGCCTGCGTCGGGCACCAGACGGTGAGCTTGCCGGTGACCTTGTCGAAGTCCGCGACCGCGCCGCAGGTCTCCAGCGGCGCCGGGTGCACCCGCGGATAGAGCATGTCCTGCGCGACCGTCACCTCAGCCTGCTCGAAGAGGGCGTCGGTGCGGGCCCGGTCGCCGGCCTCCCAGTCGAAGATGTGGTTGTCCGCCCGGCCCTCCAGGTCGTCCCTGATCACCGGCGCGTCCGGGTCCAAGGCCTTCCTGGCGTCGATGACCGCGTCGAGGGGGTCGTACTCGACGTCGATCAGCTCCAGCGCGTCCCTGGCCGAGTAGGCGTCCTCGGCCACCACGAACGCGACCTCCTGTCCCTGGAAGCGCACCTTGTCCGTGGCCAGGACCGCCTGCGTGTCCTGCGACAGGGTGGGCATCCAGGCAAGGTTGAGCCCCTCCAGGGTCTGGCCGGTGATGACGGCCTTGACCTTGGGGTGGGCCTCCGCGGCGCTCGTGTCGACGGAGACGATCCTGGCGTGCGCGTGCGGGCTGCGCAGCACGGCGCCGTACAGCATGCCGGGCAGCCGCACGTCGTCGGTGTAGTTCCCGCGTCCCCTGATGAACCGGGCGTCTTCCTTGCGGTGCATGCGTCCGTAACTCACTGCTTCGCCCCCTGAGAACTAGACTCCGCCTCGGCCGCCCACCGGATGGATCGGACGATGTTCTCGTAGCCGGTGCACCGGCACAGCTGGCCCGAGATGGCCTCGCGGATCTGGCCCTCGTCGGGGTCGGGGGTGCGGTCGAGCAGCCAGCGCGCGGTCAGCAGCATCCCCGGCGTGCAGAACCCGCACTGCAGGCCATGGCACTCCACGAAGCCCTTCTGCACCGCGTCCAGCTCGCCGTCGCGCTCCAGGCCCTCCACCGTGGTCACCTCGTGGCCGTCGGCCATGACCGCCAGCACCGTGCACGACTTGACCGGCACGCCGTCCAGCTGCACCGTGCAGACGCCGCAGTTGGAGGTGTCGCAGCCCCAGTGGGTGCCCGTCAGGGCCAGCTCGTCGCGCAGGAGGTGCACGAGCAGGAGCCTGGGCTCGACCTCTCTCGTGTACGGCTGCCCGTTCACCGTCACTGTGATCCGCATGTCAGATCCTCTCTGCCGCAGTGAGGAGGGCGCGCCGGGTCAGCTCGGCGGCCAGATGGCGCTTGTAGTCGGCCGGTCCGCGCTGGTCGGGGTGCGGGTCGCAGTGCTCGGCCGCGATCCTGCCGGCCTCCGCGAACACCTCCGCGCCCGGCCGCTTCCCGATGAGGTGCTGCTCCGCCTCGGGGGCGCAGAAGTGCCGGGCGCCGACTGCGGTGAGCCCGATGCCGGCCTGCGCGATGACGCCGTCGCGTACGGTGATCACGGCTCCGGCGGCGGCCACCGGCCAGTCGCCGACGCGGCGCTCGACCTTCTCGTACGCGCTGCCCGTCCCGGCTGTGATCGGTACGCGCAGCTGGATCAGCAGCTCGTTCGGCTCGACCGCGGTCTCGTAAGGACCTTGGTGGAATTCCCTGACCGCGACGGTACGAATGCCGCCGGGGCCTTGGATGACCGCGGTCGCCCGCAAAGCCGTGAACACCGCCGACAAATCCTCTGAAGGATCGCCTTGGCAGAGCGAACCGCCGACGGTTCCCCGATTTCGTACTATTGGGTCGGCGATAACGCGCTCCGCATCCCGAAATATCGGGAAAAGGTCGGTTGCGGTGCTGTTGTCCAGTAACTCGGCGTGCCGCACCAGCGCCCCGATGGCCAGCTCATCGTCCTCGACCGTGATCCGCCCCAGCTCAGGGGCCAGTCCGTTGATGTCGATCAACGCCTCGGGCTGGGCCAGGCGGAGCTTCATCATGGGGATGAGGCTGTGACCGCCGGCCACGACCCTGGCTTCGGGGCCGTACCGCTCCAGGAGCTCGAGCGCGTGCGTGACGCTGTCGGCTCTCTCGTATTCGAACGTCGCGGGAACCTGCATGAGTGCACATTGCTGTCACCGATTTGTCGCGACAATCCGCAAATAAGGGATTCCTTAATGCGGGCCGACGATCTATGAAGGGGTTGTGACCCTCAGCCAGCTCGGCGCGTTCGTTTTCGTCGCCCGCCTGGGTTCCGTCAAGGCGGCGGCGCGTGCCCTCGGCGTGAGCGAGCCCGCGGTCTCCCAGTCGCTGGCCCAGCTCCGCAAGCACCTCGGGGACCCGCTGCTGACCCGGTCAGGGGACCGCATGGTGCTCACGGAGGGTGGGCGGCGCCTCCTCGGCATCGCCTCCCAGATGGTCGCGCTCGGCGCGGAGGCGGTCGCCGCCGTCCAGCCCGGCCGCCCCGCCCGGCTGCACGTGGTCATGGACGCCGGGCTGGCCGAGTACGTCGCCGGGCCGCTGATCTGCCTGTTCACCCAGCGCAAGTCGGTGGACGCCTCGACGGGCGTGGCGGCCACGGCCGAGGTGCCGCTGCTGCTGGCCAGCCGCCTGGCCGACGTCGCGCTCGGCGCCCAGGTGAGCGGGGAGGGGCTGGTGAGCCGGCGCGTGCTCCGCTGCCGCCTCGTCGTGGTGGGCGCGCCGCGCGGACGCCGGGACCACTGGCTCGTCGGCCCCTCGGGCACCGACCCCGCCAGCGACACCGGCCGTCTGCTGCGGGCGCTCCGGGTTCCGGAGTCCCAGGTACGCGTCTTCGCGAACCAGACGGCCGCATGGAAGGCCGCGGCCGAGGGCTCCGGAGTCGCCCCCGCCACGGCCCACCTGGTGACCTCGCAACTGCGCCGCGGCGACCTGGTGATCGTCGAAACGGCCGCCACCCCGCTGTCCGCCTACTGGTACGCGACGACCCTGGACCCGATCGGCCGCTCGGCCGCCGCGGGCACGTTCCTGGACTTCCTGACGACCCCGGCGGCCACTCAGGTGATGCGCACCCCGGAGGACGGCGTTCCCCGCAACCGCTTCCGTCCCCCGATCCACGTGTCGATCTGGAGCTAGGCCGCCGGCGATTCAGAGGCGATCTCGGGCAGCTGCGGGCGGGTACGGTACCGGTGGCGTTGGTAGAGGTAGAAGAGCGCAATGTGGACAACGGCGGCGAGCAGGCCGAGGGCGAGCGCGGCGCTGAGCGGTAAGGCGAGGACGGCCAGGAGCGTGATGCCCGCGCCGATCACAATGCTGTTGATCGTGCTGATCATCATCGCGATGGTGAACAAGCCGATGAGCCAGTCGCGTCGCCGCCCGATGCCCATGGTGGCGGTGGCTGCGGTGACGGCGTCGTTCTCGGCGGGGCCCGCCCACGCGATGATGTAGGCGGAGGCCTGCGGGGACAGGTCGCGGTAGTAGTTGCGGATGCGGGCCATGGCGCTGCGGCACTGGATGTTCTGCAGGCCCGTGTCGACCAGCCGTACGCTGGTGAACAGGCCGAGGATGGCCAGCGCGGGCAGGAGGGTCGCGGCCAGCGGGGCGAACGCGGGCGAGGGCGGGGCGGCGAAGCCGAGCGCCACGAGCGAGCTGGACAGCGCCATCACGTAGAGGGTGGCGCGGGCGGATTCCTCGCTGGTGGCGGTGCTGATGGCGGTCTGCAGGACGAAATGTTCGGTGGTGAGCGCGGACATGAGGGAGGGGTTGTCGTTCGGCATGCACATGCTGATTCCCCGCCGATCAGCTGATCATGACGCGATGCCGGATATTGACGCTCAAGGTGTGAAATGAGGAGCGGCGGGACCCTGCCGATCGGGCGGTCGGCCAGGCGCGCATGGCACGCTCGCCGACCGCCGCGCCCACCTTCAGGGCGACTGCCTCCAGAGGCGCCGCCTCATCGTGGCCGGATCAGCGGAGGGCGGCGGCCTCCGCGGCGAGCTTCTCCACGCGGCCCCAGTCGCCGGCCGCCAGCGCGTCCGCCGGGGTCAGCCAGGTGCCACCCACGCACCCCACGTTCGGGAGCGCCAGGTAGTCGGGGGCGGTGTTCACGCGAATGCCGCCGGTCGGGCAGAAGCGCACGTCGGGCAGCGGACCCGCCATCGCCTTCAGGTACGGGACGCCCCCGGCCGCCTCCGCGGGGAAGAACTTCAGCTCCTTGATCCCCCGCTCGACCAGCGCCATCACCTCCGAAACGGTAGCGGCGCCCGGCAGGTACGGGACCCCGCTCGAGTCCATGGCCTCGACCAGCGACAGGGTCGTACCAGGCGAGACCAGGAACTTCGCCCCAGCCGCCACGGATGCCGAAATGTCGTCGGTGGACCTGATCGTCCCCGCGCCCACGGTCGCGTCGGGCACCTCGTCGGCGATCCTGGCGATGGCCTCACGCGCGGCCGGCGTGCGCAGCGTCACCTCGATGACCGGCAGCCCTCCGGCGACCAGCGCCCGGGCCAGCGGCACGGCGGTCTCCGCGTCCTCGATCACGACGACGGGGATCACAGGGGCGAGATCGAGCAAGCTCATAGGTTCTTCTCCTCATCGGCCCGTTGCGGGCCGTCTAGTGCCGGACACACGACCGGTGTCGTTCTCAGCCCACCAGTTCCCTGCGGGCACGCTGGCTCAGCCAGGCCGCCGCGCCCGTCAGCGCCGGTTGCGGGGCCACGATCAGCGCGGTGCCGATGGCCGCCAGGTAGTGGGCCATGTCCGGATTGTCAGCGAAGCGGGTGCGGAAGCCACTGGTGCGCACGCGTTCCACGATACGTGGCAGCACTCCGCCGCCCAGGTAGACCCCTCCCCTCGCGCCGAGGGTCAAAGCCACGTTCCCGGCGAAGCTGCCCAGCATGCCGCAGAACACCTCGATGGTCTCCGCGCACAGCGAGTCGTCGAGGCGGGCCACGATGTCCGAGGCGGTCAGCTTGGGCGCGCTCACGCCGTTCACCTGGGCCAGCGCCCGGTGCAGCCGGACCAGGCCGGGCCCCGACAGCACGTGCTCGGCCACCACGTGCGGCAGCCCCTGCGCCTGCAGGGCCCGGACGATCTCCAGCTCACGCCGGTCCACCACCGGCACCGTGACGTGCCCGCCCTCGCCCGGGATCGGCGTCCAGCCGTGCTCGGTCGGCACCAGCCCGCCCACGCCGAGTCCGGTGCCGGGGCCGAGCACGGCCTTGACCCCGTAGCCCGGCTCGGGGCCGCCGAGGGACACCAGGTCGTCGCGGTCCAGGTGCGGCAGCGACACGGCCAGCGCCTCGAAGTCGTTGAGCAGCTTCGTGTACGGCACGTCGAGATCGTGTACGGACCCGGCCCACGTGGAGTTCGTGAGCCGGTAGCGGTCGCCGTCGATCGGCCCGGCCACCGCCAGGCAGGCCGCCCCGGGTCGCACTCCGCCCGCGTGTTCCGCGAGATAGGCGGCTACGGCTTCGGGGAGGGTCGCGTAGTCGGACCCGGCCAGGACCGCGACGTTCGCGGGTCGCGCGCCCATCGAGGTGACCAGCCCGAACCGGGCGTTGGTCCCCCCGATATCGGCGACGAGCCACGGAAGGTCGAACACACTCACCGCACACACCTCCGGAAGTCAGGGCGGCTCCAAGATCGCCCGCCATACACCGAAGGATGCCATCGAACGCCCGCAGCGCCCCATCCGGGTCCGGAGCACGGCGCATGACACCCAAGGCCGGCCACCCCGCACACCGCACCACCACCACACCGCGCCCCGCGACTGAGTCGTGCGTGGTGACCGTGCCGCGCCCTGTGGCCGTGCCGCGCCCTGTGGCCGTGCCGCGCCCTGTGACCGTGCCGCGCCCTGTGACCGTGCCGCGCCCTGCGACCACATCGCGCCCCGTCGCCGGGTCGCGCGATGTGTCCTGCGCCGTGATCCTGGCGCGTATCGCCGTCCGCGCAGGGACCATCGTGATCACCACGCTGCCCACCGAGATCGCGCCGCCGCCCTGCTCCGTGCCGGGGTGACGGCGCTCGCCGTCCTCCGCGCGGGCAGGCGACCGCTCACCTCACCATTCCCGCGGGCCGCGCCCCGACGGGGGTGCCGGTCTCCAAGTGGGAGACGCCGGCCTCGGCGGGGAAGCCCAGCCCGGGGCCGTGGTGCGGAGACTCGGCACCGCTGACGCCGAAGATCCCGGCCCCCTGCTCGGCGTGCCCCGCCATCCGGCGGAACACCGCGAACAACTCCCGTCCCGTGCCGACCCACTGCGCGTCGCTCAGCGGCCGCCCCTCGGGCGTGCGCCGGGCCAGCTCCTCGGCGGGCACCAGCAGCTCCAGCGTCCCCGCCGCCGAGTCGAGCCTGATCACGTCGCCGTCGCGGACCAGCGCGATGGGCCCGCCGTCAGCAGCCTCGGGCGACAGGTGGATGGCGGCCGGCACCTTCCCGGAGGCCCCCGACATGCGGCCGTCGGTGACGATGGCCACCCGCTGCCCACGGTCGAGCAGCACGGCCAGCGGCGGCGTGAGCTTGTGCAGCTCGGGCATGCCGTTCGCGCTCGGCCCCTGGTAGCGGATGACCGCCACGAAGTCCTGCCCGTCCAGCTCGCCGGCCTCGAACGCCTTCAGCAGGTCCAGCTGGTCGTCGAAGACCTTGGCCGGCGCCTCGATCACCAGGTGCTCGGCCTTGACCGCCGACACCTTGCTGACGGCGCGGCCCAGGTTGCCCTCGACCATGTGGATGCCGCCGTCCGCCGAGAACGGCCGCGCGACCGGCCGCAGCACGTCCAGGTCGGCGCTGCCGCCGGTGACGGGCGCCCAGACCGGAGAACCGTCCACCAGTGACGGCGCCTCGCGGTAGCGGTCGAGGCCGGGCCCGGCCACGGTCATGACGTCGGCGTGCAGCAGACCCTCGTCGAGCAGGTCGCCGATGAGCACCTGCATGCCGCCGGCGTCGCGGAAGTGGTTCACGTCCGCCTGGCCGTTCGGGTAGATCTTGGTGAGCGACGGCACGACCGGCGACAGGCGGGCGAAGTCATCCCAGGTCAAGATGATGCCGGCGGCCGCCGCCATGGCGACCAGATGCAGCGTGTGGTTCGTGGAGCCGCCGGTGGCCAGCAGCGCGACGCAGGCGTTCACGATGGACTTCTCGTCGACCACCTCGCCGATCGGCGTGTACTCCTCGCCGTGCGCGGTGATCTCCACCGCTCGCCGTCCGGCCGCCTCCGTCAGCGCGTGGCGCAGCTCGGTGTGCGGGTTGACGAACGTCGAACCCGGCAGGTGCAGGCCCATGACCTCCATGAGCGCCTGGTTGGAGTTCGCGGTGCCGTAGAAGGTGCAGGTGCCGGGGGAGTGGTACGACTTCGCCTCGGCGTCCAGCAGCTCGACCCGTCCGACCTTGCCCTCGGCGAACAGCTGGCGGGTGCGCGCCTTGACCTTGTTCGGCAGACCGGAGGCCATCGGCCCGGCCGGCACGAAGATCGCCGGCAGGTGCCCGAAGTGCAGCGCTCCGATGAACAGGCCCGGCACGATCTTGTCGCACACGCCCAGCAGCAGCGACGCGTCGAACATGTCGTGCGACAGCGCGATCGCGGTGGCCATGGCGATCACGTCGCGGCTGTAGAGCGACAGCTCCATGCCGGCCCGCCCCTGGGTGATGCCGTCGCACATGGCGGGCACGCCGCCGGCGACCTGCGCGACGCCTCCGGCCTTGCGCACGGCCGCCTTCAGCTCCGGCGGGTACGTCTCATACGGCTGGTGCGCCGACAGCATGTCGTTGTAGCTGGTCACGATCGCGACGCCGGGCTTGGCCGCACCCCGCAGAATGGGCTTGTCCTCGGCGTTCGCGGCGGCGAAGCCGTGCGCGAGGTTCGCGCACCCGAGGTGGGCGCGCGCCGGCCCCTTGGCCCTGGCGGCCTCGCCGTCGCGCCGGATGCGAGCCAGGTAGGTGGCACGGCTCGTGGCGCTGCGTTCGGCGATGCGGTCGGTGATCTCCTGGATGACGGGATTCACAGTTCCTCCTCGTGCCACGCGCGACCGCTACGGCCGAGCAGTTCGTGGGCTCCGGCGGGGCCGGTGGTTCCGGCCGGGTAGGGCTCGGGCAGGGCGGGGTCGGCCTTCCAGGCGTCCAGGATCGGGTCGATCCAGCGCCAAGCCGCCTCCACCTCGTCGCGGCGCATGAACAGCGTCGGATTCCCGGCCAGCACGTCCGTCAGCAGCCGCTCGTACGCCTCCGGCACCCGAGCCGTGAACGTCTCGCCGAAGCTCAGGGACATCGGCACCGGCTTCAGCGTCACCTCGCCCGCGCCCGGCTCCTTGGCCATGATGTGCAGCTCGATGCCCTCCTCCGGCTGCAGCCGCAGCACGAGGCGGTTCGGCGTGCCGCCGGGGAAGATGGAGTGCGGCACGTCCTTGAACTGCACCACGATCTCCGAGCGCCGGTGCGGCATCCGCTTGCCGGTCCGCAGGTAGAACGGCACTCCGGCCCACCGCCAGTTCTTCACCTCGGCGCGGATCGCGGTGAACGTCTCCACCCGCCGCGACGCCTCGGTCGGCGCCGTGGAGCCCGGCTCGTCGAGGTAGCCGGGCATGTCACCGGCCCCGACGTACTGGCCGCGCACGGTGAAACGGTCAGCCTCGGTGCCCGCGATCGGCCGCAGCGCCTGCAGCACCTTGACCTTCTCGTCGCGGATGGCCTCGCGGTCGTTGCGGGCCGGCGGCTCCATCGCGGTCAGGGTGAGGAGCTGGAGCAGGTGGTTCTGCACCATGTCGCGCAGCGCGCCGGCGTCGTCGTAGTAGCCGCGCCGGCCCGGCGTGCCGACCGTCTCGGCGGCGGTGATCTGGACGTGGTCGATCCAGAGCGAGTTCCAGACCGGCTCCAGGAAGGCGTTGGCGAAGCGCAGGACCAGCAGGTTCTGGACGGTCTCCTTGCCCAGGTAGTGGTCGATGCGGAAGATCTGGCGCTCCTCGAAGATGGCGCCGACCTCGTCGTTGATCGCCTGCGCGCTCGGCAGGTCGTGGCCCAGCGGCTTCTCCAGCACCACGCGGGAGCGCGGCGTCACCAGGCCGGCCTCGGCCAGTTCCCGGCAGAAGGGGCCGAACGTACGCGGCGGGCTGGCCAGGTAGAACACCCGGTCGCGCGCCTCGGAACCGGCCAGGGTCGCCGCCAGCGCCTCCCAGCCCGACCGGTCGGCGCCTCCGACGTCGACCGACACGTGGTGCAACCGGCCCAGGAAACGCCGCCACACGTCCGGGTCGTCGACCGGGACCCGGTCGCGTACCTCGGCGTCCACCTTGCCGCGGAAGTCGGCGTCGGTCAGCCCGCCCCTGGACATGGCGATGACGCGGGTCTCCGGGGAGAGCCGGCCCTCCCTGTCGCTGTGGTACAGCGCCGGGAGCAGTTTGCGCATGGACAGGTCGCCGGTTCCGCCGAAGACCACGAGGTCGGCGGTGTGGGCGGTGGTGGTTGCCGGATGGGTGGACACGGTGAGGGACTCCGATGATCTACCAAAGCAGGGACAGAACGGACACTAACGAGAGTTTGGGATGTACACAAGCGGAGTTTTGGCATTTGAGATAAAAAAGTAATGACTTTTCATGACCTAACCCCATGTGGTTCACTTAGCCGATGCCACGACGTACCGCCGGGACCCTCGCCACGAGCGGCGAGGTGCTGCGCCTGATCCGCACCGGTGAGGCCGTGACGCGGGCCGACCTGGGCCGGGTGACCGGCCTGTCGCGACCCGCCGTCCAGCTGCGCGTCGCCGAACTGCTGGACCGCGGCCTGGTCGTGGAGCGCACCGACGCCCCGTCCACGGGCGGGCGGCCACCGGTCCGGCTGGAGTTCAACGCCACGGGCGGCGTGGTGCTGGTGGCGGCGCTCGGCGCCAGCCGCACCCGGGTGGCGATCTGCGACCTGGCCGGGGCGGAGCTGGACGGCCGCGAGTTCGCGATGGACGTGGAGCAGGGGCCCGACGTCGTGCTGCCGGTGCTCATGGACACCTGGGACGAACTGCTCGGCGACCGCCCGCGCTCGATGATCAGGGGCGTCGGGATGGGCATGCCGGCCACCGTCGAGTTCGCGCAGGGCCGCACCGAGAGCGCCCGCGTGATGGCGTCATGGACCGGCGTGGTGATCCCGCCGATCATCCGCGAGCGCTTCCCCGTCCCCGTGCTCGTGGACAACGACGTGAACGTGCTGGCCATCGGCGAGCACCGCGGCACCTACCCCGACCTGGACGACCTGATGTTCGTCAAGGTCTCCACGCGCATCGGCGCGGGCGTGATCGCCGGCGGCGGCATCCTGCGCGGCGCGCTCGGCGCGGCGGGCGAGATCGGGCACATCCCGGTGCAGGACGGCGGCGGCGTGTTGTGCCGCTGCGGCAACACCGACTGCGTCGACTCCGTGGCCAGCGGCACCGCGCTGCTGCGCGACCTGCGCGCGGCCGGCAAGGACGTCAAGACCATCGCGGACGTCACGGCGCTCGTACGGGCGGGCGACGCCGAGACCATGGCCATGGTCCGCACCGCCGGGCGCCGGATCGGCGAGGTGCTGGCCGGGGCGGTCAACATCCTCAACCCGTCGGTGGTGGTGCTGGGCGGCGACGTGGCGGAGGCGTTCGGGCCGCTGGTGTCGAGCATCCGCGAGGTCGTCTACCGCCGCTCCACGGCCCTGGCCACCCGGCGGCTGCGCATCGAGCCGAGCAGGCTGGGCGCGGGAGCGGGCATCAGCGGGTGCGCGGTCATGGTGCTCGACCACGTGCTCTCGCCCGAGGCGGTCGACGACACCATGACGGTCTCGTCCCTGCGCAGGGTCTCCAGCTAGCGGTCCCAGCGCGGCTCGTCGCTCTCCCGTACGAGCCCGTCCGCGCCGAAGATCAGATACCGGTCGAGGTCGGCGGCGAACCACCGGTCGTGCGTGACCGCCAGCACCGTCCCCTCGAAGCCCTCCAGACCCCGCTGCAACGCCTCCGCGCTGGCCAGGTCCAGGTTGTCGGTCGGCTCGTCGAGCAGCAGCAACGTCGCCCCCGACAGCTCCAGCAGCAGGATCTGCAGCCGGGCCTGCTGCCCGCCCGACAGTGTCTCGAACGGCTGGCCGCCGGCCGGCGCCAGCTCGTAGCGGGCCAGCGCCGCCATGGCGTCGTTGCGGGTCATCGCGTGCTCGCGCATCACCACGTCGGCGGCCGCCTTGCCCTTCAGGTCGGGCCGCAGGTGGGTCTGCGCGAAGTAGCCGGGCGTGACCCTGGCGCCCAGGCGGGCGGCGCCGGTGTGCGCGATCGGCTCGCCGGCCAGCAGGCGCAGGAAATGGGACTTTCCGGTGCCGTTCATACCGAGCACGCCGACCCGTTCGCCGTACCAGATCTCGGTCGAGAACGGCCGCAGCAGCCCCGTCAGCTCCAGCTCCTCGCAGACCACCGCCCGCTTCCCGGTACGCCCGCCGCGCAGCCGCATGCGGACGTTCTGCTCCTTCGGCGCCCGCTGCGGCGGCCCCTCCCGCTCGAACCGCTCCAGCCGCGTCACCGCCGACTGGTACGCCCCCGCGAGCGCGTCGTTGTTCGCCGAGCGCTGGCGCAGCGTGTGCACGAGCCGCCGCAACCTGGCCCGCTCGTCCTCCCAGCGCTGCCGCCGTTCCTCCAGCCGCTCCCTGCGCCGCCTGCGCGCCTCGGCGTAGCTCGCGAAGCCGCCGCCGTGCACCCACACCGTGCGCCCCTCCACGGTGACGATCCGGTCGGCCGCCTCGGCCAGCAGTTGCCGATCGTGCGAGACGAGCAACACGGTCTTGGCCGAGCCCCTGATCGCCCGCTCCAGCCACTGCTTGCCGCGCACGTCCAGGTAGTTGTCCGGCTCGTCCAGCAGCAGGACCTCGTCGGGGCCGCGCAGCAGCGCCTCCAGCATGAGCCGCTTCTGCTCGCCGCCCGACAGCGTGGCCAGGCTCCGGTCCTTGATCCGCTCGTACGGCAGCCCCAGGGCCTCCGTCGCGCACACGTCCCACACGACCTCCAGCTCGTAGCCCCCGGCGTCGGCGTAGTCGGCGATGGCCTGGGCGTAGGCCAGCTGGGCGGGCTCGTCGTCGGTCCGGGAGATCGCGGCCTCGGCCGCTTCGAGTTCCGCCGCCGCGTCCCGGACACGCTGCGGCGCCACGTTGAGCAGCAGGTCGTGCACGGTGCCCGCGCCGAGGAACTGCCGCATCACGCCGATGCCGCCGCTGCTCGCGATCCGGCCGTCGGCGGGCTCCAGCTCGCCGGCGATCAGCCGCAGCAGCGTGGTCTTGCCGGCGCCGTTGGGCCCGACGAGCGCCGCCTTGGCTCCGTCGCCCACCTTGAACGACGCCTCCAGCAGCAGCGGCCGCCCGTCGGGCAGCAGGTACGTCACCCCGCTCACTTCGATGTGTCCCATGGCAGCTCCCTCGATCGCTGTTCTATTACTAGACCATCGATCCGGTCGCTCGTACAACGTATTATCTCCTTCGTGGACACCGTGTGGTCGCGCCCCCAGAAGGCGCCGAGGCAGACGCTGACGCTGGAGCGGATCGTGGCCGAGGCGGTCGCGCTGCTCGACGAGCAAGGCGTGGGGCGGCTGACCATGCGCCGTCTGGCCGAGCGGCTCGACACCGGCTCGACCACCCTCTACTGG
Organism: Nonomuraea sp. NPDC049480; assembly: GCF_044465905.1. Classification (NCBI taxonomy): domain Bacteria; kingdom Bacillati; phylum Actinomycetota; class Actinomycetes; order Streptosporangiales; family Streptosporangiaceae; genus Nonomuraea; species Nonomuraea sp. NPDC049480. Next base: position 639,266 of record NZ_JBITMD010000003.1, read on the forward strand.
CACGTCAAGACCAAGGACGACGTGCTGGACCTGGCCCTGGACGCCGTCTTCGGCGAGGTGCGCCTGCCGGAGCGGCGGCCGGACGGCGCCTGGCACGCGCTCGTGCGCGCGCTGATCAGCGGCTGGCGCGCGGCCCTGTTGCGCCATCCGTGGTCGGCCACCATCTTGGACCGCCCGCTCATGGGCCCGAACGCGCTGGAGCGCACCGAGTTCTTGTACGCGGCACTGGCGGCCGCCGGCTTCGCCGACCCCCGGGCCGCCGCCTACAGCTTGTCCAACTACGTCATGGGCTCGGTCATCATGCAGGTCAGCTTGCAGGACGGCGACGGTGAGGACACCGGCGCGTTCCTGCGCGAGCGCGCCGCCCGCTACCCGGCCCTCGCCGAGCATGGCCTCGACCACGAGTGGGACGCCACGTTCGACGAGGGCCTCGGCTACCTCCTCGCCGGGATGGAGCAGGCCAGAAAACCAGAAACCGGCCCCCTCTGACGAGCCGCCCGGCCGGGCCCGGCGCGGCATCGGGCAACGGCGCGCCGGCCCAACCAAGACCGCCCCGCCCATGACATGCCTCCCGATGAGGCGTCGTCACGGGTGAGGCGGTCAGGGTGAGGCGGTCAGGGGTGAGGCGGCGTACCGGGAGACGCCGGCCCGAGGGTGGAGAGCCCGCACGCAGCGGGCTCTCCGGGTCCTCAGTGGACGGGGTTCACGTCGTCCATGGCCTGCTTGGGCAGCAGCAGCCCGACCGCGAAGGTCGCGACGATCATCCCGGCCGCCACCCCGAGCGTGATCTGCACGCTGCCGGTCCCGAAGTACACCGTGCCCAGCAGCGCCAGCCCCAGCGCGCCGCCGACCTGCTGCAGCGCGGTCAGCGTGCCGGACGCCGAGCCGGTCTCGCCGGGCTCGACCGCCGCCATCACGATGCCGAAGTACGGGCTCATGATCAGGCCACTGCCCAGACCGGTCACCGCGAGCACCGGAGCCAGCTGCCAGGGGGAGACGCCCGGCGCGGCGACGGCGATCACGCCGAGCACGCCGAGTCCCATGACGAGCGCCCCGGCCAGGAGCACTCGCCGCCCGTGCCGCCGCGCGGCCTGCGCGATCCCCATGCCCGCGATCATGCCGAGCGACGAGGGGACTCCGGTCAGCGCCGCCTTGAGCGGGGAGTACTCCAGGCCGAGCTGCGTGTAGAGCCCGACCACGAAGAAGATCCCGGCGAACGCGGCGAAGTAGATCGTGCCGGTCGCCATGCCGGAGACGAACGCCCGCTTGCGGAACAGGCTCGGCGCCACCAGCGGGTCGCCGCCGCGCGCGGCCTTGCGCCGCTCGTACGCGGCGAACCCGGCGAACACCACGCCCGAGGCGGCCATCATGCCGAACGACCACGCCGGCCATCCGTGCTCGCCGCCCTGCACCAGCGGGAACACGATCAGCACGGTGCCCGCCGAGGCCAGCAGCGCCCCCGGCAGATCGAGCCGCACGCCCCCGGCGGGACGGGTGCCGGGCAGGTAGCGCAGGGCGGCCAGCGCGGCGGCCACGCCGACGGGCAGGTTGATCAGGAAGATGAGCCGCCAGTCGACGCTGGTCAGCGCGCCCGCCAGGATCGGCCCGCCCACCGCGGACAGTCCCATGACCGGCCCGAACAGTCCCATCGCCGCCGCGAGCTCCTTGGGCGGGAACATCTCCTTCATCATCCCCATGCCCTGGGGGATCATCGCCGCCCCGAACAGTCCCTGCACGATCCTGGCCGCGATGATCGTCTCGGGGGAGAAGGCCAGGGCGCACAGCAGCGACCCGGCCGTGAATCCGGCGACCCCGATGAGGAACATGCGCCTGCGGCCCACGATGTCGCCCAGCCGCCCGCCGACCAGCAGGCCCGCGGTCATGGCCAGCGTGTACGCCGCGCCGAGCCACTGGATGAGTGAGGCGCCGCCCCCCAGCTCGGCCCGCATCGTGGGGCCCGCGACGTTGGTGACGGTGGCGTCGAGCAGCTCCATCACCGAACCGGCGAGGATCACCGCGAGCGCGGGCCGGCGCCACTTGTAGGGCGCCGGCTCGGCGGGTGTCTGCACTGGGCGGATGTCGAGAGCGGTCATCTCTGCCTCCAGGATCGGAACGGCTCGTTCTGTTCCACTATAACAGAACGGAACGCTTCATTCCATAAATGGAGGCGTGAGATTCGGCCTCACCACGGCACAAGGCAAGAGGGCGCTTCGTCGCGGCGGGCAGCCCGTGAGCCTTCACGACCGGCCATGACAGACGGCAACCCGGTGCGGCGCGTGCGGTGACGTCGGGCGACCGTAAAAGGAGGGGGTCGTATCCCTTGAGAGGAGAAAGCCTCTAAGAGGAGAAAATCCCCTCGCGGCGGATCGTCTGCCAGGGCAGCGCGAAGGTCATGAGCACCACCGCGACCACCGCGAGGAACCAGCGGCCGCGAGGATCGGCCCTCCGGGCCTGGTGCGCGGCAGGAGAGACGGACTCGACCGGCCTCACCTGAGGGCCGGACCGGCTCAATTCTTCGGGCCGTGCGTCTTGTCCGAGCCGAGGCCGGGAGGTTCCTTCGTCTGGCCGGGCGGGATGCGCTCGGCGTCGGTCGTGGCCGGAGCGCTGGCAGGCGGGGCCGGCGTCGGCGTCTTGGAGACCGGCGTGGCGGCCGGGCTGGTGCTCTGCCGCGCCACGGGGGCCTGGCTCCGGGACCGGGTGGGGGTGGCCGTGCGCCTGGGCGCGGGCGTGGCCGGGACCACGGGCGCGACCGATCTGGTGGGCCGTCCCGTCGCCGGGCTCGACTCGATGGCGGCCGGCACGGACTTCTCGGGCGCGCCGCTCCCGTCGCCGGGCCACTCGACGGCGTCCAGCCTGGCCGTGTTGAACGCGCCACCGATCAGCACCGCCGCCGTGGCCAGCATCAGCGTGCCGAGCAGCACTCCGGCGATCATCAGCACCCGCCTGCGCCGGCCCCTCTGGTCGACGGAGACGGCCGTGCCCGGCGATCGATGCGCTCCACTCACGCATCTGATGCTAGAGACGCCGGACCACTCCTCGGGCCGATGTAAAGCTATGTCCGTTTAATCCACATAAAACCGTGATTAACAGCTGCAGAGCAGGCCGCGCAGCGCCGTCTCCAGGCACAGCCCCGACTGCGCCGGCGTCGGCCACGCGAAGCGCACCAATGACTCGTCCACCCGTACGGTCGCGCCGAACCGGTCCAGCTCCCACAGCCACACATCGCCGGGCGCCTCGCCCAGCTGCCTGGACACGCCGGCGGTCAGCTGCGCCCGGTGCGAGGAGTTGACGTGGGCGAGCACCCGCTCGGCGGTCTCGGTCAGCGGGTCGGGCCTCGCGCCCAGGTAGTCGTCGGCGTCGAGCAGCCCCGACTCCTGGCCGGTCAGGTAGACGACCTGGCCCACGTCCATGCGCAGCAGCTGGGGCGCGCCCCGTTCGCCGAACCGCTCCAGCGCCTCGAACAGGCTCTCCTCCGCGCTGTGCGCGGCCACCGCCACCGCCGCGGCCCGCGCCTCGCTCTCGGGCACCGCCTCGGCCCAGCCCTGCACCTCGATCAGCCCGCGCGGGTGCGTCACCTCACCCAGTTGCCGCATCGCCGTGAGGTTCACCGCCACCACGGCGTCCCCGCTCAGGCCGTGCAGCGGCTCGCGGGGAAGCACCAGGAGCACGGGACGGCCGCGCTCGTCCACGCCGCCTCGGGCGGGCGAGGGGGCGCCGTCGACGGAGAGCTTGGCGACGCTGGCGGTCGCGGCGAGAGTGCGGACCCGCTCGGGGATCGGCAGCATGACGCCTCCTAGGGGTAACATTTAGTGCTAGGTTAGCCTTACCTTAGTAAGGACTACCTAATCACATTGAGGTGAACGTGCGCTACACCGGCCCCAAGGTGCGACTGTCGCGTCGCGCGGGCGTCCCGCTGACCAGGAAAGCCGTCCGCTACTTCGAGCAGCGCCCCTACCCGCCGGGCGAGCACGGCCGTAAGACCAACCGCCGCACCACCGGCGACTACGGCCTGCGGCTGCTGGAGAAGCAGAAGCTGCGCTGGTACTACGACGTCTCGGAGCGGCAGCTGCGCCGCTACTGGGACCTCGCCGTACGCAAGTCCGGGGCGTCCGGCGCCGAGCTGGTGACCCTGCTGGAGAGCCGCCTCGCCTCGCTCGTCCTGCGCGCAGGGCTCGCGCCGTCGATCTACGCCGCCAGGCAGTACATCAACCACGGCCACATCGCCGTGGACGGCCGCAAGGTGGACATCCCCAGCTACCTGGTCAAGCCCGGCCAGGTCATCACGGTGAGGGAGCGGTCGCGCAGGATGCAGCCGTTCGTGGCCGCCGCCGAGGGGATCCACGCCGACGAGCGCATCGCGCCCTATCTGTCGGTCGACCACGCCGACCTGCGCTTCACGCTGACGCACCGGCCCGAGCGCGAGCAGATCGTCGTCCCCGTCGATGAGCAGCTCGTGGTGGAGTTCTATTCTCGTTAGCCGCAGATCAATCGGAAGAGCGTCACGCCGACCGGCTCGAGCCGGGAGAGCGGGGCGCTCTTTGCGCTTCTTCGCGGGAGCGCCCGCCGGGCGGCCTGCCGGCCGCGCGGCGGGTCACCCGGGGGTGCCCTGCCGGCGGAGCTCGGCGACCTCCTTGCGGAGCTCGGCCAGCTCCTCCAGGATCCGCTCGGTGTGGGCGGTGGTGTCCTCGATCGCGGCCCGCTCCTCGGCGTTCTCCTCGTCCATGGCGCTGACCACGACGGCCATGAAGAGGTTCAAAATCACGAACGTGCACACCAGAATGAAGATCGTGAAGAAGATCCAGGCCGACGGGTGCCGGATCATCACCTCCCTGGCGATGTTGCCCCAGTCGTCGCCGGTCATCGTCTGATAGAGGGTGAACAGCGAGGTCGGCAGGCTGCCGAAGCGGTCGGGGGAGGCCTGCCCGTAGAGCTTGGTGGCCATGACCGCGGCCACGTACAGCACCAGGGCGAGCAGCACCACGATCGAGCTCATCCCCGGCATCGCCCGCAGCAGCGCCGACACCACCCGGCGCAGGCTCGGCACGACCGACAGCAGCCGCAGCGCGCGCAGGATGCGTAACGAGCGCAGCACCGACAGGCCACCCGTCGCGGGTGCGAAGGCGATGGCCACGATGACGAAATCGAAGAGGTTCCAGGGGTCGCGGAAGAACGCGCAGCGCTCGACATAGAGCTTGACCGCCAGCTCGGAGGCGAAGACGTAGAGCGCGATGTGGTCGACCACGGTCAGCAGGGTGCCGTGGCGCTCGACGACGGCCGGGAAGGTCTCCAGGCCGAGCGTGCCTGCGTTGATCAGGATGACGGCGACGATGAACCGCTGGAAGTGCCGGTGGGTGATGATGGTTTGGGTGCGTTCACGCACAGGGGCAGGCTCCTTGGGCGGGATCGGTTCGGTGCCGTACCATGATGACGCACCATGATCAAGAGGGAGTCTGTGGTATAAACCCACCTGACTGCCGCATGCGAGGGGGCCGAGCGATCATGTCTTACCCGAACTACGGTCCCGCCTACGGGCCGCAGCACAGCCACCCCAACGGCACGACCATCCTCGTGCTCGGCATCCTCAGCCTGGTGGTGTGCAGCATCCTCGGGCCGTTCGCGTGGTCGATGGGCACCAAGGCGCTGCGCGAGATCGACGAGAGCGGCTACCCCTACGAAAACCGCGGGCACATCGCGGCCGGGCGGATCTGCGGGATCATCAGCACCATCCTCATGATCCTCACCTTCGCGTTCCTCATCTTCGTCTTCGGCATCGCCGCCATCTCCGGCGGCTTCTCCAGCAGCTACTAGCGGCCGCGCGCCGTAGCCGCCGAGCCCCGGCTCGTTCCTGCCGATGCCGATGCCGATGGCGCCGGGCCGGCTCGACGCCATCTCGCACATCAGCCCCTTCAGGTACGTCCTGGACGCGCTGCGCGACCTGTTCCACGGGCAGTACCTGACCGGCACCGTGGGTGCGGGGGTGGCGGTGACCGCGGTCTTCGCCGTGGTCAGCCTCACGGTCGGGACGCGCGTGTTCAGCCGCCAGAACGCCTGACCCCGCCGCCTCCCCGGCCGTCCGGTGGGATGCGGGGGCTCAGGCCGCGCTCTTGGCCCGTCGCTGGAGGGCGGCGATGATCCCCGCCGGATCCACGGTCCCGTACCCGTAGTCGTAGTCGAACCCCACCTCGCTACGATCCTCCGCGGTCCGCCGCAACAGCGCCCGCAGCTGGGCCGGCGACAGCTTCGCCGACGGCCACGTGGTGCGCACGGCCGCCACCAGCCCCGCCACCACCGGGGTCGCCGCGGAGGTCCCCGAGTCCGGCGCGCCGTCGCCGAACGCCTTCGACCCCAGGAAGTGCGTGTACGCGCACACGTCCGGCTTGCGGGCGGTCAGCCGCCCCGGCCCCTGCGAGGAGTAGCCCACCCGCTCGCCGTTGACGTCGATGCCGCCGATCGACAGCGCCTTGGGGTGGGAGTTGGCGCCCACGATGGGCCGGTTGGGGTAGGCGCAGCGCCCGTCCGGGCACTCACGCCCGCAGTTGCCGGCCGCGAACAGCACGTCGGCGCCGGCCCGGTCGAGGGCGGCCACCATCAGGTTGAACGGATGGGCGGCGTTGTCGGAGTAGTTGCCCGGATGCCCGACGGGGAAGTCCCACTCCGGCGAGAACGACCCCCACGAGTTGCTCACGACCAGCGCCCGCGTGCCGGCCGGCTGGGCCCCCAGCACGGTACGCAGGTGCGCGAACGCGGACACCGCGTCCGACAGCAGCCCGTCCAGCGCCGAGCCGCCCGGCCGGGTGGACAGCAGCAGCGGGATGTCGATCAGAGAGGCCTGCGGGGCGGCGATGAGCGCGTCGAACGCGCACATCGTCCCGTGGTCGACCTCGAACTCGCCCGGCTTGCCCGGCACGCCCGGCGGGCTCCAGCACCGGTCGGCGTCGAGCGTGACGCCTCTGCCGAGCTGCCTGGCGGTGTGGGCGGCGTTGACGCCGGTGTCCAGCACGGCCAGCGCCACGCCGGTCCCGTCGAGGCCCTCCGCGTGCAGCCCGGCCACGTTCATGAGCCGCTCGACGTCGCGCCAGTCGCCGACCGGCGGATCGCCGCCGCAGGTGGGCGAGGACTCGATGACCGGGTCGGAGAAGACTCCCACCACGTCGGGCCGGAGCGCGGACAGCATCGTGACCCTGGAGGCCGGCTCGTCGTCCGAGATCGTGCCCCGTACCAGCACGGAGGCGTCCTCGGCGGCCAGGGAGAAGTCGAGCGGCTGGTTGAGCGAGAGGGGGTCGCCGCCCACCGCGGGAACGGGCCGCGGCAGGGCCACGGGAACGAAGGCCGGGTCGAGTTCGACGCCGGGCAGGCCGTCCGCGACGTCGGCCGTGGTGGCGGTCTGGCCGGGGTCGGCCACCGCCGCGACCAGGTCGGGGGAGGGACGGAGCTGGATCAGGACCCGCATGTGTCACCACCGGTCGTATCTGGAGGGAAACGAACGTCCCAACATTCCTCCATCCGGCGGTGGACGTCCAGCGCATTCCAGGGGTTTTGACCTGCGAAAACACCCCAAACTGCGCGAGGTGGACGACCTTTTCCGGGCCGTCGGGCTCAGTGGATTGCAGAGAGATCACTGGTAATGAGCGGGGTGGCCATGAATCGCTCGCATGTTCCACCCGGCAGCCTGATGGAATGGTAATCTATCGGTTACTTATTGTGAGATCGGGGTGCCGAGGGTGGGGCAGACGTGCTGTTCGTTCGATATCTGTAGCAGGCAGGATGAGGGCGGCACACGGGGCAGCATCAGGCGCAGGATCTCACCTGCACCCCCATGCGAGCCACCGCCGTGGGAAACGATCCCAGACACCAGCACTGGAATAGGATCACATAACCGATCACAGATGCTTCCGCGTTTTCGGGTCCAGCTGACTACGGTGAGGCATCGTCACTCGCTCCTCGGTCTGCAGGCCGTGGCTCGTTCCCCCGTCTGACGTGGGGCGGGCCGGAGTGACCAGACCCAGCCACCACGACAAGGGAGGTGACCTTGGTGGCTACGTTGGACACACGTCAGCAGATCCACTCCGCCGTGCTTCCTCAGCGGCGGACCCTGGGATTCGCGCCTGCAGACAACCCTGGGGCAGGGACGAAACGGGGCGCGGACGCTTTCGGGCAGCGGAGTGTCCAACATGGTCGAGGGGAGACCCTCGCCGCCTCACCTGGCGGTGAGGGCGTCACCCGCGCAAGCGGAGAAGCCGGTCGTGAGACCGCACCCCGCGTGTTCGTCCTGGCCTCGGACGGCACGCCGCTGGATCCCTGCCATCCAGCCCGCGCCCGCAAACTCTTGAAGTCGGGGCGGGCGGTGGTGGCCCGGCACGGCCTGTACAGCATCCAGCTTGACCACCGCGGCGGCAAGATCCGCGACAAGCTCACGGCACGGGCCGCCCACCGGCGCGGTAGACGATCGCGGAACCTGCGCTTTCGCGCCCCCAGGTTCGCCAACCGTCGACGCCCCGACGGCTGGCTCGCCCCAAGCCTCCGACACCGGGTGGACACCGCGATGAATTGGGTGGCGCGGCTGCGCCGCCTGGCTCCAGTGCGGGCGATCCACGTGGAGACCGTGCGCTTCGACACGCACGCCCTGGCCGCAGGAAGGCCACTGGCAGGCGTGGAGTACCAGCACGGTACGCTGCACGGCTATGAGGCCCGCGAATACCTGCTGGAAAAATGGGGGCGGGCCTGCGCCTACTGCGCAGCGGGCGGCATCCCGTTGACCATCGACCACATCCACCCCCGCTCACGAGGCGGCTCGGATCGCATCAGCAACCTGTGCCTGGCATGCGTGCCCTGCAACCAGGCCAAGAACAGCACACCGGTCACCGAGTTCCTGGCCGGCCGCCCAGCGGTCCTGGCTCGGGTGCTGGCACGGGCCAAGGCACCGCTGCGGGATGCCGCCGCGGTGAACGCCACCCGCTGGGCTCTCTTCAGGGCACTGACGGCGACCGGCCTGCCCGTGCGCTGCGGCAGCGGCGGCCGCACGAAATGGAACCGGCACCGCACCGGCGCCCCTAAATCCACCGGCCGGGTCGCCGTGCGCACCTCCGGCAGTCACACCGTGCAGACTACTGGTGGGCCGGTGAAGACCTCGTACAAGCATCTCCGGCTGCTCCAGCGAGCCGACGGCTACACCTACACGATCAAGAAGGAAGAACACCGGTGCGCACCCTGACGGCGAGCCGCCTTTCCCCGCCCCGCTATGCGGGAGCCCGTTTCCTCCCCGGCCTGAAGGCTGGAGTATCCACGGAGAAGGTCCTATGACGCTCCAGGCCCAGAAGCCGGTCGACGACGGAGAGAAAGCCCACTGGCTGGCGGTGCGGCCGAGGCTCATCCTCGCCAGCGCCTTCATGCTCTTCCTCGAGCTGGCGCTGATCCGGTGGACCGGATCGAACATCGTCCACCTCAGCTATTTCACGAACTTCGTGCTGCTCGGCTCGTTCCTGGGCATCGGGCTCGGGTTCCTGCGCGTGGGGCGCTCGCGGCGGCAGCCGTACTACTCGCCGGTCGTGCTCGCCGTCCTGGCCGTCGTCGTGCTGACGTTCCCGGTGACCGTCGACAGGAACACCGAAGGCGTCCTGTATTGGACGAGCCTGTCCACCAGCGGGCCGCCCGCGTGGCTGATCCTGCCGGTCATCTTCTGCGCCGCCGCGCTGATCCTCATGGGGCCCGCCGAGCTCGTCGGCCGCTGCTTTCCCGAGCTGCCGCGCCTGGAGGCCTACCGCTACGACCTGATCGGCAGCCTCACCGGCATCGCGGCGTTCACGGCGCTGTCGTTCCTGAGCGCGCCGCCGGTCTTCTGGGGGCTGATCGCCGCCATCTGCTACGGCCTGCTGCTGGTGCCCCGGCCGCGGGCGCTCTACGTAGGCCTGGTGACCGTGCCCTCGCTGGTCGTCGTCGGGCTGCTGCTGGCCGAGACGCTGACCGCGGGGGCGATCTGGTCGCCGTACTACAAGGTCACCTCCAAGCCGATGCAGGTGCTCGGCATCGGCGTCACCGACATCGCCGTCAACGGCATCCCGCACCAGCAGGCCGTGCCCGCCGCCGCCCGCCTGCAGTGGGAGCGCCAGTACGGGCTGCCGTACGAGCGGACCGTCAAGCCCCCCAAGGACGTGCTCATCGTGGGCGCGGGCAGCGGCACCGACGTGGCGATCGCCCTGTCCAAGGGCGCGAACCGGGTCGACGCCGTCGAGATCGACCCCAAGCTCCGAGAGCTGGGCGAGTCCGTCCACCCCGACCGGCCCTACGACGACCCGCGCGTCACCACCCACATCACCGACGGCCGCGCCTTCCTGGAGCGCACCGGCGCCACGTACGACCTGATCCTGTTCGCCCTGCCCGACTCGCTCACCCTCGTCTCCGGGGCCAGCTCGCTGCGGCTGGAGAGCTACCTGTTCACCGAGGAGGCCATGCGGGCCGCCCGCGAGCACCTCAAGCCGGGCGGCACGTTCTCGATGTACAACTACTACCGCGAGAGCTGGCTCGTCGACCGGCTGGCCTCGACCATGCAGCGCGCCTTCGGTCACAAGCCGTGCGTCGACGTCGTCAGCACCGCCGGCCAGCAGGCCGTGATCACCGCCGGGCTGGCCGCGTCGGACCAGCGCTGCGCCTCCGAATGGCCGGGCGCCGCCGCCGGCACGCCGCAGCCCGCCGACGACGACCGGCCTTTCCTCTACCTCCACGACGCCACGATCCCGCCGATCTACGTCATCACGCTCACCCTGATCCTCATCGTCAGCCTCCTCGCCGTCCGCGTCGTCGCGGGCCCGTACCGGCGCATGCGCCCGTACGCCGACCTGTTCCTGCTCGGCGTGGGGTTCATGCTGCTGGAGACCAAGAGCGTGACCGGCTTCGCGCTGCTGTTCGGCACCACGTGGGTGGTCAACGCCATCGTCTTCGCCGGCGTCCTGGTCGCCGTGCTCGCCGCCGTCGAGATCACCCGCCGCTTCCGCACCCCGCCGCTGCCGGTCATGTACGGCGTGCTGCTCGCCGGCCTGCTGCTGGCCTGGCTGGTGCCGAACGAATGGCTGCTCTCCCTGCCGCTGCCGCTGCGGGCGGTGGCGGCCGTGACGGTGGCGTTCCTGCCGATCTTCGCCGCGAACGTGGTCTTCGCCAAGCGCTTCGCCGACACGGCCGACGCGACCACCTCCTTCGGCGCGAATCTGCTGGGGGCGATGGTGGGCGGCTGCCTCGAATACGCGGCCCTGGTGATCGGCTACAAGGGGCTGTTGATCGTCGCTGCCCTCCTGTACGTGGGCGCGCTGGCCCTGATGCCCCGCAAACGCGCGCTCGTGTGACGCGAGAGACCGGAAAAATGGCCGTGACGCGCGGCCTGATGAATGGTCGGGTTAATTGTCCCCTTCGCGGGTTGATTTGTCGGGGAATGCGAGGTGAGCTGGAGATACCGGCATGCGGCAATCGCATGGGTCGTTGAATGCGAAAAGGGAAAGTGGTCTTTTCGAAAGGAGGCGTGAGTATCGGGGGTGACGTCCGGTAAACCCGCGAGAAAAGGTGAATAATCATGGCGACACAAGGGGCGGCCAGGATCGACGTCGAGCGTGTCCTGCGGGAGGAGCCGGTGCCCGCCGGCCGCGCGGATCAGGTCGCCGAGGCGCTCCCCAAGGGAATGTTGTTCGCGACGCCGGGGACGGCCGGGCAGGCACGCGTTCCCGACACCGAATGGGCGCTCACCTCCGCCTGGTCCCATCGGGGACGGACCGCCACGGGAAGCGCCGCCGTCCACTACGGCGCGGGCCACGACCGGCTCGTCCGGCCGATGATCATCGCTGACGGGTTCGACCACGGGCCCAGTGACCTGGCCGCGTTGTGGAACCGGCTCGACGCGCCGTACCCGCCCGAGCGCAACCGCCTGCTCGGCCAGCTGCTCGCGCAGGGCATCGACGTCGTGCTGCTCGGGTTCGACGTCCGGCACACCCACATCCAGGCCAACGCGGGCGTGGCGGCGGCGTGCGTCCGCCGGGCCGTCACCGAGCGGGCCGGCGACGCGCCCCTGATCGCCGCCGGGGTCGGCGTGGGCGGGCTGATCACCAGGTACGCGCTGGCCGAGATGGAGACGCGCGGCGAGGACCACCAGACCGCGACGTACCTGTCCTACGACTCTCCGCACAACGGCGCGTGGATCCCGCTCATCCTGCAGCAGCTCGCGTACTTCTCCCAGCGCCTGGCCCCGGCCGGCCAGGCCGGCCTGATCAGCAGCCCCGCCGCGCAGCAGACGTTGTGGGCGTGGGTCGAGAGCGACCGCTACTCGGGACCCGTCGCCACCGCCAGCCCGCTGCGCGTCGAGTTCCTGGAGGACCTGCGGCGCGCGGGCTGGTTCCCCACCCGGCCGCGCAAGCTCGGGGTGGCCAACGGCGCCGCCGACGGCACCGGCAGGAACGTGCCGCCCGACAAGCACGCGTTCGAGTGGAGCGCGCTGGAGGGCGTCGTCGCGGCGACCGTCCGCACCCAGCCGGAACGCGGCGTCAACAGCCTGGTCGGCGGCATGCGGGCGGCGCCGATGTGGGAGAGCAGGAGCTACACCAGCGACGTCCCGGCGTTCGACGGCGCGCCGGGCGGGACGCTGCCCTCGTACGGGATGGTCGCCGACCGGCTCGGGGCGCCGATCGAGAACCGGTACCGTTCGGCCTGTTTCGTGCCCTCGGTGAGCGCCGTCGCCCTCCGGTACGACCCGGTGGAGTGGCCGGTCGACCTCTACACCGACATCACCGCCCTGTCGCCGGAGCAGAGCCAGCTCGACGACTACCACTGCGACTCCGACAACTCCGAGCACGGCAAGGTGACCGCGACGCTGGCCGAGTGGATCCTGGGGCAGCTCGCCAAGTAGAGCCGGGTGCGGGGGGCGCACCGCGCGGCGCCTCCCGCACCCGCACCATGGTTCGAAGTCATGAGGTCACCCCGGCAGCACGACGCCGGCGCCGCGAACGCAGGTGGAAAGCCCGGGTTCCGGTATGAGCGGCCGGACGCGAGTATGGGGTTGGATCACGAGAGTTCCGGTGCGCCGGATGCGCCGGAACCGTGAACGGGAGGAGAGACATGCCGTCCGGGCAGGAAGGGGCGCCGGCCGATCCGTACCCGGTATACGCCCGGTGGCGGGAGTCGGGTGGGCTGCGGCGGGTGGATCTGCGCAGCGGGCTGTACGGGTGGCTCGTGACCCGGTACGACGACGCCCGCGCCGCGCTCGCCGATCCCAGGCTCAGCAAGGACCCGCGCGTGGCGCCGCCCGACTGGCAGGAGGCGGGGCGCGGGCGGCCGCTGGAGGACCGCTCAGGCCTCGGCACCCACCTGCTCACCACGGATCCGCCCGAGCACACCCGGCTGCGGCGCGTGGTCTCCCGCTACTTCACGCCGGGAAGGCTGGACGCCCTGCGGCCGCGGATCGAACGCCGGGTGGACGCGCTCATCGACGGCCTCCAGGGGCGGGCCGAAGCCGATCTGATCGCGGATTTCGCCTCGCCGCTCCAGCTCGCCACCCTCTGCGACGTGCTCGGGGTGCCCGCGGCCGACCGTACGGACTTCCAGCGGTGGACCACGGCCGTCGTCTCGTCCGACGAGGACGGCGACGCCCGGCCGGAGGCGCTGGGGCGGCTGGGCACCTACGTGGGCGAGCTGGTCGCGGCCAAGCGGCGCGCGCCGGGGGACGACGTCATCAGCGCGATAACGGCCGCCGCCGACGACGGGGAGCGGCTGGGCGAGGCCGAGATGATGGCGATGATCTTCCTGCTGCTGGTGGCCGGATACGAGACGACGGTCGGGCTCGTCGGGCTGGGCGTCTGCACGCTGCTCCGGCAGCCGGACCAGCTCCGTCTGCTGCGCGAGCGTCCCGAGCTCGTGGATCAGGCCGTGGAGGAGCTCCTGCGGTACGACAGCCCCGTCGAGCGGGCGACCTGGCGGTTCGCCACGGAGCCGATGGAGCTGGGCGGCGAGCACGTGCCCGCCGGGCGGCCGATCCTGGTGGCGCTGGGGGCGGCCAACCGGGATCCCGGGCGCTTTCCCGAGCCGGACCGGCTGGACATCACCCGGGAGGACGCCGCCGGCCACCTGAGCTTCGGTCACGGGCCCCACTTCTGCCTCGGCGCCCAGCTCGCCCGGATGACGGGCCGGGCGGCCCTGAGCGGGGTCGTACGCCGCCTGCCCGGGCTGGCCCTGGCCGTGCCGCCCGAGCGACTGCGGTGGCGGGCCAGCCTGACCGTCAGAGGCCCGCGGTCGCTTCCCGTCGTGGTGTGACGGTCGTCGTCAGAGGCCGCACAGCTCATCCACGGACTCGGCGTCGGCCTTCTGGCTGTTGCGGGTCGGGGTCTGCGTGGGACCGGCGGCGCGGGTCTTCGCCGGCGTCGGCCCCGTGACGCTGGGCGAGGCGCTCACGCCGGCCGTCTGGGCCTGCTTGGGCGGGCGCATCGAGGCGTTGATCGCCTTCTTCGTGGCCTGGCGGATCTTCACCCAGTCCGCGCTGCCCGGCCAGAACGCCGGCGGCACGAACTGCAGGCTCGTGATCTTGGCATCCTTGACCTTGACGGCCACCTCCGCCAGCGGCTGCACGAGCTGCTGCGGGATGTTCGTCTGTGCCATGCGCTTGGCCGCGCCGGCGATCTTGTTGAAGTTCGTCAGGATGACGGCGGGGGTGGCCTGCTGGGCGAAGGCGCCGATGACGCAGCGCTGGCGGCCCATGCGGGAGAAGTCGTCGCTGTTCACGCGGGAGCGCCCGTACCAGAGGGCCTGCTCGCCGGTCAGCTTCCGGTAGCCCGCCTTGATCGTGCCCGCGGTGCCGTAGAGGCCGCCCCACCGGACGTCCTGCTCGACGCGGATCTTCAGGCCGCCGATGGCGTCGACCAGCGCCGCGAAGCCGTACATGTTGATCAGGGCGTAGTAGTCGATCTTGAGGTCCAGGGTGTAGCCGACGGCGTCCATCAGCGCCCGGGGGCCCTTGTTCTTGCCGCCCATGATCTCCGGGTGGTCGTTGGCGTACTGCCAGACCTCGTTGAGCAGGCCGCCGTTCGGCAGCTCGGCCATGAACCCGTTGGGGAACTGCCTGGCCAGCGGCGAGGACGGCGGGAAGCGTACGTGCTGGAGGTTGCGCGGCAGGCTGAACAGGACCGTGTTGCCGGTCTTGAGGTCCACGCTGGCCACGTTCATGCTGTCGGTCCGCACGCCGGTGCGGTTGCCCGCCGCGTCGCCGCCGACGAGCAGGAAGTTCACCCGGGTACGGCTGCCCCACGGGTTGTCGGGGTTCTTGGCGATGGGCGGCCCGTCGGAGTCGGGCGAGGAGGGGAAGATGTCGCCGATCGCGTTCCGGAGGGTCTGCACGTAGCCGGCCGCCAGTGCGAACGGCGACATGACCGCCACGCACAGCACGCCCACGATGATGCCGGTCACCACCTGGCCCTGCTGGTTCAGCCGGTTCGGGCCGAGCGCCACGTACGAGGTGACCATGAGCGCGAACCACCCGAGCGCGAACGCGGAGGCCACGACGATCACCGTGATCTGCATCCCGTCGCCGGCGAAGGACGTGAGGCTCGCTACGAGATCCTCGCGGGTCAGGGCGAAGGCCAGGGCTCCCAGCAGCGCCACCGCGTACACGCTGATGAGGATCATCCCGGTACGGCGATGCCCGGCGCGCAGGTGCGCGGCGCCGGGCACGAGGGCGGACAGGGCGGTCCAGCCGAGTACGGAGGCTGTCGTCAGCGGTTTGGCGAAGCGCGGAGCGCGGGAGCCGGAGGCGCCCGAGCCGCCCGATGCCGGGCGCGGGCGGCGCGCGGGGCGCTTTTTCCTGCCTCCTAGCACGGTGCCGACCCCATCGCGCTTGCTCACACCGGCTCCTTTACATGCCTACCAGGCAAAACCGTCGTTGCCCCCCGTTGGGCACAAGATTGCCAGGATTCTAGTCCCCATATATGGACATCAGAGACATGTACTCAACATGAGATGAACACCACGTGCATTTCAGGAGGTCGCGGAGGGCGGCGCCAGCCACGTGTTGCACTGGTACGCCTTGCTCCGCAGCCACCCCTGACGGAACCAGCGATTGTTGTTCGCGGGGGTGCCGTGGTCGCGCGGATAGCCGGGGTAGTCGCCCACCTGGGCGTAGAACGAGAACAGCCGGGCGCGGTTGACCGTGTTCACCGGATACGATCCCGCGACCGACCGCATCCACATGCCGCCGAAGCAGGTCGCCTGCAGTTCCAGCCGCCGGCTGAGCGCCAGCTTGCCGCTCTGGCTGGAGGAATCCAGAGTGCTGCTCCACCAGGAGTTCATCAGGCCCGTGATGTTCTGCACGTGGTGGCCGTACTCGTGGGCCATCATGCTGATGATGCCGCCGTGCCAGGAGATGATCTGCCCGTAGCCGCGGGAGTTGCCGTTGCCGCGGGCCATGGCCGAGGTCGAGGCGTAGATCGTGCTGTTGCGCGGGCAGTAGTACGGCACGATGCTGCCGGCGTGCGGGTAGTCGCCGCAGGCGCCCCTGCCGCGTCTGGCCGCGATGGCGTACCCCGGCGGCCGGAACGGGATCCCCTGCCGCTCCAGGATCGGCCGCCAGGCCCGGTCCATGCATTTGCCGGTCTTCAGGATCAGTGCTTTGAGCTGGCTGTCGCTGAAGATGTTGACGTTGCCGGCCGGGCAGTTGAGCCGTGGCAGCGCGCCCGCGCGGTAGACGGTGTTGTTCTTCAGGCTCGTGTTGAGCGTGACCTGTTTCGGCGGCGTGACCGTCGTGTCCGGCTCGTCGGGCTTCTCGGTCTCCCGTGTCCGCGTCGGGAAGGGGTCGGGACGGTCGGTGTCACGCGACGGCGGCTCGTACGTCGGGATCGCGATCGGATTCGTCGTCTCCGACCGCGACGAGGCCTTGAGCATCGCCGCGCCCACGACGATCAGCGCGAACAGCGCCGCCATCGACCCGAACACGATGCCGAGCACCCCGGCGACGCCCATGCCGGACTTCCTGCGCGGCGGCTGGTGCCACTGCCGCGGCGGCATCGGAGGCGGCGGTGGCGGGGGAGGGGGCGGCTGCCACTGCCGGCCGTACGGTGGAGGAGGCGGCGGGGGCGGCGGGGGTGGCGGGGGCTCCGGCGCGAACGTGCGCGTGCGCCCGTCGCGGGAACCGGGCGGCGGGTACGGCCCGCCCTGCGGGGGAGCACCCTGCGGGTAGGGCGGCTGCCCCTGCGGGTAGGGCGGCTGTCCCTGGGGCGGCGGCGCGTACGGCTGCCCGCCCTGGCGCTGCGGCTCGCGGTGGCCCGGCGGCGGCCACGGCAAGGACGGTGGCCTGTGTGGCTGTCCTGGCCCCTGGGGCGGGGGCGGATATTGCCCGTTCCCTGTCACCGTGTCTCCCCGTTCACCCGTCTGCCTGGAATGACTAGCTTTGTCCCGCGACTTGACGGACCCTTAGCAAATTTGGGGCAAAAGCATACTCATTTATCACCCGTCACGGATGTAGCAGCACTCGGTTACAGTCCGAAATCATTCGAGGTGATCTCGGTTATCTCCCGGTCCGCGGACCGGGCTGTGTCCTAGCTTCATTGGCATGAATCTCCAGCAGCTCCGCTATGTGGTCGCGACTGCGGAGCACCGCACCATGACCGACGCGGCCAGGTCGCTGTACATCGCGCAGCCTGCGCTTTCCCGCGCGATCCGCGATCTCGAGCGAGAGCTCGGCATGACCCTCTTCGCCCGTTCCGGCCGTGGCGTGGTCGTCACCGCACAGGGCCGGCGGGTGGTCAAGCTGGCACGGGAGGCGCTCGACGCCGTCCACGAGATCGAGGGCCTGGCCAACCACGGCGGCGTCACCGAGGCGGAGCTTCGCATCGCCTCGACGCCCAGCCTCGAGCCCGGACTCGCGGGGCGGCTGCTGCCCGCCTACGCGGCCGAGCACCCCGGTGTACGCGTTCAGATCGTGCGTTGCGACGGCCGCGAGGGCGTCGTCACCGCCATCCGGGATCAGCGAGCCGATCTCGGGCTCACCGATCTGCCCGTGCCCGCCGACCTCATCACCCACCCGCTCGAACGCCAGGAGATCGTGCTGATCTCCCCGCCCGGGCTCGACCTGCCCAATCCGGTGCCGATGGGCAAGCTGCACGGCATGCGCCTGGCGCTGCCGGCCCGCGGCAGCACCCGGCGCAGGGAGCTCGACGCGATGTTCGGCAAGTACGCGGTGACCCCGGTGGTCGTGCTCGAAACCGACGAGCGCAACGGCTGGCTGAACGCGGTCCGCGCCGGCCAGGCCTCACTGCTGTGGTACCGCGGCATGGCCGAGCAGGCCGCACGCGCGGGCCTGGTGGTGCGCTCGCTCGAACCCGCCGTGCGCCGCGTCATCGCCGTGGTGCACGCCCGTCGCCGCCTGCCGATGATCGCCCAGGACTTCCTGGCCACCGCCGAAAAGGGGACAGCCGCCTGACCACTTTTCGGAACGCTCCATGATCCGACTACCACCCCCCGAACCGCGCTGATCCCCAGCACCCCGCCGGAACCCGCCTGCCGCCTCTTCCGCCGGGTCGTGGGACAGCGGCCCACAGGCGGCGATCTCCAGCACTCAGCAGCCGGCCGTGCCGCGGTCTGCGGCCACGTCGTGCTCAGCGGGAGACGGGGAGCCGCACCACGACGCGCAGTCCCGGTGCGGCGTCCTCCAGCGAGACCGTGCCGCCGTGGGCGCGCACGGTCTCCCGTACGATCGCCAGCCCGAGCCCGGCGCCGCCCTCGTCGCGGCTGCGCCCGGAGTCGAGCCTGGTGAAGCGGTTGAACACGCGATCTCGGTCCTGCTCCGGGATACCGGGCCCGTCGTCGGTCACGGTCAGCACGCCGTCGGCGGTCAGCACGACCTCCACCTTGGAGGAGGTGTGGCGTACCGCGTTGTCCATGAGGTTCGTCAGGACCCTGCTCAGGTCGAGCGCGTCGCCGCGGACCACGACCGGGTCGCAGGCGGTCAGGCGCGCCTCGCCGTAACGGTCGGCGGTCTGGCGCACCACCTCGTCGAGGTGCACCGGCTCGCTCCTGGCCGGGACACCGCCGCGCTCGTCCAGCCGGGCCAGCGCCAGCAGGTCCTCGGCCAGCCTGGACAACCGCATCGTGTCCTCCAGCACGCCCTCGGCCGTCTCCACCCAGTCCTGGCCCTCGGGGTGGCCGAGCGCCACCTCCAACTGCAGCCGGATGCTGGCCAGCGGGCTGCGCAGCTCGTGCGCGGCGTCGGAGACCAGAGCGCGCTGGCGCTGCTCGGCGTCCTCCAGCCGGGCCAGCATGCCGTTGAGCGTGGTGGCCAGCGAGTGCACCTCGTCGCGCGACTGCGGCACCGGCAGCCGGCGCGACCTGGCGGTGTGCGTGATGTCGGCCGCGACCCTGCGCAGCGCGGCGATCGGGCGCAGGGTCCGGCCGATCATGATCCAGCTCGCCACGGCGAGCAGGACGACCAGCGCGGGCGTGCCGACCAGCAGGACCCGCCCGGCCGTGCCGAGGCTGGTCTGGATCTCGGTGATGGGCCTGGCCGCGATCACCGTCTGCCCGCGGTCCGCGCTGAGCACGACCACCCGCAGGAAGCCGGGGACCGCGTACGGCCGCCCGTCCAGCAGTATGGCCTGCCCGCCGCGCAGGGCCCTGGCCCTGGCCGCGGCGTCCAGCAGGGGCACCAGCCGGTCCGTGCCGTACGTGACGTGCGTGATCCGGCCCCGGGCGTCGACGACCTGCACGATCGTGCCGTCGTGGGTGGTGATGGGGCTGGTCAGCGTGCCGGCGTCGGCGGCCACGCGCACGGCGTCGGCCTGCCTCCTGGTGCTCTCGTCCACGGTGTCCATCAGGGCCCGGTCGAGCACGCTGAGCAGCACCGACGCCGACAGGGCGAGCGCCAGCGCGAGCACCGCGGCGGCCGCCACGGTGAGCCTGAAACGCAATCCCTGGCGGCGCCACCACACGAGCGGGGACTCAGCCACCGTCGCCCGCCAGCCGGTAGCCGGCGCCGCGGACGGTCTGCAGCGCGTTCCTGCCGAACGGGGCGTCGATCTTGCGGCGCAGGTAGCCGACGTACACCTCGACCACGTTCGGGTCGGTGTCGAAGGTGTCCCACACGTGCTCGAGGATCTCCGACTTCGACACCACCTCGTCGCGCCTGCGCATCAGGTACTCGAGCAGCGCGAACTCGCGCGGCGTCAGCTCCACCGAGGTGCCGCCCCGCTCCACCCTGCGCCGCGCCGGGTCCAGCGACAGGTCGCCGGCCGTCAGCACCGCCGGCCGCCGTCCCGCGTCGCGCCGCAGCAACGCCCGCAGCCTGGCCACCAGCACCACGTACGAGAACGGCTTGGTCAGGTAGTCGTCGGCCCCCAGGTCGAGCCCGTCGGCCATGTCGTACTCGCCGTCCTTGGCCGACAACATGAGGATCGGCACCCAGTTCTCCTCCGCGCGCAACTGCTTGCACACGTTGTAGCCCGACAGCCTCGGCAGCATGATGTCGAGCACCACGACGTCGTAGTCGCCCTGCCGGGCCGCGTGCAGTCCCTGCTCGCCGTCGTGGGCGAGGTCCACGGCGAAACCCTCCGCCTGGAGCCCGCGCTGCAACGCCGCCGCCATGCGCCGCTCGTCCTCGACGACAAGTACCCTCATGTGCTGATTCTCCCGTCCAGTGCCTGAGACCACCCTGAGAAGGCTGAGAGCAGTCTCAGACTGTCTCAGGTCCGCCTAAGGATGCACGACGCAGGCTGTGTACATCGACATACCGTTAAGGAGTGAGATGCGCAGAGGCACGTTCGTGAGGTGGGGGGTACCGATCGCGGCGGCGGCCGTGATCGGAGCAGCGATCGGCGCCGGCCCCGTCATAGCCGCGGTGAGCGGCGAGCCCGTGCTGCCGGAGCGCTCGGCCCAGCAGCTGCTGGCCGACGCCGTGGCGGCGACCAGCAAGTCGCAGGGCATCGCGCCGATGTCCGGCACCGTCCAGCAGACGGCGTCGCTCGGCCTGCCGGCGCTGCCGCAGACCGGCGGCGGTGGCGCCACGTCGCCGCTCAGCCTGCTGTCCGGCTCGCACGAGGTGAAGGTCTGGTACGGCGGCGAGAACAAGATGCGCGTGGCCATGCCGACCCAGCTGAACGAGACCAACCTGATCGTCAACGGCGACCAGGCCTGGTACTGGGACAGCGCCACCAACACCGCGACCAAGCTGACGATCAAGGCCGGGACGGGGCAGAAGCCCGTCACGCCCACGCCGCAGCCGACCGATCTGACGCCGCAGGCGGCGGCGGAGCGGCTGCTGACCGAGGTCGACGAGCACACCGACGTCCGGGTGATCAACACGGCCGAGGTGGCGGGCCGCCCGGCCTACCAGCTCGTGCTGGCGCCCAAGGCGGAGGGCTCGCTGGTGCAGGAGGTACGCATCGCGCTCGACGGCGAGACGTACGTGCCGCTCCAGGTGCAGCTGTTCGCCAAGGGATCGGCGGAGCCGGCGTACCAGGTGGGCTTCACCCAGGTGACGTTCACCCCGCCGGCGGCCGAGAACTTCACCTTCACCCCGCCCGCGGGCGCCAAGGTGGAGGAGGCCACGCTCGGCGAGAACGGCGTCGGCGAGAAGGCCGAGCAGCGCGCCGAGCACGCCGCCGACGTGGCGAACGGGGCCAAGTTCGTCGGCGAGGGCTGGGCGCGGGTGGCCGTCGTGCCGTTCAAACTGTCCGACCTGCAGGCCCAGGCCACTCAGGGATCGGAGGACGGCGGCAACGCGGCCGCGATGCTCGACACCGTGCTGAAGTCCGCCACCCCGGTGAGCGGCACGTGGGGCTCCGGCAAGCTGATCAAGACCAAGCTCGTCACCGCCCTGCTGACCGACGACGGCCGCCTCCTGGTCGGCGCGGTCACCCCCGAGGAGATCACCAAGGCGGCGGGCACCAAGTGACCGCCATCACGCTGGAAGCGGGGGCGCCCTTCGGGGCGGCCCCGCCCTCGGGGCCGGACTCGGCCGCCATCGTCACGCACGGCCTGACCAAGCGCTTCCGCGGCGGCCAGATCGCCGTGGACGCGCTGGACCTGGCCGTGCCGCGCGGCGCGGTGTTCGGCTTCCTCGGGCCCAACGGCTCGGGGAAGACCACCACGATCCGTATGCTGCTCGGCCTGGTCACGCCCACGGCCGGCGAATACTCCGTGCTCGGCCTGCCGCCCGCCCAGGCCCTGCCGCGGGTGGGGGCGCTGGTCGAGGGACCGGCGTTCTACCCGTACCTGTCCGGCGCGGCCAACCTCATGCGCTTCGACGCCGCCGACCCGACAGCGCGGGGAGCCACCGCCAAGCGGCGCATCGCCGAGGCGCTCGAACGCGTGGGCCTGTCGGCGGCCGCGGGCAAGCGCTACCGCAACTACTCGCTCGGCATGCGCCAGCGCCTGGCCATCGCCGCCGCGCTGCTCGGGCCGCGCGAGCTGCTCATCCTGGACGAGCCGACCAACGGACTCGACCCGCAGGGCACCCGCGAGGTCCGCGCGCTGGTCAAGGAGATCGCCGCCGACGGCACCACCGTCTTCGTCTCCTCCCATCTGCTGGGCGAGGTCGAGCAGATGTGCACGCATGCGGCGATCATGCGTACCGGCAGGCTGGTGGCGCAGGGCACGATCGCCTCGCTGAGCAGCGGCCTCGTCGCCCGCGTCAAGGTGGAGACGCCGGACGTGGCCGACGCCACGCGGGTGATCGGCGCGCTCGGCCTGGCCGACGTGCGGGCGGGCGAGGGTGAGGTGACCGCCGAGCTGGGCGGGCACGCGCCCGAGGAGATCAACGCCGCGCTGGTGGGGCAGGGTGTGGCCGTACGGGGGCTGGCGGTCGTGCGGCCGAGCCTCGAGGACGTGTTCGTCGGGCTGACCGGGGAGGGATTCGATGTCGACGGCTGACACCGATCTGATCGGCTCGGGAGCTCCGCTCCCTTCGCCGACGGAGAACCGGCGCACGCCTGGGCTGGTTCCCGTGGCGGAGACCATGCGCAGCGCCGAACGGCAGCCGCCCGAGGTGCTCGCCTCGCCGCAGCCGCCGCCCGCCAGAGGAACGTGGGCGTTCTGGCGGCTGCTCGGCTCGGAGCTGGGACTGACGTTCCGCCGGCCGCGCAACCTGGCGCTGCTGGCCGTGCTCGGCGCCGTGCCGATCCTGCTCGGCGTGGGGCTGCGGCTGGCCGCCGGCTCCGGGGACGACGCGGAGATGAGCGGCATCATCCAGGACGTCATGGGCAACAGCCTCATGCTGACGTTCCTGTCGTTCTCCTTCCTCGTCCTGCTGCTGATGCCGGTGGCGGTCAGCGTGGTCGCGGGCGACTCGGTCGCGGGGGAGGCGGGCCAGGGGACGCTGCGCTACCTGCTGGCCGCGCCGGCGGGGCGGACGCGGCTGCTGGCGGTGAAATACCTGAACGCGGTCGTCTTCGCCTACGCGGCCACCGCCGTGGTCGCGCTGTCCGCGCTGCTGACCGGGCTGATCCTGTTCCCGGGCGGGTCCGTGACGCTGCTGTCCGGCACCACCATCTCGGTGGCCGACGGGTTGCTGCGCATCCTCATCACCATCGGGTACGTGGGGGCGGGCATGGCGGCGCTGGCGGCCGTCGCGCTGGCGCTGTCGACGTTCACCGAAGTGCCCATCGGGGCCATCGCCGGGACCATGGTACTGATCATCATCTGCCAGGTGCTGCGCGCGATCCCGGACCTCGCGCCGATCACGCCGTACCTGCTGCCGACCCGGTTCACCGACTTCGACGCGGTGCTGCGCAGCCCGATCGACACGGGGGCGCTGCGGGACGGGCTGCTGACCTTCGGGGCGTACATCGCGTTGTTCGGCTCGATCGCGTGGGCCCGCTTCTCCGGCAAGGACATCACCTCCTGACGCCCTGACACCCGGCACGAGCGCCGCCCGCGCCCGCGGGACGGCGCTCGCCCGCGTTCCTCGGCCCGGTTTATTGCGTTGCGGACCGCCGAGCAGGCGGCCGATAATTTCCTCCTTTGTGGCGGCAGACCCGTGCATGGGTCCGGACACGGCGCGTAGCCGTGTCCTCACACATCCGGAGGTGCAAAACCATACCGCTCTATGCCCGGCTTGTCCGGTACGGCTTCCGCAAGCACGCCACCTACGTCTGGGCGGCGGTCGCCGGCGCGTTCACCAACAGCGTGTTCGGCGTCCTGCGCGCCTACATCCTCATCGCACTGTGGCAGGCCCGTCCCGGGCTGGCCGGCTACGACATCGCCGACGCCATCACCTACTGCTTCATCACCCAGGCGTTCATCGGGCCGATGCAGCTGTTCGGCGGCGGGCTGTCCATCCCCGAGCGCATCCGCAGCGGCGACATCGCGCTCGACCTGGTCCGCCCGGCCTCGCTCCAGCTCTGGTCGCTGGCCGAGGACGTGGGCCGGGCCGCGTACCTGTTCATCGTCCGCGGCCTCCCGCCGATGGTGCTGGGCGCGGCGTTGTTCGGCATCGTCGTGCCCGCCGACCCCGGCCGGTGGGCGGCGTTCCTGACCGGTTTCGCCATCGCGGTCGTGGCCAGCTTCGGCTGGCGCTACCTGATCGCGCTGTCGGTCTGCTGGCTGGTCGACGACCGCGGTGTGGTGGTGCTGTCCCTGGTGCTGACGACCTTCTTCAGCGGCATGATGGTGCCCCTGCACATCTTCCCCGGCCGGCTCGGCGACCTGGTCACGGCGCTGCCGTGGGCGGCCATGGTCCAGATGCCGACCGACCTCTACCTCGGCAAGGCCCCGGTCCTGGAGACCCTCGCCTTCCAGGCGTTCTGGGCGGCGGTCCTGCTCGGGCTCGGCGCGCTCGGCACCAGGGCGATCCGCCACAAGGTGGTGATCCAGGGTGGTTAGGACATACTTCCTGCTGGCCTGGACCTGGACCCGCGCCGCCGCGGCCTACCCGGTCTCCTTCTGGGCGATGGCCGTGGGCGGCCTGCTCGTGACGGGCCTCGACGTGGCCGTCATCCTGGTCGTCTTCGCCAACACCACCAGCCTCGCCGGGTTCTCCCGCGAGGAGGTCCTCTTCCTGTACGGCACCTCCAGCGTCGCCTTCACCCTCTGCGACATGTTCGTCAGCAACATCGACAGGGTGAGCCAGCACATCAAGGCCGGCACGCTGGACACGTTCCTGATCAGGCCGGTCAGCGCGTGGATCCAGCTCGCCACCGACCGCTTCACCGCCAACCGGCTGGGACGGGTGCTGCAGGCCTCCGCCGTGCTCGGCTACGCCGTGACCGCGCTCGGCCTCGACGTCCGCCGCGCCTGGATGATCCCCGTCATGGTGGTCACCGGCGTGGTCATCTTCACGTCGTTGTGGACGCTGGCCGGGGCGCTGCAGTTCGCGCTGACCGACGCGCCGGAGGTGAGCAGCTCCCTCACCTACGGCAGCCACCAGCTCAGCCAGTACCCGCTCAGCATCTACGGCCGCGACCTGGTCAGCGGCGTCACGTACGTGTTCCCGCTGGCCTTCATCAACTGGCAGCCCGGCCTGTACGTCCTGGGCAGGGACGATCCCTTCGGCACGCCGGAGTTCATGCGGTTCCTCGGACCGGCCGCCGCGCTGGTCCTCGCCCTGCTCGCCGTGCTGGCCTGGCGGCAGGGCATCAGGCACTACCGATCAACGGGGAGTTGAGGATGATCGAGCTCGACCGGGTGGGACGTTCGTTCAAGGTGAAGAGGAATGTCGTCCACGCCGTACGCGATCTGTCGTTCACCGTGCCGGCGGGAGAGTTCGTCGGCTGTCTCGGGCCCAACGGCGCGGGCAAGTCCACCACGATCAAGATGTTGTGCGGCATCCTCACGCCCACCTCCGGCCGGGTGCGCGTGGCCGGGCTCGACCCGTCGCGCCGGCGCACCACGCTGGCGCGGCGGATCGGGGTGGTGTTCGGGCAACGTACGACGCTGTGGTGGGACCTGCCGCTCGCCGACAGCTTCGAGCTGATCCGGCTGCTGTACAAGGTCGACCGCGACGCGTTCAGGTCGCGGCTGGACGAGCTGACGCAGACGCTCGACCTGGGCGCGTTCCTGCGGACGCCGGTGCGGCAGCTCAGCCTGGGGCAGCGCATGCGCGGCGACCTGGCGGCGGCGCTGCTGCACGCGCCGGACGTGCTGGTGCTGGACGAGCCCACGATCGGGCTGGACGTGGTGAGCAAGGCCGGCATCCGGGATTTCCTGCGGCGGATCA
Organism: Nonomuraea sp. NPDC049480; assembly: GCF_044465905.1. Taxonomy (NCBI): domain Bacteria; kingdom Bacillati; phylum Actinomycetota; class Actinomycetes; order Streptosporangiales; family Streptosporangiaceae; genus Nonomuraea; species Nonomuraea sp. NPDC049480. The sequence continues at coordinate 665,424 of NZ_JBITMD010000003.1, forward strand.
ACGCCGAGCGGGGCACGACCGTGCTGCTGACCACGCATGACCTCGGCGACATCGAACGCCTGTGCCGCCGGGTGATGCTGATCGACCACGGGCGGCTGGCGTTCGACGGGACGCTGGAGGAGCTGATGGCCACCGCGCCCGGCCAGTCCACGATCGAGGACGTCGTCACCCGCCTCTACACGGGCAGTGCGGCTCAGTAGTAGCCGCTGCCCTCCGGCGCGGCCTCGTAGTCCTCGTCGACGTCGTCGCGCTGACGCGACCAGCGCGACGGCATCAGCACCGGGATGAACAGCGCCACGCCCATCAGGGCCAGCACGCCCGTCGTCAGGAGGGTCCTGGCGCCTTGCCCGGCCTCTCTGACGATCTGGTTCACCGACGGCTCGGCGGGAATCAGGGAAAGCGCCTGGTTCATGTCGAGCGCGTAGACGACCGTCCACGCCAGCAGGACCATGGACGGCACGAACGTCGCGAGCGGCGAGACCCGGCCCGCCACCACGAGCCCGAAGACCAGTCCGACCGCGGCCATCGCGCCGAGCGCGATCCACATCTTCGTGCTGTCCGGCGGTGTCGCCGCGGCGTTCCCGACAGCCTGTTGCACAGCCCAGCCGCCGCCTCCGAGCACGGCGACGGTAACCACAAGCCCGATGAACAACCCAGCCAAGTGCCGCAACGCTCTCACCTCTATGTCAACGCGATCGGCACGACCATAGCGACAAATGTTGTGTACCGACCAGGCATTGTGAACTCGAGGTCTCATGACACCCCTGCCCCGTGAGACCATGTGGCACACCCATGCGTGCGCAACTCCCCCTCCGGCTCGCACGGACGGCCGCCTTCTCCGCCGTCTGTGTGACCCTCGCCGTGCTCGCCCATGTGGTGGGCGGCGGCTCCGGGCCCGCACCATGGGTCGCGGGGCTCGGGCTGGCGGCGGTGGCCGGGCTGGGGCTGGCGCTGTGCGGCAGGGAGCGCTCGACCACGACGATCAACGTCGTGCTGGTCCTGGCGCAGCTCGGGCTGCACGAGCTGTTCGCGGGCGACGACACGGCCTATGTCTCGGTGCACGGGCACGGGGAAGGCCTGGCGGTCAACGTCGGCATGCTGCTCGCCCACGTGACGGCCACCATGATCACCGGCCAATGGCTGGCACGCGGCGAGGCCGCGCTCTGGGCGCTGCTGCGCCGCCTCGGCCGCCGGCTCGTCCTGCTCCACCTCGTCGCGGTGCCCGCCGTGCGGCCGTCCGCGCCGATCGTCTTCACCCGGATCGTCCCGCTCCAGCCGGGGTTCCGGCACTGCCTGGCCAGGCGTGGTCCTCCACTTCCCGCCTGATCGTCTGACACCCCTTTTTCCTCATTCAGCCAAGTGGAGTTCCGCCATGTCCTTCGTACGCCGTGCCGCGACCGTGCTCGCCGCCACCGCGGTCCTCACCGCCGGGCTCGCGCTGCCCGCGCTGGCCCACGTCACCATCCAGCCGGGGACCGCCGAGCAGGGCGGGTTCACCAAGGTCGCGTTCCGGGTCCCCAACGAGCGCGACAACGCCTCGACCACCAAGATCGAAGTCTCCTTCCCCACTGACCACCCGCTGGCCTTCGTGTCGGTCAAGCCCTTGCCCGGGTGGGAGGTGAAGGTGACGGAGAGCAAGCTGCCCAAGCCGGTCAAGACCGAGTACGGCGACCTGGAGGAGGCCGTCACCAAGGTCGTATGGTCGGGAGGCAAGATCAATCCGGGGGAGTTCCAGGAGTTCGAGGTGTCCATGGGGCAACTGCCCAAGGACACGGGGCAGCTGATGTTCCCGACCAAGCAGACGTACTCGAACGGTGAGGTCGTGGACTGGTCGGAGGCCCCGAAGGCGGACGGGACGGAGCCCGAGCACCCGGCTCCGCTGCTCAAGCTCGTCCCCGCCGCCACGTCGGGCTCGCACGGCACCGCCTCGGCGGCGGCACCCGCCTCGCCGGCGACGACCCCGGTGGCCGCGGGCACGTCCTCCACCGACGGCACCGCCCGGCTGCTGGGCGGAGCGGGGCTGGCAGTGGGCGTCGCCGGCGTCATCATCGGCGCCATGGGACTCCGCCGCCGCCCCACCGCCTGACCCTCCCCTGCCCGGCGTCCGGGTGCTCGTCTGCCGGACGCCGGGCACATGGTGGTCAGCGGTCGGCGATGCGGTAGACGAAACGCAGGCCCGACCAGGTCGCGTCGATGGCGGCGACTTTGTTGTCCACCAGGCCCAGGGACAGGCCGTAGTCGCGGATCGGGTTCTCCGACAGGTCCGTGGGGACCTTGCTGGAGCGCTTGGGCCAGCACACCCAGAGGCCGCCGTTCTTGACCAGGCGGCCCTTGGCGGCGGGAAAGGACTCGTGGAGCGCGGCGGAGTCCGGGCAGAAGACGAGGATGACGTCGTACGGGTCCTCGTCCGCGGTCCGGTGCACCTCCGCTTCGGGCTCTCCCAGAGGGAGACCGTCCGGGGCGTCCACGGCCAGGACCCGGTGACCTGGCTTGACGCCGAGTTTGCGCGGCAGCGGAGTCCCCGAATATCCGGACATGTGCACCAGCGTGACACAACGCCGAAATGTCCGCGTAAGCGATGAGATACTTACTGGCCGGTAGGAACCGCCTCTACGGGGAAGGAGAGTCTTCGGAGGGTCGAAATGCAGATCGACGGGGATGCGGTTCCCGAGTACCCCTTGAGCTGGCAGGCCCGCGCGCTGACCGGTCTGATGCGCGGGACCTTGAAACCGGCGTCCACGCTCTTGATGCGCCATCCGCTCGCGCTGGTCGGGGCGGCTCGCATCGGCGAGGTCACGCGCCTGGTCCAGGTGCCACATCCGGCACACGTCACGATCGTGCCGGCGGCGTTCTCGGACTGCGGAGGCGAGTGGGTGCGCGGCGGCCAGGGGCTCGATGAACGCAAGGCGGTGCTGTACTTCCATGGCGGCGGTTATTTCTCGTGCTCGCCGCGGACGCACCGGTCCATCACGTGGCGGCTGTCGGTGGTGGCCAGGCGGCCGGTCCTGGCGCTCGACTACCGCCAGGGTCCGGTCCACAAGCTCGCCGATTCGCTGGCCGACGCCCTGGACGCGTACGACTGCCTGCTGCGGCGCGGCCACGCCCCCGAGGACATCATCCTCGCGGGCGACTCCGCCGGCGGCCATCTGACGCTGGCGACCCTGCTGGCGCTGCGGGACCGGGGGTTGCCGCTGCCCGCGGCCGCGATCTGCCTGTCGCCCTGGGCGGACCTGACCGACATCCCGCGCCGCGCGAACCGCTGGCAGGACCCCCTCCTGCCGGCCAGCCGGGTGCGGTGGCTGGCCCGCCGGTGGACCTCGGGGCTGGACCCGCGCGATCCGCTGGTCTCGCCGGTGCACGGGGATTTCACGGGACTGCCGCCACTCATGATCGTGACGGGGTCCACCGAGGTCCTGCGTGACGAGGCCCGGCGGGTGGCCGAACGGGCGCGTCGCGACGGGGTTCTCGTCAGATACGAGGAATGGCGGCGCATGCCGCATGTGTTCCCCATATTGGCGGACGTGCTTCCCGAGGCGCGGCTGGCGTTCCGGCACATGGCGCGCTTCCTCGCCGCGGTCGGCGCCCGCCCCGGGTTGGTGGACGACACGGCGGCCGCCTGATCCGGCGAAGATCCGGCCCCGACTGGCGGTGCACGCCCGGAAGCGTATAAGGTTAGCCATACCTAACTTTTGTCAGGGGGCAGTTCTTCATGGCTGACAAGCCCGCGGATCATCACCGAGGCGTCGTCCTGCGAACCGAGCGGCTCTCGCCGCACATGATCCGGATCGTGGTCGGCGGCGACGGGCTGGCCGACTTCGCCACCTCCGGACTGACCGACCACTACGTGAAGATCGTCTTCCCCTACGAGGGTGTCGAATATCCCGAGCCGTTCAGCGTGAAGGCCTGCCGCGAGACGATGCCGCGTGAGCTGTGGCCGCGGCTGCGCACCTACACCGTGCGCGCCTGGGACCCGGACTCCCGCGAGCTGACGCTCGACTTCGTCGTCCACGGTGACGAGGGCCTGGCCGGGCCGTGGGCCGAAGGGGCGCGGCCGGGTGACGTCGTGCTGATGCTGGGCCCGGGCGGTGGCTACGCGCCCGACCCCGAGGCGGACTGGCATCTCCTGGTGGGCGACGAAAGCGCGCTGCCGGCCATCGCGGCCTCCCTGGAGACGCTGCCGGACGGGGCGCTCGCGCACGTCCTGGTGGAGGTGGACGGGCCCGAGGACGAGCTCAAGCTCGGCACGGCCGCCGACGCGCGGATCTCCTGGCTGTACCGCAACGGTCGGCCCGTGGGTGAGCTGCTGGTCCACGCGGTACGCGGGCTGGAGTTCCCGGAGGGGAATGTGCACGCGTTCGTCCACGGCGAGGCCGGGTTCGTCAAGCAGCTCCGCCGTCACCTGCGCATCGACCGCGGGATCGGGATGGACCGGCTGTCGATCTCCGGGTACTGGCGGGCCGGGGTGGACGACGAGGGCTGGCGCGCGGTCAAGAGGGACTGGAACAGCGAGGTGGAGGCCGAGGAGGCCGCCGCCGTCGCCGGCTGACCCCGCCGCCACCGCGGGGTGGTCCTCCCCGTCATAAGGTGGACCCATGGCGCTCTCGTGGCGGCCGCGCGGCGCGGTGGCGCTGACCTCGCTCTACTTCGCGAACGGCTACCCCGAGGTGCCCATCCATGTGGCCTGCATCGTGGCGCTCTACACGGTCGCCGACCGGACCCATCCGCTGATCGCGGTGGCCTGCGGGTCCGTGGCGGTGGCGGGGGCCGCCTGGCAGGAGATCACGTCGGCCATGCCGCCGGGCGACATCGTCATGATCACCGGCTGGCTGCTCATGGTGATCGCGTTCGGCGCCGCGTCCCGCAGCCACCGCGCGTACATCGCCGACCGGCTCGTGCTCAGCCACGCCACGGTGAAGACGCACGTCAGCCGCATCCTGGGCAAGCTGGGCGCCCGCGACAGGGCGCAGCCCGTGGTGGTGGCGTACGAGTCCGGGCTGGTGACGCCGCGCTGGGTCCGCGGCGACCTCTAGCCGCGGAGCGCAGGAGAGGCGAAACGCCACTTCAGACCGTCTGATCACACGGTTTACTCACTCCGGAGAAACGACCGCCTTACCTCCAATACCCCTTATGTAAGACATGCGGAAAGCCTCCGCGGATCCGGTCACAGTGTGCTTGCCGTGTCCAGATCAAGGAGAGGCGAACCGGATGGCGCGTGGTGAGGGCGGCATGCCTCCTGGGGTGCGACCGCTTACGGTGGGGGACCCGGTCATCTTCGGCCGATACCTTCTCCTCGGCCGCCTCGGCACGGGCGGGATGGGAGTGGTGTATCTGGCCGAACACCCGCAAGGGGGCCTGGTCGCGCTCAAGACACCGCACGCGGTGCATCTCAACGATGCCACGTTACGGGCGCGCTTCGCTGAGGAAGTGGCTTTCTCGCGAAGATTGGTGCCCTTTTGCACGGCAGCGGTCGTGGAGGACGGCGCCGACGAGGACCGCCCGTATCTGGTCACCGAGTACATCCCCGGTCCGGCCCTTTCCCAGGTCGTCATGGCCAGGGGGCCGCTCACGCCCGACCTGGCCTACGGCGTGGCGCTCGGCGTCGCCGCGGCCCTGGTCGCCGTGCACGAGGCGGGGCTCGTGCACCGGGACCTCAAGCCCGGCAACGTGCTGCTGTCCACGCGCGGGCCGCGGGTCATCGACTTCGGCATCGCCCGCGACGTCGACACGCTCGCCGCGCACACGCAGGCCGGGCAGGTCATGGGCAGCCCCGGCTGGGTGGCGCCGGAGCGGCTGACGGGCGGCCCCGCGATGCCGGCGTCGGACGTGTTCGCGTGGGGGTGCCTGGTGGCGTTCGCGGCGTCGGGGCACCATCCGTTCGGCGGAGGGGAGGCGGATGTGCTGACCAGGCGCATCCTGTTCGACCCGCCGCGCCTGGAGGGCGTGCCCGCCATGCTCCGGCCCGCCGTCGAGGCCGCCCTGGCCAAGGACCCCGCCGACCGGCCCACGGCCGCCGACCTGCTGCGGGCGTTGCTGGCCGCCGGCGGCGTCGGCGATCCCTGGGACCTGCGGCAGGCGGTGGCGGACGTCCTCGGGAAGATCTGGACGCCCGTGCCCCATCCGCCCGGAGGAGGGAGGGCACGCCTCGCCGCGCCGCCCGGCGAGCCGGAATCCGGCACCGCCCCACGGCGGAAGAGCCGGGCGAAGGCGGAGGCGCATCTGTCGCACGCCACCTTCGCGGCCCTGGCCACGGTGTCGATCGCGGCCGTCACGGTGGTCGTGGCCTCGGGGGTCGACGCGACGAGAGTGGGGGGTGGCTCGCTGCTGCCCGGCAACCCGCCGGTCGTCCAGCCCCAGGGCAGCGCCGGCTCCACCAGCCGGCCGTCCGTCACCCCGACCGGCGGCCTGCCGCCCACGGCGGCGGCGACCGTGGCTCCCGTCACGTCCACGCCCACGGTCTTCGTCACGCACACCCGTACGAAGGCCCCGGTCACCGTGCTCAGCACCTCGCCGGACCGTAAGGACGACACGACCCGCCCGTCGAACACGAGCGGCCCCGGCGACCCCGGCGATCCCGATCCCGGGGAGTGCGCGAATCCGGCGGCGCGCAGGCGCGCGAACGCGGCGGCCCGGCGCGACTGCCCGCAGCCGTCCAGTTCGATCACGACGATCCCGCAGGACGGCCCCGGCGAGTCACCGGACCCCTCCACGTCGGCCACCACCACCCCGACGGAGACGGCCACCGGCGGTTCCTGAGCCCGGCCCACCGTGTCCGGGGCGGGGCGGGAACAGGTCATGTGGTTTGCTCGTCGCCGCTCTCACGATCGATCTCCAGCAACATCTCCCCGTCCTCCTCCGTGCGGTCCAGGGAGTCCCGGACACTGCCGATGAAGACACCTGCCAGGCACTCGGCCTGCGACTCGAGGCGGCGGAATCGCTCGTTAGCTCGCTTGTGCAGAACAGGTCCGATGGGCCGGCGAGTACGTCGTGGTCCAGCAGGATGAGGAAGCGCCGCTCCGGGCACCGCATGATCCGCATCTTAGGATGTCGCGGTCCGTCTCCCTCATGACTTCTTCACAGGCGCGAAGAGGGCGGCCAGTTCCGGGATGCGGGCGCGGTAGCCGTCGAGCAGGGCGCGGGCCGTCGAAACCGAGTCCACCAGCGGGTGCAGGGCGAACGCCTCCACCGCCAGGTGCGCCGAGCCCGTCAGCGCAGCTTCGATGGTGGTCTGCTCGACCGCCTTCACCTGCTGGACCAGGCCCAGGAAACGGCCGGGGAGCGGGCGGGTGGCCAGCGGGGTGACGCCGGCGGCGCCGACCGAGCACGGGATCTCCACGACCGCGTCCTCGGGCAGGCCGGGCACGGCCGAGCCGTTGCGTACGTTGAGGATCATCGTCGAGGGCTCGCCGCGGGCGATGGCGGCCATGAGGGCGAGCGCGATGCCCTCGTACCCGCCCGCTTCCAGGTCGGCGGCGTCCCGCTCGCCGGCGTCGGTGGCGTCGCGGGCCTCGGCCATGTATGTGGCGTCGCGCTGCCTGCGCGCCTTGCGCCACTCGGCGAGCGCCTGGCCGGGCCGCGCCCGGACGGCCGCGTAGAAGGCGTCCTGCTGGCCGATCAGGGACTCCCCGCGGGTCTGACCGGAGATCGCGGCGATCGACTCCCGGGTGAAGTAGTAGTAGTACAGGTATTCGTTGGGGAGCGCGCCCAGCGTCCGCACCCAGTCGGGGCCGAAGATGCGGGCCTCCTCCACCTGCCGCAGCGCCGTGTCGTCGGCCAGCAGACCGGGCAGCACGTCGTCACCCTGGTAGGTCAGGCCGCGCAGCCAGCCGAGGTGGTTGAGCCCCACGTAGTCGGGCGACACGCGGGCAGGATCGAGCCCGAGCGCGGCGGCGGCCCGCCGGATCAGCCCGATCGGCGAGTCGCAGATGCCGATCACGCGGTCGCCGAGCACCCGCCGCATGGCCTCGGTGATCATGCCGGCCGGGTTGGTGAAGTTGATGACCCAGGCGCGGGGCGCGAGCGCGGCCACCCGTTCGGCCACGCGGACCGCGACCGGGATGGTGCGCAGCCCGTACGAGATGCCGCCGGGACCGGTGGTCTCCTGGCCGAGCAGGCCCAGCTCCAGCGCGACCCGCTCGTCGGCGGTGCGGCCGGCCAGGCCGCCGACGCGGATGGCCGAGAAGACGAAGTCCGCCTCACGCAGGGCGGCGTTCAGGTCGGTGGTGGTCCGCACCGAGGGCGGGGAGTGCCGGCCGGCGGCGAGCCGGCTCAGGACGTGGCCGATGGCCTCCAGCCGCTCCGCCGACACGTCGTACAGCACCACCTCCTCCACGCGCGGTTTCGCCGCATCGCGCAGGAGCGCGCCGTACACGAGCGGCACCCGGAAGCCGCCGCCCCCGAGAACGGCCAGTCTCATCCTCACCCCTTCACGTGAGCAGCACCTCGGCGCCGGCGGACGCGCAGTTGCGCAGCGTCGCCTCGTCGGCACCCTCGTTCGTCACGATCACGTCGATGTCCTCGGGCCCGCACACCCGCAGGGCGCCGGTGCCGGGGAACTTGTGGCGGTCCACGAGCAGCACCACCTGCCCGGCCGCCGCGATCATGGCCCGTTTCAGCGGCACCTCGGCGAGCGTGGTGTCGACGAGCTGCCCGTCCGGCCGCACGCCGCTGGCCCCCAGGAACACCCGGTCGGCCACCACCTGACTGAGCGCCGCCTCGGTCAGCACCCCGACCAGCGAGTGGTACGGCCGGCGCACCATGCCGCCGAGCAGCAGCAGCTCGACCTCCGGGTCGGAGCGGAGCACGTCCAGCACGGCGAGGCTGGAGGTGACCACCGTGACGCGGCGGCCGCGCAGCCGCCGGGCCAGCCGCATGGTGGTCGTCCCGATGTCGAGCAGGACCACGTCGCCGTCGGCGACGAGCTGCGCGGCGCGGCCGGCCACGGCCTCCTTGTCCTGCTCGTCGACCGGGGCCACGGCGGAGAAGGGCCGGTCGGCGTCGGCGTCCACGCCGGCCAGGGCGCCGCCGCGGACGCGCCGCAGGGTGCCGTCGCGGTCGAGCACCTCCAGGTCCCTGCGGATGGTGGAAGGGCTGACGCCGAGCTGGCTGGCGAGATCGCGAACGCTGGTGGCGCCCGAGAGCCGGACGCGGCGCATGATCTCGGCATGCCTGAGGCGCTGGAGCACGGCGCGAGTGTATCAGTCAATTTCGCGCATGAGTAAGCATTTTGCTCCAAACACTCGCGTAAAACACTTGAACTGCGCGAGTAAACGTGCAAGATTGCGCACATCCCGGTGTGTCGAGGAGGACCCATTCCGTGTCTGTCCAGGCGTACGACCCGCTCGCCGACGAGCGGACCCCGGAGGGGCCGCAGTTCGACGTGTTCCTGGCCGGCACGGTCTTCCTGGACATCATCTTCACGGGCCTGCCCGCGATGCCCGAGGCCGGCACCGAGATCTGGGCCGAGGGCATGGGCTCGTGCCCGGGCGGCATCGCCAACCTCGCCATCGCGACCAGCCGGCTCGGCCTGCGCACGTCGCTGGCCGCCGCGTTCGGCGACGACGACTACGGCGACTTCTGCTGGCGCACGCTGGAGCAGCAGGAGTCGGTCGACCTGTCGCGGTCGCGGCGCTTCGAGCACTGGCACTCGCCGGTGACGGTGTCCATGGCGGTGGACCGCGACCGCAGCATGGTGACGCACGGCCATCCCGCGCCCATGACGGCGTCCGAGCTGATCGGCAAGCCGCCCCGCTCCAAGGCCGTGATCGTGACGCTCTCCGCCGAGGAGCCGCTGGGCGCCCCCGGCAGCGCGTGCAACTGGGCCGAGCTGGCGCACCACGACGGCGCCCTGATCTTCGCGGACGTGGGCTGGGATCCGTCGGGTGACTGGTCGTCCACGCTGCTCGACCAGTTGTCGGTCTGTCACGCGTTCCTGCCGAACGCGACCGAGGCCATGGCCTACACCCGCACCGACACGCCGCGCGACGCGCTGTACGCGATCGCCGACAAGGTGCCGCTGGCCGTGGTGACCGACGGGGCCAACGGCGCCATGGCCATCGACTCGCTGACGGGCGAGGAGGCGTTCGTCCCCGCGCCGCGGGTGACGGCGCTCGACCCGACGGGCGCGGGCGACGTGTTCGGCGCGGGCTTCGTGCTCGGCACCCTGTGCCGCTGGCCGCTGAGCGACCGGCTGGCGTTCGCAGAGGTGTGCGCGGCGCTGGCGGTGCAGCAGTTCGGCGGGTCGCTGGCCGCCCCCGGCTGGGGGGACATCGCCGACTGGTGGCACGAGGTGCGGGAGGCGGCCGGCCACAGCGGCGCCTACGGCAGCTCGCTGGCCCGCCGCTACGCCTTCCTCGACCGGCTGGTGCCGACCGTCCCGGTCGGCGCGGTGCGCCGCGCGGTCGCCACCATCGCCCGCTACGCCGACGTCGGAACAGGTCACCGCACGACCCCCGCCGACGGCGAGGACCCGGATACGCCTCGCGTGCCTGCGCAAAAGGAGTGACACCATGAACCCCCCGACGCGACACCGGACCCTCGCCGTGCTGGCCGCGAGTGTCCTGGCTCTGGCCGCGTGCGCGCCCGGCTCCTCCGCTCCGCCCGCGTCGTCCCCGGCGTCCTCAGGACCGCCGAGCGCGGTGCGTACCGACGCCTCGGCCCTCGGCGACGTCACGCTCACGGTCTGGGACCAGGAGGTGCGCGGCGGCCAGGCCGCCCAGATGAAGCAGCTCAACGACGCCTTCCAGGCCAAATACCCCAACATCAAGCTCAACCGGGTGTCGCGCTCCTTCGACGACCTCAACACCACCCTGCGCCTGGCGCTGAGCGGCAACGAGCCGCCCGACGTGGTGGAGGCCAACAACGGCCGCTCGGCGATGGGCGCGTTCGTGAAGGCCGGCCAGCTCCGCCCGCTGGACCCCTACGCCGAGGCCTACGGCTGGAAGCAGCGCTACCCGGAGTCCGTGCTGCGCTATTCGCGTTACAGCGCCGACGGCAAGCTGTTCGGCGAGGGCAACCTGTACGGCCTGCCGCAGGTCGGCGAGGTCGTCGGCATCTTCTACAACCGCGCCAAGCTCACCAAGCTCGGCATCCAGCCGCCGAAGACCTGGCCCGACTTCGAGGCGGCGCTGGCCACGGCCAGGGCGGCCGGCGAGGTGCCGCTGCAGTTCGGCAACCTCGACAAGTGGCCGGCCGTCCACGTGTTCGGCACCGTGCAGGGCCGCCACGTGCCGCCCGGCCAGATCGGCACGCTGGCCTTCGGCCGCAAGGGCGCCTCATGGAACACGCCCGAGAACACCGCGACCGCCGAGCAACTCGCCGGCTGGGTGGACAAGGGCTACTTCGCCAAGGGCTTCAACGGGCAGGGATACGACCCGGCGTGGCAGGCGTTCGGCAAGGGCCAGGGCGTCTTCATGATCGCCGGCACCTGGCTGCTCGCCGATCTGCAGAAGGCGCTCGGCGACGACCTGGGCTTCATGCTGCCACCGGGCGCCACGGCCGGCGCGCCGCCGGTCGCGACGGGCGGCACCGGGCTGCCGTTCGCGATCACCGCCAAGAGCCCCAACCCGGACGCGGCGGCGGCGTACATCAACTTCATCACCACCGCGGACGCCATGAAGGTGCTCACCGACACCGGCAACCTGCCGGTCGCCGAGACCGGGCAGCAGAAGGTGGCGGCGGGGCCGCAGCAGGACGTCTTCAGCGCGTTCGGCACGATCACGGCGAAGAACGGGTTGGTGCCGTACCTGGACTACGCCACGCCGACGTTCGCCGACACGCTGGGGGCGGCGCTGCAGGACCTGCTGGCGAAGAAGGCGACGCCGCAGGAGTTCCTGGCCACGCTCGAGAAGGACTACAAGACGTTCGCCGAGAGCAACGGATGACCTGCCGATGACTGAGGTCCGGCCTCCCGGGGAGCCGCGCCGCGTCGCCTACCTCTATCTGCTGCCGGCCTTCGCCGTCTACGCGGCGTTCCTGCTCTTCCCGATCGGCCGCGCGGTGCAGTTCTCGCTGTACGACTGGGACGGGCTGTCGCTCGGCCGGTGGGCCGGACTGGACAACTACGCCGCGATCGTCGCCGACGAGGGGTTGCGTGCCGCGTTCGGGCACGCGCTGGTCCTCATCGTCTTCTACGCGCTGATACCGCTGGCCCTCGGGCTGACGCTGGCCGCGATACTCAACCACGCCAAGGTGCGAGGGCTCGGGTTCTTCCGCACCGTGGTGTTCCTGCCCCAGGTGGTGGCCATGGTCGTGGTGGCGGTGGCCTGGCGGCGCGTGTACGCCCCGGACGGCACGCTCAACTCGCTGCTCGGCGCGCTCGGGCTGGACTCGCTGACGCGGGGCTGGCTCGGGGACTACACGTTCGCGCTGCCCGCGGTCGGGGTGGTGGGGACGTGGTTCGAGACGGGCCTGGTGACCGTGCTGCTGCTGGCCGGGATGAGCCGCATCCCGGGCGAGCTGTACGAGGCGGCGCGGCTCGACGGGGCGGGCGCGGTCAGGGAGTTCTTCGCGGTCACGCTGCCGTCTGTGCGCGGGGAGATCGCGGTCGCCCTCACGCTGACGGTGATCGCCGCGCTGCGGACGTTCGACCTGGTGTACATCACGACGCGCGGCGGCCCCGGCACCTCGACGTCGGTGCCGTCGTACGAGGTCTACCACCGGGCCTTCGGGCTCAGCCAGGTCGGCTCGGCCGCGGCGATCGGCGTCACGCTGACCGTCGTGATCTTCGCGATCTCGTTCGGGATCAACCGGTTCGCGGACAGGAGGATCTCGTGATCTCGCGGGGGGAGCGGGTGGCCAACTACGTCATCCTGTCGGTGTTCGCCGCGTTCGCGCTCTTCCCCATCGTGACGATCCTGTCCGCCGCGCTCGGTCCCGCCGACAGCGGCGGCACGGCCGGGCTGGGGAACCTCGCGGCGGCGTGGGAGATCGGCCGGTTCGGCACCTATCTGCGCAGCAGCCTGGCCGTGTCGTCGTTCGTCGTGGTCGTCAGCGTACTGCTGTCGATCATGAGCGGGTACGCGTTCGGCACGATGCGCTTCCGCGGCCAGTCGGTGCTGTTCTACCTGTTCATGCTCGGGATCATGATGCCGAGCGAGGCCATCGCGGTGCCGCTCTACTTCGACCTGCGCACGCTCGGCCTGATCGACACGTTCTGGTCGATCGCGCTGCCGCAGGTGGCGCTGTCGGTGGCGTTCGGGACGTTCTGGATGCGGGCGTACTTCCGGGCGTCCAACCGGGCGATCGTCGAGGCCGCCCGCATCGACGGCGCGTCGACCTGGCGGATCCTGTGGCAGGTGCTGGTGCCGCCGGCCAGGCCCGCGGTCGTCACGCTGACCGTGCTGGTCTTCATGTGGACGTGGAACGAGTTCCTCATCCCGCTGATCATGGTGACGCGCGAGTCGCTGCGGACCGCGCCGCTGGGCCTGGCCTTCTTCCAGGGCCAGTACACCTCCGGCTTCACCCTGCTCGCAGCCGGGTCGGTCATCGTCGCCACCCCGGTCGTGATCTTCTACTTGTTCCTCCAGCGACACTTCGTCCGCGGGCTGCTCCAGGGGGCCGTCCGTGAGTGAACCCCGGGAGGTTCCATGCGCCTGCTGATGGCCGCTTTACTGCTGCTCACGCCACCCGTGCCCGCCGCGTCGCCCGCCGGGCCCACCGGGTCCGCCGGGTCGCCCGCCGGGTCGCCCGTCGACCTGGACGCGCTGTTCGTCGGCGCGCACCCCGACGACGAGGCGTTCACGCTGTCGACGCTCGGCCAGTGGAACGAGGACCACGACGTCCGCGCCGGCGTCGTCACCGTCACCCGGGGCGAGGGCGGCGGCAACGCCGTCGGTCCCGAGGAGGGGCCGGCGCTCGGCCTCCTGCGCGAGGCCGAGGAGCGCACGGCGGTCGCGAAGGCCGGCGTGCGCGAGGTGTTCAACCTGGACGACGTCGACTTCTACTACACGGTGAGCGCCCCGCTGACCGACCAGGTCTGGGGCGGCGACACCCTGGAGAAGGTCGTCCGCGTCGTACGCCAGACCCGGCCCGAGATCCTGCTGACCATGGACCCGGCGCCGACGCCCGGCAACCACGGCAACCACCAGGAGGCCGCGCGGCTGGCCATCGAGGCGTTCTACGCGGCGGCCGATCCCAGGAAATTCCCTGAGCAGATCACCCGCGAGGGGCTGCGGCCCTTCGCGGCCGCCCGGCTCCTCACCGGCGGCGGGCGCGGCACCTCGCAGACCGGTCCGTCCTGCGCCTCATCCTTCCGGCCCGCCAATCCCGCGCAGAACGTGTACGGGGTGTGGAGCGGGCGCGCCTCCCAGGCCCAGGGCGGCCGGACGTGGGCCGCGATCGAGCGCGACGCGCAGCGCACGTACGCCTCCCAGGGCTGGGCCGTCTTCCCCGACGTGCCGTCCGACCCCAACCAGCTCGGTTGCGACTTCTTCACGCAGGTGGACGCCCGGGTGCCGGTCCCCGCGCCGGGGAGTCAGGCCGCGGCGGCGCCCACGGCGATCCTCGACGGGGCGCTGACCAGGGCGAGCGGGACCGTCCCGCTGGGGACTCTGCTCGGACTGCGGACCGGCGCCTTCGACGTGCGGCCGGGGACGCCGTTCACCGCCGAGGTGACCGCGACCGCGCCGCCCCGCGAGCCGCTGGGCCGCTCCTCCGTGGAGCTCCGCGTGCCCGAGGGATGGGCGGTCAAGGGCTCCGGCGACCTGGGACGCATCGCCGCCGGCCGCACGGCGTCCGCGACGTTCACGGTGACACCGGCCCAGGGCGCCGCCGCGGGGCGGGCCCGCGTCGGGGCCGTGCTGACCACCGAGCGGGGGCGCGGCTACACCGACCGACAGGTCGAAACCAGTCCGGCCGTGCGCGGGCAGCAGCAGCTGCTGCCGCAGGTCGCCCAGTACGAGAAGTGGGTGGCCGACCTGGGCGTGCCGCAGCTGCGCGGCCTGGTCACGCCCGTGCTCACGCTGCCGTCCGGCGCATCCAGGCAGGTCGGCGTCGTGGTGACCAACGTGAGCGACACGACCCGGTCCGGCACCGTACGCGTGGACCTGCCCGCCGGCTTCTCCGCCGACCGGACCGAGGCCGCCTACCGCGACCTGGCCGCCGGGGCCTCCACCACTGTGCCCTTCACCGTCACCAACACCGACACCTCGCTGAAGACCTCCAACGAGGGTGGCGACTACGCCTACACCATCACCGTGGACGGCGCCGTCACGGGCCGGCCGGCGCTCGAGCTCGTCCCCGCGACCACGATCCCGCAGGCCGCGTCGGCGCCGGTCGTCGACGGGGACGACGCCGATTACGCCGGGCCCGCCCTCGACATCTCCCGGCTGTGGGAGGGGAGCGCGTGCTCGTCGGCCGCCGACTGCTCGGGCACGGCCAAGCTCGCCTGGCACGACGACACGCTGTACGTGGCGGTGCGCGTGAAGGACGACGTGCTCGGCACGCGGCTGGCCGCCTCCGACTGCAAGCGCCACTGGCGTACCGACTCGGTGGAGGTCACGCTCGATCCCCGCGGCACCTCCGAGAACACCTCCACGACGTTCAAGACCGCCGTGCTGCCGGTGACCGCCGAGGGACCGCCCTGCGCCCTGCGCGACGCCGACAACCGCCAGGGCCCCGCCACGGGCGTGCGGATCGCCTCGAAGACCGCCGCCGGGGAGTATTCCGTGGAGCTGGCCATCCCGATGGAGGTGCTGCCGGGCGCCGTCGATCCCGGACATCTCGGGCTGAACATCCTGGTGTACGACTCCGACACCCAGGACAAGACAGGGCAGACTCGCATCGGCTGGTCGACGTGGGGCGGCGTGCAGGGCGACCCGTACCGGTGGGGCGTCGCGACGCTGCCGGGCTACCGTCCTCCCGCGGACCGGCCGGTGCCGGATCCGGTGATCCCCGACACCGCTCTGTCCAGTTTGGACTCACCGCAGTCGCTGGAGCAGGCGGTCCGCGTCCACGTCCCGGTGGCGGGTGGTCCCGCGGCGGAGGCGCCGGTGAGCGGCCGGGTGATCTCGGCCGCGCGCGCCGGGGACGGGGTGAAGGTGACGCTGCGTACCGGTGCGGGCGGCAAGGCGCACCTCTTCGTCCGCGACGGTCAGGGGACGGCGGGCGGACGTGTGGTCACCGTGCCCGGCAAGGGCACGACGACCGTGACGGTGCCCCTGACCCGCGCCCTGGCCGCCTCCCCGGCGGTGGTGGCGGGCTGGGAGGCGTCCGCCGGCGGCACGACCGCCTCCCAGGTGCGGGTGCGCTGACGAAAGAGAAAGGGGATCGCTATGGCGTCGTCCTGGTCGGGGGACGGCGGACGAGCAAGGCCCGGCCAAAATCGTTCGCCTTAACCGCTGGAGGACAGATAGCGTCCCCTCTGTGCGGGACGAGGTCTACCACTACAACGAGGAACGCTGGGAAGCCCTGGTGGAGGCGGACGCGTTGTTCACCCGTCCCATGCTCGACCTGGACGCGGAGAAGGCTCGGGCTTATCTCGGCCTGGACAAGCTGGGCATCCCCGGCGACCTGGCGGGCCGGAAGGTGCTCTGCCTGGCGGGAGGAGGCGGGCAGCAGTCTGCGGCCTTCGCGCTGCTCGGGGCCGACGTGACGGTTCTCGACATTTCCTCCGGGCAACTGGAGCGGGACCGCGCGGCCGCTGAGCACTACAGCGTCGGCATCCGCACGGTCCAAGGAGACATGCGGGACCTGTCGGCCTTCGAAGACTCCTCGTTCGATCTGGTCTGGCATCCGTATTCGCTGACCTTCGTCCCGGACTCCCGGATCGTTTTCCGCGAGGTCGCGCGAGTCGTCGAACGAGGCGGCTATTACTACCTGATGTGCGCCAACCCGTTCTTCTCCGGGCTCACCCACGACTCATGGAACGGGGAGGGCTACACGCTGAAGCAGCCCTACACCGACGAGGCCGCGACCTGCTATCCCGACCAGGACTGGGTCTACGACCGGAAGCCGGTCGGCGACCGCATCCGCGAACCCAGGGAATACAGGCAGACACTCAGCCGGATCGTCAACAGCCTGATCCAGGAAGGCTTCATGCTGAAGCTCCTGTCTGAAGTCCGAGGCGATTACCCCGGTGCGGAACCGGGCAGTTGGGCGCACTTCACAGGGGTGGCCCCGCCGTGGCTGGAATTCGTCTGGCAGTACCACCCGGCAGCCCTGGAAGGTGAGGGCGTCCAGGGGCACGGGTGACCGCGGACCATCGGGAAGGTTCCCGGCATTGACACTCACGTTGAAAGCGCTCAGGAAATGATGCCGGAGTGCAGGCGCATCATCTCCATGACTTCGACTTCCATCCCGGCGAGTCAGAAGTACGACTGTTCACCCTGCCTCGGGCCGGCGTGCTGCGTGCTGACGAGGAAGCGGTGGTCCACGAGGTTCGCCACGGCGACGTCGTGCTGCGGCACTACGCCTTCGCCGGCCACTGGTTGCACATCAACGTGACGACTGACCTGTCGGGGAACCTGGTGGAGACAGGCCCACGGGCGGGCGCTCCTGGTAGAGGCGTGGCCAGTGCCATCACGATGGGAACGGCCCGGTGATCATGCGGATCTTCCGGTGTCCGGGGTTCGTCCGGTACCCAGAGCCGATGGCGCGCACGTAAGTGGGCCGCGCCAGTGCTGGGGGAGACTGGCGCGGCCCTGGTCGCCGGGGAACCGTCCCATGCCCTGGAGGTGGCCGGCGAGATCAGAGGATCTAGTGCCTGAACTGCTCTTCCTCGGTCGAGCCGCGCAGCGCGGTCGTCGAGGAGTCGGGTGCCACGGCGGTGCTGACGAGGTCGAAGTAGCCGGTGCCGACCTCCCGCTGGTGGCGGGTGGCGGTGTAGCCGCGCTGCTCGGCGGCGAACTCGGCCTCCTGCAGCTCGACGTAGGCCGTCATGCCGTCGTTCGCGTAACCCTGCGCGAGGTCGAACATCCCGTGGTTCAGGGAGTGGAACCCGGCGAGCGTGATGAACTGGAACGTGTACCCCATGTGCCCCAGCTCCCGCTGGAACTTGGCGATCGTGGAGTCGTCCAGGTGCTTCTTCCAGTTGAACGACGGCGAGCAGTTGTAGGCGAGCATCTGGTCCGGGTACTCGGCCTTGATCGCCTCGGCGAACTCGCGCGCCACGTCCAGGTCCGGCGTGCCGGTCTCCATCCACAGCAGGTCGGAGTACGGCGCGTACGCCAGGCCGCGCGCGACGCACGCCTGGATGCCGTTCCTGACCCGGTAGAAGCCCTCGGCGGTGCGCTCGCCGGTGGCGAACTGCTGGTCGCGCGGGTCCACGTCGCTGGTCAGGAGCGTCGCGGCCTGGGCGTCGGTCCGCGCGATGATCAGTGACGGGACGCCGCAGACGTCGGCGGCGAGGCGGGCGGCGTTCAGGGTCTTGATGTGCTGCCCGGTCGGGATCAGCACCTTGCCGCCCAGGTGGCCGCACTTCTTCTCGGAGGCGAGCTGGTCCTCCCAGTGCACGCCCGCGGCACCGGCCGCGATCATGCCCTTCATCAGCTCGAACGCGTTCAGGACCCCGCCGAACCCGGCCTCGGCGTCGGCCACGATCGGTGCCAGCCAGTGGGGACTCTCGATGCCCTCCGACCAGGTGATCTGGTCGGCGCGCAGGAGCGCGTTGTTGATGCGGCGCACGACGGCGGGCACGGAGTTGGCCGGGTAGAGGCTCTGGTCCGGGTACGTCTGCCCACCCAGGTTCGCGTCCGCGGCGACCTGCCAGCCGGACAGGTAGATGGCCTTCAGGCCGGCCTTCACCTGCTGCACCGCCTGGTTGCCGGTCAGCGCGCCGAGGGCGTTGACGTAGTCCTCGGTGTGCAGCAGGTTCCACAGGCGCTCGGCGCCGAGGCGGGCGAGCGTGTGCTCCTCCTGGATGCTGCCGCGCAACCTGATCACATCTTCGGCGCTGTACGTGCGCTCGATGCCCTCCCAGCGAGGGTCGTTGTCCCACTCGTCCTGCAGCTGCTCAGCAGCTCCCTTGAGGCGATCGATCATGTTCACTCCTTGTGTCGTCCCCTGGGTGCTCACGCCGAGTCTCTGCCCGGGAGGGCCCGGCCAACAGCGGTAATCTTGGAGAAGAATCGCGAAAATTCTCAATATGTCCATTACTCGCGGGTATTCAACAGAGAAGAAATCGACAGTTTTACCTTTGGCCTAGACCAATCGGCGCGTGCGAAGAGTGGGTCCGCTCACCGTGCGTGTCGGCGGCGCGCGGGAGACCCCGGGCTCCCGTCCGGCCGCGGGTGGCCCGGCAGGCCGGTCCGGCGAACGCTAGAAAATGGCCCGATTTTCTGTCTAGTATTCGTCCATGGCGTCCTTGCTAGGCGAAGAACCGCTGTCTTTGACGCAGGAGCTCGATCTCATCGCGTTTGGCCAGCGCCTGCGCCACCTGCGCAAACAACGCGGCCTCACGCTCTCCGACCTGGGCTCGCGCGTCGGCAGGGCGCCCAGCCAGCTGTCGCTGCTCGAGAACGGCAAGCGCGAGCCCAAGCTCTCACTGCTCAAGGGGCTGGCGTCCGCGCTCGGCGTGCCGGTCGAGGAGCTGCTGCGCCGCCAGCCGCCCAACCGCCGCGCCCAGCTCGAGATCGCCCTGGAGGAGGCCCAGCGCGACCCGATCTACGCCGCCCTCGGCCTGCCGCGCCTGAAGGTCTCCGCGCGCGTCCCGAACGACGTCCTGGAGCACATCCTCGGCCTGTACGGCGAGCTGCGCGCCCGCCAGGCCCGCGGCACCGCCACGCCGGAGGAGGCCAGGGCGGCCAACGCCGAGCTGCGGCGCAGGCAGCGCGAACTCGGCAACTACTTCCCCGAGATCGAGGAGGCCGCCGCCAAGGCACTCGACGCGGTCGGCTACCGCACGGGCGCGCTGTCCCAGAGCACGATCCAGAGCCTGGTGACGCACTTCGGCTACACCGTGCACACCGCGCAGGACCTGCCCCGCTCCGTACGCTCCATCACCGACATGCGCAACCGCCGCGTCTACGTCAAACACGAGCAGCTCGGCATGCACACCCCGCGCACGATCCTGCTCCAGACGCTCGGCCACCTCGCGCTCGGCCATGACAAACCCCGGGACTTCGCCGACTTCCTGCGCCAGCGCACCGAGGCCAACTACTTCGCCGCCGCCGTCCTCGTCCCCGAGAAGGCCGCCGCGCTCTACCTGCAGGAGGCCAAGGCCGACCGGGCGCTGTCGGTGGAGGACCTGCGGGACGTGTTCGCGGTGTCGTACGAGATGGCCGCGCACCGCTTCACCAACCTCGCCACCCACCACCTCGGCCTCGTCTGCCACTTCGTGCGCAACGACGCCGGCGGCATCATCTACAAGGCGTACGAGAACGACGGCATCGTCTTCCCCGCCGACGAGCAGGGCGCCATCGAGGGGCAGCGGATGTGCCTGCAGTGGTCGGGGCGGCAGGTGTTCGCCTCGCCCGACCGCTTCTCCGTCTACTACCAGTATTCGGACTCGCCCACCGGGACCTACTTCTGCGTGGCGCACGTGGATCCGTCGCGCGAGCGGGACTTCGCGATCACGCTGGGGGTGCCGTACAAGGAGTCGCGGTGGTTCCGCGGCCGGGAGACCACCAACCGCACCAAGTCCAACTGCCCCAATGGCGACTGCTGCCGGCGGCCGCCCACCGAGCTGGCCGAACGCTGGGAGGGGTACGCCTGGCCGTCGGCCCGCGCCAACTCCCACATCCTGGCCGCCCTGCCTCCCGGCTCGTTCCCCGGCGTGGACGAGGCGGACGTCTACACCTTCCTGGAGCGCCACGCGAACAGTACATAGGCTGACATGTGGCCATTCCGGGGCATAAAAGGGAGTCGGGGGGAGGTGTCGCATGCTGCCAGAAGTGTGCGGATGGTTGCGGCGCCGTACTTCGTCCGCCGGGGACTGGCCGGTCCGGGACCTGGTGGCCGCCAAGGGGGATGCCACGGTGAGCGTGGTGCTCCCGGCCCGCGACGAACGGGAGACCATCGGCGAGATCGTGGGGGTCATCCGGCGCGAGCTGGACGGCCTCGTCGACGAGATCGTGGTCATCGACTCGCGCTCCTGCGACGACACCGCTCGGGTGGCCGCGCGCGCCGGGGCCCGGGTACACGCCCAGGACGAGATCCTGCCGCAGCTCGAACCGCTGGACGGCAAGGGCGAGGCGCTGTGGAAGTCACTGGCGGTCACGTACGGTGACGTGCTGGCGTTCGTAGACGCTGATATCCGGAAATTTCGTGCTTCGTTGGTGTGCGGGGTGCTCGGACCGCTCCTCGCCGACCCCACCGTCGTCTACGTCAAGGGCTGCTACGACCGCCCGCTCAACGGCGCTCCCAACGGCGGCGGCCGCGTCACCGAGCTGGTCGCCCGCCCGCTCATCAACCTGCACTGGCCGCAGCTCGCCGGGTTCGTGCAGCCGCTGGCGGGGGAGTACGCCGGCCGCCGCTCGGCGCTCGAGCGCGTGCCGTTCCTGACCGGGTACGGCGTCGAGCTAGGCCTGCTCATCGATCTGCTCGATCTGGCCGGGCTGGACGCGTTCGCGCAGGTGGACCTGGGCTCGCGCGAGCACGCCCCGCAATCGACCGAGGCGCTGGGCGGCATGGCGTCCCAGATCATGCTGGCCGCCTGGTCCCGCCTGGAACGCCAGGGCAAAATCCAGGCATTCCATCAGCCATCCGCATATCTCGCGCAGTTCCGGCGTGGTGCGGACGGGCACGACATCATGAACCGCGACATCCGGATCGCGGAACGCCCACCAATGATCACCGTACCGGGACAAGCACTCCAGCACTGACTCCAGCGCCGCTTCCAACCCCTTGGCGCACGCTGGAATTCCGGCAGAGAGGAGCATTGTCATGGTCACCACGGATCTCCTGACGGCGGCCCGCGCGGAGGCGCTGTTCGGCAGCGATCTGCCCACCGGCTCGGCGCCGAGCGGCCCCGAGGTCACCGCCGCCATCCGCCGCGCCGTCCGGATGTACGGCGGCACGCGCGGCTGCGCGGTCGCGCTCGCCGGCGAGTACGGCGACCACCCGGAGACGGCCGCACCGCGCATGCGCTGGGCCCTCCAGATCGTCCGCACCGTGTACGCGCGATCACGGAAAGGAACACGAATCATCGCCCTTCGGGACGTTCCTGTGCGAGCTACCGATCGGTAAGGTGTTACCAGCGGTAACCCTTGATCGGAGGAGTGTGCGGCGTATGAGCGGGTTCTGTCCAGAGCTCAGTGACGAGGTGATCGAGGTACGCGACTGGGTGCACGAGTTCGCCCGCGACGTGATCCGCCCCGCCGGCGCCGAATGGGACGAACGCGAGGAGACCCCCTGGCCGGTCATCCAGGAAGCCGCCAAGGTCGGCCTGTACTCCCTGGACTTCTTCGCCACGCAGTGGTTCGAGGAGAGCGGGCTGGGGCTGCCCGTGGCGTTCGAAGAGATCTTCTGGGGTGACGCGGGCATCGGCCTGTCGATCGTCGGCACCGGCCTGGCCGCCGCCGCCCTGTCGTCGAACGGCACCCCTGAGCAGATGGGGGAGTGGCTCCCGCAGATGTTCGGCACCGAGAACGACGTCAAGCTGGGCGCCTTCTGCGCCTCCGAGCCCGACGCCGGCTCCGACGTCGGGTCCATCCGCACCCGCGCCGTCCACGACCGGGGCGACTGGGTGCTGAACGGCGTCAAGACCTGGGCCACGAACGGCGGCATCGCGAACGTCCACGTGGTCGTCGCCTCGGTCGAGCCGTCCCTCGGCACCCGCGGCCAGGCCACCTTCGTCATCCCTCCCGGCACACCCGGCCTGTCCATGGGCCAGAAGTTCCGCAAGCACGGCATCCGCGCCTCGCACACGGCCGAGGTGATCCTGGACGACGTGCGCGTGCCCGGCTCCTGCCTGCTCGGCGGCAAGGAGAAACTCGACGCCCGGCTGGCGCGCGTACGCAACGGCGAACGGGCCGGCGAGCAGTCGGCGATGCGCACGTTCGAGACCACCCGCCCGTCGGTCGCCGCCATGGCCGTCGGCATCGCCCGGGCGGCCTTCGAGTACGCCAGGGACTACGCCCGCGAACGGGAGCAGTTCGGCCGCAAGATCGGCGAAAACCAGGCGATCGCCTTCCTCCTCGCGGACATGGCCACCCGCGTGGACGTCGCCCGCCTGCTGACCTGGCGAGCCGCCTGGATGGCCCGTAACGGCAGGCAGTTCGAGCAGGCGGAGGGCTCGATGTCGAAGCTGGTGGCGGGGGAGACGGCGGTGTGGGTGACGGAGCAGGCGATCCAGATCCTGGGCGGGGCGGGGTACACGAGAGAGCATCCGGTGGAGCGCTTCCACCGCGACGCCAAGATCTACACCATCTTCGAGGGGACGTCGGAGATCCAGCGGCTGATCATCGGCCGCGCCGTCACTGGCCTGCAGGTTCGCTGAAGATGTCCGATTCTGAATCTGTGAACTTGGTGATCGATCAGCACGCTGTTCCGTCGCTGTTCCGGCAGCGTGAGTGTGTGGACTCGGAAGAAGATCCTTTGACCTGCCGCCTCCGATTACGGACAGCGACAATGATCTTCTGGTGCGGAGGAATGCGACGTACGACCACTCGGGCAGTGGAGGGTGCGTCTCGTAGGCGGACCGATCATGGTTGGGGCGGGCCCGGCCGTTGTTGACGCCGATGCGGTCTCGCTCCAGTGGACACCGATCTGGAGGGGCCCGACTTGAATGGCATTTGAGGCGGCGCTCGTGCCCGCGTGCTCGGCGTGCCGGCCTGGATCGCACCTCTTGCTCATCGGCTGGTCTGAAGTCGGATCCGGTCTGCTGCGCCAGATCTACGCCGCACATTCGGCCACCTGTGGCGGCGCAGACACCCCTGGGGCGCCACACTCGCCCTCGTGAACCAGTCCGACTCCGCCGCCGCGCCGCATTGCGGTGGCGACTCCATCCGCTCGACGGCGCAAGACCGTCAGTTAGTTCGAATCGTGACCGAGGCGATCAGGCTGGCCGGCGTCCGGGCGGTGCTGGTCACCGGCTGGGGCGGCGTCCGGCTCGACGACGTGCCCGAGGGCATCCTCGTCCTGGACCAGGTGCCGCACGACTGGCTGTTCCCGCGCATGGCCGCGATCGTGCACCATGGCGGCAGCGGCACCACCGGCGCCGCCCTGGCGGCGGGGCGTCCTCAGGTGGTGTGCCCGTTCGTCGCCGACCAGCCGTTCTGGGCGGCCCGGATGCACGCCGCGGGTGTCGCACCCGCGCCGCAGCGCCCCCTGACGGCGGAAAGCTTGGCCGCTGCCATCCGCCTGGCCGTCACCGACCGGGCGCTCGCCGAGCGCGCGCAGTCCCTCGGCGAGCGAGTCCGCGCCGAGGACGGCATCACCGCCGCGGTCAAGGTCCTTGAGTGGGTTGGTACAGCCCGACCTGGCGGTAGACGGCCTTGAGATAGTCCAGCATCCCGGCGGCGTCTGGCGGGTCGGGCTGGAGCACGCGGTAGGTGACGGCTGCGGCCATCATGTCGATCAGCACGTCCAAGTCGGCGTCCGCCGCCACCGTGCCGTCCTTCTGCGCGCGCCGCAGCATGGCGGCGGCCAACTGGCGGCGGGGCAGGATGTAGTGCTTCCAGTAGACGGCCATCAGCTTCGGATGGCTGACAGCCGAGCCCATGACGCGGGCGACCAGGGCGCGGAAAGCCGGACTGGCGACCATCTCCGCCGCCGCGGGAAGGACGCGTTCGATGATTTCCTGTGGGGACAGGGCCTCGACCTGGGCGGGGGAGGGAGTTAGCTCGGCGGCGACCGACTCCTCGATGGCCTGGGCGATCAGGTCTTCCTTGGTGCTCCAGCGTCGGTAGACGGTGAGCTTGCCGACGCCGGCCAGTTTGGCGATCTGCTCCATGCTGGTGCCCTCCACACCGCGTTCGAGGAACAGTTCCAGCGCCGCGCGCAGGATCGCGGCGTCCGTCTCGGGGGCGCGGGGGCGTCCGCGTCCTCGGGCAGCGGTCACTCAAGTGCTCCGTCCAGCCAGCGGGCGAGCTCGGCCGGACCGCCCTTGCAGGCCAGGTGGGCGTCCGGGCGTACGAGCATAGTAGGCAGCGCCTCCTCCGCCGGCTGCAGGAGGACCACGTGATCGCCGAGCCGGCGGCAGGCTGCCTCGAAGGCGTCCGCACCGCCGAGGACCGCCCAGCGGCCGCGGAGCTCTGCGTGCAGCCGGGTGCGAGTGCCGTCCGGGCGCTCGCAGGCGAGATCGGGGATCCGGTCCCCGGGCCGGGGCTTGCGTCCGCGGCCGCCGAGTGGACCGCGGCGGTAGCTGACCCACAGCTGGGAGGTGGTGTACGTGGCCCAGCGCTGGAGCCAGGGGATGTTGAACACCGGCACGAGCACCCGGTCTCGCAGGAAGCGGCCGACCGGTCCGGCGGCGATGTTGACTTTGGTGGCGGCGGTGCTGCCGCGCAGAACCTGCGTGGCGAGCGGGCGGCGTTCGGCCTCGTAGGTGTTCAACAGCCGCTCGCCGGCCCGGCCTTGGACCACGAGGGCCAGCTTCCAGGCGAGGTTCTCGGCGTCGCCGAGTCCGGTGAGCATGCCTTGACCGCCGAAGGGGGCGTGTACGTGTGCAGCGTCCCCGGCCAGCAGGATGCGCCCTTGTCGGTAGGTGTCGGCCAGACGGCGGTGCACGCTGAACAGTGACGCCCATGGGGCGTCGAGCAGCCGGATGTCCGGCAGGCCGGTACGTTCGGGCAGGATGCGCCGCATGCGCTCGATGATCTGCTCCTCGCTTGGCTTGTCGTCGCGGAACGTCGCGTCGTAGGCGAGCAGACGCCACTGGTTCCCGGGCATGGGCATGGCACCCAGGGTGCCGTCCGGGTGCACCCATCCGCTCGTCCCCGAGCGGTCGAGCGTGGTGTCGAGGTGGGCGTCGACGAGCAGGAAGCGCTCGCTGACCCTGACGCCGGGGAAGCCGATGCCGGCCAGCTTGCGTACGGTGCTGCCGGTGCCGTCGCAGCCCACGAGCCAGCTCGCCCGTACGGTACGGCCGTCGCCCAGCACCGCGGAGATCCCCGAGTCGTCCTGCTCAACCGCCACCAGCCCCGCGTCCCACTCCGGGTGCTCACCGAGTTCAGTCAGGCGGTCGCGCAGGTGCGCCTCGACGCGTGCTTGGGAGATCACCATCGGGGGACCGGCAGTGTGGAGCCCGGGATCGCCGAACCGGATGCGCATCATCGGCCGGTCCCCGGCATAGGTAGTGATCGTCATCGCCCGGACCGACTCCTCCGGCAGGCTGCCGAGGGCGTCGAGCCGATCCAGGACCTCGGAGCCGCGTGCATGCACGAAGTTGGCCCGCGACGTGGTGGCCGGGCCCGGGGCCTTGTCCACCACCTGTACCGAGACGCCGTGCTGCAGCAGCGCGCACGCCAGCGCCAGCCCCACAGGTCCGGCTCCGACCACCAGAACGTCGGTCTCCATGAGAGTTCCTTATTTTTTTACGGAACGGTACCGTAAATAAAATAGCGACCAGCACTCCCGGCGTCCAGCCTGTCAGCGGCGCCGTTGAATCCGCGGTGTGGGGAAAGGTGTGGGAGGTGGCCCGCGCATGGGCTGATTTCGGTGTTCTCGCTCACGTCGTCTTGTGCGGCGCGGTAGCCGACGCGCGCCTGCCCGATGGCCGTCAGGAGCGTCTCCACCGGCCCAGTGACCGGGCGTCGTGTACGCGGCCGGATTCGCTAGCTGTCCCGCCGGCCTTCCAGGCGGGCGACGGCGGCGGCGACGCCGTCCTCCTCCTTCAGACGTACGGCGAGTGTGCGGGCCGCCGGGGCGAGCTTCGCCGCGTCCTCGACGGCGGCGGCCAGCCGCTCAGGTGTGAGCCGGCCGCTGAGGGGCGCGGGAGCGACGCCGAGGTGGTGCAGGCGGCCTGCCCAGAACGGCTGGTCGCCGATGAACGGGCGGACGACTTGGGGGACGCCCGCCTGCAGAGCCGCCGCGACGGTGCCGATGCCGCCGTGGTGCACGGCGACTTCGACGCGCGGCAGCAGCCAGTCGTGCGGGGCGTCCTCGAGCACCAGTACGCCGCCGGTTTCCGCGCCCGGCCGCAGGGCGCCCCAGCCTGTGGCCAGCACGGCCCGCCGCCCGGCCAGCCGGATGGCCTTCAGCACCGTGGCGGTCAGCGTCTCGGGGTCGCCGGTGACTGAGCTGCCGAAGCCGATGTACACCGGCGGCTCGCCCTCCTCCAGGAACCGAGCCAGCCGCTCGGGCGGCATCCAACCGTCGCCCGCGGGCATCGTCCAGAACCCCGTTGGTTGTGCGGCAACTGGCCAGTCGGCGGGTGCCGGCAGCAGATGGGGGCTCCACGCGTGCAGCACACCGCCCTCTCCAATCAAGTCGGCCACCGGCCGGAAGGTGCTCTCCAGGCCCAGCGCCCCGGTCCGCCACGCTCGCACCGTACCTCGGTAGGGTGCCTCGACCGCTGCCGTGATCCGCCAGCTTGCCCGGTTGAGCGCGCGTGGCACCCGTACCGGAAAGATGGGGGAGGGGAAAGCGGTCGTCGGCAGATAGAGCGGCAGCAGCAGGGCGGCGACGGCCGGGACGCCGAACTTCTCGGCGATGTGCGGCCCGCCCAGGGACTTCGGATGGTAGACGACCATGTCGGCCGGGCGTGCGGCGAGCGCCGCCTGGTCGTCGAGCAGGCGGCGGAGCATCGGCTTGACCGACCGGGCAGCGGTCATGGCCGCGCGCACACCCTGCCCCTTGACGGAGTCCTGCAGCTCTAACATCTCGTCGTTCAGCGGCACGAAGTCCACGCCATGCCTGTCGGCGAGCGGCTGGAAGCGGCGGGGGGCGGCCACGACCGGCTGGTGCCCGGCAGCGGTCAGCCCACGGGCCAGGGCGAGGTAGGGCTGGACGTCTCCGCGACTGCCCACGGTGATCAATAGCGGTCTCATCGGTCGCCCTTCAGCTCGTCCCACTCGTCGAGCAGGCGGGGGAAGCGGTCCATCATGAACGCGTACATGTCGCGCATGAGCTCTAGCCGCCGTCTGCGAGCGGGGTCGTGGCCGATCGCCCGCAGTCCCTGCTCGGCCAGGGTGCGGAAGCTCTCGAACTCGGCCATCTTGGCCCGGAATGCGCGGGCGAAGACGTCCTCGGCCAGCCGGTAGCGGTCGCGCCGCTCACCGCGTACCCGGAACCGCTCGACCAAGCCCGCCTGCTCCAGTTGCCGCAGCGCGACGCTCATGCTGCTCTTGGCCACGGCCAGGGCCTCGGCCAGCTCAGGTGCGTCCGCGCTGTCGGCCTCGGCGGCCAGCAGCCAGCCCATGACCCGCCCGGAGGTGCGGCTCAGCCCCAGCCGCTCGTAGAAGAGCCCTGCGTCCTCAACGAACCCATCGATACTCACAAGCCAAATATATCGGAATGTTCGGATGCATCCGAACATAATTGACGGAAATCTACTGCCACCTGACGTGAACCGATCATCTGTGGACGATTTCGGTGATCACAACGCTGCCCTCCACGCCCTGTATGCGCTGGCCGTGGCGCTGAGTTGGGACGCTTGATGCGGGAGCAGACGCGGAACGCGGTTGGGCGCCCTCGCGTGTCATGCTCGGCGCCGTTGCTCTCGCAACGGTTAAGGGTGGTTCGGCGAACCGTTCAACCTGCTCGGGTCGGCCGGAGACGATGATGACGTCGCCATAGGAGAGAGCCTCATGACGCCGAATCCTCTCGAGGCCGTCCGCGCAACCGGCGCGCGACACCGAACCAGGCCGGGACCTCGCGTTCGTCGTCGAAGCCGCGGGCGACCACGATGTCGGTGGACGAATGCAGCAGGATCGACAGCACGATGGTGACCGCGACAAACTGGAACACCTCCTGCGCGGCGGCGATTCCGGAGGCCAGCACGATCAGCCCGTACACCACCGAGGCGAACCCCTTGGGCCCGAACCAGGCCACCGCCGCCTGCTCGCGCACCGACAGTCCGGAGCGCAGGAAGGACAGCCAGATCGCGACCGGGCGGGCCAGTATCAGGGCCAGGATCGCGAACAGCCAGCCCTTCCACCCGACCGCGCCGAGCAGGGCGGGAGTGATGAGCGCCCCGAACAGCAGCAGCGCGGCCAGTTTGAACAACTCGGCGATGAGCTCGCCGAAGTGCTCGAACGACTCGCGCTGCCGTTCGCCGAACGTGGCCACCGTGATGCCCGCGGCGAACGCGGCCAGGAACAGGTTGCCGTGCGTGGCCTTACCCAATGCCAGCACCAACAGCCCGATGGCCAGCGCGTTGAGCGGCTCGTACTGCGTGGAGGCGGAAAACCAGCGGGTCTGCTCCAGCTTGATCGCCACCCACGGCACCGCGACGCCGATCAGCACGCCGAGCCCCAGCTCCGTACCGAGCTCTCCCAGGTGCAGATCCTCAGCGCCGGCGGCGATGGCCAGGAACACCATGACGAACGGCAGCGCCAGCCCATCGTTGACGCCCGACTCCACGTTGAGAAGCTGCCGCAGCCGGGGCGGCACCTTCTCGTTTCCCACCAGCGCGGCGGCGAAGACTGGGTCGGTCGGGGCCAGGATCGCACCGATCAGCAGCGACTCGATCCAGCCCAAGCCGAGCAGGTAGTGCGCGCCGATGGCGGTGATGCCCAGGGTGAGAGGGAGTCCCCAGCCCAGGGCGCGCCCCGGCAGCCGCCAGGCGCTGCGCAGGTCCTTCCAACCAACTCGCATGCCGTCGGTGAACAGCACGGCGAACAGCGCCAGCTCAGCCAGCGTGCCCACTAGCTCGTCGTCCACCTGCACGGACACCACGCCGAGCACGCCGTCGCCCAGCACGAACCCGGCTACCAGGAACAGCGCGGCGGTGGACAGGATGGTCCGATGGGCCAGGCTCGAGATGAGTACGGCGAGTAGCAGCACAGCCGCGAAAGCCGTCAGCAGGGTGCCCACAGGGGAAGCCTCCGCAGAAGTCGTACGGGATAGGACTTTGCCGACCAGACTTCCCGGCGCACCGCGCTATACCGTAACAGCACTACTACCGCAGGCGTCTATACGGGTCCTTGACGCATGTTCCGCGCCAAGGTGCGTGGGAGTCACAGGTAACGCAGCCACAGGTACGGAACGCACAACGCGATGGTGACCACGGTGACCACGAGGCCGTACCGGGTGAACTGCCAGAAGCTGATCGGCGTGCCGTTGCGGGCGGCGATGCCCAGGATGACCACGTTTGCCGCGGCGCCCACCGCGGTGGCGTTGCCGCCCAGGTCGGCGCCGAAGGCCAGCGCCCACCACAGCACTTGCGCCGGGCCGTTGCCGCCGTTGCCCTGGACCAGTTCGGCGACGATCGGGCTCATCGTGGCCACATACGGGATGTTGTCCACGATCGCCGACAGCCCGGCCGAGGCCCACAGCAAGCCCATGGTGGTCAGCCCGAGCTGACCTTGCGTCGCCGCGGCCGCGGCCTGCGAGATCTGGCCGATCACGCCGGTCTCGACCAGCGCGCCGACCATGACGAACAGTCCGGCGAAGAACACCAGGGTCGGCCACTCCACCTCGGCGATCGCATTCTGGGTGGTGACTTTGGTGACGGCGACCAGGATGCCCGCGCCCAGGATGGCCACTACGGAGGGTTCGTAGTGCAGCACCGGGTGCAGCACGAACGCGACCATGACGAGGGCCAGCACGGCGAGCGACTGCCACAGCAGTCTGGGGTCGGCGATGGCCTCGCGTTCGTTCAGCGCCATGACTTCGGCCGCCCTGTCGGGGTCGTAGCGGAAGTACTTGCGGAACAGGATCCGGCACATCCCGATGAAGACGATCATGAGAACGACGACCAGCGGCGCCATGTGGATGAGGAAGTCGTTGAAGCTCAGCCCGGCGCGGCTGGCGATGATGATGTTCGGCGGGTCGCCGACCAGCGTCGCCGCACCGCCGATGTTGGAGGCCATCGCCTCGACGATCAGGAACGGCGCCGCCGGCAGCGCCAGCCGCTCGCACACCAGGAACGTCACCGGGGCGATCAGCAGCACGGTGGTGACGTTGTCCAGCAGCGCGGAAGCGACGGCGGTGATGACCACCAGCAGCACCATCAGCCGGTACGGATGCCCCTTGGCGCGTTTGGCGGCCCAGATGGCCAGGTATTCGAAGATCCCGGTCTGTTTGAGCACGCCGACGATGACCATCATGCCGAGCAGCAGAAAGACGACGTTCCAGTCGATGCCGGTGTGCTCGTCGAAGAACGCCGCACCGGCGTCGGTGGCGTGGATCAACAGCATGATCCCCGCTCCGCCGAGCGCCGCCGCGACGCGGTGGATCTTCTCGGTGGCGATCAGCGCGTATGCGGCCAGGAAGACGGCCACCGCCAGCCATGCGGTCACCGTCACGCGGATACCGCCCAGTCCAGCAGCGCCTGCAGGGTCACAGCGCCGACCAGCCGCCCGTCGTCCACCACTGCCACCAGTGGGCTGCGCGTGCGGGCCATCAACGCCGCCAACTGCAGGACCGTGGCGTCCGGATCGGTGACCGGCAGCTCGCGCGGTTCCCTAGGCAACGCCTCACGTACCGTCTTTCCGGCCAGCGACCGCAGGAACCGGTCGGCGTGTTCCTCGTCCACCACCCGCGCCAGCGCCGGATCATCCTGGCAATAGCCCGGCACCGCGAGTCGCAGAACCTGCGTGCCCGGCAGGATGGTCAAGGGCGACTCGCGACCGTCGACCACGATCAGGCCAGGCAGGTCCTGCTCGGCCAGGAGCCGGGCGGCGTTGTAGACGGGTGTGTCCATGGTGACGGTCGGGAATTGTGTGGCCAGGTCGCGCGCACGCATCGGCGCCTCTTTCAAGATCGACAAATGACATCGCCGACCAGACTTCCCGGCACACCTGTCGACAACGTATCAATGACCGTCAGAACCGACGACAGGGGCCTCGGCTGACGCAGAGCGATGCCGAAACATGAGTGGGGTCAGGTCGCTGTACTTGGCGTCAGCCGGTCGATCCAGTGGCACGCGGCGCGCCCAAGGTAGACGGCGTCGCCTATGCAGTTCCACGTTGAGCGGCGCACGGTGAGACCTGGCCGCCGGGATCGTGCTCCTGGCTACCTCAGGCGTGGTGTGGCGATCAGGAGTGGCTGGCGTGAGCTGTTCCGGCCCTGGCTCTGACCTATGGATGAGTGGTCGGCGACGGCAGGTGCGGGGGCTGCCACCGCCAGGTGGCGTTGCCGTCGGCGGTGATGCCCTTGCGCCACAACGATGCGGGCATCAGCCGGATCATGGTCACCATCGCCCGGTGCGCGGCAGTGGAGGCGGTGCGGCGCCCGTCGGCGCGGGCGCCCCGGGCGGTGGCCTGTGTACGAGGGCGGCGCTCGGCGTCGTAGCGGCGCAGCGCCGCTTCGACGGTGGGCTCGCCAGCGAGCGAGGCGGCGAGCACGACCGCGTCCTCGAGGGACTGCCCGGCGCCCTGGCCGCGATCCGGGCTCATCGCGTGCGCGGCGTCGCCGAGAAGGGCCACCCGGCCTTTGACGTAGGTGGGCAGCGGGTCCAGGTCGCAGATGTCGATATGGATCACCGCCTCGTCCGGGGTGGCCGCGATCAGTGCTGGGATCGGCTCGTGCCAGGTCGCGATCCGCCGGGCGACCTCGGCCTTTTCCTCCTCGTAGCGGATGCCTGGCTGTTCGGCGGTGGTGACGTAGGCCCAGTAGGCGCGGCCGCGCGCGACTGGGTGGATCAGGAAGTAATCGCCGGGGCCCATGGTGACGCTGCCGGGCACGTCGCCCACGTCGGCGTTCGTGATGCCCAGCCAGGCGGTGCGGTCCAGGAAGCGTGGTGGTGGCACGTCCGGCCACAGCAGCCCGCGCACCGCGCTTCGGATACCGTCCGCGCCGATTACCAGGTCAGCGGTGGCCTCGCCGCCGCTCCAGGTGACCGTCATCGTGTGCTGGTCTTGGCGGATGCCGGTGACCTCCGCGCTGGTGCGTACCCATCCGGCGGGTACCGCCTCAAGCAGCACACGATGCAGATCCGCGCGATGGAAGGCGATCAGGGGCGTCGGGTCGCCAGAGCGGGCTTGCTGCAGGTAGCGGCCGTCTGGGAGACGCAGGTTGCCGGCGGAATACGTGGGCACCCCTGCCGCGCGTGCCTGCTCACCCACGCCAAGCTCATCGAGCGCGCGCATGGCGTTCGGGGCCTGAGACATGCCGGCGCCGATCTCGCGCAGCTCGGCCGCTCGCTCCAGCACGACGGCCTGCCAGCCGATCCGGTGCAAGGCAACAGCGGTGGCCAATCCGCCGATGCCGGCGCCGACGACGATCGCCTGTCTGGTCACGGTGTCTCCTCATCGTCACGGTCGCCTGCGGGGTTGTCGGCGGGATCGGGGTGCAGGGGTGGGGCGTTGTCGAAGACCGTGGCCATCCATTCGAAGGTGGTGTGCGCCTGGCGGATGCGCGCGGCCCGCTCATCTTCGGGGCCGACCAGGTCCAGGCCGTCGCGGGTGATGTCGAGGAAGGAGGTGATGCCGGCGATCTGCTTGCGGGTCACCACGGCCCAGGCGTCCTCGGCCATCCGGTAGTAGACGGTCCGCTCGCCCGGCCGAGTGCGCCAGGTCAGGAATCCCATGCTGGTCAGCAGCCGCAGGTTGGAGGTCAGCGAGGCGCGGCTGGCGCCGATGGCCGCGCTGATCTGCCCGGCGGACTGCTCCGGCGGGTCGCAGACCATGAGCCAGCCCAGCACCCGCCCGGCGATCGGCGGCACTCCGTCGCGCGCCAGGTACATGGCGACTCGCTCCACCCATTCCAGCAACGGTTCCTGTTCGGTCACGCCGGCACATCCCCTCTTGCAGTCATTTCAGTATGAGCTAAAATC
Organism: Nonomuraea sp. NPDC049480; assembly: GCF_044465905.1. Taxonomy (NCBI): domain Bacteria; kingdom Bacillati; phylum Actinomycetota; class Actinomycetes; order Streptosporangiales; family Streptosporangiaceae; genus Nonomuraea; species Nonomuraea sp. NPDC049480. Next base: position 699,178 of record NZ_JBITMD010000003.1, read on the forward strand.
ACTGTATCAATCAAGGATGCGTCCCAGGGCGTGCTGGTGGAGAGCCGGGAAGTCTGGTCGGCCCGCGACGTTCGCCGTCGCGGAGAAAGAGGAGGACTTTCCCGATGAATCGCGTTCTTTCGGCGCTGCTCGGCAGCGGCATCGCCGCCGGCGTCCTGGTGCCGGTACTGCTGTGGGCCGACGGCGCCACCCGTCCCGGCTACAGCCTGTGGCACCACGGCGCCAGCCAGCTCGGCACGGGCGAGCGCGCCTGGCTGCAGACGATCAACTTCGTACTCGGCGGGCTGCTGCTGGCCGCGTTCGCCGCCGGCGTGCGCCGCGCTCTACGCGGTGGGCGCGGCGCGACCTGGGGGCCGATTCTGCTTGCGGCGGCCGCGGCGGGAATGGTCGTGGCCGGGCTGGTGCCCACCGATCCCGCGCTGGGTTACCCGCCTGGGCAGCCGCACATCGTCACCGCCAGCGGCGTCGTTCACCAGGTGGCCGGCTTCCTGCTGTTCGCCGGACTCAGCGCGGCCGCGTTCGTGCTGGCCAGACGCATGGGCGAGGCAAGCCGTCACTGGGCTGTCTACTCCCGGCTGTCCGGGACCCTCATCATCGTCTTCGCCTTCGCCGCAGGCATCGCCTACCGTCTGGACACCCTGGGCATCTGGCGACCCGCCCCTGCGGGCCTGCTCGAACATCTCTCCCTGCTGGCCGGATTCTGTTGGCTGATCGCGGTGGGCGTGCACCTGCGGCGCGCCCACGCCAACAGTCAGGCGGGATCGGCCGCGTCCCTGGGACGTACGACCCGTCAGTGATCCCGGTGTGACGGCTGGCGCACCACGCGCGCACGGACGTCGGCGCCGCCGCTTGCTCGACACAAGCGGCGGCGCTCATCGATCACAGATGGCGGATCTCGTCACCAAGGCTCCGTTCTGTGAAGTGACATGGCTCCGTGTGGTCCCCCACCCGGCTCGACTCCCTCCACCGCGGAATCGGCGCCGCCTGAACGACGTGGAGGACGGCTGAACCAGCTGAGTGTCACCACGGTGATGAGAATGCTGAGGCGGCTATCCCCGCTGGGACGGGTCGGCAGAGAGGAAGTCTCGGATCTGGTTGGCGATCAACGGATAGTCGTGGGCGAACCAGATGAAGTGACTGGCGGAGTCGCTGAGGATCTGTTCGGCGTGGGGAATACCCGCCGCCAGCGATTGAGCATGAACGAAGGGGACGGCTCCGTCCTTGCGGCTTGCGATGATCAGAGTCGGCTGGGTGACCTGGGAGGCCACGTCGGGGGTGCTGCGGAGATCGTTGAGGAAGCCCCGTCCGGAGCGCATGGTGGAGAACAAGGCGATCAGAGTTGCCCGGTCCTCGTCGCTGAGCGCGGCCAGAACCTTGTCGATCGATTCGGTGGACAAGCCGCCCAGCATGGTCCGCAACCCAGCGGCCGGGCTTCGGCGCAGCAGCGCGCGCACCACCGCCCAGGTCGCCTTCTCGATGAGGGCGGAGAAGGCGAGGGGGGCGCCCAGGCGCAGGCGGCGGCCGGGCCAGGGCAGGAACCCAAGGGCACTCTCCAAGATCAACCGTTGCGCGAGTTCGGGGTGGCGTGCGGCCATCGTGACCGCGGTGCGGCCACCGGCCGATATCCCCACCACGGCAGCGACCTGGTCGATCCCCAGGTGGCGGCACAGTTCACTGGTCGCATCGGCGAAGCCGCCAGGTGAAGTGCCGGTCTGCAGCGGAGTTCTGCCGTAGCCGGGGCGAGAGGGCACCAGCACCGTGTAGCCCGCAGCGCTGAAGACCTCTTCGCCCAGCGCGAGACCGGCCCGCATGTGCCCGCCGTGGAACACGATGATCGCAGCCTGGCCGCGAGGCTCCAGCCGATACTCCATCGGACCCGCCGGTAGGTGTGCCACCGTGGTGGCTCTCTCGAGAGTGGTCATCGTCACCGTGTCCTCCATGCTCCAGTGTCGAACCGCATCGTCATCGTGATGGCTCTTCCTCGGCCTGCCGAGGATGGGCGTCCTGCCGCGGGCCAGCAGAGCCCAGGTGATCCCGCTGACTCCTGCCATCGCGGCGATGACAGCAGGCGCCATGGTGGGCGGTAAACGCGATGATCGCGCCGCCAGCGAGGCTGTTGACCAGCTGAGGACGATCAGGAGCGGTACGGTCAGTCTCCCCGCAGGTCACGCCGCTGGAAGGCGGCGATCCCTGCCAGCGAGAGCGCCGCGGTGACCACGCCCAGCCACAGCAGCGGGCTCACGTCCACCGGCTGGCCCAAGGATGGTGGGACGTGCACGAAGGGTGACAGACCCCTGACCCATTCATCCAGTTGGAGCAGCTCACCAAGTTGGCCGAGCAGGGCGAAGGCCACCAGCGCGGCCCATGCGAGCGCGGTCAGCCGGGGCAGCAGCCCGAACAGCAGCATCGCGATCCCTGCCAGCGTCCACGTGGCGGGCACCTGGACCAGTGCCGCACCCAGCAGGCGTGCAGCCTGCCGGATCGGCTCGCCGATCCGGAGACCGTGCGCCAGTCCGGCCGTCAGCCCGCCTGCAGCGAGAATCAGCGCACTGCCGCCCAACGCCACGGCCAGATGGCCGGCCGTCCAGCGCCAGCGGGCCACGGCCGTGGCCAGGACGGGCTCGGCCCGGATCGCTGACTCCTCGCCCTGCAGCCGCAGCGTCGCCTGGACGGCGAAACCGCCCGCGACCAGGCCGAGCAGGCCCAACTCGGCGGCCAGGAACGTGTCAGCCAGCGCGCCGGCGCCGTCGCCCATCCGCGCCAGCAGCTCGGCCAGTTGCGGGTTGTCGCGCACGATGTCGCCGACGCTGTAGGCCAGCGCGCCGAACATCGCCCCCACCACGGCGAAGCCGATCGCCCAGCCGAGCAGGCCGCCGCGCTGCAGCCGCCACGCCAGCGCCAGTGGGCTCCTGAAAGTGGCAGCCGCGCCCGGCGGGCCCAGACGCGCCGGCACCAGTCCGGCACCGAGGTCCCGCCGACTGGCCAGCAGAGCAGCTACCGTCATCAGGACCAACCCCGTGACGGCGAATAAGGCGGCCACCCACCAGCGCTCGCCGGCGAACGCCCGCATCCGCTGCGCCCAGCCCAGCGGGGACAGCCAGGTGAGCGTCTCCACCTTTGCGGCGTCGCCGAGCGCGCGCAGGAGGAAGGCCAATCCGAGGGTCGCGGCGGCGATGCCGTTGACGGTGCGGGCATGCTCGCTGAGCTGCGCGGCCAGGATCGCGACGCCGGTGAACGTCCAGCCCACGCCGCCCACGGCCAGGCCGAACGCCAGCGCGCCCGCGGCCGGCAGGCCCTGACCGGCCAGGGCGATCGCGATGAGGAGCACGATGAGCAGGTTCGCGCCGCCGGCGACGAGCATCGCCGAGGCCAGGGGCGCGTGGCGGCTGACCGCGCAGGCACCGACCAGCTCGGCCCGGCCGGTCTCCTCTTCCGCGCGAGTGTGCCGGGTCACCACGAGAATGCTCATCAACGCGGCCAGCACCGAGGCCATGGTGGTGGTCCGCCAGGCGGTGAGCCCGCCGATCGAGGTGGCGTCGAAGACGGGCCCGGTGAGTGCTTGCAGCGCGGGGGCGGAGCCGATGGTGACGCCCAGGGCGATGCGCTGGGCGGCCTGCGGGTACAGCTCGGCGATGGCCGAGGCGCTGGCGGCGAGGAGCCCGATGATCGTGACGATCCAGACGGGCAGCACGACGCGGTCGCGGCGCAGCGCCAGCCGCACCAGCGTCAGCGTGCCGGTCACGCCGCGACCTGGTAGTGCCGCAGGAACAGCTCCTCCAGCGTGGCCGGCTGACAGGTCAGTTGGCGGACGCCGGAGTCGGTGAGCAGGCGCAGTGCACTCTGGAGGTGTTCGGCGTCGATGCCGAAGCGGACCTGGGAGCCGTTGACGGCCAGGTCGTGCACGCCCTCCAGCCCGGCCAGGCCGTTGGGGATCCGGTCGAGCTCGGCGGTGACCGAGGTGCGGGTGAGGTGGCGCAGTTGGGCCAGCGTGCCGGTCTCGACCGCGTGCCCGTCGCGGATGATGGTGACCTGGTCGCACAGCGCCTCGACCTCGGACAGGATGTGGCTGGACAGCAGCACGGTACGGCCCCCGTCGCGTTCATCGCGGATGGTCTCGCGGAAGGCCGCCTCCATCAGCGGGTCCAGGCCGGAGGTGGGCTCGTCGAGGAGCAGCAGTTCGACGTTCGAGGCCAGGGCGGCGATCAGGGCGACCTTCTGGCGGTTGCCCTTGGAGTAGGCACGGCCCTTCTTCGTGGGGTCGAGGTCGAAGCGTTCGAGCAGAGCCGCCTTGCGACGCCGATCGAGGCCGCCGCGCAGGCGTCCGAGCAGGTCGATGGCCTCGCCGCCGGACAGCGTCGGCCACAGCACGACGTCTCCCGGCACGTACGCCAGCCGCCGGTGCAGCTCGACCGCGTCCCGCCACGGGTGGCCGCCGAGCAACTCGGCGTGGCCGGAGTCGGCGCGCAGCAGGCCGAGCAGGATGCGCAGCGTGGTGGTCTTGCCCGAGCCGTTCGGGCCGAGGAAGCCGTGCACTTCGCCGGCGTGGACGGTGAGGTCCAGTCCGTCCAGCGCGCGGACTTTGCCGTATCGCTTGGTCAGGCCACTGATGAAGACAGCAGGACTGCTCGCCATGGGGGCGCCTCCCTGAAGCCGGTCCGATATGACGTTTGCCGACCAGACTTCCCGGCGCTCCACGATCGACGGTAGCAGCGCCGGATTCGCCGCACCAGCCTGCCTGTTCCAGAGACACTGACGGACGGACCGGCGCTGAGCGGCGCCTTGAGCTCAGCGCCCGCCCAGGCAGCCGCCACGCGGTGCGCGGTTCCTTCCAGCCCACCCGCATGCCGTCGCGTCCCGGTGCTGCCCACGGCGCCGTTGTTCACCGGTCGCGTGCGGCGAAGCATCCGTCACGGGCAGCTGTATGCCGAAACGGTCACGCTGCGCCACCGCCCGACGAGCCGCCATGAGGATTATCGCTCCTGTCCGCTCAACACAGGCGCCCTGGTTGCCTCAGCCCGGCCAGGGCGCGATAGACACCGGCCAGGCAGGGGTGTTTGCCGCTTCCTTCCCGGCGGGGATGACCGGCTTGCGGGCGATCTCTGGCATCGGCTCTCAACACGGCTGGACGGCCCACCTTGAAGGGCGGGCCCGTCCATGCGTGTTCAGCCCTTGACGAAGCGGCGGGTCATGTACCGGCGCACCGGCGGCAGTGCGGCCAGGCGCAGCGGAAGCTGGGTCAGCCACAGCAGCAGCGGGTTGGCAGGCGCGTAGACGCCTTTGACCCGGCGGCCGAGTTTCTGCTTCTTGTCGACCTCGGGCCGCAGCGCCGTTTCCCAGGCGGCCAGGGCGGCGCCGATGTCGCCCGGGTGGCGCTCCAGTTCGGTGCCGAGCCGGTCGGCGCCGCCGACGGCCAAGGCGGAGCCGTAGCCGGCGAACAGGGTGACGCACCAGGCGGCGTCACCGAGCAGGACCACGCGGCCGCGGCTCCAGGTGGGGGCCACGACCTGGCTGATGGTGTCGAAGTAAACGGAGTCCGTCGTGGCCATGCCGGCGAGGACCTCGGGGATGATCCAGCCGAGGTCGCCGTAGACCTGCGGCAGCACCGTGGTGGGTCCGTCGGCGCGGGTGCCGGTGCCGCGGTCGGTGCGGTAGCCGAAGAAGGCGACGTTGCGGCCGTCGCCGACACTGATGACCGCGACCGTACGGCCGCGCGAGGACAGGGTGCCGGTGGTGCCGGGCGCGATCGCGTCCGGGCGCTTGTCGAGCATGTAGACGGCGACCATGTGCTCCAGGTCGAACAGGTAGTCCTCCTCAGGGCCGAAGACCAGGGCGCGGGTGGCCGAGTGCAGGCCGTCGGCGCCGATCAGCAGGTCGGCGTCTTCGATGCTGCCGTCGCTGAGGGTGACGTGCACGGTGTGCGCGTCCTGCTCGACGGCGGTGATGGTGGTGCCGAAGCGGATCTCGGCGGTGTCGCGGACCTTGTCGTACAGGACGGTTTCGATGTCGCCGCGCAGGATGTTCATCGAGCGGGGGCCCATGGTGGCGGCGATGCTCTGGCGCGTGAGGGAGAAGCGCCGCTGGCCGTTGGGCTTGTGGTAGACGAGTTCCTCGGTGACGAAGGCCCGCTTGTGGAGGTCGGGCAGGATGCCCATGCGTTCGGCGGCGTCGTAGCCGATGCCGCCGAAGGTGACGCCGTAGCCGCCGCTGCGGCGCTGTGGGGCGCGTTCGATGATGAGGCTGTCCCAGCCGATCTGGGACAGTCGCAGGGCGGCGGCCAGCCCGGCGATGCCTGCTCCGATGATGATGGCGCGCATGAAGGTTCCTTGCTGAAGCTTGGTCGAGGGTTAGAGCTGGTCGAGGACGCGCCGTTCGGCGATGGGGTCGAGCCAGGTGTCTGGGGAGGGGGCGTCGGAGCGCGGGGCGGGGTCGCCTTCGGCCTGCAGCCAGGCCCAGGTATCGGCGATCGTGTCCCGGAGCGGGCGGGTGGTCAGCCCGGCGCCGTGGGCGGCATGCACGTCGGCGTCGTGCATGCCGGTCGGCGCCGGGTCGTGCGGGAAACGCAGCCCGAACTCCATGCCCAGCCACACGCCTTCCCGGCGCAGCAGTTCCTCGGGCGCCCACACCAGTTCGGCGTCGAAGCCGGTCACCTCCAGCGCCGTCTCCAAGAATTGCCCGATCGTCACCTCGCCAGGGTGGCCGGTCACCGTGTAGGCGCCGCCGATGCCGCGTTCGGCGCACCGCAGCATCCAGGCGGTCATGTCGCGGACGTCGATGTACTGCAGGGACGCATCAGCCGGCCCAGGCGCCAGCGCCCGGCCGCCTTTTTCCAGGCGGCGCAGCCACCAGGGGACGCGGCCGACGTCCTCGTACGGTCCCAGGATCATCCCGGCCCTGGCCAGCAGCGCTCGCTCTCCGTAGGCCTCGATGACGGCCAGCTCACCGCCGCGCTTGGCGGCGGCGTAGTCGTCACTGTCGTCGCTTTCGGGGTCGCCGTCGACGAGCGGGGCGCTCTCGTCCGCGGCTGCAGGCCACGGCCAGCGATGTACGCTGCGGCTGGAGACGTAGCTGTAGTGTCCGGTACGGCCTGCCAGCAGGCGGGCGCTGTCGCGCACGACGCGTGGGGCCCAGGCCCAGGTGTCGATGACGGCATCCCACTCCTGGCCGGAGAGCGCGGCGGTGACCGCCGGGGTGTCGGTGCGGTCGGCGATGAGCGCCCGAACGCCGAGGGCCGGTGGGCGGCTGAGGCCGCGGTTGAGCGTGGTCACCTCATCGCCCCGCTCCAGCGCGGTCTCGACGATGGCGCGGCCCACGTGGTGAGTGCCGCCTAGCACGAGCAGCTTCATGACGCTCCAGGACTGAGGGGCAGCCAGAGGGCTGACGGGTAGTCGAGATCGTGGAAGATCTCGTGATCTGATGCACGCAGCTCGCGCGAGGTGGCCAGTGGTTGGCCGGTGCCGGGGTTGCGGCCGTAGCGGGGGTGAGCGCCGCTGGAGATCTGCAGCCGGATCCGGTGGCCGCGTGCGAAGCGGTGGGCCACCGGCCACAGCGCGATGTCCACCGTGCGCGCCTCACCCTGGATATCGCCGTCCTGGTTCAGGCGGATGATTCCGTCGCAGAGGTTGAGCGACTGGCCGCGGGGGCTCACGTCGCACAGGCGGGCCACGTAGTCGACGTGCGGGATGGACGAGCGGGCGTGCAGCCGGACACGGACCGGGCCGATCGCCTCCACATCCGTCTCCAGCGGGGCGGTGGTGAAGGTAAGCACGTCCGGCCTGGCCTCGATGGTGCGGTTGTCTTTCGGGCCCGAGGACCTGCTCACCGCCGTCCCGCCCACGGTGGGGGTCGGATCACCAGGGTCGTAGCGGTACCGGCTAGGGCTCGCCTCCGGCCTGGGTTCCGCGCGGCTCAGCTGTCCACCAGGATGCAGATACCAGCTGGTGGGCTCGTGGGCGGGCGGCCAGCCGGGCAGGTCCAACCACCGGTTGGCTCCGGTGACGAACACCCGCACCGCCGAAGGAGCGTTCTCCCCGGTCATGGCGGCATCCAGAGCGGCAAGGGCGTCCTTCATGCCTTCGCGGGTGTACAGGCCCTTGCCATGCCCCCATGGCCCGACCAGCAGCCGGACCTCCCGTCCGGCGGCCAGCAGACGGGCATGGTCCTCCAGCATGCCCGGCAGGAAGAAGTCGTACCAGCCGCCCTGCAAGTACACGCGGGGCGGCATCCGCTCGACGTTGGCGCGGTGATCCATGCGCGCCCAGTACTCCTGGTGCGGGCCGTGCGCGATCCACTCCTGAAACCAGCTCACCCGGTGCCCGGTCAACGCCCGATCGGCCTGCTCCATCGGGAGGGCGAGGGTGGCGCGGCGCAGCGTGCGACCAGCGGTGACCGTGGCCAGCAGTTGCCGGGTGAGGGAGAAGTTGCCGCTGAACATGGTGTCCACGAGCTGGACCCAGCCCAGCGCGTTGCCCAGCGCAAAAGCACCGCCCGGGTACATGAAATGCTCGGCGAAGGCCGACGGCGCGTCCTGAATCACCGCGATCTTCCACTCCGGGATGTGCCGGGCGGCCAGCTCCCACTGGACGAAGCCCAGGTAGCTGGCTCCCCAGGTGGCCAGCACGCCGCCGAACCACGACTGGTCACGCAGCCAGCTCAGCGTGCCGTCGGCGTCGGCCGAGTCGATGACGAAGCCGTCGAAGCGACCCCCGGAGCCGGCCGTGCCGCGCAGGCTCTCATACAGCACCTGATAGCCGCGCTCGGCCAGCAGCTTCGGCAGCTGGTCCAGCGCATTGCCTCTGCCATAAGGGCTGCGCAGCAGCACCAGCGGTGGCCGGTCGACATCTGCCGGGTAGTAATGGGTCGCCAACAGCCGCACGCCGTCGGCGGCGGGGACCTCGACGTTGCGCCGTACGCGGACCGGGTGCCGGATGGCGGGTCGCACGCCGTACAGGCGGCTGAGCAGGGTCATCGGGGTCATCTCCTCGTCGACGGATGTGGCTGTCACATCGCCGACCAGGCTTCCCGGCACACCATCGGTCCTCCGCACGCCGGAGCCCGATACTCGACAACATACCGAAGTTTCGGAATTTTCTGAAGGCATGTGAGTTTCGATACTCTGCACAGCATGAGCGACAGGCAAAAGCGGTGGCAGGCGGCCGAACATCTCGCCCTGACATTGACCGACGGCGGGCTGCAGCGCATGGCCGCACGCACCCTGGCCGTCTTCCTCTTCACCGACCAGGAGAGCGTCACTGCCGGCGAGATCGCCGAACGCCTCGACGCCAGCGCCGGATCGGTCTCCGGGGCGGTCAAGTCACTGCTGTCGGTCGGCCTGATCGAACGCCTACCCGCCCCCGGCAGCCGCCGCGAGCACTACCGTCTGCGCGACGATGCCTGGGCCATCTTGTTCACCAGCCAGAACACCGTCATCCAGGTCATGATCCAAGCCGCGCAGACCGGCATCGACACCACCACGGCCGACGACCCCGCCCACCAGCGGCTGACCCAGATGCGCGACTTCTACCAATTCATGCTGGGCGAGATTCCTGCACTGCTCGAACGCTGGCAGCAGCACCAGCACAGCCCGCCCCGCCAGGCCTGACTTCCGCCCACAGCAACGCTCGATACCCGCCCTGCCGCGTGGTCGCCTCGTCGTGCCCGCCGAGGCGGGCACGACGCTGGGGGACGCGAACCGGTCTGCGAGATGGCATCCATGGTTGCTAGAGGATCATCAACCCGCTACCGAAATACCACTGAGCGAGATCAGAGAGATTTCTCAATCCCGACATTGCACCAGAGTTTGATCTACCTCAAACTTGTCCCTTCCGGATGAGGTTGGTGGCCGGGACGTGGCCTGCGGCCCGACATCTTGGTCTGAACGGTTTCGAGCGGAGTTGTTCAGGTCTTTCTGTCGGCGAGAGGACTCAAACGTCCGGGTATATGAGAAGTTCTCCCCATAGGTCGCGAACATCGGAAAGATGGCCGTATGGATCCGGAAGCCCGTGCCTCCGACCGGGACCGGGAGACAACCGTCGTACGCCTCCAGCGGGCGTATGTCGACGGCCGCCTGGCCTCGGAGGAGATGGAGTCGCGTGTCGAACGCGCCCTGACCGCCGTGTCCCATGGGGACCTTGCCAAGTTGACGGCCGACCTGCCCGAACGCCCCGGCGAGGTGGTGACCCTCACCTCGAAGGCCGGCAAGATCGTGCGTACCGGTCAGTGGCGGGTACCCCGGGTGCTGCGCATCGAGTCCGAGTTCGCTGACCCGCGCCTGGACCTGACCGAAGCGGAGATCGACTACCCGGAGATCATCCTGGATCTCCACCTGAGTTTCGGCTCCGCCCGCATCACGTTGCCACAGGGCGCCAGCGCCGACACCGATGAGGTGACCTGCGAGTGGAGCGGCGTGTCGTCCGAGGCTCCGGGCGCGGCGCGACCGGGCCTGCTGCACGTGCGGGTAACCGGCGAACTCAGCTTCAGCAAGGTCCGCATCGGCTACCGAGGGGCCACAAGGCGCCGCTGGTTCACCCGCTGAGGCGAATCAGAGGGCGGTCTTCCTCGGCCGCAGTGACTACGAGAGCTGGCGCCAGGACCGCCTCGACGCCGACCCGCCTCGGTCCGACTTCTGGCGCGCCAACGCTGACACGTTCGACTGGGGCGGCTACTGACGCTCCGCGACAACGGTGCCGACGCCAACGCAGGTTCGAGATCCCCGCCGACTACTCAGCGCAGGAAGCCGCTGACATCTCATGTCGCCGTCCTTCCGGGCTCTGGATCTCGCGGTCGCTCAACAAGCATTCTGCCCCCAAAGATCGGAGCCGAAGGCGAACTCCGACAACTCAACCTGAACACCGACACGAGCGCCGACAACGACACGCGGATACCGACCGCTTCAACTGCAAGCGACAAAACTAACTGCACCTGTCACATTGCTTTACAAGAGCAGTCATGAATTGGACTAAAGGTATCTGCGATACGTCGGGCAACACCCGCTCTCGGCGGTCCTGCCGTCGTCGCTGCTACCGCTGTCTGAACGGCCTGTGATGCGTCCTGAGAAGGGGCGGAACGGGGAAGATAACCTGACATGGCCCAAGGCGGACCCGATGTTTCTGTGCCGGATCAGGTGGAGACCTTCCAGTGGTCGGTGAGCCAGGCCAGGTTCGACGCGTGGCGTTCGTGGGCGAGACGCTCTCGTTCGAAGAGGGCTTCTGTCTTGGTCAGCACCAGGGTGTACGGGCGGCCCTGCCGTCTGGTCTCGTGACGGACGGGTAGCTCCGCGTCGTCTATCCGGGCGTGGACATGCCTGCGCTTGTCCTTTGCGAGCGGCCAGTCGAGAGCACGCCGTTCGGGACGTTGGAGGAACGTGCCGAGCACTTCGCACAGCTCGCACGCGCATCCGGTGGGCAGCTCGATCGACCAGTCGCCCGGCGCGCGTCGTGGCTGCGCCAGTAATGCCCGGATCCGTTCGGCACAGTTGATGGCCAGCTCGCCGAAGCCCGCTTGGTGCCCCCCAGCGGCGCGCAGCGTGGCCATCGCCAGCACGTGCGCCCGATCGCCGGCCGTCCGCGCGAGCTTGTGGGCCTCCTCCAGTACGCCCGTCGATCCCAGCTGGGCCGCGGCCGCGATGATCCCGGAGCATGGTGCCCCCAGGGGGGTCAGCCATGCTTCATGCCGGGAGGTGAGGGGCCCGTCGAGCGCTGGACCGACCTGGCCCGCGAACATCGTCCACGACAGATCGACGATGCGGCAGGCGGCCGTGGTGGACGGTCCCCCCTCCACCGAAAACGCGGTACACAGTCGTGGGAGATTCTCGAGCCATTCCAGCGGCGCCTGGGCGAGGCCGTAGGAGCCGGGGCGCCAGCTCTCGGACCAGTCGTGCAGCAGACCGTCGATCCAGGTGTCGCCGTAATGCGCCGCCAGGCCGGCGAATGCCGGGGCGTGTCCGGGGACCAGCCGCTCCAGCGCGAACGGCCGCAGAAGCATGGCGGCGATTTGCGCGTCATCCAGCTCCCTGGCTGCTTCCAGCGCCTTGCGGAGAAGTTGGGTCTGGTCGGCGTAACGGCCTGCGGCGTGCCAGAAGGACTCCAGCGACCGCGCCGCCTCACGGGCCTCCGCGATCTCGCCGGCGCGGGCCATCGCAGTGAGCTCGTCCAGCGCCCATCCCGGAGACGCCTCGGCCCGGCTGGCGAAGCCCTGCCCCCGTGGCCAGATGACCAGCGCCGCTCGCCGGTACCAGCGGTCCAGGGTGTTGCCGTAGTTACCCATATAACCCTCGTACTCCGAGGAGTAGGGCGTCATATCAGCCGTCGGGGTCGTCGAAGCCACCTCGGCGTCGCTGAGGTCCAGGGAGATGTCCTCAAGCCGCCCTGTTTCCGGGCCGATCCAGTGGGCCAGCGTGGTGGAGGTCTCGATCAGATCCTGAAGGACGTACTGCCTGTCGTCCGCCCCGCGCGAGTCCTCGTAGTCGTCGGGGTCCTCGTCCTCATAGTCGCCGTACCACGCATCCTCGTCCTCGCCGGGATCGTAGGCGTCCCAGGTCTCCTGGATCTCCGCGAGGGCCAGGGTGATCTCGCAACCCGCCCGCTCCGCCGCAGCCCGCAGCAGGGCGCCCCGCGCGGCGTCGGAGCCTTTCAACCGGGACCAGCTCAGCCCGCGGGCGGTGTACTCATGGTCGAGGAGGTACGCCAGCCGCGCTGGCGGATCACCCCTGCGATGGCTGTACGGAAGGACGACCGGGGTGGTGAAGTGCGTGTGAAGGCAGGCCGCGAGATCACCGACCAGCGGATGCTCGGCCGCCACAGCCTGGCTGTCGCCCGTCAGGAGCAGGTTGTAGGTGAGGGTGACGCGGTTGCCCGACTTCACGGGAAGAACCCGGTGCCGGCAGTCGGCGTAGAAGGCCACCAGCGAGACCGCGGTCTTCAGTCCCCGGTATTTCTTGGTCTGCCCCTGATGCTCGACGACGAGCTCGCCGCCGGTGTGCGCGGACGGCAGCGTCACCACCAAGGTCGCGACCATCGCGTCGTCCTTCTCGGAATCCTGGTGGGCGACGAAGAACTGCCCGGTCTCGTACAGGAGCATGGAGTGCAGCTCCGGCGTGAGCTCGCAGTGCGGCGGCAGCCCCAGCTCCGCGCGCATCCCGTCGAGGACGGCCGCGAACGCCTCCGTCCACTCGACGCGCACCAGCTCCTGGGAAATCTCCCAAGTGTCGCGAACCTCCGGGTCGGTCAGGGTCTGCGCGCCGCGCCCGAATCGCGCGCGGCGGCCGAGCTCGTGTAGGTGGGATGCCTGCTCGTCGGGGACGGGGAACCGCAGCGGACCGACCCCATCGACCACCACCGACAGATCGCTCTTGGGAAGCTTCCGATAGACGCTGGACGCGGCCGGCTCCGCCGACGCATCGAGCAACTCGGCCAGTCGTTCACGGGCCATGCCAGGCACGGAATCCTCCCTTTTCTGTCGCGGGACCAAAGCTACTGCGTGGGGAGAGCGCTCCGGCGGGGGCTTTCAAGAACGCAGTCCGCGGCTGCCGAAGACCACGACCGGGAACTCTGCGCGGTACCTACATCGGCCAGCGGTGACTCCACGCCCTCGATGTCACGCGCTACCTCCAACTGATCACGGGAGAAGGCGGCGCGCGAGTCGCTCGGCGTTGAGTGCGCGGGTGGCATCGTCGACGGCTTGCCGGTCAGTGAGGTCGACGCCGCGATCGGTGAGGGCGGCGGCGATCTGTTTGGCGAGGCGCCATGAGATGTACCTTGCACCGCCCGCTGGGATGCCGTCGCCGTACGCGGCGTGTGATGATCAGTTTCGCCTTCTTCAGGGAGTGGCGCGCGTGACAGTGGATCTTTCCGTGATTGAGGATTTCTCCACCACGTTCACCGCCCACGACGACATCGCGGGCCAGTTTTGGGGAGAGGTGGTCGGCATCCTCGCCCGGTAGCCGACCCATCACATCCCTCCCGAGCGGTTACTGACGGTGCGCGCCAAGGTTCACCGGGCCCTGGCACTGCGATCATCTTCTGCTGGGGCCTCATGCCGGCGACGGGCACCGACATCTACCGCGATTGCGTCGTCCTTGCGGCCCAGGTGGTAGGAGACGGTGGCGGTGGCCAGCGCGGCGCCCCAGATCGGCCAGAAGCACTCCGGCAGCCAGGCACCCCATTCGGACAGGGCGAACCGGCCTGCGATCGTCCACCGAATGTAGGTCAGCCCGGCCACAGTAACGACGATCGAGACGAATGCGGCCGGGATGACCGCCAGCAGGGGCGGTACCCGCCTGCCGCGCAGGACGGGAATCCAGCGCGGGAAGATCTCTCCCCATCGCTGAGTCAGCCCCAGGGTGAGCACGCCGCCGAACGCGCCGAAGGTCGCCAGATAGGCGCCCGCCAGCCACAGGCCATCCTCGCCTTCGGCCAGGAACTTCGGGCTCACGCCGAGCGGGATGCCCAGCGCCCACGCCCACCGGGTGGCGCAGTACACCAGAGGCACCACGACGGCCACGTACACGGCTGTGCGCCCCCGATGCCGGGTGAACCAACGCGTGCGGGCCTGGCTACGGCCATACGCCAGCGCCGCGGCGGCCAGCAGCAGTCCGCCCAGCATGCAGACGAGCTGATTCAGGACGGGCCATGGCCAGGCATCGGCGAAGGTGGCGCCGCCCAGACTCCAGCCGAAGACTGGCGCCACCAGCAGCAGCGGCGTGTAGGCGACGCCCATCATCAGCCGGGAGTCGGGAACCACCAGCACCAGGCTCGCGGCGATCGGCCAGGCCAGCAACAACGGAGCACGGCGATCGCTCCTGCGGGTGAGCGCCAGCGCCGTCACCGCGGTGAGCAGGCTCAAGGCGGCAATCCACCAGCCGAAGCGGGGCGTCGTCCCGGCCAGGATGGACAGCGCCCCGTCCGGGTCGGGGTCGGAGGCGCCCCAGGGGAAGCCGGGCAGCCCGAGCGCCCACGCCGAGCCGAGCACGCCATAGGTGAGCGCCCAGAGTGCCGTCGCGTAGCCGCGCCAGGCAGAAGTGATGGTTTTCATGTGATCAGCGTCGCCGGGCGGCAGACCGGCGGGCCAGATGCCGTTCGGCACCTCCGGCCGCCGGCAAAGGTGCCGAACGGCACCTGTGGCCGGGTTTCCGGGTGGACGTATCGTCGGTCCGGTGAGCTGGATGTGGATTGCCGTGTCGATATCGCTGCTGGTTCCCGTCGCAGTGGCGGCGGCGGCGCTGTCGCGGTCGTCGCTCGGGTCGCGTCTGCCCGCGCTGACATGCGTGGCCGCGGCGGCGTCGCTGGCCGTCACGCTGGCTCACGTCATCGGCGCTGTGCAACCCGAGCCGGGCGCCGCCGCACTGGGGATGATCGAGAGCCTGGCGCTCATGACGCTGGTCGGCCTGGTCGTTCGGTACGCGCCGGCACGGCAGGCGGCGGTGGCCGCGCCGGCGGCGGGCATGGTCGCGTCCACCTGGCTGCTGCGCTTCTTCGCCCCCGCCTCGCCGCTGGAAGGGCTGGGCGCGTGCGTGTTCTGGGGGTTGGGTGCGCTTCTGGCCGCAGCTGTGGGGGGTTATCTGCGGTTTCTCGATGTACGGCAGAGCCGCGCCGTGGCCGGCACCCGCACCGCATTGCGACTTCAGCTGGCCAGAGACCTGCACGATTTCGTCGCCCACGACATCAGCGAAATGGTGGCGCACGCCCAGGCGGGCAGGGTCGCGGGCGATCCGCTGCAGGCGCTCGAACGCGTCGAATCAGCAGGCCAGCGCGCCATGTCGATGCTGGACCGCACCCTCGACATGCTGCACCACGACCGGCCCCACACCCCCGCCGGTGGCCTCAGCGGCATCCGCGAGGCAGCCGAACGGTTCTCCGCCGCCGGCCCCGCACCGGTCCACCTGCGCATGGTCCCGCAGGTAGCGGTCCCTGCGGAGACCGCGGCCCTGGCCTACCGGATCGTGATCGAAGGACTGACCAACGTCCGGCGGCACGCTCCCCACGCCAGCCGCGTCGAGCTCGGCATCAGCGCCGGATCCGGCCTCCTGGAGATCAAGATGACCAACGACGGCGTGAGACGAGCGCGAAGCGGCCGGCGCGGCGGGTCCGGCCTGCCCGGCCTGACCGCACTCGTGGAGGAACAGGGCGGCGAGCTGGTCACGCAGGCCGTACCGGATGGGTGGTCGCTGACCGCGCACCTGCCGCTGGCACAATCGCCGGAGTGTCCACCCGCATTCTCATCGCCGACGACCAGGAAGGCATTCGAAGCGCCTTCCGCATGATCCTCGACGCCCAGCCCGATATGACCGTCGTGGCCGAGGCCGCCGACGGCCGCACCGCGATCGACACCGCCAAGACGATCAAACCCGACGTCGTGCTCGCCGACATCCGGATGCCCGGAGCCGACGGCATCGAGGTGGCCAGCGCCCTTGCCGGCACCGGCATCCACGTGGTGATCGTCACCACCTTCGGACTCGACGAGTACGTTCACGCGGCGCTGCGGCACGGCGCCGCGGGGTTCATCCTCAAACGCTCCGGACCCACTCTGCTCATCGAGGCCATCAGGGCCGCGATGAACGGCGACATGCTCATCAGCCCGCAGCTCACCGTCCGGCTGCTGCGCCAGCACGGCCTGCCGCACGAGACGCCGAACGTCGTTCTCACCGAGCGGGAAGACGACATCGTGGCACTGGTCGCGCGCGGCAAGACCAACGCCGAGATCGCCGCGGAACTTTTCCTCTCCCCGGGCACGGTGAAGAACCACATCGCGGCCATCCAGCGCAAGACCGGAGCCAGAAACCGCGTCGCCATCGCGGCCTGGGCATGGGCGACCGGCAGAGCCGAGCCCTGATCGCGTACACCGGCTCGGCTGTAGAGGGGCCCAGCCGCGACCGGGCATGCGAGGCGCGGGCCCGCTGCCGTACTTCAGGGCGTTTGAATCGTCCGGCCACCAGCGCAAACGCGGCATCCAGGCTCGCCTGCAGACGAGCGGCGCTGAGATGTTCTACTCTGGCCAACGCGGCCACCGCATGATCTTCAGTTCCATCACACCTGAATGATCACAGCGGTGGCCGTTCCTTTTTCAATCGGGATATACCCGGGCAGACCCAGGTGGTCCTAGGCGTCCCAGGCATGTCCAGGCACGCCTCTTCAGGGAGGAAGTGCGGCTGGAGTACTAGGACATAAGCCGCAATCTACTCAAATCAAATGCCCTCTGAAATGGTCAGTGCCTGGACGGTGCCAGATGGGCGCGCTCTCCCTGCGCGCTGAACAGGGTGAGCAACTCCGCGGGCCGGCTGTCGGCGCTGCCGATCCAGTGCGGTATGCGGGTGTCGAACTCTGCGGCCTCGCCGACGCCGAGCCGGAACTCCTGCTCGCCGAGCACGAACCTGACGTGTCCGTTGAGGACGTAGAACCACTCGTATCCCTCGTGGGTCTGCAGGTTCATCGTGGGCGCTCGGCCGGCGGGTGGATAGATCACCTTGTAGGCCTGGATACCGCCGGCCCGCCTGGTCAGTGGCACCATCACCAGCCCGGATCGCCGCACTGGTCGCAGGTGGATGCGCGGGTCGCCGGTGGGCGGCGCCGCAACCAGATCATCGAGCGGGACGCCGTGCGCCCGGGCCAGCGGCAGTAGCTGCTCCAGCGTGGGGCGGAGCTTACCGTTCTCGAGACGGGACAGGGTGCTCGCCGTGAGGCCGGTCTCGTTCGCCAGCGCCGCCAGTGTGGCACTTCGCGCCCGGCGCAGGGCACGCAGACGCGGCCCGACTCCGGCCAAAACGTCTCCTGCGAGGTTGCTCATTCCTGCGGGGTTGTCCATGTCCTGATGATGCGGATCCGCAACTTTCCTTGCAAGAAGGAAACAGCGGTGGCGATGCTGTCGGCACATCACCGGCGTCGAAAGTGCGTATCGGATCACGCTCGGCACGCCGGCCGACGAAGGGGTGACTCAGATGGATTCCGCCAGACGCCGACGACCCACCGCCGACGCCGCGAGCAACCAGGGCGCGACGGACGAGGACGCCGAGCTGTTCTGGGAGCAGCACTACCGCACCCGGCGTACCTGGGGCGCACGCGCCAACCCGCTGCTTGCCGAGACCGTCGCACCGCTGCACCCCGGCGCCGCCCTGGATCTGGGCTGCGGCGCCGGCGGCGACGCCATCTGGCTCGCCCAGCGGGGCTGGCACGTCACCGCCGTGGACATCTCCACCACCGCCGTCGAACGGGTGCGGGAACGCGCCCGCGATCTCGGCGTCGCGGACCGGGTCGCCACCGAACAGCACGATCTGGCCAGAAACTTCCCGGCCGGCCAGTTCGATCTCGTCTCCGCCCAGTACCTCCACACCCCGTTCCCGTTGCTCCGCAGCCGAGTCCTGCGCACCGCCGCACGGGCCCTGCGCCCCGGCGGTCTGCTGCTGATCGTCGACCACGGCTCCACCGCGCCCTGGTCGTGGAACCAGGACCCCGACATCCACTACCCCACACCCACCGAGATCGCCGCCGAACTTGATCTCGACCCCGCGCACTGGTCCGTCCTGCGCGCCGACATGCCCCGCCGCCGGGCCACCGGACCCGCTGGTGAGACCGCCACCGTCATCGACAACATCCTGCTCGTCCAGCGAACCGCCCGATGACCACCGCAACTACCCGACGTCACGTCGGAACGGAGTGACTCCATGCCAGAAAACCGCGCGCAGCGATCCAGGACACGGGCGAAGGACACCACGCCTCCGCGGACTGGCGCCGACGAGAAGGCCACCCTGCGGGGCTTCCTCGACTATCTGCGGAACGCGGTCGCGGACAAGGTTGCGGGCGTGCCGGAACCGCAGGTCCGAATGGGCGGGGTACCCTCGGGCACCAGCCTTCTCGGGCTGCTCAGGCATCTGGCGTTCGTCGAACGGTTCTACTTCCTCGGTGAGGACGTCGGCGACTGGCGCGCGACCATGCGGCCGTCCGCGGAGGACACCGTCGACGGCGTGCTCGCCGACTACCGAAAGACCGTCGAGCGAGCGAACCAGGTCATCGACGCCTGCCCAGATCTGGCCCTTCCCGCCCCGCGACCCCCGCGCCCAGGGCCGGCACCATCGATGCGATGGGTCCTGGTGCACATGATCGAAGAGACCGGCCGGCACGCTGGCCACGCCGACATCCTCCGCGAGCAGATCGACGGATCCACCGGCCGCTGACAAGCCGGCTAGCCCTGTTTTCCGCACGTGTGTGATCTTCAGCGGAGGTCTCGGGGGTCGGTGTCGAGGAGATCCAGGAGGCGGAGTTGGAGGCCGGTGGGTTGTGGGACGGTCGGGGGTGACCGGCCGGTGCCCGGGATGAGCCGGATGCCGGCCAGGGCGTCGCAGATGCAGGTTGGTGACGGCCAGTGGTCCTTTGAACGCGGCGTGGCGGCGTTCGACGGCTTCTTGGCCTTTGGAGTGACGCAGCACTGTTCGGCGTCGGCGGCCTCGAGGGGCAGGTTGGTCAGCAGGGCGTACCAGCCGTCGGTGGTGGCTTCGGCGTCGAGCGTGGCCTGGTCGAAGTGCCAGGCCAGGGTGGTGGCCTGCAGGTTCGTGGAAAATGTCTGTTTCTGGAGGCGGCCTCAGATAGGAGATGTGGATCTCTGGTCCGTGGCTGGTCCGTGAGAGACGTCAAACCGCTCGGACTGTGGTGTGGAGCCGTCCGCCGAATGACTACTGAGCGTGATGGTGCATCGACGGCACTCGCCTATTGCGATGGGGACATCAAGTCGCGTAGGACCTCATCCAGCGGATCCAGTCGGACATCGATCGCCCACTTTCCGCGTTCGGACCGTGGGGATCACGGAATGCAGCTCGTCGGCGTATTGACGTATGGCCTGCGCCCGCTGCCGGCCGTCCATCTCGTCGGTCAACACGCGAAGACGGTCCTGGGGGAGCGCGGTCGGAGGTTTCATGCTGTCACCGCACACCCCGGAGGGTCGGCCTGCAACCGATGCCCGAACTTCATGAAACGGAACTTGATCGGTTCCAGCGCTCGCCGCAGACAGGGTGCTGGGGTGCGATCGGCGATCGAGCTGCGGACGCGCTGGCTGGAGACCATCCCGCTGGTGATTGTGCGCGCAGGAATGTACGCCCGTGACGGCCGGGAGATGGAGACCGTGGGCCGAACTCTTCTGGAGAACCTCTGCTTCATCGACGAGCGCGAGGACGATTTCGCCGCCATCGACCGGATGTTCGCCGATCGCTACGGTAAGCACGGCGTTCACGGTCCCTTCGCGGCGATGTTCGGGGCGGACCGCAGATGCGTGGAGGAAGTGGCGTCCGTCTACGCCGAGCATTTCCACCGTCTTGGCTATCTGCAGGTCGCCCACGAGCTCGACGAGGGTCGCTGGGCGGGTCTGCTCGGTACGGTGCGGAACCGGTTCGAGGGGCAGGACGTCCGCCGCAGCGAGGTCCAGGCGGCCTTCGGCCCACCCGGGCTTGTCGTCGGCAAACGCATCCTCTGCTACGTGTCGACCACGGGCGACTGGGCGTTCTTCGACTGCTGGGACGAGCCTACGAGGCGTTACGTTGCTGGAGCGGGTACCTACGAGTCCCTCGCGGAAGTCGATCCGTTGGTCTGCTCGATCCGCATTCCGGCGGCCGATTTCGAGAGCGGCCTTGTACTCACCCTGTACGGCAAGGTCCTGCGCTGGGGGCCGGCTGGTGGATCCATCACCCGAGCGCGAACGCCTCGGAGGAGTCCCTGGCGACCGCCGCGCAACTGCGGGGGATCGAGGGAGATGATCCTTCGATCGGGCTGGATCGACGCCGATAGGGGGGAGATTCCCCGGATTGCCGCCCTTGGCACTTGGCGACAGCAGCGGCAGAGAGGCAGCGCCGCGCGAGGTACGAGTCCCACTGGGAATCAAGAGTCCGACCGCTACACCGAGGTCGCCTGTTTGATGGCCGTGCCGATGCGGCCCTTGGACTCGATGGACGAGGCCGCTGCCGCCGGGTGTGCGCGATCCGATCACGTCGCGCGGTCGCCGCCGAGCACACTTTCCAGCTCGTGGCCTGTCACCTGGCCGTGGATGGCCGCCTGCTGGACAGCGATCGGCCCATCCCGCTGGCGGAGCTCCATGATCACCTGTCATCGCGGACACTGTCCAACGCTGGACGCGGTGCGTTCTGGTGTGACGTGATTATCCGCGCCCGCCGCCCCCCTGTGCCAAGCAGTCAGAGGAGATCGTCCAAAGCGCCGCGACGACGCTCTGCGCCGACCTGTCGAAGAAGATCGGCGAGGTGCTCGGCGGGGTCGAGTCGCCTGACACGGGTAAGGTCCGTCTCGCGTCCGACGTGCTGCGTCGCCTGCCGGCGACATGCGTGCCGTTTCGCTGAGCAGGATATGTGGTTCAACTTCCGAAGCGGTGGTTACGAAATCGGGTTCGTGTGGCAGAACAGCGGCCCGCCCGGTGCGGTCCTCAACCTCCTCCTCGCGAACAGCGGCGCCGGAGAAGTCGCGCCGTCGCCGCCCGGACCGGTACGGCCGTCGTCGTGGCGTTGACCGGGGTGAAGGTCCCCATCGAGGTCGCGCCTCCATCGCATCTGCCGATCGCCGCCCGGATCAGCATCCCCGGGCCGCTGGATAGGTATCGCCGGCCCACCCCGCCGGTACGGCTTAGGCACGCGTTTCCGGTCTCTGCGATGATCCCTTGACCTCAAGATCGCACTCGCCTGGACTGCTCGCAGGAGCCTCATTTCCTTGGCAGGAGCATGCATGAGACGCCTTACAGGCGCCATCGTTTCCACCCTCACCCTCTTACTCGTCGTCCAGCAGGCCGCGGTGGCCGAGACGACGCGCGCGTGGCAGGGCACGTCGGCGCCGGGCCCGCTGCCCGCGCCCCGGGCCGAGGTCGGACCCACCACCTCGGGTATGCCGCGCCGCACCACGACCCTCACCCCCGCCTTCCGCGCCGTGGCCGCCGTCCCCGACCTGGCCGAGGTCGAGGCCGACTTCGAACTACGGCGTACGGGCCGGGCTGCGCTGAAGCTCACCAGGACGGTCAGGAGCGGCGCGGCCGTGACCGTGCTGCCGGCCGACTTCGGCCTGGACCGGCTGGAGGCGGGTGCCGGGTACTCCTTCCGGGCTCGCTTGCGGGCCGGCGAGCGCGTCTCACCCTGGTCGGGCCCGGCCGAGGTGACGGCGGGCACCATCACGACCGCGGACCTGGCGAAGTCCGCCGCACGACCGCAGACCGCCGCAGCGGCCGCGACCACCGCCACCGCCAAAGCCACCGCCAAAGCCACCGTGACCGCCGCCGCCCCCGTGGTGGTGACCTCGCCGCAGGACGGCGCGCAGGTCACCAACCGTGTCACCCTGGCCGCGAAGGGCACCGCCGGCCCGGCCGGAGCCACCTTCCAGTACCGTCGCGGCGAGAGTGACACCTGGAAGGTCGTTCCCGCGGCCGACGTGGCCAGGACCGACGGCACAGCCGTCACCTGGCCCGTCGCGGTGACGAACGGCTCCTCCACCCCCGTCGTCTGGAACGCCGCCAAGAGCCTCGCAGAGGACGGCACGATCTCGGTCAGGGGCGTCTACACCGGCTCGATCTACTCAGATCCCGTCGAGATGGTCCTCGACCGCGATGCCGGTGCGGCCACCACGTCCTCGGCCGGGCCGGGCCAGGTGAACCTGCTGACCGGCGACTACGCCCTCGACGCCCAGGACGTCTCCGCGTTCGGCGCCGTCGTCACCCGCGCGGCCTCCTCTCGCCACCCCGACCTGGCAGCCACGCAGGCGGGCAAGGCGCCGATCTTCGGGCCGCAGTGGTCCAGCGGCGTGGTCACCCAGCAGACGCTGTCCGACTACACCGGCGCCAGGCAGACCTCCGCGACGTCCGTGCAGCTCACCCGGGTGGACGGCGGCTGGGTCGACTTCACCAGGAACGCCGACGGAACGTGGACGGCGCAGCCGGGCTCGGAGTACCTGACCTTGACCGGCACGCTCACCGGCGCGCTGACGCTGACCACGGCCGACGCCGCGACGACCACGTTCGCCAAGGGCGCCACGGGCTGGCAGGTCTCGGCGACGTACCTGCCCTCGGACAACTCCGCCACCAAGGTCGTCAGCGAGACCTCCGGCGGCCTGGTGCGGCCTCGCCTGATCATCAGCCCGACCACCGCCGTCCCCACCGCCACCTGCGAAACCGCGCCGCAGACGAAGGGCTGCCGGGTCCTGGAGTTCGTGTACGCCACGGCGACCACCGCGACGGCGAGCGCGCCGGGCGACTACACGGGACGGGTCAAGCAGCTCCGGCAGTGGGCCACCGACTCCGGGGCCGCCGTCGCCACGGCGGTCGTCGTGGCCGCCTACGCCTACGACACGTCGGGACGGCTGGTCACGCACTGGGACCCGCGGATCACTCCCTCGTTGCGGACCGCCTACGCCTACGACGCCGCAGGGCGGGTCTCCCAGCTGACGCCGCCCGGCGAGCTGCCCTTCACTTTCACCTACGACGCCGACGGAGCGCTGCTCAAGGCGTCCAGGCCCACCCTGAAGCAGGGCAGCAGGACGGAGACGGCCGGCCTCATCGACATCTGGCTGGTCTACGACGTGCCGCTCACCGGGGACACCGCCCCGTACCAGCTGGGCGCCGACGACGTGGACGCCTGGGGACAGGTGGACGCCGCCGTGACCGGCACGGCGATCTTCCCGTCGGGGCCGCATCCCGACACGCATGACGGCACCCAGGTCGAGTTCAAAGGGGACTACTGGTACGCCGGCGTCTCCTACCTGAACGCCGCCGGCCACGAGGTCAACAACCTCGCGCCCGGCTACAACCTGTCCGTCACCGAGTACGACAGCCGGGGCAACCCGGTCCGCCACCTGACCGCCCGCAACCGCGAGCTGGCCACCAGTACTCCCGAGGAGGAGCCCAGGCTCGTCCATCTCGGTCTGGCCGACGTCAACCAGGCCGTCCGCGCCGATCTGCTGTCCACCGTCCACGTCTACAGCGACGACGGCCAGCTCGAGCTCGAGCGTTACGGCCCGCTGCACGCCGTCTCCGTGCCCGGCGGCGCCTGGCTGGCCGCGCGTGAGCACACCGTCACCGAGTATGACGCGGGCCGACCGGACACGGCCAAGGTGAGCGGCCTGCCCACGAAGGTCACCGTCGGCGCCGCCGTGCCGGGCGAGGACGGGGACCGAGACACCCGTACCACCACCACCGCGTACAACTGGTCCACCGGCCAGGCGACGAGCACCGCCCAGGACCCCGCCGGCCTGAACATCGTCCGCACCACCGCCTACGACGGCCAGGGCCGGGTCACCGAGACGAAGCTGCCCAGCGGCGCCGCCACGGCCACCACGTACTGGAGCGCCACCGGCACTGGCATGTGCGCGGGCCGGCCGGAGTGGGCCGACCTGGCCTGCCGGGTCAGCCCGGCAGGCGCGCCGGTGAAGATCACCGAGTACAACCGGTACGGCCAGCCAGCCAAGATCACCGAGACCTCCGGGACCACCACCAGGACCAGCACGTTCGGCTACGATACCGCGGGCCGGGCCGCGACCCTTGCGATCACCGGCGGGCTCGGGACGGCGGTGCCCGCCCAGACGGTGACCTACGACCAGGCGACCGGCAGGACGGCCAAGGTGAGCGGCGGCGGCTCCGCGATCACCACCGAGCTCGACGCGCTCGGCCGCCGGACCAGGTACGACGACGGACGGGGCGGTGTCACCACGACCGAGTACGACGCGCTGGATCGCCCGGTCAAGGTGAGCGACAATGTGCCGTCCTCGACCACCTACGTCTACGACGTGGACGAGGAGCCTCGCGGCCTGCCCATATCCATGACGGACTCGGTGGCGGGCACGTTCACCGCCACGTACGACTCCGACGGCATGGTGGACAAGCAGACGCTGCCGGGTGGCGTCACCTACACGTCGTTCTGGGACGAGGCGGGTAACCTCGTCGAACGCGACTACCGACGCACCGGCGGCGAACTGCTGCTCTACGACTGGGTGGACGCCTCCATCCATGACCAATGGGCCAGCAGGACCGGCACCGGCGGCGGCTGGCAGGACTACACCTACGACGCCGCCGGACGCCTGACCATGGCCCAGGACTCCACCGACACGACCTGCGCGCGGCGCGACTACACCTACGACCGCAACTCCAACCGCACGTCGAGCGCCACGGCCGGGTCCTGCGCAAGCAGCGGCGCCACGACCGCCTACGCCTATGACGCCGCCGATCGGCTGACCGCCACCGGCTACGTCTACGACGGCTTCGGCCGCACCACGGCCACGCCGGACTCGACGTTCGACTACTACGCCAACAACCTGGTCAACCGCCAGACCACGGGCTCGGCCAGGCAGACGTGGAGCCTCGACGCCGCGGGCAGGCTGGCCGGCTGGACGACGGAGACGCGCGGCGCCGACGGCGTGTGGCAGCTGAGCGGCGCCAAGGCAGGCCACTACGGGGCCGAGGGTGACCGGCCGAGCTGGATCGCCGAGAACGGCTCAGGCACGGTCACCAGGTTCGTGACCGGGCTCGAAGGGGACGTGGCCGCGACCACCGGCGCGACGGGCGCCGTCCAGCTCCTGCTCATCGACCTGCACGGCGACGTGGGCGGCAGCTTCGCCGTCTCCGGCGGCACCGTCCAGCACTACGCCTTCGACGAGTACGGCAACGCCACGGGCACGTCGGCCGGCAGGTACGGCTGGCTGGGCGGGCAGCAGCGCTCGGCCGAGACGCCCGGCCAGACGATGGTGATGGGCGCCCGGCTGTACGCGCCGCGGATCGGCAGGTTCCTGCAGACCGACCCGGTACGCGGTGGCAGCGACAACGCCTACGACTACGCCGGCCAGGATCCCCTGACCAAGGCGGACATCTCCGGTCTGGCCAAGCGCAAGTGGTCGAAGAAGTGGTTCGTCCGCTACAAGCTCCAGGTCTGGTGGAACAGGCGCGAGACCAAGCGGATGCGTGACTTCTGGGATGCCTTCCAGGAGCTGCTTACGGACTACTGGCGCTTCATCCCGTTCTCGTGGGGGTTGGGGGAGTCGCTGGCCGCGTTCGCCTGGCATGTCCATTACCTGGCGAGGACCGCGGTGCGGACCAAGGGCTGCGTCACGGCCGTCGCCTACGTCTGGGGCTATATGAACGCCTGGATCTACCACGGCGGCTACTGCAAGTGATCGGACGGCCCGGCCGGATCTCTCCCGAGGTCCAGCCGGGCCAGCTCGCCCCTGGAGGTCACGCCCAGCTTCGGATAGGCCTTGTAGAGGTGGTAGCTGACCGTGCGCGGGCTGAGGAAGAGCTGGGCGGCGATCTCCCGGGTGGAGGCGCCCGCCGCCGCCCACCGGACGATCTGGAGCTCCTGCGGGGTCAGGCCGCCGGCGAGAGGCCTCTCCGGCCCGGCTTCGGAGCCGCCCGTGGCGGCCAACTCCGACCTGGCCCGGCTGCTCCACGGGGCGGCACCGAGCTGGTCGAAGATCCGCAGCGCCACGCACAGGTGGGTGCGGGCGTCGGCGCGCCGGCGGGCCCGCCGTAACCACTCGCCGAACAGCAGCTCGGTCCTGGCCCGCTCGAACGGCCGGCCGCCCTCCTCGTGCAGTCGCGTCGCCTCCAGGTAGTGGCCTTCCGCGGCGCCGTCACCGCTGGTCAGCGCCCGGCAGCGGAGCAGTACGGCGCTCGCCCAGCTCTGCCCGCTCTCCTCCGACCAGTCGGCGAACCTGGCCATCGGCTCCGCGGCGAGTCCCGCCCGGCCGGTGCGGACCGCGGCCTCCACGTGGTCGGGCGCGGCCATGGCCGCCAGCGCAGGCCGGAACGCCTGCAACGGCCACTGCTCGAACATCGGCAGCGCCTTCGCGTAGCGGCCGGCGCCGAGCTCCAGCATGGCCAGTGCCCAGACGGCCAGCGCTCCCGTGGGCGGAATGTCGTGGGCGAGGCCGTACGCCGTCGACTCGGTGGCGAGCTCCCTGCAGCGGGCCTCGTCGCCCTGGACGGCGGCCAGCCAGGCGAGCAGGGCGACGCAGTGCGCCTCCCGGTGGCCCTGGCCGGTGTCCCTGGCCAGCCGTACGCCCTCGCTGGCGCTGGTCACCGCGTCGAGATACTCCCCCAGAAAGATCTGGGACATCGCCAGCGCCTGTAATGCGTGCGGCAGCATGCCGATGCCGCCGCGGGCGCGCAGACCGGCCGCGAGCCGCCCAGCCAGCTCCGCGGCGGCCACGTCGTCGCCCACCATCATCGCCATGATGCTCGCCGCCAGCAGCGACTCCCCGGGCGGCGCGGTCGCCTCCCGCGTCCCACGCACGGCCAGGTGCAGCGAGCGCAGGCCCGCCGTGCCGCGCCCCATGGTGAGGTCGATCAGGTCGGCCGCCACCCGCACCTGCGGCTGGGCCATGAGGTCGGCGGGCAGGCTCAGCCCCGCGATCATGGTTCCCACCTCTTCCGCGATCTCCGGGGCGCCGGCCAGCCACACCCGCCAGGCGGCCTCCACCAGCACGGGCAGCGCACTCGGCGGGTTGCTGGCCGCCAGCGGGCGCACGCCGTCCAGCAGATGGCGGCAGGCCAGCCGCGGCGAGGATTGCTCGAACTCGACATCCGCTTGAATGCGCGCAAGCCGGGCCAGCTCGACCGGATCGCAGGTCAGGGCCGCGGCCCTGACCGCCAGGTCCGCCGCGCTGGCCAGCCGCCCGGCCGTCCGCGCGGCGCCGGCCGCCGCGCCCAGCCGCCTCGACCGCGCCGCCGGGTCGGGCGTCAGCTCGGCCGCCCGCTCGTAGGCGATGGCCGCGTCCGCGTGCCCGTCGCGCGCCCCGGCCAGCTCCGCGGCCGCGTGCAGCTCCGCGGCCACCCGCTCGTCCGGGCCCGTGGCGGTCGCCGCCAGGTGCCAGGCGCGGCGCTCGGGGTCGGACGACAGGATCTCGGCCAGCGCCAGGTGCGCCGCGACCCGCCGCGAGGACGGCATGGAGCGATAGGCCGCGGTCCTGATCAGCGGATGCCGGAACGTGAGCGCCGCGCCGGCGACCTCCACCAGCCCGTGCCGCTCGGCCGGCTCCAGGTCGTCCATCGACGCGCCGAGCCGCGCGGCGGCCAGCAGAATGGTGCTGAGATCGCGGGTGCTGTCGGCCGCGGCCACCAGCAGCAACAGCCGGGTGGGCGCGGCCAGGTGGCGCAACCTTTTCTGGAAGGCGGCCAGCACCCTGTTTTCCACGCCACCCGCCACGTACAGCGGCAGCGGGGTGATCCGGCCTGCCCGCTGCGCGGGGTCCATGTGCCCGGCGAGCTCGATCAGCGCCAGCGGGTTGCCCTCTGACTCCGCCACGATCCGCTCGCGCGCCCGTGCCGGCAGCGGCCCTACCCGCTCGTCGAGCAGGCTCGCGGCGTCGGCACCAGAAAGCGCGCCGAGGGTCAGGTCGGGCAGGCCGGCGAGTACGGGATCGCCGTCACGAGCCGCGCAGATCAGCGTGATCCCCTCCTGGTCGAGCCGGCGCGCCACGAACAGCAGCATGTCGGCCGAGGCCTGGTCGAGCCAGTGGGCGTCGTCCACCAGGCACAGCAGCGGCCCCGCTGCCGCGTACTCCGCCAGCAGGCTGAGTGCGGCCAGCCCGATGAGGAAACGGTCCCTGCGCGGGCTGCGCGACTGCCCGAACGCGCCCCTGATCGCCTCGGCCTGCACGGCGGGCAGCGCGCGGAGATGCCCGAGCGCGGGCCGTAGCAGCAGGTGCGCGGCCGCGAACGGCAGCCCGGCCTCCGCTTCTGCACCTACGGCGGACAGCCGCAGCACGCCGGTGGCCGCGTGGGCGGCGTAGTCGAGCAGCGCCGACTTGCCGCTGCCCGGCCGCCCTCTGATCACCAGGGCTCCGCTGCGGCCGGCTCGTGCTTGTGCGAGGAGCCGCTGGATGGTCGCCGTCTCCCGAGATCTCCCGTGCAGCACGCAAGGCCCTCGCCTTCACTTGCAGCACATCCTGCAACGGTGGTGTGATTACGGCAAGCGGTCCGCGACCAGCCGTGGCCGTAGCGCCGCCGGGTCCAGCGCGCGGGCGTCCAGCAGCCGGGGACCGAGCGGGGTGAAGCCGTCGGCGCCCTTGGACCGGAGGTTGGAGCCGCGGTCGGCGTACTGCAGGTCGTACACGCCCGCGTCGTTGGCGGCGGTGACGTGCGCGACGTGGTCCCAGCCGCGCTCGGGCGAGATCCGGCGGGCGCGGCGGCCGATGACGAGCGCGATCTCTCCCTCGAAGCCCATCAGCTCGCAGCCGGTCGGGCGGGGGATGTCGTCCCCGTCGCCCGCCAGGGAGGACGGGGGTTTGAGGAAGTACGACGGATGCACGGGGATCCGGCCGCGCTCGGCGGCCCGGCTGCGGTAGTTGAGGTGGACGGCGATGATCTTCGAGGGCGTCCGTCCCAGGGGATGCGGCATCAGGCACGCTCGGGGAACGCGCGTCGGGTTTCGGGCATAGCGGGTCCTCCAGCTTGTCGGATGGGCGGAGGGATGGCCTGCTGACCTGCGGGTCGAGGCCACAATCGAAAAATAATCCAAGCTTAGATTATTTGGCAATGTAGTGCCGGTCCTCGACTTTGTGAACCCCGAAGGGCCATAGACTTCCCGCCGTGGATACGGAACGCATCGACCTCGACAGCCTCGACTTCTGGTCGTTCGTGGACTTCGCCGTCTCGCGGGCGGGCAGGCTGCTGCCGGGCATCGATCCCGCGGCGATGCGCGTGATCCAAACCATGTACCGCGCCACCAGCATGGTCGTCTACGACATGGAGTCCACCGTGCACCGGCCACGCGGCCTGTCGTGGCCCGGGTTCCGGGTGCTGTTCACGGTCTGGCTGGCCAGCCCGCTGGAGGCCAGGAAGGTCGCCGAGCTCACCGGCATGAGCCGCGGCGCGGTGTCGGCCGTGCTGGCCACCCTTGAGCGGGACGGCCTGGTGGTCAAGGATCGGGCGCCCCATGACGGCAGGGCCGTCCACGTGGGCCTGACCGAGCGGGGCCAGGAGGTCATCGCCGAGGTGTTCCAGGTGCAGAACATCCGGGAGCAGGAGTGGGCGGGGGCGCTGACCCCGCAGGAGCAGCGGACGTTCGTCGGCCTGCTGGAGAAGATCATCGCCAGCTCCGGCCGCATCAAGGCCAAGCATCGCAGCTGACCTGGGGTTCAGCCAGGCGGCGGCGCGGCGAGTTCGATCTCCAGCATCAGGCGCTGCGCCGGGTTGTCCAGCGACAGGCGGAACAGCTCCTGGGCCCGGCGCAGCCGCTGCCGCATCGTGTTCTGGTGGATGGTCAGCTCGGCCCTCGCCGCGTTGACGTCGCCGAAATGCCGAAGGTAGGCCAGGAGGGTGCCGCGGAACTCCGTCCGGTGCTCGCGGTCGTGGTCCCGGACGCGGTCGCCCCACCGCAGCAGGGGGTCGGCCCGCACGGCTTCGAGCAGCCGCTGCCGTACGAGCTCCGCCCGCAAATCGTCGGTGGTGTACGTGCCGGGCGCCGCGTCCTCGGCGCGCAGATGGTCGAGGGCGCTGTCCACGTCGCGGCGCGCCCCGCGCAGCTCGGCGAGGGTGCCCACCCGGCCGCTGCACACCATCGACACGTTCACGTGCAGGGCGCGGGCGGCCCTGTCACGCAAGTGGGCGATGAAGGCCGCCAACGGGACGACACCTCCGGACGCGGCCGGCAGCAGGGCGTAGACGCGGTCGTTGACCAGGGCGAGCGCGGGCCGGTAGCCGAGCGACCGGCCGTCGGCGCCGAGCAGGTCGAGCAGGCGAAGCAGGCCGGTCCGGTGCTCCGCGCCCGGACCGGCGGCCGGAGGTCTCGGGCCGAGGGCGGTGTCGGCGATGCCGAGCAGGACCGCCGGGAGCGACAGGACGACGGAGTCATTGCCCGGCTGCTCCAGCACCGCGCGCAGGGCCAGGTTCCGCCGTAACCGGCGACACCGTCCACCTTGCGCGCCGCCGGCAGGCCTCGGCGCTTCAGCCGGGAGATGCCCGAACGTACGGCGGGCGCGTCGATCCCGGCCTGTCCCATGAGCTGGATCAGGGCCGAGACGATCATCCAGCCGCCGGCTTCGCGCACGTACAGCCCATAGATCGTGACGATGAAGGCCCGAGTCGGGTGGATCTCGATTCCGGCTCGTCGGTTGTACTGCCGGCTGCCGTCACGTAAACAAGGTAACGCCAGCCCTTCATGTGTCGATCTGTTGACCATCGTCAGGAAGGCGACATCATGATTCAGATCATCACTCGCGACCAGGATGAGGCGGTCTCCGCCGTCAGCCGCGTCTACTGCCCGCACGACCTGCAGCTGGATCGCCGCACCCGGTCGGCGACCACCCGCCTGCGCGCCGGAGCCGGCGAGGGCATGGCCTACGTCGCACTGGAATACGGCGCCAAGGCGGACGTCGACGCCGGCGCGCTCGAAGGCCTGACGCTGGTCATGCACGCGGTGAGGGGCACGGGCACGGTACGACAGCGCGGACGCAAGGTGGAGTGGCGCGGCGGGCAGACGGTCGTCGTCTCCGGCAACCAGCCGACGCTCTACACGTTCGGCGCCAGCTTCGCCCAGTCCACCGTGCGCCTGGACCCGGCCGACATCCGGCTGCACTGCGAGCAACTGCTGGGAATCACGCTCGAGGGTGACGTCCGCTTCGAGCTGACCCCGTTCTCCGCCGAGCTCGAAGCGCTGTGGTCGCAGGTGCTCGCGATGTCGGTCCAGGGCGTCGGCATGCCCGCATCGAGCCACCGCCATCTCGAGAAGCTGGCGATCGACCTGCTCCTGCATCGGTGTCCGCACAACTACTCGCACCTGTTCGCGGCCGAAGGGGCGAAGGTCCCACGCCTGGCCGCCCAGGCGATCGACTTCATCGACTCCCTGCCCGACTACGACCTGCTCACGGTCGCCGAAGTGGCTGCGAGGCTGGGGGTCAGCGCGCGCACGCTCGAACGGGCCTTCCAGGAGTCGTTCGGCATGGGCCCGGCCCACCACCTGCGATTGAAGCGCCTGGACCGGGTGCGTCGGCAGTTGGAGGCCGCTGCGCCGGGGACCTCGGTCGCCGACGTCGCCGCGGCCTACGGGTTCTACAACCCCGGCCGGTTCGCGAAGTACTACAAGGAGCGGTACGGCGAGCTGCCGTCGGCCACCATCGCCGGCGTGTCGCATCTCGGCGAGCGGTGACGGATTCCGGATAGAGCCCGATCGGGTCAGGTGGCAGTCTCCTCTTCATCGGCTGAGGCCATAGGAGAACACATGCCGCTGACAACCCGGTCCGCCGTCGTTTCCGCGAAAGACGCGCCATTCGAAATCCGGGATCTCGAACTGAGGGATCCGCGCCCGCACGAAGTGATTGTCGAGGTGGCCGCCGTCGGCGTCTGCCACACCGACATCATCATGCAGGAGCAGTTCTTCCCGGTCCCGCTCCCCGCCGTCTTCGGTCACGAAGGCGCCGGAATCGTGCGGCAGATCGGCGGCGACGTCACCAAGGTCGCCGTCGGCGACCACGTCGTGCTGGGCTTCGCATCGTGCGGGAACTGCCGCAACTGCCTGCGCGGCCTGCCTTCCTACTGCCTCCACTATTACGAGTGGAATTTCAAGGGCAGCCTGCTCGACGGCACCACCGCGCTCACCGACGACGGCGCGGACGTCGCCGCGCACTTCTTCGGGCAGAGCTCGTTCTCGCGCTATTCGCTGTGCTCCGAGCGAAACGTCGTCAAGGTTGACCCGACGGTCGATCTCACGATTCTCGGGCCGCTCGGCTGCGGGGTGCAGACCGGGGCGGGAGCCGTACTCAACTCGCTCGGTGTCGAAGCCGGCTCGACGATCGCCGTCTTCGGGGCCGGGGGTGTAGGCCTGAGCGCCGTCATGGCCGCGGTCGTGGCAGGCGCCACCACGATCGTCGCGGTCGACGTCGCACCCTCCCGGCTCGACCTGGCGCTGAAGCTGGGCGCGACGCACGTCATCGACGCGAGCAAGGCCGAGGTCGCGGCCGAACTCCAGCGCATCGTGCCCGAAGGGTTCATGTACACGGTCGAGACGACCGGACGGCCCGACGTGCTGGTCACCGCGGTCGACACGCTCATGGTCACGGGGGTCTGCGGCACGATCGGTGCCTCCCCGATGGGGACGACCGCGGCGATCAACATGAACAACCTCATCTTCGGCCGGACCATCCGCGGCATCTGCGAAGGCGACAGCGTGCCGGAGATCTTCATTCCGCAGCTGATCGAGCTCTACAAACAGGGGCGCTTCCCCTTCGACAAGATGATCAGCCACTACGCCTTCGACGACATCAACACGGCCTGCGAAGACGCCAAGGCCCTGCGGGCGATCAAGCCTGTTCTCGTCTTCTAGGAGGAAAAGAGCAATGAACGTGACCTACGGCGCCTTCATCAACAACGAGTTCCGGCCGATCAAGGGCGAGACCTTCCCCGCGATCGACGCGGGCACCGGAGAGCACCTGGCGGACATCGCGCGGTGCGGGGCCGAGGAGATCGACGACGCGGTGGAGGCCGCCCGGGCGGCCTTCCCGGGGTGGAAGGCGCTCTCGGCCGAGGAGCGGGCGGCCCTGCTGCTCAAGCTGGCCGACGCGGTCGAGGCCAACATGCGGCGACTCGCGCTGATCGACGCCCGCGACATCGGGCGCAAGGTCACGGAGTGCGCGCTCGACCACCAGTTCGCCATCAACCAGTACCGCTACTTCGCGGCTTCGGCGATCACTCACGAGGGATGGGGACGGCCGATCCCCGGCGGCTACCTGATGGCCAAGCGCGAGCCGTACGGCGTGTGCGGAGCGATCATCCCGTGGAACGTTCCCGCCATCATGGCCGCCTTCAAGATCGCTCCCGCCGTGGCGGCAGGCAACACCGTGGTGCTCAAGCCGGACGAGCACGCGTCGGTCTCGACTCTGGAGCTCGGCAAGCTGATCGCGGAGATCTTCCCGCCCGGCGTCATCAACATCGTGCCCGGCATGGGCGATGAAGCGGGCGCGGCGCTGACCGCGCACCCGAGGGTGGCCAAGCTGGCCTTCACCGGCTCCGGCGAGGTCGGCCGGATCGTGGCAGTGGCCGGTGGGCAGCGGCTCGTCCCCGTCTCGCTTGAGCTGGGCGGCAAGAGCCCGAACATCGTCTTCCCCGACGCCGGCAACCTCGACGCGGTCGTCGACAACACCTCGTTCGCCGCCATGTACTGCAACGGGCAGAGCTGCCTGGCCGGGACGCGCCTGTTCGTCCACGACGACATCTACGACACCTTCGTCGAGAAGATGGTCGCCGGATTCCAGCGGATCAAGGTCGGGCCGGCCACCGACGAGAGCACCAACCTGGCCGGCCTGGTCTCCGAGCGGCAGGGCAAGCGAGTGCTCGGCTACATCGAGAAGGGCGTCGCCGAGGGGGCCAGGCTGCTGACCGGCGGACAGCGGGCGACCGTCCCCGGTCACGAGTACGGCTACTTCATCGAGCCGACCATGTTGGAGGCCACCAACGACATGACCATCGCCCAGGAGGAGATCTTCGGGCCGGTCCTGTCGGTCATCCGCTGGAACGACTACGAGACCATGCTCCGCGAGGCCAACGACGTGCGGTACGGGCTGGCCGCCGGGATTTACACGTCGAACCTGAAGAACGCCATGGAGACGGCCGACCGGCTCGAAGCCGGAAATGTCTGGATCAACTCCTACTTCAACCTCGCCTCCGGATCGCCCTTCGGCGGGTTCAAGGAGAGCGGCATCGGCAGCGAGTACTGCCACGAGACACTCAACATGTACACCCACCTCAAGGCCATCACTGTGCAGAACGAGCCGAGCGCTGCGTGGTTCCTTCCATGAGAACCGGCTACGGACACTTCATCAACAGCGTGCAGGCGGAGATCGTCCAGAAGGCGATCTATCCGGCGGCCGGCACGGCCAGGCCGGCCGATGCCTGCGACCTTCAGTCGCTCGTTCCGTCCTCATGAGGGCACGGTGCGGTCAGAGCAGCTTGTCCAGGGTGATCGGCAGGTCGTAGACGCGCTTGCCGGTGGCGTGGTAGACGGCGTTCGCGAGCGCGGCGGCCACGCCCGTGACGCCGATCTCGCCGAGGCCGAGCAGCCCGAGCGGCATGGTCGGGTCGGGCTCGTCCAGGTAGTGGACGTCGATCGGCGGGATGTCGGCGTGCACGGGGACGTGGTACTCGGCCAGGCTCGGGTTCATGATCCGCCCGGTGCGCGGATCCACCAGGGTCTCCTCCGAGAGCGCCATGCCGATGCCCATGACGATGCCGCCCCGGAGCTGGCTGGCCGCCGTCTTGGCGTTGATCACCCTGCCGACGTCGAACACGCCGAGCCAGCGCGACACCCGCACCTCGCCGGTGTCGGGGTCGACCCGCACCTCGCAGAACTGCGCCCCGCATCCCGCCTTCACCCAGCGCCGGTGGTCGTGCAGGAACGTCGCGATGAACTTGGCCTGCCCGGTCAACGTGCCGAGCCGCGTCTCGGATCCGACCGCCGCCTCGATGTGGTCCTTTCCCGCCCGGGTGAGGATCTCCGCGTAGGACCCGCTTCCGCCCAGTGCGCGCACCTTGCGCTTCAGCTTGTCGCAGGCGGTCAGCAGGCTCGCGGCGACGCTTACGGTCTGCGCGGAGGCACCTGCGCCGGGCCCGGTGGGCAGCGTGGAGTCGCCGTACTCCACCCGCACCGCCTCGAACGGCACGCCGAGCGCGTCGGCCGCGATCTGCGCCTGTGTGGTCGCCGCGCCCATGCCCATCTCCTGCAGGCCGCACCGCACCAGCACACTCCCGTCCGCCGACAGCCGCACCGTGACGTTGGCGGTGAACCGCATCGTCCCGTGGCGGGCGGTGGCGACGCCCATGCCGACCAGCCACCGGCCGTCCCGCATCGAGCCCGGCTCGGGAGTGCGGTCCGCCCAGCCGAACCGCTGCGCGCCGTAGGCGTACGCCTCGCGCAGCAGCCGTTGGGAGAAGCGCTTGCCGTCGATCGGGTTGGTCTCCGGCTCGTTGCGCATCCGCAGCGCGATCGGGTCCATGCCCAGCGTGTACGCGAGCTCGTCCATCGCCGCCTCCAGGGCGAACGTGCCGGGCGCCTCGCCGGGGGCGCGCATGAAGGTGTTGGGCAGCAGGTCGAGCTCGACGAGGCTGTGCCGGAGGAGGATGTTCGGCGCGGCGTACAGATGGCCGGACGGCGAGGTGACCGCTTCGGGCAGGCCGCCGACCCGCCCGGTGGCGGTCACGCCGGTGTGGATGAGCGTGGTCAGGCGGCCGTCCGCCGTCGCGCCGAGCGCCACTCGCTGGATGGACGGCGAGCGCCCGCCGACCGTGCGGTAGACGCCCTCGCGGGTGAGCATCATCTGCACCGGCCGCCCGGTCGCGCGGGCCGCCAGCACGGTGAGCAGCGTGCCGGCCCACACCGGGCCCTTGCCGCCGAACGCGCCGCCGACGAACGGCGAGATCACCCGCACGGACGCCTCGGGCACCCCGAACCTGGCCGCGAGATGGGCGCGGAGCCAGGCGATGCCCTGCGTCCCTTCGTGCACGGTCAGCCGGTCGCCGTCCCACACGGCGGTGGTGGCGTGCGGCTCGATCGCGTTGTGGTTGAGCGGGGGAGTGGTGAACCGCAGGTCCACCGACACGGGGGCGGCCCTGAGCGCCGCCTGTGCGTCGCCCTTCTTGGCGCTTCCTGGCTGGAGCGGGTTGCCTTTCAGCGGGACGGCGTGCTTCTCCTCGGCGGGGAAGTCGGTGGTGGCCGGGAACTGCCGGTAG
This sequence comes from Nonomuraea sp. NPDC049480, assembly GCF_044465905.1. Classification (NCBI taxonomy): domain Bacteria; kingdom Bacillati; phylum Actinomycetota; class Actinomycetes; order Streptosporangiales; family Streptosporangiaceae; genus Nonomuraea; species Nonomuraea sp. NPDC049480. The sequence goes on from NZ_JBITMD010000003.1 coordinate 735,841, forward strand.
GTGACCCTGACCAGTCCCGCCGCCTCGCGCGCCGCCTCCAGGGTCTCGGCGACGACGACCGCGACGGGCTGGCCGTTCCAGTGCACCTCGTCGGTGTTGAGGTAGTTGACCGTGGTCCCGGTGACGATCATGCCTCCGTTCGTCAGGGTCGCCCGGGGCGGCGGCTTCATGCGGGGCGCGTTCTCGTGCGTGAGGACGGCCAGCACGCCCGGTACGGCGGCGGCCTCGGCCACGTCGAATCCGGTGACGCGGCCGCGCGCGATCGTCGCGTGTACCAGCGCGGCGTAGGCGAGACGGGGGTACGGGTACTCGGCCGCGAACCGGGCCTGCCCGCTCGTCTTGGCCCGGCCGTCCACCCTGTCGATGGGCTTGCCCACCACCGGTCCCGTCGTGGTCTGCGGCCTCGGCGGGCTGTCTGCCTGGGACATGAGCCCTCCCTTCCTGGATGGGTCCTGGTTCCCGGCGTCGCGTGGCCCCGTCATGCCGCGCCGCCTTGTGCGAGCAACTGGCGCAGGGTCGCGACGATCGTGCGCCGGGCGAGCTCGATCTTGAATGCGTTTCCCCGGAGCCCTTCGGCGGGCGCGAGCTCGATCTCGGCGGCGCGCTGGAAGGACTCCTCGGTGGCGGGCGCGCCGAGCAGAGTCTGTTCGGCCTTCGATGCTCGCCACGGCTTGGCGGCGACCCCGCCGAGGGCGAGCCGTACGGTGGTGACCGCGCCGTGCCGGACCTCCAGCGCGGCGGCGACCGAGACCAGCGCGAACGCGTATGAGGCGCGGTCGCGCACCTTGCGGTAGCGCGAGTGCGCGGCGATCGGCAGGGCGGGCAGCTCGACGGCGGTGATCAGCTCGTCGGCGGCCAGCTCGGTCTCGATGTGCGGGGTGTCGCCGGGCAGCCGGTGGAAGCCGGCCAGCGGGATACGGCGGACGCCGCGCACGCTCTCCGCCTCGACCACGGCGTCCAGCGCGGCGAGCGCGACGCACATGTCGGACGGATGAGTGGCGACGCAGGCCGGGCTCGCGCCGAGGATTGCGCCGCCCCGGTTGAACCCGTCGCGCGCGGCGCAGCCGGCCCCGGGCTCGCGCTTGTTGCAGGCGGCCGCGCCGTCGTAGAAGTACAGGCAGCGGGTGCGCTGCAGCAGGTTGCCCCCGACCGTCGCCATGTTCCTGAGCTGCGCCGACGCGCCCGACAGAATCGCCTGGGCCAGCATCGGGTACCGGGTGCGGATCAGCCGGTGCGCGGCGAGGCGGCTGTTGCGGACCAGCGCGCCGATGCGCACGCCCCCACCGGGCAGCTCCTCGATCTCCTCCAGCGGCAGTCCGGTGACGTCGACGACGGTTCCCGGCCGCTCGATCCCCTCGCGCATGAGGTCGACCAGGTTGGTGCCGCCGCCGAGGAACTTCGCGTCCGGCTCGGCCGCGACTGCCCGGATGGCGGCGGCCACGTCGGGCGGGCGCACGTACGCGAACGACCTCATCGCGCCGCCTCCGCCGGAACCCGGGCCGCGGCATCCGCCCCGGCGACCTCCTGGATCGCGGCGACGATGCCGTTGTAGGCGCCGCAGCGGCACAGGTTGCCGCTCATCCGCTCCCTGATCTCAGCGTCGGTCAACTCCACGCCGCCGGCGGCGAGGTGCTCGGTCACCGCACTCGGCACGCCGTCTCCGTGCTCGGCCAGCATGCCGATCGCCGAGCAGATCTGGCCGGAGGTGCAATAACCGCACTGGAACCCGTCGTGGGCGACGAACGCCGCCTGGAGCGGGCTTGCGACTCCCTCGATCGTGGTGATCTCGCGGCCCTCGTACTGGACGGCGAGCGCCAGGCAGGCGTTGACGCGCACGCCGTCGGCCAGGACGGTGCAGGCTCCGCACGCGCCCTGGTCGCAGCCTTTCTTCGTGCCGGTCAGCCCGAGGTGCTCGCGCAGCGCGTCGAGCAGGCTGACCTGCGGTTCCAGGTCGAGTTCGTGGGTGGTCCCGTTCACCCGTAGCAACACAGCCGGCATGGCTCCTCCGTAGATGGGGGCACCCGGCGACGCTAACAGACCACTGTCCGCTTAACAAGCGGACAGTGGTCTGTTAAGAGTGCCGTTATGCTGTCTGGGAAAATGAGAGACTCGGAGTTTCTGCGGGCCAGGCGCCCGGAGCACAAGCAACAGCGGCGTGAGGCGATCCTCGCCGCGGCGCGCGAGCTCGCCCGCCAGTCGGGCGTGCGCACGGTCAGCCTGCGCGCCGTGGCGGCGGCCGCGGGGCTGGCGAAGTCCAATGTGGTGCGCTATTTCGGCACGCGCGAGGAGATCTATCTCGAACTCGCCGCCGAAGAATGGCAGGGCTGGCGAGAGGCGGCCACCGAGCGGCTGCGCGCCGCTGGCGGGCCGGGCGACGTGGTCGACGCCCTCGCCGAGACGCTGGAGGCGCGGCCGCTCATGTGCGACCTGCTCGGCTACGTCTCGGGCAGCCTGGAGCACAACGTGTCCCTCGAGGCGGCCCGCGCGTTCAAGGTGGCGCTCCTCGACGTGGGCGCCGACCTCGGGGCACAGGTCGCGCGGGCCACCGGGTTGACGGACGGCGAGGCCCTGGAACTGGTCGGGGTGGCCACCGGGCTGGCCGCGTTCCTCTACCCGATGGCCCATCCATCCCCGGTGCTGGCCGAGCTCTACGCTCAGGAGCCGCGGTTCGCCGCCGCGCGTCCGCCGTTCCTCCCGACGCTGAAGCGCGCCCTCACCGCGTTCCTCGCGGGCCTGCCGACGCTGCGCTGACGCCAAGGCGCGACCGACGGCGCAGCGGATCGCCACTGGCGGGGTGCTCGCCGAGCCGACATTCTCTTGCTCCGGTCGATCCCGGCTGAGTCGAGTATCGCTTCACACCCAAGCGGCAATTGGGTCACCGGCCAATCATCAGAAGAGACTGTGCTTCTGCGGCAGATCAACGACGCCGGCCAACGCCAGCCCCGCGAGCACGATCAGGACAACGGTGAGAACACTGAGCAGGAGCCAGGCGATCGGATGGCCGAGGTTGAGGGTCCACGAGGAGGAGCCGAGACGGGCGTGCACGAGCAGGGCCGGGTCGCGGCGGTTGACGTAGACGGTGCCGGCCAGGAACCAGCGGCGGTCGTCGTCGCGCTGGCCGACCCCGGAGTCCTCCAGTTCCTCGCCGGGCCGAGCGGGCAGCCGGTGCCCGGCCTGGCCCACCTTGATCTCCCACATCAGCCAGCCGCCCAGCAGCACGATGAGCGGGGCGAAGAGGGCCACCTGCCAGACGATCGCGCGGGTGACGATCTCCCATAGCCGCAGGGCTGCGAAGAACAGGCTGAGGTTCAGACAGGCCGCGGACAGCAGCGACATCACCGCGACGCCGCGCAGGTAGATGCGGTAGCGGCGGGCTGAGCCTTGGGGCCTGGCGGCATCGAGGTCGGGGCGGGCGCGCAGTATGGCCAAGACCGTGGCGAGGACGATCAGGGCGATGGCGATCTGGTAGATCACCGGCTGGAAGGCGCTCAGCACGGTTGTCGGCTCACGCTGCGAGGAGGCTGTGCCGTACCCGAGAAACAGCGGCAGCGTGGCGGGCAATCCGTCGTAGCGCGCCCAGCCGATGCCTGCGGTGAGCAGCAGCACGGCCAAAGCGGGAAGGCCCCACAACCACGGCACGCGAACCGGGTCGGTGCGGAAGGAGGTGTCCACGGTGACGCCCTGACGACGCTCGGCCGCCCACCCGCCGGCGAGCTTGGCGGCGCGGACCATGTGATGAGCGCGATAGAACAACAGCAGGTCCACGACCATGACCACCGTCGTGGTGGGGCCGATCGCGACGGCAGAGCCCGTGACCAGCAGCACCAGGATCGAGGCCACCGCGGCGATCCCGGCCACCAGGACGGTCAGGCGAGCGTAGAACCGACGCGCCGCGACGATGACGGGATCGCCCACGCGCTGGATGCCCACGTGTACTCCGAACGGCAGAGTGGGCCTGGCCAGCGCCGGAAGCGCCAGCATCAGGGACGTGACCAGCGCGATGAGGATCAGGCCGGCGCAAAGGAACGGGATCACGTGCCCTCCTCGAAACCGATCAGCAGAGCCTGGCACCGGCGCAGGACATCCTGCCGGTCCATGCCATGAACGGTGGCTTCTGCCAGCAGCACACGCATGCGTTCCTCCCAGTCATCGATAAAGGGCGCCTCGGGAGGGCCGGTGGCGGCATCACGCCGTACGACCGCGCCGCTCTTGCGGTTGATCCGGATGACGCCCTGCTGTCGCAGCAGGTCGTAGGCCTTGCTGACGGTATGGAAGTTGATGCCGAAATCCGCGGCGAGTTGCCGCGTGGAGGGGAGCGGGTCGCCTTCGCGCGCCTGCCGTCTGGCGATCGCCTCCACGATCCGGTCCCGGATCTGCTGGTAGATCGGGACCTCGCTGTCGAGGTCAAGGGTCAGCTGCACACCGTTACTCTATCTGATATACAACTAATAGAACAGATAGTTCTTGGAGGGCAGATCATGTTGCAGGTAGAGATTCACCGGGAAGCCCTGGCTGTCCGCTTCGCCCCGTGGACACGGTTGTTCACCAGGACCGGCGCTGTGAGCGTGCCGCTGACGGAGATCGCCGAGGTGCACCTGCTTGACCGGCCGCTTGGAGCTGCCACGGGCACGCACTACGGCCTGCTCGTCTCCGGCGTCATCAAGGTCGGCACCTGGACGTCTCTGAGCGGCGTCAAGCGTCTGGTCGCCGCCCGGCGGGAGGTCAGCGGCCTGCGGATCATCCTGAAGAGCCGGGCGTCGGGCGACGAACTGATCCTCAGCGTTCCGGACGCCGAACAGCTTCAGCGTCGGCTGATCGGGGTGATGCCATGAACATCGAGGTGCATGGCCTGACCAAGGCGTTCGGGCCGATAAGTGCCGTCACCGACCTCAGTTTCGAGGCCGGAGCGGGCATCGTGACGGGATTCCTGGGGCCGAACGGCGCCGGCAAGACCACCACCATGCGGATGATGCTGGGCCTGGTCACGCCGACCTCCGGCACCGCCACGTTCGGCGGCCACCGCTACGCCGACCTGCCCCACCCGTCGGCCACCGTTGGAGCCGTGCTGGACAGCGCGGGCTTCCACCCCGCCCACACCGCCCGCGACCATCTGCGGGTCTATGCCCGCATGGGACGGTACGGCACGGCCCGGCTCAAGCAGGTGGCCGACCTGACCGGGGTGCCGGTCTTCGCCGACCGCCCCACGCGCACCCTGTCCACCGGCATGCGGCAACGCCTCAGCCTGGCCACCGCACTGCTGGGCGACCCCCAAGTGCTGCTGCTGGACGAACCGAGCAACGGCCTGGACCCCGAAGGCATTGCCTGGCTACGGCAGTTCGTCCGCGAGTTGGCCGCCGACGGCCGCACCATCCTCATCTCCAGCCATGTGCTCGGCGAGATCGAGCACATGGCCGACCACGTGGTAGTGATCCGCGACGGGCGACTGGTCACCACTGGACCCATCGCCGGTTTGTACGGCACAGCCGCCGTGCTGATCCGCTCCCCGCAAGCGGACCTGTTCGCAGCCAGGCTGATGGCGAGCGGGATCCGGGTAGAACATCCGCAACCGGACTACCTGCGCATCCACGGGCTGAGCACCGCAGAGGTTGCCACGGCAGCCGCCTCCCACAGCGTCACGTTGCACGAGATCACCCCCGAACACCCCACCCTCGAACAAGCATTCCTGCACCTCACTGGAGGTTCCCGATGACCGCGCTCCTGGCTGCGGAATGGACGCGCCTGACCAGGACCAGGCTCTGGCTGTGGGGTCTGCTGGCGGCGCTGGGCAGCGGAGCACTCGTCGGCCTGCTCGCACTTGTCGGGCCGGAGAACTTCACCCCTCCGCTGCCCGGGTTGGACACCGCCCAAGGCACCCACGTGCTGCTGGGCCTGCTTGGCTTCACCGTCTTCGCCCCCGCTCTGCTCGGCACCATCGCCGTTTCCGCGGAGTACCGGCACCGGACCATCACCACCACGACGCTGTTCGCACCCAGGCGCTGGACCTGGCTGGCAGCCAAGCTGGCGGTCTACACCGGGACAGGGCTCGCCTACGGCGCGATCGCCGCGACCGTGGCCGGCGCCGCCCTGTTCGGCGTGGTCATGCTTAAGGGCATCACGCTTGGTCTCCCGGCCCTCACGGTCACGGCCTTGCTGGCCCGCATCGCGCTGACCATGGCTGTCTACACCCTGCTGGGCGTCGCCGTGGGCGCCCTTCTTCGCAACCAGGTGACCGCGCTCGTCGCCGTCGGCGCCTACTTCTACATGATCGAAGCCGCGCTGATGCTCATCCCGGGAATCAAAGTGCTCTATCCCTATCTCCCGGGCGGCGCCACTGCCGCACTGACCGGCTTCACCTATCTGGCGGACGCCATCGCCAGCCAGACCGGTACCTCCGCGGCCCATCTGCTGTCCGCGCCGGCAGGTGCCGCCGTACTGGTCTGCTACGCCCTGATCGCGGTTGCCGTCGCCGTGGCAGCCCCGCTGCGGCGAGACATCATGTGAGCGCCGCGATGTCCTCGTCCGCGCCCACTCCCGCGACCGGACCCTCCCCAGGACGGCCTCGAGGCCGATCGCCCAGCCGGCTCCAGCGACGGCGGACCAGCACGAGGTCCGCCGTTATCCGGGCTGCTGTCGGCACACGACCCTGGTCATGCTCGCCACGCCTTCCTCGCCGCCATGGCCGCCGCTGCGGGCGCGGCCGCGCTGCCCACCGCCTACCAGGCCGTCGAAGCCGCCCGCCTCGACTCCGGAAGGGGTTGCTGTTCGAAGCCGCCCTCGGCGACCGAACGAAGGCCGTACCGGCCACGCCGGCCAACGTCGACCGCCACTGAAGCGCATTGCTGTCCGGTAGCCGGTTCGCCGGCCTGCTGACGCCAACAGCCGCGATCATCACCGGTGTCCGCGGTGACAGAGCTGCCACCGCGAACACCGGCGGGAAGAACTGACGAATGAATGCCGCGTTTGGTATCGCTCGGCTGCGCGGGATCACGGCCTGTCTCGGAAGCGCGGATCAATGGCCTGGTGACGCGCCGGTGACCGGTGCGACCATCACCAACATCAGTCGTGCGGCACCAGAGACGCTGCTCAGCATGTGCTCCTCGCCGGAGTCGAAGTCGATGGCGTCGCCGGCCTCGAGTGTCCAACGTCGCGGGCCGATGCCGAGTTCGACAGCGCCTTCCATCATGAAGATCCACTCGGTGCCGGAGTGGGATGACGGAGGTGTCGTCGTCCCGGCTGCGATGTCCACCAGGACGATTTGCACGCTGCTCGGGCCGGCGTGGGTGAGCAGCGGCCGGTAGCCGACGCCCGCAGTGAGTGGATGTGTGCGAGGTGAGCTGTGTCGCACAGCGGGGAAGGCGGACTGCTGCTCCCCGACGAGCTCGCCCAGCGTGAGGTCGTAGGCCTTCGCCAGTTGCAGGAGCACCCCGAGCGACGGGGCGCGTTCCCCGCGCTCGATACGCGACAGGTGGGCGGCGGACACCCCGCTCGCCTCCGCGACGCTGGTCAGGCTGAGGCCGCGGCTGCGACGGTGTTCCGCGATCATCCGGGCCGCGAGGCCCTCCAGGTCCTCGGCGTGCGCCTGGGACATCGATCTCCTTCGGCCCTTGGTTCAGATGATACTTTGCCTATTGGCAAAGTAGGCATCGTTTCGGCTCATTTTAGTCCGCTCCAGCCGGTACAGGAGTGGTACCGGCGCCGAGAGGACGTGAGGAGCGATCGTGACGGACACAGAAAGGCGTGACGAGGTGGCCGACGAGCCATGGCTTGGAGAGGTCCGGGGGATTTACGCAGCCGAGAGCGCCGGAGTGGAGATGCACGCGTTGCCGGCGGCGCGCCTGCTGGCCGGGGTGGGCATAGAAGGCGACAGGTATGCGCTCGGCACCGGCCACTACTCACACCTTTGGCACCCGGACCGGCAGCTCACCCTGATCTCCCAGGAGGTGATCGACGGCCTCGCCCACGCCCTCGGAGAACCGGTGGACGGGGTGGAGTTGCGACGCAACATCGTGACCAGGGGTGTTCCGCTCAACTCTCTGGTCGAGCGGTGCTTCGCGATCGGGGAGAGCGTCGTCTACGGAGGCAGGCTGAATGTGCCGTGCCGTTATCTTGAACGCTTGATCGACAAGCCCGTGTTCGAGCCGCTTCTCGGCCGGTCCGGGCTCAACTGCCGCATCTTGCGCGGCGGCACGATACGTCCAGGAGATCCGATACGTCCGCTGCGGCCGGGAGAGGACGCCGGGATCCAGATACCCGTGGCCGAGCCGGCCGAGAGCGGCGGGGGTGCCACATGAGCGTACGTCTCTTGATGGCGGCGCGGCTGCAGGCGGACGCGTGGCCAGTGCCCGGGGTACGCGAGCTCACCCTTGTCCCCGTTCACCGCGAGGCGTTCCCGTCGTTCGTGGCCGGCGATCATGTCCAGATCCAGCACCGGAACGGGACCCGACGCGATTACTCGCTCATCGGGCCGGTAGGCGACTCATCGGCCTACCGGATCGCCGTCCGCCGGGACGAGGATGGCCGCGGCGGCTCAGTCCTGTTCCATGACGACCTCGCGATCGGCGACACGCTGTTCGTCTCGTACCCGCAAGCGGGTATGCGCATCGATCCGACGGCGTCGCACCACGTGTTCGTCGCCGGGGGGATCGGTGTCACGGCGATCCTCGGCCTGCTGGGCGGGCTGCCGCCTGGCGCGTCCAGCGAGATCAGGTACTGCGTACGGCGTCGCGAGCACGCTGCCTACCTCGACGTGCTGGAAGGGACGGGCGCCGATGTGGTCGTGCACGAGTCGTCCGCCGGAGACCGGCTCGATCCGCATAAGCTGGCGGCTGAGCTCACCGGTGACACGACGCTGTATTACTGCGGTCCCGAGGGTCTTATGGCCGAGATGGCCCAGGCGACCACCCATCTCGAGCCGGGGCGAGTGCGGTGCGAAAGCTTCACCGCCCGGGCGAGTGCATCCGGCGACAAGCTCGGTGACGCGTTCGACACATGGCTCGTGCTGTCCCGGCGAGCAATTCACGTCGGTGCGGACGAGTCTCTGGTCCAGGCGATGGTGCGGGAGGGGGTGCCGGTCGACTACTCGTGCGAGGGCGGTGCCTGCGGTACCTGTGTGCTCGACGTGGTCGACGGCGACATCCAGCACCGCGACCTCTGTCTGACCGACGACGAGCGTGCCAGGTCCATGGCCGCTTGCGTCTCGCGCGGGAAAGGCGCCGTTTCCGTGCTGGCCTGACCATCGGCGGCGGCGTTTTACCTCGCCGCAATACGCGGCAATCCGACGGCAACGCAAGGACCGTACTTTGCCAATTGGCAAAGGTCTTGCCCAGTCTTCCCCCCCGATCGCGATTGGACCGGCACATGACCGACACGCTCCCGTCCCCAGGCAGGACACAGGACAGCATCCGGCGCATCAGACGCGTGGTAGCCGCCAGCACGGTGGGCAGTACCATCGAGTGGTACGACTTCATGCTGTACGGCACGGTCGCCGCGCTGGTGTTTCCCACACAGTTCTTCCCTGCGAGTGACGGTTTTGCCGGGACGCTGCTCACTTTTTCGACCTTCTTCGTCGGGTTCGCCGCGCGGCCGATCGGCGCGGTCATCTTCGGGCACCTGGGCGATCGGATCGGGAGGAAGTCGGCCCTCATCAGCACGTTGATGCTCATGGGGATCGGCACGGTAGGAGTAGGGCTCATCCCGGGTTACCACTCGATCGGACTGTGGGCGCCTGTCCTCCTCGTGCTCATGAGGACCCTTCAAGGTATCGGGATGGGTGGCGAGTGGGGTGGCGCCGTCCTCATGGCCACTGAATCCGGTGACGCGAAGGGACGTGGATTCCGCGCTGCGTTTCCGCAGGCCTCAGCCATGCTCGGGGTGGCCCTGGCCAACGTGGTGGTGCTCGCGGTCAGCAACCTCGCGGGAGAGGCCTTCCTCAGCTGGGCCTGGCGACTGCCCTTCTTGGCGAGCTTCGTGCTGGTCATCGTCGGGTTCTGGATGCGCAAGGGTATCCCGGAGACGGCGGACTTCGCGGCGGCCAAGGACGCGGGGGCGGTCCACCGCGCCCCTGTGCTCAGCGTCGTGAGGTCGCATCCGCGAGAGATCTTGCTCGGTCTGTTCCTGAAGGTCGGCGAGATGGCGGCGGTGTTCGTGTTCATCACCTTCGTCTTCGCCTACGGCACCTCGGTAGGTGGGTTCGGCCGCGGCCTGCTGCTCGGACTCGTCGCGGCGGCGGCGCTGCTTTCGGCCTTGATCATGCCGCTGATGGGCTTGCTCGGTGACCGCTTCGGTCCCCGCCGGGTCTACCTGGCCGGCGCCGCCGGCACCGCCGTCATCTGCGTCGTCTACTTCGCGGCCATCAAGAGCGGCAACCCTGCCGTGGCGATTCCGGTGATCCTGGTTTCGCTTGTGCCGTACGCGGCCATGTTCGCCAGTGAGGCACCTTTGCTCACCGGGCTGTTTCCTGCTCCGGTGCGCTACTCGGGCAGTTCCCTGGCCTTCAACCTCGCGGGGATCATCGGGGGTGGGCCCGCGCCTTTCATCGCCGCTGCGATCGCGGGCAGCTTCGGCTCTCCGTTCGCCTTGAGTGCCTACCTCCTGGTGACCGTGGCGCTTGGCGTCATCGCGACACTCCTGCTCGGCCGCCGGGAGAGGCAGCATGCCTGACGACCAGACCAAATCCGCCGAGGTGCTCGTCATCACGCCGCAGGACGCGCCTTTCGTGGCCGGCTCCGCCGCCGACCCCTCGATCCACGATGCCGGCCTCACCGGCATCGAGAGTGCGAACCTGTTCTCAGACCTCGCCGATCCACGGCATCCCCTGTTGCACCGCACGCTCGCCCGGCTCCCACCAGCCGGTGGCAGCGAGTCGCCTTCGGTCGTGGCACTGACCATCGGCTACCTGTCGCGTTACCAGGGCGAGTTCGCCGCCGCCAGTGAAGCGGTGGTGGTGTCTTCACCGTTGCTGGCGGTGCCGACCCTTCTGGCGACCCTCGCGCCGGACCGGGTCATCCTCGTGATCTACGCGGACTCACACCTCGCGTCGACCGCCGATCTGCCTGGCGTCGCCTCCACGGACCGTGACCGCCTGCTCGTCGCCGGGTTGCAGGGACCCGGGCCGTTCCGCAGCGCCGTGATCGACCGGGCGGAGGCGTTCGACGCCACAGCCGTCCTCGAGCAGATCGAGGGCGTCATCACCGAGTTCGCGGCGGCACACCGAATCGGCGCGGTCGTGCTCGAATGCGGCGAGATGGCATGCATCGCCGACCGGCTGCGCGACCGGATCACCGTGCCGGTCATCGACTACCACGCCCTCATCCACTTCTTCCGGGGAACGATCGGCCGGACCCGCACGCTCCGCCGAGGCACGCTCGCGCCGACGCAGATCGATCCCTTACCTCGGTGAGAGCCGGAGGTCGGCGGGTGACTCTCGTTGACAGGTCGGTGAAGCGCTCGGTCTCCGAGCCGCTCAGCGCGATCTTCATCGCCCCGGCGGCCTCCTCGGCCTATTTTCTACATGTCGTAGAAGTTTCTCGGTGAGGCTGGCCTGACGCGGGGCGGGAAGACGGCGGCCTAGAAGACCGCCGCGCTGGAGGACGTAGCCGAGGTGCACGACCTGCACGTGTGGGAGGTCACCTCGGGATACGCCGCCCTGTCGGCGCACATCCTGGTCACACCGGGCGCTGATTGCCGCGCCGTCCGGCAGGCCACCGAACGCATGCTGCACGAGACCTACGGCATCAGCCACACCCACTCTCCAAGTCGACCGCGCACCGCCGGAGCTGATCACCATCGGTGAGGCCCAAGCGCATTGCGCCGAGTCACACGGCCCTGTTCACCCGGGCGCATCGGCGATGAAAGAGCAGGAACGAAGATCACCCATGTCATCCTCCAGGGAGCGAAGCCATGCCCATAGCGGCTCTTGCCATCTATGCGATCGGATTGGCGGTGACATTCGGCCTGCGGAGCTGGATGCAGTGGCGGCGGACGGGGAGTGCCGGGTTCGTCGGCGTGAATGAACCACGGGGCAGTATCGGATGGTGGAGCGGCGTTCTGTTCGGGCTCGTGATGATTTTGACCTTGCTCACGCCGCTGGCGGCCGTGTCAGAGATCATTGTCCCCGTCCAGCTGCCTCCCGCGGTGGCAGGACTGGGCATCGCACTCGCCGTGATAGGTCTGGGCGCGACATTCGTGGCGCAGAACGGCATGGGAGCATCGTGGCGGATCGGCGTGGATCATTCCGACACGACCGAGCTGGTGACCACCGGCGTCTTCGCATGGATCCGCAACCCGATCTTCACCGCCATGATCGTCGCACTGCTCGGCCTGCCGTTAATGGTCTTCACCTGGCTGTCGGTGCTTACTGTGGTGCTTCTCATCGTGACGGTCGAGATCCAGGTACGCGTGGTCGAAGAGCCGTACCTGGCGCGCGTTCATGGGCAGGCATTTACCGCCTACACCGCGCGGACCGGCCGGTTCCTGCCGGGCGTCGGAGCCAAGGCCGTCGAACCGGCAGGCACGCCGCGGTGACGTGGATATGCATCATGGGTTGAGGCGTCCCCGCCACCCCGGCCCACGGGCGGCCCGCCGTACCCGAACTGGTACGGCGGGCCGAGGCATCACTCGGTGTCGCCCGTGCGCTTGCGGCGCGCACCCTGAAATGCGATGACCGCGCCGATCACCACTAGAGCCGCGACCAGCAACCAGATCCATGCCGGAGTGCCCGACGGCGCACTGTCTTCCGTCGCCGCGACCGGCGTCGAAGAGGCCGGGGATGCCGCTTCAGAGGTCACCGGAGCAGCGGACGGGGACGCCGAGGTAGCCGAGACGCTGGGCTCGGGAGTCGGCGTGGAACTCTTGGATGCGGTCACCGTGAACGGTATCTCCCCGACGAGCGGATGCCCGTCGGACGAGACCACCCGATAGCCGATCACGTATTTGCCTGGCGGCAGAGGACCATTCACCGTCGAGGTGACCGTACGGTCCTCGGCGCGTGCCTTGTCGAGGGCTACGGACTTGCCCTCGCCATCGCGCAGGATGATGGTCGGCAGCTGGATCCTGGCGGTGAACTCCAGCTCGATCGTCTCAACGGCTGAGACTTTGGTGTTCTTGGCTGGGGAACTGCTCTTGAGAGCGTCATGAGCCAACGCAGCGGGGGCGGTGAACGTGATCAGCGCGGCGCAGGTTGTGCTCGCCACAAGAGCCGAACGGATGAATCGGGAAAGAAAAGCCATCGGGAACTCCTGACATGCCTACCCGCCACCACTTCGAGCGAACGAGCCGGAACCGGGAGGACGCCCTCTGCTTCGAGCGCGTCCCTACTGGCCGGAATCGCCGCCTCGGGGGCTAGCCCTCAGGCGGCGACGGAGAGCGACGGCGGGCCTCGTCGGCTGACGGCTGCGGGAAGTTCCCATGATGTCGGTACTCGCGGCGCCGGTGGGGTGGGGATGCGAAGCACGCGAGCACGGGGAGGGACGACGGGTGTCGCCAGCCACCACAGGACGGCTATTGAGGGCTTGGCCCACAGGCGCAGCATGAGCCAGAGCGCGCTGTCGCCCCGGTGGAGATACCACCCGGTCACTACAGCGACCACCAGGTGGGCCACCCCCATGCCGAAGCCGAAATGACTGTGAACGACATCATCGACCGGTATCGGCGCGTTCCGCGTGAAGAGTTCGTGAAGGAAGGCCTGTGCCGCGACGGTCACGCCGAGCACGAACCCGAGACCGTGTTCACGGCCACTGAGAACGTAGGCCGGCCCAAGTGTCGCCGCCGCGCCCACCAACAAGACCCACGGAGTGGAGGAATCCCCACCGGCGAAGGCATGGCCGGCCGCGGTGACCACGATGCACACCGTCGTGAAGACGATGGCTCGGGCCAGGCGCAGAACACGGTCAGCGGGGGACACAACCTCCATCCTCGCAGGCCGTTGCCGCCGCAACCCGCAATTCCGTGGGGTTACACCGGTGAAGGCCTTCCACTCGGTCCGACGGCGCGGCGCAGCACGACCCAGCTGCCCCAGCCGGCTTCGGCCTGCACGGCGTTCCAGGCGCCGTCCAGCGCGGTGATGACGGTGGCCGCATCCAGGAACAGCGGACCGTCGGCGCTGAGCTGGTTGGCCCAGATCAGCACGCCATCGGCGGCCAGCACGCGGCTGATCTCGCCGGGGAATAGCAGTGCGTCTATGCAGACGACGGCGGTGAGCGAACAGTCGGCCAGCGGGAGGTGGGCGGCGTCTGCCTGCAGGCGTGGGCCAAGCCGGGCGGGGGCGCGGGTGAGCATCTGACGGGCAAGGTCGACGGCGATGACGTGGTCGAAGGCGTTGGCCAGGAGCGGGGTGTGTTGGCCGGTGCCTGAGCCGAGTTCCAGGCAGATCCCGGACGGCAGCGGGCCGCCACGGGCCAGGGCGTCGGCCAGGAAGTCCAGGCGGCCAGTGGCGTGCTCGGTGTCCCAGACGGGCGCCATCCGATCGAAAAGATCGGTGATCAAGGCGGTCAGCTCAGGCGTCCACGCGGTCGGGTCGGTGGCGATCTGGCGGGCCAGCCGTTGCAGGTCGGTGTTGCCCTCGGGCACGGGTTTGCCCGCCGGCTCGGCGATCACGCGCGGCAGCGTCCGGATCATGAACGCGAGCGTAGCGCACCCCCTTGCCAATACATAACCAAACCGGGTTATCATCGTCATATGGCGATTGAATCTGATGGTGGCCGGTGTGTCAGCGCGGACATCGCCGCCGGCATCTCCCCGGCGGCGGCGCTGTTTCACTCGCTGGCCGATGAGACCCGGCTGCGCATCGTGCAGCGCCTGGCCAGAGGCGAGGCCCGGGTGGTCGACCTGACCGCCCAGCTCGGGCTGGCCCAGTCCACGGTGTCCAAGCACCTGGCCTGCCTGCGCGACTGCGGTCTGATCGACTACCGCGCCGAAGGACGCCAGTCGTTCTACAGCCTGACCCGGCCCGAGCTGATGGACCTGCTCGCCTCCGCCGAACACCTGCTGGCCGCCACCGGCCACGCCGTGGTGCTGTGCCCGGTACACGGCTCTCAACCAACCGGCGCGGCCGTGGCGCAGACCGAGCTGGAGGCCGAGCTCGACAACGACCTCGAGCGCCTCGGCGAGCAGATCACCGAGGAGACCGAAGGAGAGGCGGTGTCGTGACCGTACTGAACCTGCCCACTGCGGCGCGGCGGACGTTACTACAGCGCCGCATCCGGCTGCTGGTCGCAGCGACCATCACCTACAACGTGATCGAGGCGGCGGTGGCCATCACCGCCGGCAGCATTGCCTCCTCGTCCGCACTGATCGGCTTCGGCCTGGACTCCATCGTGGAGGTGGCCTCCGCCGCCGCGGTGGCCTGGCAGTTCTCCGCCGCCGACCACGAACGGCGCGAACAGACCGCGCTGCGCGTCATCGCGATCTCGTTCTTCGCGCTGGCCGCTTACGTCACCTTCGACGCCGTCCGCGCCCTGCTCGGTGTGGGCGAGGCTGAACACTCCACCCCCGGCCTGATCCTGGCCGCCCTGTCGCTGGTGATCATGCCGTTCCTGTCATACGCCCAGCGCCGTGCCGGTCGCGAACTCGGCTCCGCCTCCGCGGTGGCCGACTCCAAGCAGACCCTGTTGTGCACCTACCTGTCCGGCGTGCTGCTCGTGGGCCTGGCGCTCAACAGCTTGTTCGGCTGGTCCTGGGCCGACCCGATCGCCGCCCTGGTCATCGCAGCGGTCGCCGTCAAGGAAGGCCGGGAAGCCTGGCGCGGCGACGCCTGCTGCCCGCACCCCCTCGCTGCCTCTGGCGACGCCCCGGCGACTCAGGAGGGCTGTGCCGACGGCTGCTGCCAGACCGATGCCCCCGCCACCACCAGCATCAGCATCGACACGACCAAGGAGACGCGATGATCGGCCGGATGCCCGCCCGCGTGCGCGCCGCCTACCAGGCCGAAATGCACGCCGCCCGCACCGCCACCACGGCCGGGGAACGCTGGCGGCACTTGGAGCGCGCCCACATCCTCTCCCAGCCCTGGCCCTGGCCGCACACCGCCAACCACATCGCGATGTTCACGCTCGCCGTGGCCCAGCGCGACCGCCGCGAAGCGTTCGGCCAGGTGATCCGCATCATCGTCGCAGCGCCTGGCTCGGCGCTGGGCCGCTATCCCGAGGGCAACACCGGCCGCGCCACCGTGGCCCTCACCCAGCCCATGCCCATGCCTGCCGACTTGGCCGAGTTGCTGCAGGCCGCCTGACCCGGCGCGCCAGCCCAGGAGGCTGAGGTCACCTCGACCACATCCCCCGACTGGCGGGCCGCGCTGGCCGAGGTCACCCCCTGTTCGATCGTCCGGATCACGATCGGTTCACCGCCGGAGAATACCTGGACGCTGCCTCGGCACGGCTTGCACGCCGCAGAGCGATGGGTCCCCGGATCGGCGGCGATTACCTGCTTGGCGTTGCCTACTGCACCGTGCTCACCGCCGCCACGCCCAGCGCCATCACCCCCACATGTGGCGCTGCCAGCGCCGCCAGCGAGGAAGGACACCACAGCACATGAAGGTCTCGACGTTGCGGCTGCTGGCCGACGCCCGCTCCGCGAAGGCGGGCGGAGAGCAGGCGATGGCCTACCGGCAGCGGGCTCGTCTGGCCGAGCTCGTGGCCTGGGCGCGCACTCGCTCGCCCTACTACCGGCACCTGTACCGGGACCTCCCAGCCGAGGCGGCCGACCTGGCCGGCCTGCCGGTTACCCGCAAGAGCGAGCTGATGGCCGCCTTCGACGACTGGGTCACCGACCCCGCGGTAACGCTTGCCGAGGCCAGGGCATTCGCCGACGACCCGGCGCGCATCGGGGAGCCGTTCGCCGGCCGCTACACGCTGTCCACCACCTCCGGCACTACCGGCACGCACGGCATCTTCCTGCAAGACGACCGCGCGGCCGCGGTGACCGGCGCGATGATGGCGCGGATGCTGCTCACCTGGCTCAACTCTCGGGATGTGGCGCGGATCGTGCGCGGTGGTGGGCGGATGGCGTTGGTGGCGCCGGTCGGCGGGCACTTCGCCTCCACTGTGGCCGCCGCCCGGCTGCGCGGCCGGTCCCGCATCGCCTCCTTCAGCGTGCAGCAGCCGCTGGATGAGCTGGTCGAGGAGCTCAACGCCTTCCGTCCGGCGGTGCTGGCTCCGTACGCAAGCATCGGCGCGCTGTTGGCCGGCGAGGCGGAGGCGGGACGGCTGCGCATCGACCCCGCCCTGGTGGTGCTCAGCGCCGAAGGCCTGCCGCTGCCGGAGTACGCGCGCATCGCGGCCGCTCTGGCAGCGAAGGTGCGCACCAGCTACGCCTGCAACGAGTGCCCGTTCCTGTCCTACGGCTGCGAACACGGCTGGATGCACCTCAACGCCGACTGGGCCATCCTCGAACCCGTCGACGAACAGTATCGGCCGGTGCCGCCCGGCCACCCCTCCCACACGGTGCTGCTGACCAACCTGGCCAACCACGTACAGCCGATCCTGCGCTACGACCTCGGCGACGCCGTCCAGACCCGCCCCGACGGTTGCCCGTGCGGCAACCCCGGCCCGGCCGTCCGCGTCCAGGGCCGCGCCGCCGACCTGCTCACCTTCCCCCGCCCCAGCGGCGCGCCGGTCACCCTAGCCCCGCTGCCGCTGGCCACCCTGCTGGAAGCCGTGCCTGGCCTGGAGCTGTTCCAGATCGTCCAAACCGCGCCCGCCGCGCTGCGCATCCGCATGCATGGCGCGCCCGGCACCGATCCCGACGCCCTCTGGCGCCAGGCCGAGGCCCGCATGAGCCAGCTATTGACCCGGCACGGCCTGGACCACGTGACCCTCGAGCGCGCCGCCGAAGCGCCGCAACAGACCGCCGGTGGCAAATACCGAACCGTCATCCCTATGACCCACGCCACCGCTACAACCCCGTAGCGAGGGCAAGCCAGACACCACGGGCAACATCTCTACAGGGCGATCACAACGTGTCTGCCTCAACACAACGATTTTCCGGGGAACAACGTACTTCTCGCCCACGTACTCCCGTTGGGCTCGGCCATGCCGGCGAAGAAGGGAACGGCGTCGCGCCGTGCCCGCTGGGTGGTACACGCCCTGAAACGGGCCGGTCAGCAGCCTCAGGTCACAGCCCACCTCGCGCTGGGCCATGCTGCAGCGGGCGTACCCGACCCGAGTCTGCTTGGCCGAGACCACCGGCGTCCCCGCCATGACCGCCTGACCCGCCTGCCAGATGCGGCCGGGGCCGCGCCCGGCTGGGGTGCGTACCTCCAGATCCGCGGGCGGCCGGAAGGCTTCGACAGCGGCGGCTGGATCGGCGAGCTCTGTCATGCCGCACAACCTTTCGCCCTGAAGCCGATTGGGCGGGATCCGACTTGGCTCGTCATCCCAAGGGACGGCATATATCGGAAACGCTCCCGGGGCGGCTGTCGTTGATCAATCGGATGTCGTTGTCGCGAGTGAGGAGCAGCCATGGCGGTCGCCGAGATTGACGGGGTGAAGGTCGGGTACGAGTTGCACGGCCCGGCGGATGGCGAGCCGGTTCTGTTACTGGGCGGCACGAGCATGCCGCGCGGTGTGTGGACGATGATGCAGCTTCCGGCACTGGCCGATGCCGGGTACCGGGTGGCAGCCGTCGATCCTCGCGGCATCGGGGAGTCATCAACGACCGAGGGCGCCTGCACCATCGCGGAGCTCGCCGCCGACGCCGTCGGCCTGATGGGGTATCTGGGCTGGTCGCAGGCCCGCATGATGGGTCTGTCGCAGGGTGGTTTCGTGGTCGAGTACCTGGCCGCCCAACGCCCCGAACTGGTGCGCTCGGCCGTCCTGCTGGCCAGCGCCGGTCCCACCACGGCCTACCAGCGGGCGTGGTTCTCGGCCATGCGGGCCATGTTCGCGGCCGGTCCCGTGCCGGAGGAGTTCTTCATCGCGGAGAACCTGATGAACACCCTGCCGGCCGGGCAGCTCCGTGATGACGATGCGCTGGTCGAGCAGTGGGTGGAACTGCTGTCGGCCAAGCCGTGGGACACCGCCGGCGACCGTGGCCAGTACCTGGCCTGCATCGAATGGATGCTCGACGTCGACCACGCCGCCCGCTGGCCCACGATCACCGCGCCTGTACTGGTGCTGGCGCTGGAACACGACCTGCTCTTCCCCCCGAGGGCCGGGCGTGTCGCGGCCGCCGCGATGCCGGGCGGCACTTTCCTGGAGATCGCAGGCCACGCGCACGGCGGTGCCATCGAGGCTGGAGACCAGATCACGCCGCCGGTGTTGGACTTCTTCGCCCGGCATTGAGGCGTCTCAGCTGGGACGGCAGTGGAAGTGGGCCGCGCCGGGTGCCCGACCACCTCACCTATCTTCTACACTCCGTAGAAATGATCGGTCGGTGGTGAGGAGTCGCAGGTGCCGCAGCAACAGGACCGGGCTGAGGCCCGGCGCGCCAAGATCGAGGCCATGCGCGCAGAAGACAAGCAACGCTCCGCGCGCAAAAAGAACGTCACCATGTCGGTCGCCGCGATCGGGGTGTTCGCCGTGGTGGCGGCCGTGTGGCTGGCGATCAGCAGCATGGGCTCAGGCACGGAGAAGACAAGCGGAAACGCTGCGGCAGCTGGCGCGCCGCAAGTGGTTCGTGAGGACAGCCACCGGCTGCAGACCGCCGCGGACGGCAAGGTGACGCTGGTGGAGTTCCTCGACTTCGAATGCGAGGCGTGCGGGGCGTACTTCCCCACCGTGGAAGAGCTCCGCAAGGCGTACGCCGGGAAGGTCACGTTCGTCGCCCGCTACTTCCCGATCAGCAGTCACTTCAACGCCGAGCGCGCTGCCCGGGCCGTGGAGGCGGCCGCCCAGCAGGGCAAGTTCGAGGCGATGTATCAGCAGATGTACCAGACACAGAAGCAGTGGGCCGAGAAGCAGGTGCCGGCCGATGCGTTCTTCCGCAAGATGGCTGAGGGATTGGGCCTGGACATGGCCGCCTGGGACAAGGCGTACGAGGACCCGGCCACGCTGGCGCGGGTGAACAAGGACGCCGCCGACGGCCAAGCGCTGGGTGTGCAGGGCACCCCGACGTTCTTCCTCAACGGCAAGAAGATCGAGCCCAGTACTGCCGACGAGTTCAAGGCGGCCATCGATGCAGCGCTCGCCCAGTAACGCCGCGCTCCCTCCGAGCGCCATTTCTGCGACGGCCGCCACCGCCGCATCCGAGGATGTCCCCTTCCCGCGCCTGCTGCCGCGGCTGCTGCTGGTCGGCGGCGGGATCGGGCTGCTGGCCGCGTTCGTCCTGACGATCGAGAAGATCGCCCTGCTGGAGAACCCGTCCTACGTGCCGAGCTGCAGCATCAACCCAGTGCTGTCCTGCGGGTCGATCATGCGTACGCCGCAGGCCGAGCTCTTCGGCTTCCCCAACCCGCTGCTGGGCATCGCCTCCTTCGCCATCGTCACCACGATCGGTGCCGTCCTCTTGGCCGGAGCGAAGGTGCCGCGCTGGTTCTGGCTCGGCCTGCAGGCCGGCGTCACCGCCGGCGTGGTGTTCGTGCACTGGCTGATCTTCCAGAGCCTGTACGTCATCGGCGCGCTGTGCCCGTACTGCATGATCGTGTGGGCTGTGGCCGTACCGATCTTCTGGTACGTCACCCTGCACAACTTGATTCACCGGCACCTCCCCGCATCCGCGGGCATGCGCCGCCTCGCTGGGACACTCGCGACTTATCACACCGTGCCGCTCACCGTCTGGTTCCTCGGCCTCATCACCATGATCGGGGTTCGCTTCTGGTCCTACTGGAGCACCTTGTTCTAGCCCGCTTCGCTGCCCGCCGCACAGGCGGGCTCAAAGAACAAGCGACGTGCAGGCCGCCGTCGTCTACGCCTTCTCCTCCGACCTGCCGGACCCGACGCCAGGGCCGCCGCGGCTGCGCCCAGCGCCGCAGTCGGCACAGGCGCCGACCTCCGGGGCAAGGTGAAGAAGTAACCGCATTAGCCAACTCGTGAGCGGGGCCGAGTGTCTTCGGTTCGGCTCCGCTCATGAGGTGGAGCGGCGTCCCGCACGCCGGGTATCGCGGAGCTCCGCCCCTGGATCTTCGCGTGGAGGCCTTCTCGCTTCGGCCGGCCAGGCGGTGACGTCGGCCGGTAACCTTCTACTGAGCGTAGATGGCAGTCGGAGGGTGCGATGGTGCGGCTCGGCAACCTGGAGCGATCAATCATGGAAACCCTCTGGCGGAAACCGGAGGGCCTGTTCGCCCAGGACATCGCACAAGGCCTTCCGTCTCAGCCGGCCGTTACGACGGTACTGACCGTTCTGGTACGGCTGGTGCAGAAGGGCCTGGTCTCCCGCGAGAGGATCGGGCGCGCGCATCTTTACAAGGCGACAGCGGGCAGAGACGCCTTCGTCGCCGAGGTCATGCGTGCCGCGCTGGAGGACGCCGGCGACCTCGCAGCGACCGCACAGCACTTCGTCGGCACGGTGACGCCCGAGATGGCGGCCGCCCTTCGTGAGGCGCTGGACGGGCGGGACGGGACCGCATCGTGATCGTCTGGCTGGTGGCGGCCGGAGTCGCGCTGGCGCCGATCGCGTTCGGTGGTCAGGTGGCCCGGCGGCTCGCCACGGCGCCGTGGACCTACCGCTATCCAATGGCGGCTCTGGCGCTCTGGCAAGCCAGCTGTCTGGCCGGCGGCCTGGGGGCCGTGGGGATCGGGCTCGTGGCGGCTGTGGCGCCGCTGGCGGCGGTCTTCCCTCACGGCGCCCACACCCTCGTCAGCCAGATCGCCGACGGCCGTGGGCTGGATGGGCTCGGGCCACTGCATATCGCCGCGCTTGCCTGGTCCGTGGGATTGATCGTGTGGTTGCTCGTCCACACCACCAAGGTCACCGTGAAGACGGTCGTCCAGCAGCGACGTCAACGTCTGCTGGTGGACGTGGTGGCCGATCATTCGCCGGTTCACGACGCGTACGTGCTGCCGAGCCAGGAACGGGTCGCGTACTGCCTGCCCGGCAGGCGGGGGCGTGTCGTGCTCAGCCAAGGCACTCTCGATCTGCTCAGCCGGCAGGAACTCGATGCGGTGCTCCAGCACGAGCGCGCCCATGCTCGCGGTCGTCATGATCTGGTTCTGCTGCCCTTCATCGCGCTGGCGCAGGCGTTTCCTTGGCTTCCGGCCGCCCGGGTGGCGCGCGAGGCCGTTCCGGTGCTGCTGGAGATGATCGCAGATGACCACGCTCGTCGTGCTCACGGCGAGTTCCTGCTCGCCCGGACCCTCGTGCGGATGGCCACCCCGCAACTCGACGAGGGGGCGGGATCGTTCGCTCTGGCCGATGTCGCCGTGGCCGAGCGGGTGACGCGCCTTCTCCGCCATCACGAGCGCCCACGGTGGATTCCGGCCGCGGCGTATTCGGCCGCCACTTTGCTGCTCAGTGGTCCTTTCGCGGTGCTGCTGGCCCCGCTGCTCTGCATCACCGTCTGGAACTTCTGACGGCCCCCGGGAGGCCCTGTCTCGGAACGGCAATGTGAATCCTCAGAACTTGAGCTACCTTCTACAAGACATAGAAGTTCGAAGTTCGAGTGAGGTGCCTAGTCTCGATGCGGAGACCGTATGCCGCGTGACCTCGTGGCGACATGGCCGTCCAGATCGCCTTTCCCGCGGCCACCGTGGGTTGCCGTCGCGTCTCTGATCCTGGTCGTTCTTTCCGCGGCGACCGCCATGCCGGCGAACGCCGAACCCAGGCCGACAGCCGAGGACTCCCGTAGTCAGCTGACCAAGCTGCAGAAGGAGTACGACGCCATCGCTGCCGCCTACAACGCCAACCGGGTGGCGCTTGCCGAGGCCCGGCGTGCGGAAGCCGCGGCGAAGGCGCGACTGAACGCGGCGGATGACGCCTACGACGCTGTCCGGTCGCGAGTCGCGGAGATCGCGCAGCTGCGCTATCAAAGCCCTCCGCTTTCCATGACCGTGCCGCTGCAAGGCGGTAAGGACCCGCACGCGCCCATCCACGCTGCCGCCAAGCTCGGCACGTTGATGATGACGATGCCGTTCCACGCGTTCTTCGGCATCTCCATGATGATGATGGGCAAGTCGGTCGCGTCCACCTGGTACGACAGCCTCGGCCGTACCTGGGGAGCCTCAGTGCTGGAAGACCAGAGTGTCGCTGGAGGCATGGCCTGGGCCTTCGGCGAGATTCCGAGGATGATCGTGGTCATCACCATCGCGGCGCAATGGGGTCTCGGCGATCATCGCGAGGCACGTCGTGTGGATCGGCATGCGGACCGCGACGGCGAGGCGGAGTTGAAGGCCTACAACGACTATCTAGCGAATCTGAACAAGCGCTCCCGCCAGTAAGAAGTGCTGGTGATGGTCAAGCGACCATGCAGCGGTAGGCGCCAAAGCTCAAGATGCCTGCCCGCCAACCTGATCGAGGAAACGGCCACGATCCCAGGCGCACGCTTGAAGGCGATGCATGAGAGGAACCGTGGGCGGCTGCGCGGCCGCTCCGGCGGCATGTCCTGATTTTGCCGCATAAATCTTCTTTCCAGCGGCGCAGGACCGGGATACCGTTCGCCTTCGGCGAGGCTCGGGAGAATCGCCGGCTTTCCTGTTCCTGTTCCACAGGGGGAACCTTGATACGAAGAGTCATCACTGTCCTGATCACCGCCCTCGCCTTACCGCTCGCCACGGCGGCGCCGGCCAACGCCGGCGGGCTGGACGACGCGTTCGCCAAGCTGCTCGTCAAGCAGGTCAAGGGCACGAA